>JAYSZJ010000014.1:0-4462 GCA_043738115.1 Rhodoferax sp. | reverse complement strand
CAGCGTTATGCACACCTGCCGCGGCGCGCGGTGGTGTGGAACGTGGTGGCTGCCCCGGCCTATTCGCTGACGCTCAAGACCTGGTGTTTTCCGGTGGCGGGCTGTGTGGGTTACCGCGGCTACTTCGAGGAGCAGGATGCGCATCAAGAGGCCGACGCGCTGCGTGCCCAAGGATTCGAGGCCAGCGTTTATGGTGTACCCGCCTACTCCACACTGGGTTGGATGAACTGGCTGGGTGGTGACCCCTTGCTCAGCACCTTCATCCATTATTCAGAAGGCGAACTGGCGCGCATGGTCTTCCACGAGCTGGCGCACCAGGTGGTGTACGTGAAGGACGACACGGCGTTCAACGAATCGTTTGCAACCGCAGTTGAGCGACTGGGCAGCACGGCCTGGCTGGCCAGCCGGGCCAAGCCCGCCGCGCAAGCGGAGTACGCCGACTTTGACGGCCGCAGACGGGCCTTTCGCGCACTGACCGCCAGGACGCGCCAGCAGTTGAAAGAGATCTATGCAACAACAGATGAAGACAATGGCAAGGGAAACGGGGTTGCGCAGGAGACCCGCAAGCAGGCTGCCTACGCAGAATTCCGCCAGGCCTATGCACACCTCAAACAGGGTTGGGGTGGGCAGGGGCTGTATGACGCCTGGGTGGCAAGTGCCAACAATGCGGCGTTCGGCGCACTGGCTGCCTATGACGATTGGGTGGCGGCCTTCGAGGCACTGTTCAACCGTAGCTCCGGTGATTGGCCGGCGTTTTACGCGGCCGTGCACCGGCTTGCGGCGTTGCCACAGGCCGAACGATTGCAACACTTACAGCAGTTGGTTCCTCGCTGAGGCTGAAACCCTTGGTTTCAAGACTTATGCTATAAAAATAGGAGCTAACTAGCCATATTCCGCGGGGGCTAATGGCCACTTTTATCAACGTCGTTTCGTTGCAGAGAGGTTTCCTGGCGGTGCACCCAGGCCAGAAAGGCACACAGGGACACACCCGCGGCCACCAGCCCGGCCGTGCTCATGGCCCAGTAGCCCTGTGCACCCTGCAGCGCCACAGGCGCCCAGCTGCTGGTGGTGACCCAGTAACCGCCCACCAGGCCAATACCCCCAAGTGCGGTGACGTAAATTACCAGCGGCATCAGAGTGACGCGGTGTGAGCGCAGCACAAAGTTGGCCATGGTCTGGGCTGCATCCGCGACGTGGAACCACCACACCCACACCAACAGCGGCAGGGCGCTGGCGATGATGGTCGGATTGCTGGTGTAGATGCGCAACACCGGTTCGCGCAGCACATAGACCAGCCCGCCCAGGATGGCCGCGATGCCTATACCGATCTCCACACCATGCCAGCCCAGACGGCGAGCCTCGGCCAGGTCGTGTGCGCCCACGCGCTGCGCGACCAGTGTGGCCGTACCGTTGGCCAGCGCCAGCGGCACCATGAACATCATCGTCACCAGGTTGACCGCCAGCTGGTGGCCGGCCACGGCGCCGTCACCACCCTGGCGAGAAATCAGAAAGACCATGAAGCTGAAACCCGTCACCTCGATCATGATGGCAGCGCCCATGGGAATACCCAATTTCAGCTGGGCCAGGATGGCGGAGCGGTTGGGGCGGGCAAAACCCTTGGCATGCAGGCCAAAGGGCGCGTAAAACGGATCGCGGCGCACGATCACCCAGGCGATCAAGGCTTGGGCCCACATCACCAGTGCCGTGGCCAGCCCGCAGCCCACCACACCCATGGGAGCCACTTGCCAGCTGCCTAAACCGCCCGGCAGGGGCAGCGTCCAACCGTAGATGAAGAGTGCGCTGAGCGGTATCTTGAGTGCCAGCCCGCCAATCTGCACGGCCATCACCGCCTTGGGGCGCGACACGGCGGTGTTGAAGCCCCGGTACACCGTGAACAGCAGCGAAGCGGGCAACGAGAAGGCCAGTGCCATCAGGTAACCCCGCACCTTGTCTGACACCTCGGGCCCGGTCTTGGCCAGTGCCAGAAAAGGACCCGGCAACATCAACAAGGTGCTGCCCACTACGGCAATCCCCAGCGCTAGCCAGATCGCCTGGTGCACCTGCTGGCCCGCCTCTCGCAGCTTGCCGGCACCGAACAGTTGCCCCGCCATCGGGCTGATGGCCAGCACGACGCCCATGAAACCAATAAAAATCGTGATGTAGGCCGCCATGCCGATGGAAAGCGCGGCCAGGTCATTCGCCGCAAAACGCGCCACCAGAATCGTGTCCACCGTGGAAAAGCCCAATACGGCCAACTGGCCGACCAGCACCGGCCAGGCCATGGGCAGGATGCGAAAGAAACTGTCGCGCAGCGAGGCGAGGTAGCTGGCGTGGGCGGGGGGGATTGCGGTGGTGTTTGGCGTGTCAATCATTGACGCACCAGTATCGCCGAACAATGGGGCGACGGGGCACTTGGTCGTCGGGGCATTCGGTATAGTGCGGCGTAGAGTCAAACCCGTCCTACAAGGAGCGTCTATATGGTCAAAAAGATTGTTTTGGGGCTGCTGGCCGCCATCGTGCTGTTGCTGGTCTTTGCCACCACCCGTCCGGACAGCTTCCGGGTTGAACGCAGCATCAGCATTCAGGCCGAGCCGGCGCGGGTCTATGCCTTGCTCAACGACTTCCACCACTTTCCCAAGTGGTCCCCGTGGCAGAACCTGGACCCGGGCATGAAAGTCAACCACAGTGGCGCGCCCAGCGGCCAGGGTGCCGTTTACGAATGGTCGGGCAATGATGCGGTGGGTGCCGGGCGTATGGAGATACTCAACACCGTACCCAACACCAGCGTGACCGTGAAGCTGGACTTTCTGAAACCCTTCGAAGGCCATAACACCTCGCAATACACACTCAGCAGTGGTAGCCCGGGCACCACCACCATGACCTGGGCCATGTTTGGCCCCAGCCCTTTCATCTCCAAAGTCATGGGTGTGTTTGTTAGCATGGACAGCATGATTGGCAAAGACTTCGAGCGCGGTCTGGCCAACCTCAAAGCCGTCGCCGAAAAACCTGCCGCCGCTCCCTAGTCCTTTGATCTGCTCTTAATTTTTTCCACGCTAGACCACGATGCAACCCACGGTTAAACCCCAGAACCCCCACTTTTCTTCAGGCCCCTGCAGCAAGCGCCCCGGCTACGACGTTTCCAAACTGCAACTGGACACGCTGGGTCGATCACACCGCTCGGCGATAGGCAAGAAGGCACTGGGTCTGGCCTGTTCCGAGACCGCCCGTATCCTGGGCCTGCCAGCAGGTTATCGGGTGGCTGTGGTGCCGGCCTCGGACACGGGTGCGGTGGAAATGGCGCTGTGGTCGCTGCTGGGACCGCGCGGTGTGGATGTGCTGGCCTGGGAAACCTTTGGCGCCACCTGGGTCCACGACATCGTTCACCAGCTCAAACTGCCCGGTGTGAACGTCATCGACGCACCCTATGGCGTGTTGCCGGACCTGGCCCGCGTGAACTTTGCCAACGATGTGGTGTTCCCTTGGAACGGTACCACCTCTGGCGTGAAAGTGCCCAATGGCGACTGGATACCGGCTGACCGCGCAGGGCTGACCATCTGTGACGCCACATCGGCCGTGTTTGCGATGGAGTTGCCGTGGGATAAGCTGGATGTGGCGACCTTCTCCTGGCAAAAGGTGCTGGGGGGTGAAGGCGGCCACGGCATGCTGGTGCTGAGCCCGCGCGCCGTGGCCCGGCTGGAAAGTTACACACCGCCCTGGCCTCTGCCCAAGATCTTCCGCATGACCTCCAATGGCAAGCTGATGGAAAGCCTGTTTCAGGGCGACACCATCAACACCCCGTCCATGTTGTGTGTGGCTGACTATTTAGACGCTCTTGCCTGGGTGGACAGCCTAGGCGGCGTACAGGCAGTCATGGCGCGCAGCCAGGCCAACCTGAAGATCGTGGAGGACTTTGTCGCCGCCCACGACTGGATTTCTTTTTTGGCGCAAGACCCGGCTACTCGCTCGAACACCAGTGTTTGTATGACACTGGCGGTCAGTGATGCACAGGTCAAACAAATGGTGGCCCTGATAGAAGCCCAGGGCGTAGCCTACGACATCGGCGCCTACAAGGATGCACCGGCTGGACTGCGCATCTGGTGCGGTGCTACTGTGGAGGCGGCGGACCTGCGGGCCCTGCTGCCCTGGCTGGCCTGGGCCCATGCCCAGGTTACCGCCGCCTAGATGCCGTTGCCCAATGGCGCGCTATTAAATATATAGCGCATTGTTGATATCCCGCGGGGGCAGGAGGCCTATTTCCCGAAAATGACTTGGTCATAACAGGTCACGGTCACGTCGATTCACAAAACCGTCATCGTTACGACATGGTGTCGTCATGGTAGGTCCTTATCGTTGTTGGTTGCTTTAACCCACACCCCTTAGGACACACCTGTGAGCACACTGAACGACTTCAACAACGAGAATTCCAACACTTCGGACAACCCCAGCTTTGATTCCGTGCTGA
>JAYSZJ010000013.1:0-4474 GCA_043738115.1 Rhodoferax sp. | reverse complement strand
TACTCGCCGCGCTGAACACCGCCGCGGACGATGAAGGCCCGCAAATACTGGTTAGCGACATTCGTATGCCCGGTGGCTCGGGCCTGGAACTGTTGGAGAAGGTCAAGGCCAAACATCCCGGTCTGCCCGTGATCATCATGACGGCATTTTCGGATCTGGACAGCGCGGTCAGTGCCTTCCAGGGTGGCGCTTTTGAATACCTGCCCAAGCCCTTTGATCTGCCCAAGGCAGTGGAACTCATACGCCGCGCCGTCGAGGAAAGCCAGCGCGAAGAGGTGGCCGACGAAGGTGTGGGCGAGACGCCTGAAATGCTGGGCCAGGCACCGGCCATGCAGGATGTGTTCCGCGCCATTGGCCGTTTGAGCCAGAGCAATGTCACGGTGATGATCACCGGCGAGTCCGGTTCGGGCAAGGAACTGGTGGCGCGTGCGCTGCACAAACATTCGCCGCGCGCCGGTGGGCCTTTTGTGGCCATCAACACCGCGGCCATCCCGAAGGACCTGCTGGAAAGTGAACTCTTTGGTCATGAGCGGGGTGCCTTCACTGGTGCACAAACCATGCGCCGCGGTCGTTTCGAGCAGGCCGATGGTGGCACCTTGTTCCTGGACGAAATCGGCGACATGCCGTTTGAGTTGCAGACCCGCTTGTTGCGGGTGTTGAGTGACGGCCACTTTTATCGCGTCGGTGGCCACAGCGCCGTCAAGACCAATGTGCGCGTGATTGCCGCCACGCACCAGGACCTAGAGCAACGCGTCAAGGACGGTGGCTTTCGCGAAGACTTGTTCCACCGTCTGAACGTCATTCGCCTGCGCCTGCCTGCGCTGCGCGAGCGCAAGGAAGACATCTCTGTGCTGACCCGGCATTTTCTGCAGCAAAGCGCCCAGCAGCTGGGTGTGGAGCCCAAACGTATATCGGACGCAGCGCTGGCTTGGCTAGAGGGTTTTGGCTTTCCCGGCAACGTGCGCCAATTGGAAAACATCTGCCACTGGCTGACCGTCATGGCCCCGGCCCAGATGGTGGAGGCCAAGGACCTGCCGCCAGAAGTGGGCGCGCGGTCCACGGTGCTGTCAGAGGGAGGCGCCGATGCCGCTGCCGCAAATACCCGCCTCGGGGCCGCTGCCCTGCCCGACCCGCTGGGTGCCGTGCCGTTGGGAGGCGTTGGTGCGCTGCCCCCGCCATCTGGTGTTTTGGCAGGCTGGGAATCTGAACTGGAGGCCGAGGCCATCACCCTGCTCAATGCCGGCCGCACCGACGTGTGGGACGCATTGACACACCGGTTTGAGTCGCGCCTTATCCTGGCGGCCCTGGCCAATACCAAGGGCAGGCGCATAGAAGCGGCTCAAAAGCTGGGTATTGGCCGCAATACCATCACACGCAAGATTCAGGAATTGGGTTTAGAGTAAAAATGGCCCCCATGCTTGCTCCCTGCGTGTAGCCGCTGCCCCCCGAGGGGGACGTGTTTCACCTTGGGGCGGCCCTACGTTGAAACAGGCTATAGCCCCCGATTTTATTGGATATTGCGCTATATAAACTATAGCGAACCGAGTGTCACAACAACCGGTGCATGGTCGCTGGGGCGCTCGTTCTTGCGGGGCAGCTTGTCAATGGCGCAGGCCAGCACGGAGGGTTTGAGCGCGTTGCTGACCAGGATGTGGTCGATGCGCAGGCCGCGGTTGCGTGTGAAGCCGGCATTGCGGTAGTCCCACCAAGAGTAACTTTTGGGTGGCTGCTCGAACAGACGGTGGCTGTCATGCAGGCCCAGCGCGACAAGCGCACGCAGGTGGTAGCGCTCTTCTTCGGTGCAGTGGATGGTCTCAAACAAGCCAACCGGGTCCCACACGTCCAGGTCGTCAAAGGTGATGTTGTAGTCGCCCATCAGCACCAGCTTGGGGTGTGTCAGCAGCTCGGCCTTGATCCACTGGCGCAGGCCCTTGAGCCACTCCATCTTGTACTCAAACTTGTCGCTGCCGGGCTCCTGGCCATTGGGGAAATACGCCCCGACCACGCGGATGCCTTCTACAGTGCCGGTGATCACGCGCGCCATGTCGTCGTCAAAGCCGGGAATGTTCTTGACCAAATCGGTTGCCGGCGTGCGGGACAGCAGGGCCACGCCGTTGTACGTCTTCTGACCAAACCATTGTGCGTGATATCCGATTGCCTGGAAGGCGTCCGCCGGAAACTTGTCGTCCGTCATCTTGAGCTCTTGCAGGACCAACACATCGACCGGGTTAGCGGCCAGCCAGTCCAGGACCTGGGGCAGGCGCACGCTGAGCGAGTTGACATTCCAAGTGGCAAGTTTCATGGTCGCGGCGTTCTTTCGACGGAAGGGTTCTGAAAACCGCCTGAGGGTAACCCAGAATGTGGCCACAGATGGCTGCGTGAACCCCTGTTTAGGGCCTGGCGTCTGTATGATGCAAAACCTGCCCACTCAGTCACTGGTGATGGAACTATTCATAGTCAACGAGGACCTGGCCGCGCTGGAGCAAGCATATGCCACCGAGCAAGGCGACGTCGCCCTGACCCTCACCGTAGCTTGTGCCTGGCATCTGCGCCAGCGCGATTGCCAGCGAGCCCTGGCGTTGGCAGAGCAGGCCGAGGTGCTGTTCTTGCGAAGCGCTCTGGCCGCACCCGAGCGTGCACGTCTGTTGGCACGCCTGCAACTGGTTCAGGCTGAGATCAAGCTGCTGTTTGGCGACGGAGCGGCCGCACAGGAATTGGCCGCGGCAGCAGCAGCAGGGTTTGCAGACTTGCAGGACGAATTTGGCATAGGCGACACCCATTGGCTGCAGGCTTCCATCTGTGTTGACCGCGGCAATAGTCTGCAGGTAGCCGAGTGCCTGGAACATGCCGCCGCCGCTTACCAGGCCACGGATGATGCGGTGCGCCAAGCCGCGGCCCAGGCACGCAGCCTGGTCAATGCATCATTTCGCGAACCGGTGGCCACAGCGTCGGCGCTGCTGCGCCAATTTCCGCCAGACCAGGTCTTCCCCGTGGCGGTGCAGGCTTGGGCGTCGGCCGCCCGGGCCAATGTGGCGGGATTGACCGATGACCCTGGCGGCTCCATCAAACACGACCTGGTGGCCTACCAGTCCGCGTTGGACAGTGGGCAGGTTCGCCAGGCCCTGGTGTCGGTCACCAATGCCGCGGAGTCCTTTGCAACCTTGGGTGATCTGGACGCTGCGCTGGAGTGGAGCGAGCGTGCGTTGGTGCTGGCGCGCAAGACTAACTGGCCCGCTAGCATAGGTTTTTGCCTGATGCAACTGGGCGATGTGATGCGCCTCTTGGGCCGGCACGATGAGTCACGGCAATACCTGCAGGAAGCCCTTGCGCTGATGGGCGCACAGGCAGGGTCGCGCAACTACGAACTGGGCCTTAGCAATCTGGGCCAGTTGGCGCTGGATGTGGGCGACTATGCGGCCGGCCTGGAGTCGTTTGTCAAACTGGAAGAACATGGCCGTACACAGATCGAACCGGACTTGGCCATCAAGGCCTGGCGGGGGCAGGCCAGTGCGTTGTTCCGCCTGGGGCGCCTGCAAGAGGCGCACACCAAGGCCGAGGCGGCTCTGGCCCTGGCCCAGCAGCAGGGCAATGCGGAGGGGCAGATCCAAATTTTGCGCATCTTCGCCCAAATGCACCTGGAGCATGGCCCCGATGCGGCCGACCGTGCCGACGCCGCGCGAACCGCACTGGGCTATCTGGACCAAGCCCTGGCGATTGCTGGATCGATAGGGGGATACGACGCCTCACCCGAATTGCTGGACCAGGTGGCCGCAGCCCATGCAGCGGCGGGTGATTTCGACGCCGCGTACAAAAGTGCCCTGGCGGCCAGCGCTGCACGCAACCGGTCACGGCGCCTGGAGGCCCAGAAACGCGCGTTGGCACTGCAGGTACGCCAGCAAGTGGAGCAGGCCAGGGCCGACACCGAACACCACCGCAAACTGGCCGCTACGCTGAAGGACACCGCCGCCACGCTGGAAACCCTGGGTACCATTGGCCGCGAAATCACGGCCAGTCTGGACGCTGCTGCGGTGTTTGACGCGTTGCACCGCCATGTGCATGAGCTGCTGGACGCCACGGCGTTTGCAATCTACATGATGGAGGCCGACGCGCCTTTCCTGAAGATGGCGTTTGGCATGGAGGCAGGCGCGCCTCTGCCGCTGTCACGCGTGGCGCTGGACAGCCCGACCGCGGTGTCCGCACGCTGTGCCCGCGAGCGCAAGGAGGTGTTAGTCGAAGTGCCGATGGGCAAGATCACGAGCAGTTGGATTCCCGGCACACTGCCCACACGCAGCCTGTTGTATGCACCCTTGATGGTGGGCGAGCGCTTGTTGGGGGTGATGACCATACAGTCGCCCAACCCAGAGGTGTATGGCGAGCGTGAACGTTCCATTTTTCACACCCTGTGTGCCTATGGCGCCATTGCGTTGGCCAATGCCTCGGCCAATGCCGAACTGTTGCAAACCCAGGTGCAACT
>JAYSZJ010000012.1:0-33792 GCA_043738115.1 Rhodoferax sp. | reverse complement strand
CGAACTGGCCGCGCAGATGCGCGACACCAGCATCGCGCTGTACCGCGCGGGTGCGGCGATCGCGCTGGCCAAGGGCATCATCATTGCCGACACCAAGTTCGAGTTCGGGCTCGACGAGCACGGCACGCTGACCCTGATGGACGAGGTGCTCACGCCCGATTCCTCGCGCTTCTGGCCGCTCGAGGGCTATGCCGAGGGCGGCAATCCGCCCAGCTACGACAAGCAGTTCGTGCGCGACTGGCTGGAGCAGGCCGTGGTGGACGGCAAGCCCTGGAGCAAGACACCACCGGCACCGCGCGTGCCCAATGATGTGATTGCCAAGACAGCGGCCAAATACCAGGAAGCGCTGGAGCGCCTGATCGCCTGATAGCCTGATAGCCCCCGTGAAATATCACTAGTTCGCTATAAATATTATAGTGAACTGTTTGCAGGCGTGCGGTGTCAGGTCTCGTCCGGCATGTCCGGATACAGTGGTTTTTCCTGCTCCTGCGCTGCCAGCAGCACCCGCAGCGGAAAGCTGAACACACTGCCCTGCCCCAGCGTACTGCTGACGGCAATCGAGCTGCCCATCAGCCGCACCAAACGGTCGGCCACGGCCAAGCCCACACCGGCGCCCCCCAGGCGTTGTACCTCCGGCGTATCGGCCTGAAAAAACCCCGAGAACACCCGATGCCGGTCGCGCGGGGCGATGCCCATGCCGGTGTCGCGCACCGCGAACTCCAGCAGCACCGAGTCCACATCTATTTCTTTCTGCTGCACCTCCACCGTCACCGAGCCCGCAGCTGCGAATTTGACGGCGTTGTCCCCAAGATTGCCCAGCACTTGCAGCAGGCGGGCATCGTCGCCATACAAGGTTGTGGGGATCTGCGGGTCGCAGACGGTGTGGACGGTCATGGGCTTGTCGCCAATTTGGTCCAGCAGGCGTTGCTGCAACTCTGCCAGCAGCAGGTCGATGTGGAAGGGGCGCGGTACCAGCACCAGCTTGCCCGAAGCGCTCTCCGAATAGTCCAGCACGTCGTTCACCGTGGCGAGCAGGTTGCGCGACATGGCGTCCATACGCGCCACATATTCTTGCTGGCGCTCGTTCAGCCCGCTTTGGCGCAGCAGCTGCAGCAGGCCCAGCTGGGTGTCGATGGGTGTACGCATCTCGCGGCTCATGTGGGCCAGCAGTTGGCCTTTGGCGCGGCTAGCCGAATCGGCCCGCTCGCGGTTGCGTTGAAGGTCCAACTCGGCACGTTTGCGCTCGGTGATGTCTTCAAAGGTACCCACGCTGTAGACCAGTTCATCATCCGCATTGCGCACCGGGCGCCCTGTCACACGAAAGCGCCGTGGCTCGCCACGCACCGTGATTTCCAAGTCCTCCACATTGCTCTCTTCGCCGTGCATGGCCCTAAACAGCGGGTGCAGGCCCGCGGGGAAACGTTTGCCGGTGCCGGCCACATGGCCGCCTACGGTGTCGAACACATTGACCGGTGAATGGATGGAGAGCCGTTGGCCCAGGGCCACCAAATCCACGCCCAGCACCTCTTCCAGGCGCCGGTTGCCATAGTGCACCCCGCCGTCTCCGTCCAACACTAGTACGCCCAGTGGCAAACCATCCACCCACTGCAGCATGGCATGTTCCACCGCCAGCGATACCGAGCGGTTGTAGACCGACACGGCCTCGAAAACAACGAACAGAAACCCTCCGGTACCCAGCAGCAGGGTGGCCCAGGCCATGGGTTGGCGTACATAGGCGTTGAGGTCTACGCTGAGTTGCAGCCCACCCGTGGAGAAGCCTATGGCCGCACCCGCCATAGCCAGCATGGCAGCCACCATCATGGCCCGTGCACCCCGCGCAGGAAGCAGCACATTGGCCACGATGAGACCACCCATCAGCCACCACAACGACGGCGCAGCAAGCCCCAGGCTCAACACACCGGCCACACCCACGACGTAGAGTGTGGCGACCACCGCGCCTGCCTTCAGCCAGGTGGGCAACCAGCGGCGAAACAAGGCCAGCGCCAGGTACAGCGCGCCCACGGCCAGATGCAGGGTGTAGATGGGCAACCAGCCGGTGGCCAGTGTCCGGGACAGGGACAGCGGCACGACCAGCATGCCGATCCAGAAAACACCGCGCACCAAGCGGTCGGCCAGCTGACCGCGGATGCTGGTCAACTGGCGTTTGAGTTCCGCCGACAACTGGGAGGTGTCTGGGTCCATGGCATCGAACCGCAGCGAGCGGCCCAATCAAAAGGACCGATTGTAAGTAGATGTAAAAAAGGCGCTACTACCAGATTTGGGGGTCTAGCGCCCCAATTCCTTCAGGTATGCAGCCCGCGCTGCGACTGCGGTGTCGGTGAAATCGGTGAACAAACCATCGACACCCAAGCGGTAGAACTGCAGGTACTCGGCCTTAGCGTCGCCGCGGTAGTCAAATGCCAGGCGTTTAGCCTCGTTGCGGAAGGTGTAGGGGTGCACCACAAGGCCGGCCTTGTGGGCATCAGCCACCACGCTGGTCGCGGGCTGGGAGACGGTGTCGTTGTAGTTCACGACGCCGTCATTGTTCAGGTCAAACATTTTCCCGGCTGCGTCGAAGGTGCCTTTGACGGGCACGATGTACGGCTTCCATGGGCCAATGCCGTCGGCATAGGTCTTGATGGCGGCCAGGCCGGCGGGCGTCAGCATCGTGGCAAAGGTGCCGGTCTTGCCCGTGCGGGCCCAGTCATACGGGCGGTCATAGGGCGGTGCCAACGTCACGGCGCCGGTCTTGAAGTCGTAGTCGTCACCGTCGATCAACTGCACCAGGCGGATTTGGGTTTTGCTGCGCAGGTATTGCAGGTTGGACACTTCGAAAGACTGCACGATGACCGGCGAGTCCTTCTTGGTGTAGCCATATTCGCTCAACACGGCAAGCAGGCGGTCTTCAAGCTTCAGGTTGGCGTCCACATGGAAGGTGGGGTGTTTGGTCTCAGGGTAAACGCCGACCACACGACCGACCTTGGCGCCCTCAAGCTTGGCCAGGTCCAGTACCTCGCGCAGGGTTGGGACCAAGTACTTGCCGTTGTGGGACTGGTCGCGGTCACTCAAGGGCTGCAGGGCGCGCAGGGTCTTGATTTCTGCTAGTGTGAAGTCACCCGCAAACCAGCCGGTCTCGGACACACCGTCGACCATACGGGTGGTCTTGCGCGATGCGAATTCCGGGCGGGTGGCCACATCGGTGGTGCTGGTGATATTGGGCTCGTGGCGGGCGATCAGCTCACCGTCCTTGGTGGCCACCAGATCGGGCTCTATGAAGTCTGCACCCTGCTGGATGGCCATGCGGTAACCCTCCAGCGTGTGGTCTGGCAAATAGCCAGCGGAGCCACGGTGGCCCAGCACCAGGGGTTGGGCGCCATCCAGTGTCAAAAAGGGTGCGGGGCCGCTGCCACCGCAGGCTACCAGTGTTGCCGCAGCTGCACAGGTCAAAGCAAAGAGAAGTTTCATGGGTCCAGTTCCAATACACAAAAGGGCCCTACTGTGCAGACCTTGTGTGAAACTTTGAAGTCAGACCGCCGTTCAGTGTGTAGGGTGTGCAGCAGATCCTATGCTGCATGGTGCCCAGCCAGTCATGTATGGAAAAATGGCCGCTAGCCCCCGTCAATTGTGGCTGCCACGCTATCAAATCAATAGTTAATAACATGCTTAGTCAATGCGCAGCGGATTCAGGTTTCGGCTGAACCGCGCGGCGGTTCTAAGCGTTAGACTTGACCGCTTTATCCTTGAAAAGCTGCGGCAGTAGCCGCCCCACCATGCCAAATTTTGATCCCCAATCGGCTCTACGCCATGCCCGCCAGGCTGCACAGTGGGCGGGCCTGCGGTACTCGCGCGAAAGCACCCAAACACGCGCGGTGCGCAACGACGCACCCGAGAAAAACGAAACCACCCTGGAAGAAGGCGCCATGTGTGAGGTGCTGATTGACGGGCACTTTGGCTATGCCGCTACCGCGGACCTAAGCACCGGCGGTCTGCAGCGGGCATTTGATCAGGCCATTGCTACTACCCGCGCAACCGCTGGCCACAAGGTGCACCCATTCACGGATGCGCACCGTGCCGCTGTGCAGGGCACCTACCAGAGCCCTGCGCAAACGCCATTGGCCACCACCCCACTGGTGCTGATCACCGACTGTCTGTTGGCTGCATCCAAAGCCATGGCCATTGACGCAAAAATCGTGAACCGCAGTGCCCAGGCCGCGGTGATCCAGACCCACATCGATTACTACTCGACCAACGGCACCCACACCACGCAGCGTTTTGACATGGTGGACATTACGGTGGCTGCTACTGCCGCAGAGGGCATGCAATCCCAAACCCGCACGTGGACGCACACTGGGCAGTTCGGTGGTGAGGCCTTTGAAGTCGCCGCCTTTGCACAACAGGGTTTGCGCGTGGCGACCGAGGCGCTGGAGTTGCTGGCGGCGCCCAACTGCCCCTCTGGCACGATGGACCTGATTCTGATGCCCGATCAGATGATGCTGCAGATCCACGAATCCATAGGCCACCCGCTGGAGCTGGACCGTATTCTGGGCGACGAACGCAACTACGCGGGCTGGAGCTTTGTGCAGCCAACCGACTTTGGCAACCTGCGCTACGGCTCGCCGCTGATGCATGTGACCTTTGACCCCACCAAGCCAAACGCTATGGCCAGTTATGCGTTCGACGACGGTGGCAACCCCGCGCGCCGCGAATTTTTGATTGAAGGTGGTGTGCTCAAGCGTGGCTTGGGCTCGGTGGAGTCGCAAGAGCGCACGGGCCTGCCGGGAGTGGCCAACTTCCGCTCGTCCTCCTGGAACCGCGCTCCCATTGACCGTATGGCAAATGTGAACCTGGAGCCCGGCACCTCTGCGCTACAGGACATGATCGCCTCGGTAGAGGACGGCATTCTGATGTCCACCAACCGATCGTGGTCCATAGACGACTACCGCAACAAATTTCAATTTGGTTGCGAGCATGGTCGCCTGATCAAGAACGGCCAACTGGCCGGCGTGGTGCGTAACCCCAACTACCGCGGCGTCACCGTCGATTTCTGGAACCGCCTGGGCGCGGTCGGCAAAGACGAAGCGACCTATGGCACGCTGTTCTGCGGCAAAGGAGAGCCCAGCCAGGTCATACGGGTTGGGCATTCATCTCCAGCTTGTTTGTTCCGCGGTGTGGAAGTGTTTGGAGGCCAATCATGAGCCAGTGCCCATTTGTGACTACCGTGCGTCAACACTTCGATGCGGTGGCCGACTGCGTGTTGCAAAGTTTGCAGGCGGATGAGGCTGCAACACTGAACCTTAACGCCGAAGAAACCCTGTTTGTTCGCTTCAACAACAACCGGGTACGCCAGAACACCAATGTGGAGCAAATTGCCATGGGCCTGCAACTGCAAGGCGCGGGCCGCACGGCTGCGATGAGCCGCACCCTCTCGGGCAACGTCGAGGCCGACTGCGCGGCCATGCTGCAAATGTTGAACCAGTGCCGCGACGAACTGGCCGTGCTGCCGCCAGACCCACACCAGGTGCCTGTAGAAAACCATGGCACCAGCGACGAAACCTTTAGTGGCCAATTGCTGGCGCCCGATGCCGTGGTAGACGCCGTGGTGGGCCCGGCGCAGGGCTGCGACATGGCCGGGTTGTATGCCGCGGGCTCCATCGTGCGCGCTAATCGCAACTCCAAGGGCCAACGCCACTGGTTTGCAACGCAAACCTTCTTCATGGATTACTCGCTCTACAACGGCTCCCGTGCGGTCAAGGGCAGCTATGCCGGTACCCACTGGGAGCCCGCGCAGTGGGCTGCCAACCTGGCGCACAGCAAGCACCTGTTGGCATTGATGGACAAACCCCTGCAGACCGTTCAGCCTGGCCAGTACCGTACCTACCTCGCCCCGCGCGCGGTTGCCGACCTGGTGGGCATGATGGGCTGGAACGCTTTGTCGGCCTCTGCCTGGAAACAGGGACGCAGCCCATTCAAAAAGCTTGCCGATAAAGAATCCCGTCTGTCTGGCCAATTGCATATCACCGAGAACTTTGGCCTGGGGCTGACCCCGCGTTTCAATGCGCTTGGCGAAGTGTCCGCGCCAACGGTGCCGCTGATAACGGCGGGCGAACTGTCCACGCTGCTGATCAATTCGCGCACCAGCAAAGAGTTCGGCTTGATCGCCAACGGCGCCAACGAATCCGAAGCACCACGCGCACTGGACATGGCACCAGGCTCTTTGGAAGAAAAAGATGTTTTGCAGCAGCTGGGCACTGGCTTGTACTTGTCCAACCTGCATTACCTGAACTGGAGCGATCCCGTATCGGCCCGCGTGACGGGTATGACACGTTATGCCTGTTTTTGGGTTGAAAACGGCGAGATCGTTGGCCCCATCAAAGACATGCGGTGGGACGAGAGCCTCTACGACGCGCTGGGCGACAAGTTGCTCGCCCTGACCACTCACACCGCCATTGACCCGGCTGTGGACACCTACTACCACCGCGCCCTCGGCGGTTCCCGCACCCCGGGTGCGCTCATCGACAACTTCACGTTTACGTTGTAGGCCGCGCATTCCTGTCGTGTAAGACGTTTGACTGGCAGTTTGGGGAAAAAGCACCTGTTGCGACGGGTGCTGCCCTGCGGCGTAAGGGCCAAATATTTGGAGCCCGACGATTGCGCAGTCTCCAAGTACGCACGCTCGGAACCCAAGGACAGGGAGTAGAGACGAGCTGGGATTGGAGCGGGCATCTTGTCCTTGCCGACGATCGAGTACCGCATGCGGGGGCGCGGTTTATGGATGAAGCCGAGCACGAAATGGCCAAAGCGTTCCAGGCAGAGGATCGGCGGTAGTTCAGGGGTAGTTGCCCTGAGGAGAACTACGCGGCCTTAGCGATCGGAGTAGCTGATGAAATCACTCAGGGACACAAACGCACTTCCGTTTAAGACACATAGCTGATTCCACTTTGCTCCAAAGCAGTCAGGGGCAACGTCAAAGCTGAGGCGGCCGCAACAGTGGTCCGCCTCCAGCGTCATGTTCAACCTGTTTCGTCAGCACTGTTCCATCGGAAGATGGAACCACCTGAAAACCGTACTTCCCATAGAAACGAAGTGCCCTCTCATTTCCTTGAGTGACTTGCGCGAGAATCTTGGCGAAAGAGTGGTCCCGTGCCCACTCAAAGAGTTGATCCAACAGTTCGGCAGCAACGCCACTCCCGCGGTGAGACAAAGCAATCCACATCTGAAGAAGCTCACCAGTCGAGGGCGATTCAGTGTCTCGATAGATGGAGGCCAAGCCGATCGGGCGCTCGCCTATCACTACAAATGTCGCGCGGCCGCTGCCGTGCGCAGAAGAGTCAGCTTGCTGAGCCCAGCTCTGTTCGTCCCGCTGCAGCGCAGATTCATAAGTAGAAGAGAACGCACCTGGCGCATCTTTAAGAGCCTCAAGCCGTAGTCGACGATAGAGGTCTGCCTCACCAATTTTGAGGCGGCGGATTGTGTGCATAAGATAGCTATTCGGTTGAACGTTGGCGCTGACCGGCAGGCAACATGCGCCGCGAAGCGGCAACCTGATGTTGGCTGTCCGTGACGAACAACCTGTTAAACCGCTTCATGTTCCCGAACGCATATTGGACTTCTTGACGCCAAGACCCTGCCAAAACTCCGCTGGATACGTCAATGTGGGCTGTGCGACCCAGCCGCGGGTGACATTGAGTTCGTAGCCGCCCTCCAGCTTCTTGTACTCGACGGAGCCGATTGCAATTGCATCCCAGTCTCCCGCAAACCGCAACTCCTTGAGTGTTTCCGGATACGAGCCCGTGCGAACTTTGTGAAGTTCCACTAGAGAAATTGCAGTTTTGAAGTGCTGGTCCCCGAACTTCGCATCGGCTTCCTTCTGGAAGTCGCAACCGGCCACGACAAGCAGGAGTGACGAAAGCAATAGGTGGCGGAGATAGTTCATGGTGCCCAGCGGTTTAGTTCAACTTTGATGTATCCCGCAGTTTTGCGGGATAACAAGGCAGCCAGTCAGATAACGCAGGGGAAGAATTTCAAAAATCTCTTTAGACATCATGCGCTTACGTCCGATGGCTGGTTGAATGTATAGGTATATTGGAAACGACAAAGTCGCCGGGAAGGTTAGCGCACTTTTGAGACAAGCCCTGCAAACTAGGAACTAAATCTGGGTGACCGCTTACGCCCCCCATCGGACCAAAGGTGTAGCCCAGTCATTCCACCGTGAAGCTTATTGGCCCCAATCGCTCGCCTATCGCAGAACATAACTGGCCAACACAGCCTGTACCTCGTAGATGCTCAATTTTTTGTTGAAGCGTTTCTGGATAGGCAAGGCCGTTCCAGAGAGCCAGATCTTCAACTCAGCATCCAGGTCGAAGGTGCCGCCGGTCTCTATGCTGAAGTGGGTAATGCTTTTGTAGGGAATGGAGTGGTACTCCACCTTGCTTCCAGTGAGCCCTTGCTTGTCGACAAGAACGAATCGCTTGTCCGTAAAGACGAAGTAGTCGCGGATCAACTGGTAGGCGTGTTCGACCTTCTCGCCGGGCGCCAGTATTCGACTGAACTCGTTCTGAATTTCGGTGTTGTCAACTTTCGACGCGTTCCCAAGCATTCCGTCCATCAAGCCCATAGTGTGATCTCCTGGTTGTAGTGTGCGGCGCCTGCAGGGGCCGTATCAGTTCAACGCCATGCTCAGTTTGCGCCGATACGTCGCCACCAACTGCGCCTGCGGATCCAGCGGAGCAAGCGCCTTGCCCGCAATCTCGATACCGCCGGCAGTCTTGCCACTGGCCAGCGGGTCGACCTTGGGCTTAGGCGGCGTCAGCAGTTCCAGAATCGCCACAAAGGTTTTGCGCGGCAGCGCGTCATTCCAGGCCTTGTCGCGCATGATGATTTCCAGCAGCTCGTCCATGGACTCGGTCCAGTTGCCGCCCACCATCAGCACACGGGCCTTGGCTAAGCGGGTGTCGAAGTCGCGTTTGTTCGCGGCGATCAGCGCATCAAACTGTTCAACCGTCCAGGTGCCGCGCTCGTCTTGCATGACGAACTGGATGGACGACAGGAACTGGTGCAGGGCTTCAAAGCGCAGTTGGCGCGGAATCTCGGCCAGCGCCGGGGCCAGCGCGGCTTCGGCATCGTCCAACATATCGTGTTCGATCAGCAGCCGCACATAGTCGTAGCGGGCGTCGTCGTTGCCGGGGTTGACGGTGAGGGCCGAGTGCAGCTTGTGCAGCGCGGCCTGGGGGTCACCTGCGTCTATCAGCGCTTGTGCATCTTCGGCATCGGACTCGGCTTCCAGAGCTTCAGCCGAGGGCACATGTTTGTCCAGGAAGGCCTTGATGTCGCCCTCGGACTTGGCGCCCATGAAACCGTCCACCGGTTTGCCGCCCACCATCAGCACGCAGGTCGGGATGGAGCGGATGCCAAAGGCCTGGCTCAGCTCCTGCTGTTCGTCGGAGTCGATCTTGACCAGCTTAAAGCGGCCTTCGTACTCCAGCTCGACCTTCTCCAATATGGGGCCAATGACCTTGCAGGGGCCGCACCAGGGCGCCCAAAAATCGACGAGGACAGGGACTTGTGCCGAGGCGGCTACCACTTCAGTTTCGAAGTTTTCAATGGTGACGTTGATCATTTAGGAGCGCGCTCAAAGCGAAAAAGTAAAATCGGGAGGACAACAACAGGGCAGAGCCGGATTGCAGCAGCCTTTGCCCCCGCATTTTAAAGATTTATGAATATTCAAATCGGCGTCGTCATGGGTTCCAGCTCCGACTGGGACACCATGCAACATGCAGTGCAGATTCTCCAGCAGTTTGGCATTTCGCATGAGGCACGGGTGGTATCGGCCCACCGCATGCCGGATGACATGTTTGCCTATGCCGAGGCCGCAGCGGGCCGCGGCATGCGCGCCATCATCGCTGGGGCTGGCGGCGCAGCCCACCTGCCCGGCATGCTGGCGGCCAAGACCACGGTGCCGATTCTGGGTGTGCCAGTGGCCAGCAAACATTTGTCGGGTGTGGATTCGCTGCACAGCATTGTGCAAATGCCCAAGGGCATTCCGGTGGCCACCTTTGCCATTGGCGCAGCCGGTGCGGCCAATGCCGCGTTGTTTGCTGTGGCCATGCTGGCCGGTGACCATCCCTCGTTGCGCAAGCAGTTGGAGGCCTTTCGCGCCCACCAGACTGAGGTGGCGCGGGGTATGTCAGTACCTCCAGTGTTATGAGCCAAGTCACGCTAGGCGCAAGCGCCGAGACGACGCTGGGCGTCATGGGCGGCGGCCAGTTGGGTCGCATGTTTGTGCAAGCCGCCCAGCAAATGGGCTTTTTCACCGCCGTGCTGGATGCGGACCCGCTGAGCCCAGCCGGGCGCGTCAGCCACCACCATATCCAGACCGCCTACACCGACGCCGATGGCTTGGCACAACTGGCGCAGCGCTGCGTGGCGGTTACCACCGAATTTGAGAACGTACCGGCCCAGTCGCTGGCCGCATTGGCGCAGACGGTGACCGTGTCGCCCGGCGCGGACTGTGTGGCGATCTCCCAGGACCGTGCGCGTGAAAAGTCATATTTTGCGAACTGCGGCGTCCCAGTTGCGCCGTATGCAGTTATAGAAACCGCCGAGCAACTGGCTGCGGTGTCGGACGACTTGCTGCCCGGTATCTTGAAGACCAGCAGCATGGGCTACGACGGCAAGGGCCAGGCCCGCGTGGCCGACCGCGCCGCCTTGGCCGCTGCCTGGGCTGCATTAAACGGCGTGCCCTGCGTGCTGGAGAAAATGCTGCCACTGCAGCTGGAGTGCTCGGTCATCGTTGCGCGTGGCGCGGATGGCACCTGCGTCAACCTGCCGGCTCAGCGCAATGTGCACCGCGACGGCATCTTGGCTGTGACCGAGGTGTATGAAGGAAATCTACCTGCAGCCCTCGCGGAACGTGCGGTTGTTGCTGCAAAATCCATAGCAAGCGGCTTGAATTATGTCGGCGTGTTGTGCGTGGAGTTCTTCGTGCTGGACCCGGCCTCACCCGCCGCGCAGGCCCTGGGCGGCCTGGTCGTCAACGAGATGGCACCGCGCCCGCACAACAGCGGCCACTACAGCATGGACGCCTGCGACGTATCGCAATTCGAACTGCAGGTGCGTACGCTGGCCGGCCTGCCGTTGACACAGCCGCGCCAGCACAGCCCGTCCATCATGCTGAACCTGTTGGGTGATATCTGGCCAGAGGGCGGAGTTCCTCCCTGGGCGCAGGTGCTGGCCCTGCCCGGCACCCATCTGCACCTGTATGGCAAAGCCCGCGCCGCCAAGGGCCGCAAGATGGGGCACCTGACCATCACCGGCCCAACGACTGACCAAGTGCGTGCCACGGCCTTGCAGGCCGCCGCGATTTTGGGCATAGCGGCGTTCTAATCCTTCCATGATCCTGCCTGCTTCCGACCCCGCATCCATAACCGCCTGCGCCGACGCCCTCCGCGCCGGCCACCTGGTGGGACTGCCCACCGAAACCGTTTATGGCCTGGGCGCAGACGCCAGCAGCGACGCCGCAGTGGCGCAAATATTCGTCGCCAAGGGCCGCCCCGCCGACCACCCGCTGATCGTGCACGTGTCGGCGCAGGGGGGTGGTTTGCCGGCAGTCAAGCATTTCGCGGCCCAGGTGCCACCGTTTGCGCAGCAGCTGATGTCGGCTTTCTGGCCCGGCGCGCTGACGCTGATACTGCCACGCCGCCCCGGTGTCGGCACGGCGGCCGCGGGTGGGCAAGATTCCATTGGTCTGCGCTGCCCCGCCCACCCAGCGGCCCAGGCCGTGTTGCGTGCGTTACACGATGCGCCAGTTGGCCAGGAGCCGGTGTGGGGCATTGCAGCCCCCAGCGCCAACCGTTTTGGCCGCGTCAGCCCCACTACCGCTGCCCATGTGGACAGTGAGCTGGGGCCGGATCTGTTGATTCTGGACGGCGGCCCGTGCAACCTGGGCATAGAGTCCACGATCATCGATTGCACACGCGGCGCACCCGTGCTGCTGCGCCCGGGCTCTATCAGCCGGCTGCAGGTAGAGCAGGCCTGTGGGCAGAAGGTGCTATCAAATGAAGAGCTGCTCAATCAAGAACAGCGGGGGCTAGAGGCCCCAAAGGCTTCAGGCACTCTGGAGTCGCACTATGCGCCCACGGCCACATTGCGGCTGATGGATGCCAAAGCACTGCAGGCCGCTGTCAACATGCTGGGCGACGTAGTCTACAAGTCCGGCTCCGACACCAAGCCGACCATTGCCGTCTATGCCCGCACGGTGTTGAAGAAGGTGCCGTTGTCAATTTTGCTGCGCCGCATGCCCGATGACGCCGCCGCCACGGCCCACCAGTTGTTTGCCGCGCTACGCGGTTTTGATGACCAGGGCGTCAAACTGATCTGGGTTGAAACACCGCCCGACACGCTGGAGTGGGAAGGTGTGCGGGACCGCTTGCAAAGGGCTAGCGCCTAGCCCCCATGCTCCCCCACTGCGTGTGGGTCGCTGCCCCCCGAGGGGACTTTCGTGCCTTGGGACGGCCCGGCGGCACTCAGTGCGCCAACCTGAACCGCGTTCCGCGGAAGCTGAACTCCGAAATATTGGAGCGAATCTCCACCACCGTCAGGTCCGGCGCGACCTGGCTACCTTGATTTAACACCTGGCCATTGACCAGCAGCAGGCGCTGCGCCGGGTTGTCTGAATACACCGCTCCTGAAATGGCCATGGCCGGAACCTGGCGGCGTGTGGCTTCCGGTAGTTCGGCCAACAGGGGTGCAGGTGTGGCGGCTGGTGCAGCGGGGGGCTCCGGTGCAACGGCAACTGCCTTTGGCTTGGGTGACGCTGGCGCTGCGGGCACTGCTGCCAACTTTGGAGCAGCGGTTATGGCCACCGGCTGCCGTGTGGGCGCGGACGGTGCCACGGGTGCGGCAGGCACAGCGGCATCTCGAAGCGGGGGCGTCTGGGCGACGGGCACTGCGCTGACTGGCATGGGCGCAAGAACGGGCATCTGTGGGGAAGGCGCAATGGGAATTGTTGGCGCTGCTACCGCCGCAGGCTGCGGCGCAGGGGCAGCCGCCCACCACCACCAGGCAACTGCTGCGGCACCCAATACGAATACCACCGCAATGGCAAGGCCCCAGCGCTGCTGTGCATTAAACCCACTCTGCATGGGTGCGCTCGCGATGGGCCGCGCGTTCAATGTGGGCACGCCGCCACGCGCGCGTTCGGCATCGGCCCGTTGGAGTGCGTCGAGTATGTAGGACATGTTTTTTACTTCAGCCGGGGTGAACTGCCACCGAGCGCGCTTTCCAGCTGCATATAGGTCATGGGGCCGGGCTGGCCGTCGGCCTGCAGGCCGTGGGTGCGCTGGAAGTCGCGTACCCGTTGTTTGAGCGCGTCGTCCAGCTGCTGGGGTGTGGTGGTCGGCGTCGGGGTGGAGACGCCATCCAACTGGTCCAGTTGGCGCGCCAGTTGGGTGATGGCCGGGCCGCTGGCGCCACCGCGGGCCGCGGGGTTGTAACCGTCAGGTGCGCGCCATAAAGTTGCAAAATCCCCGCGCCAGTAGCGGGTCAGCGAGATGAGGCTGACGGTGTGCCGCTGGTTGTTGACAAGCAAGGTAGCGGTCTGGTCCGCCATGCCCACCAGCACGGCATAACGCACACCGCCGTCATTGGCGCCGTGCAGCGTCAGGATGCCGGGGCGCGCCAGCTGGCGCAGCAGCGGCAGATTGAGTTTGGTCGTGCGGTAACACTGCAGTTGCTGAGGGGCGGCCACGGTGCAGGGGTCACCGGTAGTAGCTGGCAACGACCCGTTGTGCGCCAAGGCATTCCAGGCCAAGCTGATGTCACGCGGCAGCTGGGGCAACAGGGCGTCCAGCGGTGCGAGGGCTGGGGCGGGTGTGTTGGCCGCACTGGCGCCGCTTGACGGTGTCATTGCCACGGATGGCGCTGAGACTGCCGCCGTGCGGGCTGAAGCCGCAGCGGAGGGTGCGCTCAGGGGCGCCATGGCTGCTTTGGCAGACAGCGCGGAGGGCTGCGCCGTCGGCTGCCCGCTGGACAGCGTGAACGCCGCGGTAGCAGCCGCGCCCAGCAGCACACCCGCACCGGCCAGCAGCCAGGTGTTGGTATGCATTCCTATGGTGCTTGTTGGCGCATGTTCGGCACCAAACACCTCACCCGCCGCCTTATTCACAACACCCCGGTTGACGCTGTGCAAGCCCGTGGCCCAGGCGCCCAGCAGCGCCCGCCCGCACAGCAGGTTGATACGCCGCGGCACACCCCGCGCCAGCCGGTGGATGGCCTGCAAGGCCTTGCGGTCAAACGGCAGCGGACCGGTGTGGCCGGCCACGGCCAGGCGGTGTTGTATGTACTGCGTGCCCTCGGCCTCGGTCAGGGCGTCCAGGTGGAAGCGGGCGATGACGCGCTGGGCCAGTTGCTCCAGCTCGGGCCGAGCCAGCATGGTGCGCAACTCGGGCTGGCCTATCAGCACAATCTGCAGCAGCTTGCGCGCATTGGTTTCGAGGTTGGTCAGCAGACGCAGTTGCTCCAGCACATCGGCCTGCAGGTTCTGCGCCTCGTCGATGATAAGCACGCTGCTTTGGCCGGCCGCGTGGCTTTGCAGCAGGAAGGCATTTAGGGCGTCTATGTAATCCTTCAGCGTGGCCGGTGTGGATGCGGTGGCGCCCAGCGTGATGTGGAATTCTTCGCAGATGGACTGCAGCAGCTCCACGACCGTGAGCTTGGGGTTAAAGATATAGGCAACATGGCAACCCGCCGGAATCTGCTCCAGAAAGCAGCGGCAGATCGTCGTCTTGCCGGTGCCGATGTCGCCGGTCAGCAGCACAAAACCACCGCCGGATCCACCGGCCGTGCTGTGCGGGCCGGATACACCAAACAACAAATGCGCCAGCGCCTCCCGATGGCGCTCACTCATGAAGAGGTAACGCGGG
Source organism: Rhodoferax sp. (assembly GCA_043738115.1). Classification (GTDB taxonomy): domain Bacteria; phylum Pseudomonadota; class Gammaproteobacteria; order Burkholderiales; family Burkholderiaceae_C; genus Allorhodoferax. Next base: position 18,874 of record JAYSZJ010000012.1, on the reverse strand, counting down.
TCCGGGGCGATGGAAAACGGATCCTGTGTCAGTCCGAAGTGTTGCGAATACATAGGCCCCAAGCATCCCACAAAAAAGAAAGCAGCCCGAAGGCTGCTTTCTTGGTTACGTTCGCAATAGTACGGATGTTTTTCCGCCGGGCCGCCCCAAGGGGAAAATGCGGCCCCCTCGGGGGGCAGCGACCCGCGCAGCGGCGGAGCGTGGGGGCTAAAACTTATATCCCACTGCCAAGCTGACCGAGCTGGGGTCCAGCTTGATGTCCAGGGTCTGACCGGTGGACAGCGTGTTGCGGGTGCTCAGCGGGGTGTAGGTATAGCTGGCGTCCACAAACCAGTTTCTGTTGATGGAAAAGGCAGCACCCAGTTGTGCCGTGGCGGCCCACTTGGAATCAATCGACAGCGTGGTTGGGTTGGACGGTGTGCCACCCGAGATAGCGGTCAGCGTGGACGTGGAGCGTGCGCCGTAGAAGTAGGCATAGGTGATGCCAACACCCACATAGGGCCTGAACGTGGACGCGGCATCCATGAAGCGCCACTGCGCCAGCACGGTGGCGGGCAAAGCCTTCACGTCGGCAATTTTGCCCACACCAGCGATGGCGCCATCACCGGAAATGTCGTGTTTAAACGGCAAGGCCAGGGGCACGTCGATGGAGATGTTGTTGTCCAGCATGTAGGTAATGCCGCCCGACAGGCGGGTGGAGCTGCCCACACTGGATTTGGTGCCGACCAGGCTGGGGGCGGTCAGGTCGCCGCTGGAGACATTGGGCGTGATGGTGGTGGCACCGCCGCGCACCATCCAGGTACCCGCGGTTTGCGCGTGGGCAGCCGCTGCACATGCCAAAGCGACGGGGATCAACAGGAATTTCACAGTGTTTTTCATGGTGTTTTGCTCCGTCGTGGATTACAGCCAGCCCGCTTTGGCGAGTTGCAGGTTGATGGACTGGCCGATCAACTGGTGCAGGGCAGGGGTGGGGTGGAAGTTGTCAGAGTAGGCATAACTCTTCCACCAGTTGGCCGAGGTTTCACCCACGGGAATGGCCGCCGACATGCTGGCCGAATTGCAAGCCGCCACGGTGACTGCCGCGGACAGGCTGGCCTGGCCTGTGGTGCTGTCCAATCCGCCAGCAACCTTGGGGCAGGCAGGCGTGGTGACATTGGTCAACGCAAATTGTGCTGGCGTTGCGGCGATTTTTGCGCCTTCAGTGTTCAGGTCATAAACCTGCACATTGGTGCCCGCCAGACCTTGTGCCAAAGCGGTGTTGAATGCACCGGTCCAAGCACGTGCGGCTGCTTGCACCGCGTCACGTTGTGCGCTGCCACCGGCGGCTGCCACTGCGGACAGCACGGCCAGGAAGCGCGGTGTGACGGTGATGTCGGGCGCGTTCACCACGACTACTTTGCCAACACCCTTGGCGACCACGTTGGTCTTGATCGATGCGGCCAGGGTCTGGCCAACGGCCTGGGCGTAAGCACCAGCAGCAGTGCCCAGGCTGGTCGGTGTGGGAGATGCGCCGATGATGGCCGACACCGTTGCAGGTGGCAACAGCGTACCCAACAGGCTCATATAGGTTGCAATGCCTGCCGGGGTAGTGGCACCCAGGTAGGCGCCGGTCAGGTCGGCCAAGTCGTTGCCGCCCCCGTCAATGATGACCACGTCGGTGGAGGCGAGTGACGCAGACCCCACGGCCATCTGGTAGGTTATGGAGAAAGGATTGTTGTTGCCGGGAGAAGACGCGTTGGTCAGGTTGTTGACCCGGCCACCACCCACTGCGTAGCTGGTGCAGGCGGTATTGGGTACGAAGGTTGTGCCGTTGAAGTTGAAGAACGAGCAGAGCTTGGATACACCAAAGTTGGCCGCAACCAGTTCCGGGAAAATCAGGAATGGGTTGGCCGCATCAGCGTTCTGGATCGTGAACTTGTAGCCAAACGTGCCACTGTCCATGATGCTGTCACCGAAGACTTTGACTGAGGGCGCGACGGTTTTGGGTGCTGTATCAGAACCATCGCTGGCTCCGCCGCATCCCGCCAATACCACCGCGCAGCTTGCTGCGACTGCTGCCCATTTCCATTGCTTCATTGTGCTCTCCATAAAATAGAACGACCGTTCGTTTTGAACAGCAAATTATGGAATGGAAGGCTGAGGTGGACCAATGGGGTAAACACCGATTTTTATTGGGTGCCGCCCCTTAAATGCATAGAAACGGGTTATCGGTACTTCAGCTTCATCGTCAAAATTGCCGCGGCCAAAGTCAGCGTTACCGAGTTGGCCAACACGATGGGCCAAGCGTTTAACAATACGCCGTAGACCAGCCACAGCGTGATGCCCACCACGAAGATGCTGTACATGGTCAGGGATATGCCACGCACGTCCTTGGTCTTGAAGGTATGCACGGCTTGTGGCACAAAGCTAGCGGTTGTGAGGACAGCGGCGGCGTAGCCGACCATTTCAGAGAGTTGCATAAATTATTTAGAAGCCCAGTCCACCATCGCATCGATGGCGGGCCTTGCGGCGCGGGCGTTGGGGTGATTGACGATGGCGACCAGCACGTAACGTTTGCCAGCAGCCCCATGCACAAAACCGGCCACGGCCACCACTTCGTTCAGGCTGCCGGTCTTCAGATGGGCATAACCGTTGGTGCGGGTCTTGGCACGGCGCAGCGTGCCGTCCACGCCGTTGATGGGGAGTGATCCCATCAGCTCCGGCATCAGTGGCGAGGCGTAGGCAGCCTGCAACAGGCGGCCCAACGCATTGGCGCTGATGCGCTCATTGCGCGACAGGCCTGAGCCGTTCTCCAGCAGGGGCATGTCGTCTGCACCCAGGCGCTCCGTCCACCAGCGCTGCACCACCTTGTGCGAGGCTTCGAAGGTGCCGTGCGCCGTCACCGGGTCCGCAACGCCTGCCACGGGCGCTGGCGGCGTCAGCACACGGCCCAGCGTCAGGTACACCTGCTGCGCCATCACGTTGTTGCTGTATTTGTTGATGTCGCGCACGATCTCGGCCAGTGGTGCCGAGCGCATATCAAAGACCGGTTTGTAGGCCGCCGCCGTGCTGCCGGACAGGCTGCCCAACCGCACGCTGCCCTGCAGCTTGCCACCCATCTCCTGCCACATGCCGCCCACGGCGCGCGTGGCATAACTCTTGGGGTCGGCATAGGCCACGGGCCAAACCTTTTCGCCGCAGCTCTGCGCGTAGCCTCCGGCAAAACGGATCTGCCGCGGGTCGCTGAAGTCCGCCTTCAAAGCGTTGCGGTAGTCCGGGCACTCACCGGCCAGCAGCGGCACCGTGGCCTGCAACTGCACCCCGGCCAGGGGCGGGTCAAACTGGACGCGGGCCTGTGTATTGCCGGGCTCGGGCGCAAAACTCATGACCACGGATTTGAAATTGACCAGCAGCGCGTCGGGTGCAGCGTTATAGGGTTTGAGCGGCTCACCGTCGAAGGCCGAGGGATCGGTGGTCGGCACGGCAAAGGCGCTGTTGTCCAACACGATGTCACCCGTAATGTTGCGTATGCCCAGGCCCTGCACGCGGCGCAGCAGCAACCACAGGCGCTCCAGCACCAGCTTGGGGTCGCCCTGGCCCTGGATGGTCAGGTTGCCGTGCAGCGTGCCGTCGCGCACCGTGCCGTCGATGAAAACCGGTGTGGACCAGGTGTAACCAGGTCCCAGCAGCTCCAGCGCGGCGAAGGTCGTGACCAGTTTGATGGTGGATGCCGGGTTCATCGCGACGTTGGCCCGGTGGTTGACGCGCGGACTGGCCTGGCCCGGTTGGGCATCCACCAGCAGCACGGCCATGGCCTCACGCGGTATCTTTGCGCGGGCCAGTGCAGCGTCCACTTCTGGGGGCAAGCCCTGGGCCTGCGCCGCACTGCACAGCGAGAACCACAGGGCGCAAGCGGCGGCTTGGCATGTGAACAAAAGGGGGGGTAGAGGGGGACGAAGGTGCATGCACAGGATTATCCGGTGTAGGGCATCGCCTGCTGGCTTCCCCGATAATCCCAGTGATGTCCCAACGCCCCCAGAATCCCTTCCACGCCCTATCGCCCAAGACCATTGGTGTGATGGCCGCAGTGGTCACGGTGTTGATCTGGACCTCGTTCATCGTGATCGCCCGCGCCTCTGCCGATCCGGCCCGTGGTGGCCTGCTCAACCCCTTTGACATCGTTTATGCCCGCCTCTGGGGTGCCGGTCTGATCCTGCTGCCCTGGGGCTGGTGGCTGGTGCGCCGCGACCGCCGCAGCCAGCCCGACGCCGGCTCCCTGTTGGGTCTGTCGCCGCTGCCGCTGCGCCTTACCCTGCTGGTGGGCTTTTTTGGCGGGTTGTTGTATGGCATGTTGGCCTATAGCGGCTTCGTGTTTGCACCCGCGGCCCACGCCTCGGTACTGATGCCCGGCAGCCTGCCACTGTGGACCGCGCTGCTGGCACTGCTGATTCTGGGTGACCGCATCACCCCGACCCGGGCCCTGGGTTTGTGCCTGATTGTGGTGGGTGGCCTGCTGGTGGGTGGCAGCAGCCTGCTGAATGCGCTGGATGGCAGCGGCGTGTGGCGCGGCGACGTGTTGTTCATGCTGGCCTCGTTCGTGTGGTCAATCTACAGCGTGCTGGTACGCCGCTACGCGCTGGACGCGGTGCGCGCCACCATTGCCATCACCGCGCTGGCCTTTGTGGTCTATGTGCCGGTCTACACCGCGTTGCTGCTGTTGCAATGGGTGCCGGGCAAGGTGTTTATGGCGCCCTGGACCGATGTGGCCTTCCAGATGTTCTTTCAGGGTGTGGGCTCGGTGGTTATCTCCGGCATTACCTTCACAAAGATGATCCAGTACTTCGGCCCAGTGCGTTCCACGATGATCACGGCGCTGGTGCCGGGCCTGTCGGCCATTGCCGCGGCCTTGGTCCTGGGTGAACCCCTGGGGTGGAATGTGCTGCTGGGGCTGGGCTTGGTGACCTCGGGCATCGTGTTTGGCGTGCGCAAGGGAATGGCGAATGCTACTAAATCAGTAGCGGTTGATCCAGCACCGTCGGGGGCTAGAGGCTGATTTGATATGAATGACTCGGTGAAACCATGAATCTGCTGGCGTTTGATACCGGGACCGAGTTCACGTCCATCGCCGTCTGCTGTACCCGCAGTGGCCAGGTGCAGCAGTGGCAACACACGGCGGGCGGCGGGGCCAAGGCGTCTACCGATTTGATTCCGGCCATCCTGGATCTGATGCAGCAGGCTGGTCTGCGACTGCAGGCGCTGGATGCCATCTGTTTTGGCAGCGGTCCCGGCTCATTCACCGGTTTGCGCACGGCCTGCTCGGTCGCACAGGGCCTGGCTTTTGGAGCGGGCGTGCCGGTACTGGCCGTGGACTCCCTGTTGACCGTGGCAGAAGAGGCCCGGCACACGGCCCTGGGAACACAGCCAGCCGGTGTGGTGACCGCCGTGTTGGATGCCCGCATGGAGGAGATGTACTGCGCCACCTTTGCATTTGCAGGCAACCAGTGGACCGAGATACGCGGCAGTGCCCTGGTGCAGCCCGAAAAACTGCTTCGCCTGCCAACAGATCCCTCCGCACCGCCCACACCCTGGTTACTGGCTGGCAATGTGTTTGCGGTGTATGGCGAGCGTGTGGCCGCGGAGGACCCCAGTGGCGCAACGGCCCAACGCATCGCCGCCCTGCCCACCGCGTCGGCCATGCTGCGCCTGGCGCCCGCGCTGCTGGCCGCGGGCCAGGCAGTGCCGGCCGAACAGGCCCTGCCCAGTTATATCCGCGACAAGGTTGCCAAGACCACGGCCGAACGTTTGGCGGAGAAGGCTGCTGCCGCTCAGGCCAGCGCGGCTGTTGCAAGGCATTGAATATGCGCAGCGCAAGCCCCACTGCGGTTGAAGTTCAGTTCGCGCCCCTGCTGGCCGAGCACATAGACACCGTGGTGCAGATCGAGCAGCGTGCCTATGCTCACCCGTGGAACCGCACCAATTTTTCAGATGCCTTGCAGTCGGGTTACCAGGCCCAGCTGCTGCTGGCCGACGAGACTGTGCTGGGTTACTTCGTCGCCATGGAGGGTGTGGAAGAGGTGCATTTGCTCAATATCACCGTGGCGCCCGAGTTCCAGCGCCAGGGTTGGTCCCGCGTCATGCTGGATGCGCTGACGCTGTGGGCACGTGGCCGCGCCGCGCAGTGGTTGTGGCTTGAGGTGCGGGTCGGTAATACCCGCGCTATCCACGTCTACGAAGCCCAGGGTTACGCCCGTGTCGGTGTGCGCAAGGACTACTACCCTGCAGGCCACGGCAAACGCGAAGACGCGGTAGTCATGGGCCTGCGCCTGTCCTAAATCCATAATCGGACCATGAGCCTCGACCTAGACGACCGCCAACGTGCCATGCTGCAGGAGATGGGTGTGCGCGTGTGGCTGCCGCCGTCAGATGCCGCCGTGCCCGTGCAGGCGGTGGCAAATCCGCCAGCGCCGGTTGTGCAACGTGTGGTGCCGTCCCCAGACGTGCCGGTAAGACCCGCCATACGGGTGGTGCCCGCGCCTGCGCAAGCTGCGGTTGCGGGCCAGGGCGCTGGCGGTTATCCAAATGGCGCCAACGGTGCAGCTTCCGGTCAGGCCCTGGCCTTGCAGGATGTGGGTGGGGCAGGTTTGCGCGCTGCCGCTGCCACCTGTCAGGCTTGCGGTTTGTGCGCAGGACGCAAAAACAGCACGTTGCAGTTGCCCGACACGGTGGTGCAGGCTGACTGGCTGGTGCTCGGTGACCCGCCCGATGAAGACGAAGACCGCATGGGGCAGCCCTTTGTGGAACAGGCCGGTGTGCTGCTGGACAACATGCTCAAGGCCGTTGGAGCCAACCGCAGTGGCGCGGGCCGCCAAGGCGCTTATCTGAGCAATGTGGTCAAGTGCCGCCCGCCGATGGGGCGCCTGCCGCAAGCCGCAGAGTTGGCGCAGTGTGCGCAGTTCCTGCAGCGCGAAATGGCCTTGGTACAACCCAAGGTGATCCTGGCGGTCGGCCGCTTTGCGGCGCAACTGGTGCTGGAGGAACACCCCGCTGAGGCCGCACTGCCCCTGGGCAAACAGCGTGGCCGGGTCTACTGCTACCGGGGTGTGCCGGTTATCGTCAGTTACCACCCCAAAGTTTTGTTGCGCGCCAGTGCCGACAAGGCCAAAGCCTGGGCCGACCTCTGCCTGGCCATGGACACTTTGGAGCACCCACGCTAGCGGCGTCCCTACAATAGGGGCCATGACTTTTCTCGACCAGCTGCGCACCGCCGAGCGCCAAAACGGTTCCTTGTTGTGCGTGGGTCTGGACCCGGACCCTGCCAAATTTCCTGAACAGTACCGCGGTGATGCCAGCCGCATCTATGACTTCTGCGCAGCCATTGTCGACGCCACGGCCGATGTGGCCATGGCCTTCAAACCCCAGATCGCCTACTTCGCTGCGCACCGCGCCGAAGCCCAGCTGGAACGTCTGGTTGCCCACATGCGCAGCGCCGCACCCCAGGTGCCAGTGATCCTGGACGCCAAGCGTGGCGACATCGGCAGCACCGCCGAACAGTACGCGATCGAAGCCTTTGAGCGTTACGGTGCGGACGCGGTCACGTTATCTCCTTTTATGGGTTTTGACTCCGTGGCGCCCTACCTGAAGTACCACGGCAAGGGCGCGTTCCTGTTGTGCCGCACGTCCAACCCGGGCGGTGACGATCTGCAGTCGCAGCGCCTGGCATCGGTGGACGGCCAGCCCCTGCTGTACGAACACATTGCCGGCTTAGTCCAGGGTCCTTGGAACCTGAATGGCCAGCTCGGCCTGGTCGTCGGCGCCACCTATCCCGTAGAGATCGAGCGGGTGCGCGCCCTGGCACCCACTGTTCCCCTGCTGATACCCGGCGTGGGAGCCCAGGGGGGTGACGCCGCGGCCACCGTCAAGGCGGGTTGGCGCGGCGCACAGGGCGAAACGCTGGCACCCATCGTTGTCAACTCCTCGCGTGCCATCCTGTACGCGTCATCGGGTGCGGACTTTGCGGCTGCGGCACGTGCCGAGGCCCTGCGCACGCGAGAACTGCTCAACGCATCGCGTTAAGTATCCGCACCGCCCCGACGTACATCGGGGGTATCACGGGATATGCTGGTTACAGGCCGTAACATTTGCAGAGCGGTGCCGCACTTTTGTAACGATTACCTGTAGATATTGCCGGTAAGCTGCCCGCTTGGTCCTAACAGGTGCGAAATATGCGTCTCCCAGAATTAGCGGATGCCGAAGTGGCTCTGCAGCCCGAAAACCACACAAGCTCCGAAATCCTTACCGCCGCGCTGGCTGCGTCTGCGCTGCTGACCGCCTGTGGGGGCGGTGGCGGTGGTGGCGCCACTGCGGTCGGGTCCGGCACTACCTCACCATCCAACGCCCCCGCTGGGGCCCTTTTCACGTCGGCCGCCAGCGATGAAGACGCGGTGCGGTTCCTGTTGCAGGCCCAGTTTTCGGCGTCAGACGCAGAAATTGCCGACGTGCGTAGCAAGCCTTACGGCACCTGGCTGGCTGAGCAATTTGCGGCCACACCGAGCACCTCCGGTTTTGATTGGCTGAACCAGCGTGGCTACGGAACCATCAGCAGTGGGACCAACTTCTACGACAACTCCTATCCCGGCGACTACATGGTGTGGAACCAGTTGATGACGTCGAGCGATGCAGTTCGCAAACGCATGGCGCTGGCCTTGTCTGAGTTTTTTGTGGTGTCGTTGTCGGGGCTGGACTTTGCATGGCGCAGCCATGCCATTGCGTCCTGGTGGGACATGCTCAGCGCCCATGTCACCGGGAATTTCCGCAACCTGCTGCAAGACGTGACCTTGCACCCGGCCATGGGCTATTACCTCAACACCAAAGGCAATCTGAAGGAAAACGTGGCCACCGGCCGCGCACCAGACGAGAACTACGCCCGTGAGGTGATGCAGTTGTTCACGCTGGGCCTGTACCAGCTCAACAACGATGGCACCGAGAAGCGCGATGGCAATGGCAACAAGATCGAAAGTTATACGCAGAGCGACGTCACCAACCTCGCCCGCGTATTCACCGGCTGGGATTTTGACCAGACGCAAAACGTCAATACGCTGGAGCCGCTGAACAACCGCAACATCCCCAACACCGTCTATACACGTATACCCATGCGCCTGACGGCCAACAACCACTCCACGCTGGCATCCAGTTTCCTCGGCGCTACCGTCGCCGCGGGAACCGATGGCGTGGCAGCGCTGAAGATCGCGCTGGACACACTGTTCAACCATCCCAATGTAGGCCCGTTCTTTGGCAAGCAGATGATCCAGCGCCTGGTCACCAGCAACCCCAGCCCGGCCTATGTGGCCCGGGTGGCCAGCGCCTTCAACAACAATGGCGCAGGTGTACGGGGTGATCTGAAAGCGGTGTTTTCTGCGATTTTGCTCGACGACGAAGCCCGCGGTACGGCCGGCCTTTCACAAACGACATTCGGCAAACTGCGCGAGCCCATCCTGCGCCTGGTGCAGTGGGGGCGTACCTTTGGCATCCGGTCTGCCCGTGGCAGCTGGAAGATCGGTGACCAGAGCAATCCCGCCAACCAGATCGGCCAAAGCCCTTTGCGCTCACCCAGCGTATTCAACTTCTTCCGCCCCGGTTATGTGCCGCCCAGTACCGCACTGAGTGCAACCCAGTCACCGGCCCCGGAGTTCCAACTGGTCAACGAAAGCAGTGTGGGCGGCTACCTGAATGCCATGCAGGCCATCATCCGCAACGGCATCTTTGTGAATGCGCCAGACCAGCCGCAAAGCGGCAGCAATGCGACCAATGGTTACGACATTACTGCCACCTATACGGCCGAACTGGCCCTGGTGCTGGACCCTGCTGCGCTGGTCAAACGCCTGGGGTTATTGCTGTGTGCGGGTCAACTCTCCGCGGCGACGCAAACCCTGATCGTCACGGCACTGAATGCCACCCCCGTTACCGCGGCCAGCACCGACGCCGTCAAACTCAACCGTGTGGCCGCGGCCGTGTTGCTGGTGATGGCCTCCAGCGAATACCTCATCCAGAAATAGGACGCGCCATGCACTTCCTCGATTCCGACAAACACAGCCGCCGCGCCTTTTTGCGCCGCAGCGGCCAGCTCGCCCTCACCGGCACGGCATTGCCTTTTGCCCTCAATCTGGCGGCCATGGGTGAAGCGGCGGCATTTGACGCCACCGATTACAAGGCCCTGGTCTGCGTGTTCCTGTATGGCGGCAACGATTACGCCAACACCGTGGTCACTTTTGACGATGCCAGCTACAACCAGTACAGCGCCATACGCGGTGGTGGTGCGGGCCAGACGGCGGGCGGCATTGCGCTGGCCAAGTCGGCCCTGGGCGCCACGCTGCTCAACCCGACAACACCGCTACCGGGCGGACGCCAGTACGCCTTGCACCCGTCCATGACCGGGTTGGCCAACCTGTTCAACACCGGCAGGGCGGCCGTGCAACTCAATGTGGGGCCGCTGGTTGCACCCTTGACCAAGGCGCAATACCAGAGCGCAGACCGTGCCAACTACCCGCTGCCGCCCAAGCTGTTTTCGCACAACGACCAGCAGTCCATCTGGCAGTCCTCGTCGCCCGAAGGCTCCACGATAGGCTGGGGTGGCAATATTGGTGATCTGGCCCTGTCGGGTAATGGCAACTCCCTGTTCACCTGTATCAATGTGACCGGCAACGCGGTGTTTCTGTCCGGCGACAGTGCTTTGTCCTACCAGGTCAGCACCAATGGTGCAGTGGCTATCAACGGAGTCAAGAACAATGTGTATGGTTCCAGCGCCGTCAGGGCTGCACTGGCGGGCCTGGTGCAGCAGCCGCGCACCCACACGCTGGAGAACGAATACAACCGGGTCACAGCCCGGGCCATTGGCGGGGAGGCGCAAATCGCGTCCAGCCTGGCCGCATCCACCGTCAGCACCGTGTTCCCCACCGGCAACTCCCTGGCCGACCAGCTCAAACTGGTGGCCCGGCTGATAGGCGCACGCAACGGCTTGGGCGCCAAGCGCCAGGTGTTCTTCGTCTCCCTGGGAGGTTTTGACCTGCATGACAACCTGATCTCGCAGCAACCCGTGCTGATGGGTCGGGTCAGCGAAGCCATGACTGCGTTTTACAACGCGACGGTGGAGTTGGGTGTAGCCAACAAGGTCACGGCCTTCACCGCGTCGGACTTTGGCCGCACTCTGACCTCCAACGGCGACGGTTCGGACCATGGCTGGGGCAGCCACCACCTGATGGTGGGCGGAGCCGTCAAAGGCGCTGCGTTTTATGGCACCGCGCCACCCGTCAGTGTCACCAACACGGCTGCGGCGCAGGACCAATGGCACGTAGGCCAGGGTCGCCTGCTGCCCAGCACCTCGGTGGACCAGTACGCGGGCACGCTGGCCAACTGGTTTGGTGTGGCTGACGGCGAGTTGGCCGGCATTCTGCCCAATCTGCGGCGCTTTGGGACGCAGGCCGGTCGACCCGATTACCCACGCAATCTGGGCTTCATGGCCTGAGCACGCCCCAGTGCGCTGAGTGATGCCCATAATGGGCACTATGATTGATCTCTACACCGCCGCCACCCCCAACGGGCACAAAGTCTCCATCGCGCTGGAGGAACTGGCGCTTCCTTACACACTGAAGGTGCTGGACCTGAGCAAGGGCGAGCAGAAGTTGCCACAGTTTCTGGCCATTTGCCCCAACGGTCGTATTCCCGCTATCGTGGACCATGCGGCCGATGACTTTGCTGTCTTCGAGTCCGGTGCCTGCCTGATCTACCTGGCAGAAAAGACCGGGCAGCTGATGCCCACCGACGCCAAGGGCCGCTCCAGGGTCTTGCAATGGTTGATGTTCCAGATGGGCGGCATCGGACCCATGATGGGCCAGGCCAATGTCTTCTACCGCTACTTCCCCGAGAAAATCCCAGCCGCCATCGACCGGTACCAGGGCGAGTCCAAACGACTGTTCCGCGTGCTCGATGGCCATCTGAAAGACCACGAATACCTGGCGGGTGACTATTCCATTGCTGATATCGCCAACTGGGCCTGGGTGCGCACCCACCGCTGGTCGGGTGTCGATGTGGACGATCTGCCCCACCTGAAGCGTTGGCTGGCAGCCATCCGTGCGCGCCCTGCGGTGCAAAAGGGCATAGAGAGCCCGCCATCCAAGGTCGACCTGGCGCGCGACGGGGAGGAAAAGGCTAAACAATTCTCGGAGGCAGCGCGCAGCATGGTCGAGATGGGCCAGTCCCGCAAGGCAGGGGTATAACATGAAGCTGTATTACTCCCCTGGCGCGCCCAGCCCGCGCCGCGTCATGGTATTCATGGCAGAGAAAGGCATCACCGGCATCGATCTGGTCACGGTGGATCTGAACGCCCAGGAACACAAGGGTGAGGTGTACCGCAGCAAGAGCCCGCTGGCCAAAGTGCCGGCCCTGGAGTTGGACGACGGACGCGTGTTGACCGAAACCCGCGCCATCTGCACTTATCTGGAGGGCCTGTATCCTGAGCCCAATCTGATGGGAGTGAACGCCGAAGAGCGCGCCTTCATCGAGATGGCGGACCGCCGCGCCGAACTGTATTTGTTGTCAGGAATTGCCAACACGGTGCGCCACACGCACCCTGGCCTGGCGCCACTGGAGCAACCCCAGTTTCCGGAATTTGGCCATTCGCAGGCGCAGAAGGTGCGTGAGGTGGCTGCTTGGTTCGACACGGTGCTGGAGCGTCAGCCCTGGATGGCCGGAGACCGCTTCACCATTGCCGACATTACGGCCTATTGCGCCATCGAATTTGCCCGCCTGATGAAGTTCCACCCCGGCCGCGAGGGCATGCCTGCGCTGCAGGCCTGGCGCGACCGCGTGGCCGACCGCCCCAGCGCTTCCGCAAAATAGACTAAACCAGATGGTGGTTGTCTTCCGGGTGGTGCGGAGCCACCAGCGGTAGGCGCAGCACAAAGCGGGTTCCCTGGCCTGGTGTGCTTTGCACCTCCAGATCACCTCCGAACAGCGAGGTGACGATGTTGTAGCTGATGGACATGCCCAGGCCGCTGCCACCCTGGCCCAGCTTGGTTGTGAAAAACGGGTCAAAAATTCGTTTCAAATTCTCCGTGGCAATACCCACCCCATCGTCGCTGAAGCGCACTTCCACCCAGGAATTGCGTACCAGTTGTGCCTGCAATTGCATGGTCCCGCCGCGGCGCGCACCAAAGGCATGCAGCACGGCGTTGTTGATCAGGTTGGTCAGCACTTGGCCGTAGGGTCCGGGATAACCGTCCAGCACGATCCCAATGGGAATGTCCATGTCCAGCCGGTGGCCCGCGACGTGGATGCTGCGTTGCAGGGTGGCGACCACTTCCTGGCTGGTTCGCAACAACTCAAATGTGCGCCGCTGCTCGGTGGCGCGGTCCACTGCCACCTGTTTGAAACTTTGTACCAGTTCGCCCGCCGATCGCAGGCCACGCGTGACCAAGTCCAGGCCTTCACGACAGGACGCGATGTAGTCGCTCAGTGTACTGCGGCGCATGCTGCCGGTGGCTGCGGCGGCTGCCAGTGCTGCCGTGTTTTCTTGCAGGGTGGTGGCGGTCAGTAGGCTGTTTCCCAGCGGTGTGTTGAGTTCATGCGCCACACCGGCGACCAGCGAGCCCAGCGCCGCCAGTTTTTCATGCACGACCAGCTGGTCCTTGGCGTCACGCAGGTGGGTGTAGGCCATCGCATTGTCCAACCCGATAGCGGTGTAGGCGCACAGCGTGCGAAACACCAGGCGTTCGTTCTCGGCATAGGCGTTGGCGCGGGTGGACTGTATGGTCATGACGCCCAGCACCCGGTCGGCAATGGTCAGCGGTGCAAACAGCGCACTCAGGGTGACCAGTGTGCCCGGCACATAGTTGGGCAATTGTTCGGGGTTGGTGAAGTCGATCAGCAACTCGCGACGTTCGCGCACACAGCGCGCGCAAAACGAATGCATGTCGTCTAGCCGCACTTGGTCAGCGGGCAGGCGCTGGCCTTCTTCCACATCGTAGACCGAGGTCAGGCCGTGGCCGTCGGGGTCCATCAGGTAAATGGAGAAACTGGACGCCTCCAGCAGCCCGTGCATGTGGCGCGCTATAGCGCCAAACACGTGTTCCTTGTCGAGCTGCGACGTGATTTCCTGGCCTATGGTGCCAAGCAGCTTCAGCGTGTCGCTGCTTTGCTGCAACACCGCCGCTCGCCGGGCCTCGGCTTCGGCCTGGCGGCGGTGGAATTCGCTTTCTGCGCGGGCGCGTTCGGTGTCCATGCGCACTTGCATTGCCGTGGCCCGGTTCGACGCTTCCTGATTCAGTACACGTTCACGGGCACTACCGGCCAGTACTGCGTGCTGGTAGGCCTCGGCAAAACGTCCGGCCTGGGCATACTGTTCAGCAACTGCCAACAGAAGCTCGCTCGGTATCAGATAACCGTCCACCTTGCGCGCAGTGGCCAGCGCCTGTGTCAGGCATTCCATGGCCGCCACGTGTTTACCTCGGGACGCGTGGATGCGGGCTAACAGCCGCTGTGCACTGACCTCCAGGATGGCAGCCCCCTGGTGTTGTGCCGTGTGCAGCGCGGCAACCACGGTTTCCTCGGCCTGGGTATCGTCTCCGAGCTGTAACAAGGCGTTGGCCACGCCCGTCTGCGCTTCGATAACCTGGTCGGTCTGGCGCAGGTGCTGCGCACGTGTCACTAGCTGGCGGAACAATTCCAGCGCTCGGGGGTAGTCGCCGCGCTTCAGTGCCAGTTCGCCAAGCGACGTCAGCACCGAGCCGTAATTGCGCGAATTGCGCAGCGGCACGTAGATTTGCATGGCCTCGTCGAGCATGGACTGGGCAGCATCCAGCCGCCCCATCGCACCCATGATCTCGGCCATCTGGTGCAGGCAGGGCCCCAGTGCGACGGCCCAGCCCGTGGTGCGTGCCAGCTCCAGCCCGCGTTGCAGGCACTCCAGCGCCGCGTCATGGTCGTTCAGCGCTTCGTAGGTATTGCCCGCATTGACGGTTGCCACCACCGCAACCAGCAATTGACCAGACGCGCTGGCCGCTTCGAAGGCCTTGTCAAACTGCACCACAGCGCCGGCGAAGTTGCCGGAGCTGTAGTCGCGGGTTGCAAAGTAGCAGTGGATGCTGGCCGCCACAGCCGGATGTATGCCCGAGACATCCTCCGCAAAACGTTGGCCCCATACCAGATTACTTTGGCGCACATCGCGCAGCACCGCATAACGCGCCCGGTTGGCTTCGAAGTGGTCAACACGTTGTGGGTCACCGGCCCGCGCAGCATGCTCTACAGCGGCCACCAGGCATTGGTCGCGTTGCGGTAGGTCGCCCCTGCCGGAGTGCACCGACGCCAGGATGCTGTATGCATCAGCACATCCCACAGCGTCGTCGCAGGCCGTGAAGGCGGTCAGTGCGCCCCGTGCTGCAGCGACGGCCTGTTCAAAATCGGCAAGCAGCCAATGGGTTTCGGCATCCAGCAGGTCTAGACGGGCAAGCAAGCGTTGTGTAGTCTGGACCGGCAGAGAGGGATGCGCGGCCATCAGCGCTCTGGCCTTGATGGCCAGCGTGCAGGCGCGAACATTGTCTT
The DNA here is from genome assembly GCA_043738115.1 of Rhodoferax sp. Lineage (GTDB taxonomy): Bacteria > Pseudomonadota > Gammaproteobacteria > Burkholderiales > Burkholderiaceae_C > Allorhodoferax. The sequence goes on along the minus strand of JAYSZJ010000012.1, from coordinate 3,304 downwards.
GCTGGCGCAGATACCAGGCCAGGGTGACCAAGCCCCGTAATTCTTCGTCCGGCGCACCAGTACCATCCAGCTCCCTTGCCAGGCGGTCGACTTCGACATTGCGCTCGAACAAAAACATGGAAGGGCTGGCTGTTAGATTCCTGGGGATGGCCGCTCCCGCTTGCGGCCAAAGGCCACACACCATAGCATGGAAGTGGCAAACAGCCACCCCGTGCCAGCGGCCTACAACAGTCTTTGCAAATAGCGCCCTGTATGGCTGGCCGGGTTGGCCGCAATGTCTTCCGGCGTGCCCACGCCCAACACCGTGCCACCGCCCGAACCGCCCTCGGGCCCCATGTCGATCAACCAGTCCGCGGTCTTGATGACGTCCAGGTTGTGCTCGATGACCACAATGGTGTTGCCCGAGTCGCGCAACTGGTGCAAGACTTTCAGCAGCAGATCGATGTCGGCAAAGTGCAGGCCGGTCGTGGGTTCGTCGAGGATGTAGAGCGTGCGCCCGGTGTCGCGTTTGCTGAGCTCCAGGGCCAGTTTGACACGCTGTGCCTCACCACCGGACAGCGTGGTGGCGGCCTGGCCCAGCTTGATGTAACTCAGGCCCACATCCAGCAGTGTTTGTAACTTGCGGGCTATTGTTGGCACGGCCTGCAGAAACTCATACGCTGCCTCTACGGTCAGGTCCAGTATCTGGGCAATGTTCTTGCCCTTGTACAAGACCTCCAGCGTCTCGCGGTTGTAGCGCATGCCGGCGCAGACATCACAGGGCACATATACGTCGGGAAGGAAGTGCATCTCCACCTTGACCATGCCGTCACCCTGGCAGGCCTCGCAGCGGCCACCGGCCACGTTGAAGCTGAAGCGGCCGGGGCCGTAGCCACGTTCACGCGCAGTGGTTACCTCGGCCATCAGCTCGCGTATCGGTGTGAACAGGCCGGTATAGGTGGCCGGATTGGAGCGCGGTGTGCGGCCAATCGGCGACTGGTCGACATTGATGACCTTGTCGAAGTGTTCTATGCCTTCGATGGCGGTGTGTGGCGCCGGCTCGTCGTGGGCGCGGTAGATGGTCCGGGCCACGGCGGCGTACAGCGTGTCGTTGACCAGTGTGGATTTGCCGGAGCCCGACACCCCGGTCACGCAGGTCAGCAGCCCGACGGGGAAGTCCACCGTCACATCTTTCAGGTTATGGCCCTTCGCGCCGACCACCCGTAACCGTTGTAAATCCCCCTGCGTGGCCAGGTGCTGTGCCTCGCGCTCGGCACGCCGCACGGCGGCTGGGCTTGGCACATAACGTTGGCCTTTGTCGGCGGGTTTGTAGGGCTGAGCAACCACAGTCGGCAGCCACAGCGTGCGGCGCTTGGGCACAGCAATCTTCAGCGTCTGCGCCAGGTACTGGCCGGTCAGCGATTCGGTGTTGGACTGGATGGCGTCAAAGTCGCCCTGGGCAATCACACGCCCACCATGTATACCCGCGCCCAGGCCCATGTCGATGATGTGGTCGGCCGCACGCATCATGTCTTCGTCATGCTCGACCACCAGCACGCTGTTGCCGATATCTCGCAGGTGTTTCAGCGTGTCGATCAGGCGGTCGTTGTCGCGCTGGTGCAGGCCAATGCTGGGCTCGTCCAGCACATACATCACGCCAGTCAGGCCGGAGCCGATTTGTGATGCAAGTCGGATGCGTTGGCTTTCGCCGCCGCTGAGTGTTTCGGCGCTGCGGTCCAGGCTCAAATAATTGAGCCCCACATCGTTCAAAAACTTCAGGCGCAGGCCAATCTCGCGCACTACTTTGGCGGCGATATCACCCTTGGCGCCGTGCATGGTCAGGGTCTGGAAGTAGGCATAACTTTCGCGCAGCGTGGCATGGCTGATCTCGTAAATGGCGCGGGCCTGGTCCCCCTCGCCAATCTTCACGTGGCGTGCTTCGCGGCGCAGCCGCGAACCCTCGCACACCGGGCAGTGTTGTGTGCTGCGGTAACGTGACAAATCCTCCCGCACCAGGGCCGAGTCGGTCTCGCGGTAGCGGCGCGCCATATTGGGCACGATGCCCTCGAACGGGTGTTTCTTGGTCAGCTTTTTGCCCTGCGAGGCACCGGAGTCCATCACATAACTGAACTTGATGTCTTCCTCGCCCGAACCGTGCAAGATGGCCTGCTGCACCGCGTCGGGCAGGGACTCAAACGCTGCGTCGATATCAAACTTGTAGTGCTTGGCCAGGCTTTCCAGCATCGAGAAGTAATAACCGTTGCGCCGGTCCCAGCCCTTGATGGCGCCGCTGGCCAGGCTTAAGGACGGGAAGGCAACCACACGTGCCGGGTCAAAAAACTCGGTCTGGCCCAGTCCGTCGCAACTGGGGCAAGCGCCCACGGGCGAGTTGAACGAGAACAGCCGTGGCTCCAGCTCAGAGATGGAATAGCTGCACACCGGGCACGCAAACTTGGCATTGAACAAATGCTCTTTAGGGCTGTAGCCCCCGCCCCCTAAGCGTAAGACGCTATCATTTTCGATAGCCTCCGCGCTCCCGGAAGCCTCCATTTCCAGCGCGATGGCACGGCCGTTGGCCAGGCGCAGTGCCGCTTCAAAGCTTTCGGCCAGGCGTTGTTGTAGTTCGGGGCGCACCTTGATGCGGTCGATGACCACGTCGATGTCGTGTTTCTCGGTCTTCTTCAGCGTGGGCAGGTCGTCAAACTCATAGGTCTTGCCATTGACGCGAAAGCGCACGTAGCCTTGGGCCTGCATCTCGGCAAACACATCCAGAAACTCGCCCTTCTTCTCGCGCGCCACGGGCGCCAGGATCATCAGGCGTGTATCCACCGGCAGAGCCAACACGGCGTCCACCATCTGGCTCACGGTCTGGCTCTGCAGCGGCAGGCCGTGGTCCGGGCAGTAGGGCGTGCCGGCGCGGGCGAATAACAGGCGCAGGTAATCATGGATCTCGGTCACCGTGCCCACCGTGGAGCGCGGGTTGTGGCTGGTGGCCTTTTGTTCGATGGAAATAGCGGGCGACAGGCCTTCGATGACATCCACATCGGGCTTGTCCATTAGCTGCAAAAACTGGCGCGCATAGGTGGACAGGCTCTCCACATAACGGCGCTGGCCTTCGGCGTACAGCGTGTCAAAGGCCAGGCTGGACTTGCCGGAACCGCTCAACCCGGTAATCACCACCAACTGGTTGCGGGGGATGTCCAGGTCGATATTTTTCAGATTGTGGGTGCGCGCACCCCGGATGCTGATGGTTTGCTGCTGCAATGCCCGGGCAAGGTAGGTGCCTTCGGAAGGAGAGTTCAAGGTCGTGGCCCGCGGAAGAGAG
>JAYSZJ010000011.1:0-34523 GCA_043738115.1 Rhodoferax sp. | reverse complement strand
GCGCCTGGCAGCGTAGAGACCAATGGCAATGGTGATCAGCAGGTAGACGATGACCAGGGTCAACAGCACGGCGCACTCCTTAAATTTGAAAAACTGGGCATTATCCCAACAGTTTGCATGGCGATTGTCACGCTAGCTGCACGGGGAGCCTGCAAGATGGGGGAGGTGGGGGTCTCATTGCCTTGGCGCGGTCCATGTGTATGTAGTCAAACATTTTCATATCGCACTCATCGTGTTTCGTATTGAGAAATTGCATTCGTAAGTCGTTGATTTTTATAGAAAAATAATTAGTCATATATAAGACATAAGATACGTTTTGGGTCTTATATAAGACTACAATAGAGTCCAGCTTGAACTGGAAACCCGCCTTTTCAGGCACCGAAATTCTTTAACTACGACGGAGTGATTCCATGACTACTCAGACCCGTGAACAGCAAATCGCAGCCCTTGAAAAAGACTGGGCCACCAACCCCCGCTGGAAAGGCGTCAAGCGCGGATATACCGCAGCCGACGTCGTTCGCCTGCGCGGTAGCGTGAACATCGAACACACGCTGGCCAAGCGCGGTGCCGAAAAGCTGTGGGAAAAGGTCAACGGCGGTGCCAAGAAGGGTTACGTCAACGCCTTCGGCGCCATCTCCGCCGGTCAAGCCATGCAGCAAGCCAAGGCTGGTCTGGAAGCCGTGTACCTGTCGGGCTGGCAAGTCGCCGCTGACGGCAACACCTCTGAGACCATGTACCCCGACCAGTCGCTGTACGCCTATGACTCGGTGCCCACCATGGTGCGCCGTATCAACAACACCTTCAAACGTGCCGACGAAATCCAGTGGGGCCGTGGCATCGAGCCAGGTTCCAAGGAATTCATCGACTTCTTCCTGCCTATCGTGGCCGACGCAGAAGCCGGTTTCGGCGGCGTGTTGAACGCGTTTGAGTTGATGAAGAACATGATTGCCTCCGGCGCCGCCGGCGTGCACTTTGAAGACCAATTGGCTGCCGTGAAGAAATGCGGCCACATGGGCGGCAAAGTGTTGGTGCCTACCCGTGAAGCGATCGAGAAGCTGATTTCTGCACGTTTTGCTGCAGACACCATGGGCGTATCCACCCTGATCTTGGCTCGTACCGACGCCGAAGCCGCCAACCTGATCACCAGCGACTACGATGCCAACGACAAGCCTTTCATCACCGGCGAGCGCACACAAGAAGGCTTCTACCGTGTCAAGAACGGCTTGGAGCAATCCATCAGCCGCGGCGTGGCTTACGCGCCTTACGCTGATTTGGTGTGGTGCGAAACGGGCGTGCCAGACATTGGGTTTGCTCGCGAATTTTCACAGGCGGTGTTGGGCGCTTGCCCAGGCAAGCTGTTGTCGTACAACTGCTCGCCTTCCTTCAACTGGAAGAAAAACCTCAACGACAAGCAGATCGCTTCCTTCCAGGAAGACCTGTCCGCGTTGGGCTACAAGTTCCAGTTCATCACGCTGGCCGGTATCCACATCAACTGGTTCAACACCTTCCAGTTTGCACATGCGTACGCTCAGGGCGAAGGCATGAAGCACTACACCGAAATGGTGCAGGAGCCCGAATTCGCTGCCCGCGAAAAGGGTTACACCTTCGTGTCGCACCAGCAAGAAGTGGGTGTGGGCTACTTCGACGACGTGACCACCGTGATCCAGGGCGGCACGTCCTCCGTCAAGGCACTGACTGGCTCTACCGAAGAAGAGCAGTTCCACTAAGCACTGGCTAGCCTACAAGGGCCGGGCTTTCGCAAGAAGGCCCGGCTTTTTTATGCTTGGTTCCCGCTATGCGGGCAGTCTTCCCAAGCGTGCACAGTGCATCCACAGTGTGGAAGCTTGAGGGTTGATGTGGTGATGACGCCTGCAGACCTTTTGATAGGCGCCACACTTTCAACCGCCTCTACCGTCGCAGCATCTACATCAGGTATCCAGCGCAGAAACGGTGTCAGGTCGGCCACATCGACGATGTACCAAAGCTTCTTGGTGGAGTCCCACCGCGCTCCCAGTGCCTTTGCGGCGTCCTTCTCTGCGAAGGGCGTTACCAGATTGATTCTCATGCGGCCATTATCCCCGTGAGGACTCGGTTGCTTGGCGGGCGACAATGAGGCCCCTGCAGGTATCTCACTCCAATCCCTATTGATCAACATGAAAACTTTCGTCAGACTCTTCTTCAAAACCCTGCGGTTATTGTTAGGCCCCTTCATGCGTGTATGGGAAGTCGCCAGTCGTCCAAAAGGCGTGGTACGTGCCGCGGCGCAGCAAGCGGAAATAGACGCACAGTGTCGAAACCTTGTTTTGTACCAGTTCAAAACCTGTCCTTTTTGTATCAAGGTCCGCAAAGAAATGCACAGGTTGTCTCTCAACATTGAACGCCGCGATGCGCAAAAGGAAGGGGAGCATCGTGCGGCATTGGTACATGGCCTGGGCCAGCCCAAAGTGCCGTGCCTGAAGATTACTGACACCGCGGGTAACAGCCAGTGGCTCGTCGAGTCCGCTGCCATCAATGCGTATCTGAGAGGGCGTTTTGAAGGGGCCGTATGAGTGACCGTTACGAAACTGTTCAGATAGCTTCGCTATACCCTGAAGCGTTCCACGTCGCGGCCCCGGTTTCTCCGTTGGGGCGCGAGGTGTGGCAGCGCCAACAGGGCGTCTTTATTCGCGCAGGCCAGCCCCAGGCAGGGGCGGTGCCGGAAGCGGGTGAGCCCGCGCGTGTGCTTCTTTCTCGCGAGCTGGTGGGCGGTCAGTTTGGCCTCGTGCCAAACTGGGTCAAGTCGGCGTCTGAGGCCAAGCTGCGCTCTGCCAAGCTGGTCAATGCCCGATCAGAAACCGTGACCACGTCCAACAACTTTCGCGATGCGTGGATGAACGGGCAGCGCTGCATCGTGCCGATGATGGCGTTTCAAGACGACGATTGGCGCAGTGGCAAGGCGGTACCCACCCGCATTGCCCGGGTGGATGGCAAACCCATGGGTGTGGCGGGCTTGTGGGAAAGCTGGACGGGTGCTGAGGGTGAGGTGATCTCCAGCTACGCGCTGCTCACGGTGAGCGCGAATAGCCATGCGCTGATGCACCGCTACCAACAGCCCGGCAACGAAAAACGAATGGTGGTAATACTGAACGAAGGCGCTGTGGACGCTTGGCTAAGTGCCCGTCCAGAGAAGGCAAAGGAGTTCATGCGGGCCTATCCCGCCAACTGGCTGACTGCCAACCCGATTGAGAAGAAGCGCTGATCAGGAGGGGGGGGGCCACGCGGTGCCCTTACTGGACCACTTGTTCCCGCCAACACCCTGGGGCCAGCCCATCCAGCGCATAGGGCCCTATGGCGGCGCGGATCAGGCGAAGGGTCGGCAGGCCGACCGCTGCCGACATGCGCCGCACCTGGCGGTTGCGACCCTCACGGATAACCAGTTCCAACCAGGCTGTGGGCTTGGTCTGGCGCACACGGATCGGAGGGACGCGTTCCCACAGACCTTGTGGCGTCTCCATCACGCGGGCGCGGGCGGGTAGGGTGGGGCCGTCTTTGAGCTGAACACCGTTGCGCAAGGCCACGAGGGAGGCCTCATCGGGGATGCCCTCTACCTGCACCCAATAGGTCTTCTCCATCTTGAAGCGCGGATCGGCAATACGGGCCTGGAGTTGGCCATCGTCAGTCAGTAACAACAGGCCTTCGCTGTCAGCGTCCAGACGGCCCGCTACGTACACATTCGGCACGGTGATGAAGTCTTTGAGCCCGCGCCATTGCCCTTCGGGCGTGAACTGGCTGAGCACCCCGTAGGGTTTGTTGAAACAAATCAAGCTGCGCCTCTATCGGCCAGGGTCTCAGCCTTGTTTCAACACTTCTTCAAACTCTGCCAACTCTTGGGCAATAGCTGCATACTTTTTGGACTTGGCTTTATTACCTTCCCATTTCAGGGTTGCCGCTTCCAGGTCTTCTTTGAAATGTGCGAACGCTGAATCCTTCACGGCCTGGGTTGCCGACTTTGCAGTGCTCGACCACAGTTCAATCAGATCCGACAGGCCATTGTCAAAATCGTCGAAGGTCTCCAATGGAATCCATTGGCCGCTTTTATCAAACATGTTTTCTTTCTCCAATTGCTGCATGTGTTTCAAATTCCGTCAGCCACGCCCAGTGCCCAGCCTTGCCATTGTTCAGCAGTCTTCAGTGTGGCGTCCGATACATCGCTAGCCAGGTGACCCATCGTCGCCGCAACCATACCGCGGATGTGCTCTGCGATGTGGGCCTCATTGGTATCTTCTCGCAGTATTGCAATCTGTTGTACACCCTCTTGAATGAGAGCGGAAGTGGCAGTGGAGGTTTCGATGTGCATGGGTGACCCGGAAAATAAAAAACCCACCATCTTGCGATGGCGGGTTCTTAAATTTGGCTCCTCGACCTGGGCTCGAACCAGGGACCTACGGATTAACAGTCCGGCGCTCTACCAACTGAGCTATCGAGGAATGAAGCCTCAAATTATAGCGTGGAAAATTTTGGTTTTTGAAGATGCATGCAGATTTTTGAAAAAACTGCAGAAATTCTTATTCACCCGCCGCATCCAGCACCTGCGGCGCCACGCCCAACAGCTTGTGCAGCTTGGGACTGGTCGTTGTGTACTGCAGCATTACCTTCTTGTCGGGCGCAATGAACTGCATGGCGCCAAAGGCTGCCAAAGTGGCCTCGTGGAAGCCGCACAGGATCAGCTTCTTCTTGCCGGGATAGGTGTTGATGTCACCCACGGCAAAAATGCCCGGCTCGCTGGTGGAGAATTTTTCGGTATCCACCTGCAACTGCTTGCGTTCCATATCCAAGTTCCACTGGGCTATGGGTCCGAGTTTGGGGGACAGGCCCTGCAGCACTAGCAGCATTTCCAGTGGCAGCGTGCGCGTTTGGCCTTCAGCATCCAGGATCTGGATGCCGGTCAGGCGTTCGTTGATGGTCTCGACGCCCTGTGCCTGGCCGGCCACGAAGTGGACGTGACCTTGCTGCACCAAAGCGCGGAAGTGCTCGACGGTTTGTGCGGCGGCGCTGAACACATCGCGGCGGTGCACCACGGTGACGCGCTTCGCCTTGTGGGGGTTGCCGTCGGGGTGCGCGGCGCAGAGTTTCAGTGCTGATTCGAGTGCGGCATCGCCATCACCAAAAATCACAACGTTTTTGCTCGCGCACACCGACGCATCGGGCAGGCTGTGCAGCAACTGCGTGCCAGCAAACGCGGCCAGCCCTTCAACATGCAAAGTGCGTGGCTGGAATGCGCCGACACCCACGGCAATAAAAACAGTTTTGCACAGAAAGCGCTGGGCTTGGGAGGTCTCGACCAGAAAACGGCTGTCGGACTGCCTTTGCAATGTCGTGACGACCTGGCCCCAGTGGAAGCGCGCACCAAAGGGGGCGACCTGGGCCATCAGCTTGTCTGCCAGCTCGCGGCCGGTGCAGACTGCAAGGGCCGGGATGTCGTAGATGGGTTTGTCGGCGTACAGCTCCACACACTGGCCGCCAGGGCCGGGCAGGGCATCCACAACATCCACCCGGACGTCCTGCAGGCCTAGTTGGAACACTTGGAACAGGCCTACGGGTCCCGCGCCGATGATGAGCGCATCGGTTTCTATGGCAGGGGCGGTTGGCGGTGCCATGGGCACGGCCGATCAGCGGATCAAATGCACCAGCTTGCCGGTCTTGTCTTTCCACTCATCCGCGTCAGGCAGCTCGGCCTTGCGTTTGGTGATGCTCTTCCAGGTGGGTAGCTTGGCCAGCTCGGCGTTCAACGCCGTCATGTGGCGCTGGTCGGCGGGCACGTCTTCTTCGGCGTAGATGGCGTTGACCGGGCATTCGGGGATACACACCGCGCAATCGATGCATTCATCAGGGTCGATGGTCAGGAAGTTGGGGCCTTCGCGGAAGCAATCCACGGGGCAAACGTCGACGCAATCGGTGTACTTGCACTTGATGCAGGCTTCGGTGACGGTATGGGTCATTTTATTTTCTAGGGCACAGAGGTATTAACAACCCCTTGATTTTATTGGCAATTGCAACCCCACTCTGTCGCAGGGGTGCCGTGCGGTCAATTCAGTAACAAAGCGCCAGAGGTTTTGTGGCTGGCGGTGTCCACTAGTATCAGTGCGCCCAAGATGCGCGACTGGCTGTAGGGCAGGGCAGCAATGGGCTCCTGCAGGCTGAGTTCGATGTGGCCGATGGCATTGGGCTCGATCTGGGTTGCATCATGCTCTTCCAGCGTGTTGATATCCAGGCTGTGGACGATGCGCTTGACCTTGGCCTTGATCCAGCGGTGGCCGTGCAACGCCCAGTAGACGCGGCCGGCAACCAGAGGTTCGTCGTCCATCCAGGCGACGGTCGCCTTGATCTCGCGGGTCGTCTCAAAGTGGCTGGGCGCATCGTTCGAGGCCAGCAGCCAGTCGCCACGCGACACATCCACTTCGCGGTCCAGCACAATGCCGGCGCCGTGGCCCGCACCCACATTCTTGGGCGTGCGCGCATGGTCCAGCACCTGGGAGATCTTGGCGTTCTGGCCACTGGGCAGCACGGAAATCGTGTCACCGGGTTGCACGGTGCCGGTGGCCACACGGCCCCAGAACACGCGGCGGCCTTGGGTGGTGTCGGCGGAGTCGTGGAATTTTTCAACCCACTGCACCGGGAAGGCGAACGGCACATCGGTCTCGGCGGCCGTCACGGGCAAAGTCTCCAGCAGGCTCAGCAAGCTGGGGCCGGTATAGCCACACCAGCCTTGAGACGCCGTCACCACGTTGTGGCCCTTGAGCGCCGACATCGGGATACTGGCGGTGACGGTGATGCCCGCCTGCGCCGCAAAGGCCTGCAGCGCTTCGGAAATTTTGGCAAAAGCCTTGGCAGCGCCATCGCCTAGCGCGTCCAGCTTGTTCACCGCAAAGATGATGCTGGGCACGCGCAGCAGGTTGACCAGCAGCGAATGGCGGCGGGTCTGGGGCAGCAGGTCCACCAGGCCTTCCACATCCCACTTCAGCTTGGTGGCGTCCACCAGCACCACAGCGGCGTGGGCGCTGCTGGCGGCGGTGACCATGTTGCGGGTGTACTGCACGTGGCCGGGCGCGTCGCCGATGATGAACTTGCGGGTCGGGGTGGCAAAGTAGCGGTATGCCACGTCGATGGTGATGCCCTGCTCGCGCTCGGCAGACAGGCCATCGGTGAACAAGGCCAGATCAGCCTCGCCACTCTTGGACACATTGGCCAACTGGTCTTGCAGCACCGAGCGGCTGTCCACCAGCAGGCGGCCAATCAGTGTGCTCTTGCCATCGTCCACGCTGCCGCAGGTGATGAAGCGCAGAGCGCTTTGGGTATCACCGCTTAAGCCATTCTGGCCTGTAGCCCCCGCGGAATATAGGGGTTTAGCTATTGTTTGTGTAGCGGTTGTCATATCAGAAGTACCCGTCTTTCTTGCGCTTTTCCATGGAGGCTTCGGACGTCTTGTCGTCCATGCGGGTGGCACCGCGTTCGCTGACGTCGGCCGCCAACGTCTCGACCACGATGTCGGCTGCGGTGGCAGCCAGGCTGTCCACCGGGCAGGTGCACGTGATGTCGCCCACGGTGCGGAAGCGCACGTCGCGGCTCTCGACCTTTTCGCCATCCTTGGCAGGGGTCAGGTCGGTCACCGGCACCAGCAGACCCTTGCGCTCAACCACGTCACGCTTGTGGGTGTAGTAGAGCGAAGGCAGTGCTATCTTTTCGCGCTCGATGTACTGCCACACATCCAGCTCGGTCCAGTTGCTGATGGGGAACACGCGGAAGTGTTCTCCCGGTTGTAGGCGGGTGTTGAACAACGTCCACAGCTCAGGGCGCTGGGCCTTGGGCTGCCATTGGCCAAAGCTGTCGCGGTGGCTGAAGATGCGTTCCTTGGCACGGGCTTTTTCTTCGTCGCGGCGGGCGCCGCCGATCAGCGCGTCAAAGCGGAATTCGTCGATGGCTTCGAGCAGTGTCACCGATTGGTGCACATTACGCGATTCGCCGGGGTGGGCCAGGCGCACGGTACCGCGTTTCATCGAGTCTTCGACACTGCGCACGATGAGTTCGGCGCCCAGTTCCTTGGCGCGCAGGTCACGAAAATCGGTGACCTCGTGGAAGTTGTGGCCGGTGTCGATCATCAGCAGCGGGTAGGGGATGCGGCCCACGCCAAAGGCCTTTTCGGCGCACTTGAGCATGACCAGGGAGTCCTTGCCGCCCGAGAACAGCAGCGTGGGGCGCTCAAAGGCGGCAGCCACTTCGCGGAGGATGAAGATGGTTTCTTCCTCCAGCGCGTCGAGGTGGCGGTTGGACAGTAAATTGAAATGCGAGGTGTCGGTCATAGCGTTCATGGCGTTGTCGTGTTCTGTGAGCTTACTCAATGCGCAATGTGCAGGCCGCACTCGCGCTGCTCTTCGCCCTTGGTGGGGTCCACGTAATCGAAGTTGTTGGGCAGGCCATGGGCCTCGCAGTACTGGTACAGGTCTTTGGACGACCAGTGCAGCAGCGGGGCGACCTTGATCAGACCGTCGGGGTTGATGCTAACCGGCTCCATCTGCGCACGCACGGCGCTGTCCGTGGCACGTAGCGCGGTGAACCAGACCTTGGGTGCTGTCTCGCGCAGCGCGCGGGTGAAGGGCTCCAGCTTCACTTCTTCGGTGAAGGCGGCATGGCGCGGGTCGCCCAGAGCGGGCAACGGGCCTTCTACTGCCTCGCGGTGCGCGCGCGTGCGCAGCGGCAAGTAGATGCGCAAGTTCAGGCCGAGTTGCTTGGTGACTTCGTCGGCGAAGCGGTAGGTGGCTTCGGTGTTGTAGCCGTTGTCCATCCAGACCACGGGCACGTCGGGTTTGACACGCGCGACCATGTGCAGGATCACCGCCTCAAACGGGCGGAAATTGGTGGTGACGATGGGGCTCTGGTTCAGGCCCAGGGCCCATGCCACCAGACCGGGTGCGTCGTGGCCGAATTGGGCGTTTACCTGTGCGAGATCGAGGGTATTTGTTGTGCTCATGCGGCTTCCCTTGCGAATATCGGCTTCACCGTGACGGCGTCGCCCTGGTAGAAGGCCTTGTAACGGTCCAATTGCTTCTGGGCGACGGCCATATCCTGGCCCTCGCGCAGCACGGCGGAGGTGAAGCCGCTGCGCTGCATCTGCACCAGCTGGTCGACCAGCACATCGCCGGTGGCGCGGATCTCGCCTTTGAAGCCCAGGCGGCGGTGCAGCAGGAAGGCCTGGCTGAAGGCGCGGCCGTCGGTGAACTTGGGGAAGAGCAGGTCGATGCGGTCTACGCCGGCTAACGACAGCGTGCGGGGGTCCACATCGTTGGCAAGCTCTATGACGTTTGAGGCTGTAGCACCCGTGGAATGGACATTTGCAGCTATTAATTTCATAGTATTCATTCTTCCGGGCTTCACGCTTCTTGTGCGTCTTTGGCATATCCCGCCGACTTGGGCAGGGCGTGCAGGTCTTCGTGTTTGTCAGCCAGGCGGGCGCTGTTGGCTGCCGTCTTGAAGGCATCAAAACCGACGCGCTTCACGCAGTCGATAAAGGTTTCGCGGCCGTTGCGGTTCAGACGGAAGGTGTCCAGCAGGGCTTCGATGACACCGGGCACTTCACCCGCACCAAAGGAGGGGCCGACGACCTTGCCGGGTACAGCGGTGCCGGAGAGGACCGAACCGTCGGAGCCGCCCAGCGAGATCTGGTACCACTCCTTGCCGTCCTTGTCCACGCCCAACACGCCGATGTGGCCGCTGTGGTGGTGGCCGCAGGAGTTGATGCAACCGCTGATGTGCAGGTCGATCTCGCCCAGGTCGTGCAACTCATCCATGTCCTGGTAGCGCTCGGTGATCGATGCGGCAATCGGGATGGAGCGGGCATTGGCCAGCGCGCAGAAATCGCCACCGGGGCAGGCGATCATGTCGGTCAGCAGGCGCACGTTCGAGCGTGCCAAGCCCGCATGGCTGGCCGCCACCCACAGGGCGGGCAGGTCTTCAGCGCGCACCCAGGGCAGCAGCAGGTTCTGGTCGTGCGTGACACGCACTTCGCCGGCGCTGAATTCGTCGGCCAGGGCTGCGGCCGTGTCGAGCTGGTCGGCATCGGCATCACCGGGGGCCTGGCCCAGGCGCTTGAAGGACAGGGTCACGGCGCGCAGCGCGGGGTTCTGGTGGGCGGCCACGTTTTGCTTAAGCCAGCGTTCATAGTCTTTTTGGCGGTCAGCGGGCACTGCTACTGTTTTAATAGCGGATTGCGCACGTTCGACGAGGGCTGGCGGCACAAATGATGCAGAGACCCGGTCCAGTTCGGCCTGGGTGATGGTGTGCGGCGCGCCGTCCACGGTGATGATCTGCTGGTACTCAGCTTCCACCTCGTCGATGTAGCGCTGGCCCTCGGCCTTGACCAGGATCTTGATGCGCGCCTTGTACATGTTGTCGCGGCGGCCCCAACGGTTGTAGACACGCACCACGGCTTCCAGGAAGTTCATGATCTGGTTCCACGGCAGGAACTCGCGGATCGTGATGCCAATGACCGGTGTGCGGCCCATGCCACCGCCCACCAGCACCTTGAAGCCCAGTTCGCCTTCGGCGTTCTTGATCATGTGCAGACCTACGTCATGCCAGTAGGTGGCGGCGCGGTCGGCCGTGGCGCCGGTGATGGCGATCTTGAACTTGCGCGGCAGGAAGGCGAATTCGGGGTGCAGCGTGGTCCACTGGCGCATGATTTCGGCAAACGGGCGGGGGTCGGCAATCTCGTCGGGTGCAATGCCGGCCAGCTCGTCGCTGGTGATGTTGCGGATGCAGTTGCCGCTGGTCTGAATGCCGTGCATGTCCACGCTGGCCAGCAGGTCCATGACGTCGGCACTCTTGGCCAGCGGGATCCAATTGAACTGGACATTTTGGCGGGTCGTGAAGTGGCCGTAACCCACGGGCAGGTGGGTTGTGCCCCAGGCGGCTTGGGCGCCAATGGCCGTGTCGAACACTTCTTTGGATGGGTGGTCGTATTCGCGGGCGATCTTAGCCAAAGCGCGCAGCTGTTTGCTGGACAGTTCGCCATAGGGCACGGCCACGCGCAACATGGGCGCGTAACGCTGGATGTACCAACCGTTTTGCAGGCGCAGGGGGCGGAACTCGTCGTCGCTCAGGGTGCCGGCCAGGTTGCGCTCCAACTGGTCGCGGTACTGGGCGGCGCGGCTTTGGATGAATTGGCGGTCGAAGTCGGTGTATTGGTACATATCAGAGGGCAATCAATTTCAAACCGGCGTAGGCCAGCAATACGGAAAGCAGGGAGCGGATGACGCGTTCAGGGGTCTTGTGCATCAGGTGTGAGCCGATCCAGATACCGGGCAGGGAGCCGGCCAGCAGGCTGACCAGCATGGGCCAGTCCACCGAGCCCAGGGATGCGTGGCCGAAGCCTGCGACCAGGGTCAGCGGCACAGCATAAGCAATATCGGCCGCCACGATGCGTGGCAGCGGCAACAAGGGGTACAGGATCATCAACACAGTGACACCAATGGCACCAGCGCCCACCGATGTCAGCGTGACCAAGGTGCCGATGATGGCACCAAACAACACGGGCAGGCTCCAGTGGCGGGGGCGGGCAGCAGCGGCTTCTCCGCCTTTGGTGATGGTCGTAGGGGTAGCCTTGCCCCGCAAGACCTTGTACAGCGTGGCAGCGGCCGTCAGCAGCAAAGCAATGCCCAGCGCAGTGGTCATGACTTTTTGAACCGTCTGGCTGGCCGCACCCATATTGTGCAAAACATACAGCGTGATCAGCGCTGCGGGAATGCTGCCGGCCGACAGGTTGAGTACTACGGGCCAGTCAATGTGTTTGGAGCGCGCCAGCTTGATGGTGCCGCCCATCTTGGTGAATGCGGCAAACAGCAGATCTGTGCCGACGGCGAGGTAGGGTTTGACGCCGAAGAAAAAGATCAGAATCGGCGTCATCAGGGAGCCACCGCCGACGCCCGTTAACCCAACGATGACGCCGACAAAAAAACCCGCAAAGACAAACGCTAATTCATGCATGAGGCTGACTGTAGGCGAGCAGGCTTATATTGAAAAATATTTTTTAGCTATTTCCTTATTCTGAATTCGAATATGGAGGGACGGTGCGATGGGTTAAGGTTGCCTTTTCAACACTCCGGGACCCCCGCACATGACAGCCATTCAAGCACTTTTTGGTTTTGCCGCGTGGACCGCGCTGCTGGTTTTGGGCGTATTTCTGTACCGCGGCCTGCGATTTGTGACGGGCACACCCATCAATAGCTGGCCGCGCGGCGCCAAGTCCAGCGGTGATGCGGCCTTCGTCAAGCGCATGGAAGATGCCCATGCCAACTGCCTGGAAAGCCTGCCGGTGTTTGCTGTGGTTGTGTTGGGTGCGGCTGCCTTGGGTCGAATGGACGCGGTTGCTACGTTGGCGCCTTGGGTGTTGTATGCACGCCTAGGCCAGTCGCTAACCCACCTGAGCGGTGTGGGCCAGTTACAGGTGCTGGTACGGGCGACCTTCTGGAGTGCTCAGCTCGGGCTGATGCTCTTTATGCTGTTCAAGTTGCTGACCTAAAAATATGGAGCCCCCACGCTCCGCCGCTGCCCCCCCGAGGGGGTTAACCCGCCTTGGGGCGGCCCTACGGCGGGTTGTCGCCCCCATGCCGCGCCGCTGCGCGGGGGCCGCTACTTTTCCCCGCGCAACTCACGCATGCGTTCGTCAAAGTAGCTGCCCACGGTGTACCGTTCTGACAGCACCACGTCGCGTTGCGGGTGCAAAAACAGCGGCAGCGAAATGCGTGGCTTGAAGCGTGCATCGCCCATCGGGTTGAGCACGCGGTGCACGGTGGACGGGTAATAACCCCCCGACGCCTCTTCCAGCATGTCGCCAATATTGACGATCAGCAGGCCAAAGTCGCAGGGCACGTCATGCCAAGCCTCGTCTTTGCCCAAGACCTGCAGGCCGGGTTCGGTGGCCGCCGGCAGGATGGTCAGCAGATTGATGTCCCCATGGGCTGCGGCACGCACTGCGCCGGCTTCTTCGTCACCCCGCAGGGGTGGGTAGTGCAGTACGCGCAGGAGCGTGTTGTCACTTCCCTCCAACATCTGAGGCAGGGGCATGGAATAGCGGGCTTTGACGTCCGCCGGTGAGTTCTCTTCGACCCAATTCAGCAGCGTGCGAGCCAATGCATTGCCTTGGTCGTAGTAACGCCGCGCGGTGTCAGACACCTCACTGGGGTATTTGCCCCAAGGGTAGATGTGGAAAAACTCTTTGAGGTCACGCCGTGTGTGGTTCTTGGCGATCTCAGACACTGACGGCGGGAAGTAACCATCGTGTTTGGCCGGGTCGGTCAAATACTGGTGTTTGGCCTCAGTCTGAAAAAAGGCCAGCCATTCTGCATATATGCCTTCCACCATGGACTGTTCCAGCGGGTGGTTGCGCAACACGCCAAAGCCGGTTTCGTGCAGGCTGCGGCAGAAATCTTGCGCAGCGGTAGGGCTGCGGAAATCAACGACGGGTAAATGCATGGCGTGCCTCTTTTGCTTTCTCGGTCAGTTTTTTTTCAACCAGTTGGACAGCAGGGTCTGCTCAAACAGGGCAAGGCAGCCGGGTGCATCAACCTGCATGCAAACATTGGTTACCGGTAAATGCTTTCCCCAGCCTTCCTGCGGATAATCAATGTAGCTACGGCGGTTCAGCATGGTCTGTCCCTGGGCAATGCCTTCAGTCACCACGCGCACGCTGCCGGTCTCCAGCTTGAACAGGTCGGGGTTGGTCAGGTAGATAAAGGCCAGCAGGTCGTGTGCAAAACAACCCGGTTTGGCGGCCAGGTGGGGGTGTAAGCCGCTGTAGAAGTTGGAATAGAAAGCGACCGCATGGTGCAGCACATCGGTGGCTACATGTTTGTGGTGGTCTGCAATCTTCTTGAACAATTCCAGGTGCGTCACCACGCCGTGGGTGACGTCCAGGCCCACCATAGTTAGCTTCCAACCTGCCGTGAATACCAGGTCTGCGGCATGTGGATCATTCCAGATATTGGCCTCGGCTACGGGCGACACATTGCCCGGTTCATTGACTGTGCCACCCATGATGATGACTTCACGCAGCAGTTTGGGCAGCTCGGGCTCCAGCTTGAGTGCCAGGGCCAGATTGCCCAGCGGGCCAACCGCCACCAGCGTGATTTCGCCGGGTTGTGTGCGGGCCATATCCACGATAAATTGGGCCGACGAACGGGGGTCCACTGCATTGTTGGTCGCAACCCGGCTAGGCAGATTACCCAATCCATCGGCACCGTGGATGAAATCTGGGGGTTGTCCGCCGGGCTTGATCCAGGGTGTTTTCACCCCTTTGGTAACGGGAACGTTCTGCCCAGCCAAGGCCGTTAAATACAGTGCATTGGTGGCGGCCTGGTCGACCGACACATTGCCAAAGGTGGTAGTGATTCCTACCAGCTCGATGCCGGAGTGGGCCATGGCGAAGTACAGGGCCATGGCGTCATCCACGCCGGGGTCGGTGTCATAGATGACTTTGCGGGGAGCTTGTGTGTTGTTCATATTATTGTTTGTCGATCAGGAATAGCTGCCGGTTGGCAAACCGCAATAGGCGCCTAGGGCATCCATGGTCGCTGCGGTTTTGGGGGGCTGTTGGGCCAGGAAGGTGGCAACCTCTGCTTGCTGCGGAATGCTGGATTGCGCGCCCAGTCGGGTGCACGCCAAAGCGCCCGCGGCGCCGGCGAGCGACAGGGCTTGCGGCATGCTGGCGCCGTTGCTCAGCGCTGCTACGAGACCGCCACAGAAGGTGTCGCCGGCCGCCGTGGTGTCCACAGGTGTAATGGCGCACGCGGGCTGCACCAAAAATGTGCCCTGAAAACGTGCACAGCAACCGCGGTGTCCCAGCGTAACAACTACCGTGGGCACGGCGATGCGTTCCAAGCACTCGGCAATGCTGCCGGTGTGTTTGGACAGGCTGGCCAATTCGCCTTCGTTGACCACCAGAATGTCAATCCACTCCAGCAACTCGGCAGGCAGTTCTTGAATCGGTGCGGCGTTCAGCACCGTTGTCACGCCTTGCTGGCGCGCTGCTTTGGCGTAGGCGATAACGGTTGTCAGCGGGATTTCCAGCTGCATCAGCAGGTGGCTCACATCTTGCAACTTGGGCAAATGGTGGTCCAGTAGGCAAAGGTTTGCGCCAGGCGCCACCGTGATGGCGTTCTCGGCGTCTTCAGATACACAAATGAAAGCGGTGCCGGTCGGTTGGTCGTTGATACGAACGATGTTGAGGCTTACCGATGCATCGCGCAGTGAGTTTTCTATCGGTGTGGCAAATGCGTCAGCCCCCATGGCGGTTAGAAGCGTTGTAGGGGCACCGCCCGCACGTGCGCAGGCCACGGCCTGGTTGGCACCCTTGCCACCGGGGAATGTTTTGAAATCGCGGCCCAACACGGTCTCGCCCGGTGCGGGAATGTGGTGAGCCCGGACGACAAAGTCCAGATTGGAGGAGCCGGCTACCAGTATCATGAAGTCTTGGGCGGTTGCAATGGGGCATCCATTGTGTAGTGGAAAATACAGAGGTCCGATTTTTTGCGCTAGGGAAACACCCTGATTGCAAGAGCTGTGCGTAGACTATAACCTTACGCCATTTTTCCTGATCATTTAGTCAACAAAAGGGTAGCTATGAGTTTTACAAATGTGGCGCGTGTGGGTTTTTTGGGCCTTGCGCTGGCCGCGGGTTCCCAGGCGTTTGCCGAGCCGGCCATCGTGTACGACATGGGCGGCAAGTTCGACAAATCCTTCAACGAAGCAGCTTATCGCGGCATGGAGCAGTGGAAGAAAGAAACCGGCAAGCCCTACCTGGACTTTGAAGTGTCCAATGAATCGCAGCGCGAGCAGGCAATCCGCCGTATGGCCGAGCGCGGCGCCAGCCCCATCATCGGTATTGGTTTTGGCCAAGCCTCCAGCATCGAAAAGATCGCCAAGGAATTCCCCAAGCTGCAGTTCGCCATCATTGACATGGTGGTGAAGCAGCCTAACGTGCAGTCCGTGGTGTTCAAGGAGCACGAAGGCAGCTTCCTGGTGGGTGCCATGGCCGCCATGGCCAGCAAGACCGGCAAGGTGGGCTTTGTGGGCGGTATGGATATTCCGCTGATCCGAAAGTTCCAGTGTGGCTACGAGCAGGGCGCCAAGTACGCCAACCCCAAGGCCGAGGTGTTCGCCAACATGACCGGAACCACCGGTGCCGCCTGGAGCGACCCCGCACGGGGCGGTGAGCTGACCAAGGCCCAGTTTGCCAAGGGTGCAGACGTGGTATTTGCAGCAGCTGGTGGCACGGGCATGGGTGTGTACCAGGCCGCCAAAGACAGCGGCAAGCTGGCCATTGGTGTGGACAGCAACCAAAACCACATCCAACCCGGCACGATGCTGACCTCGATGATCAAGAAGGTGGACGTGGCCGTGTACAACGTGGCCAAGGGCCACACGCCTGGTCTGTCGGTTTTGGGCTTGAAAGAAGGTGGCGTGGACTACGCGATGGATGAACACAACGCCAAGCTGGTGGGCGCGGATATGAAGAAAAAGGTAGAGGCCATCAAGGCTGACATCATCAGCGGCAAGATCAAGGCCGCCGACTACATGGCCGACAACGCCTGCAAATACTGATGTCGGGTTCTGCCGCGCATGCGGCCACCGCGGTCCGCATGACCGGCATCCACAAACGCTTTGGTGCTGTGGCGGCCAATGCCGACGTGAACCTGGCGGTGCCTGCGGGCACCGTGCATGGCTTGGTTGGTGAAAACGGTGCGGGTAAAAGTACCTTGATGTCCGTCCTGTATGGCTTCTACCAGGCCGACAGCGGGGGCATCGAGGTGTTTGGCAAACCAGCAACCATTCGCAATGCCGATGACGCCATTGCCTTGGGTATTGGCATGGTGCACCAGCACTTCATGCTGGTGGATACCTTGACTGCGTTAGAGAACGTGATGCTGGGCGCCGAGCCGCACTGGCTGCTGCAGCGAGCCGACGCGCAGGTGCGCAGCAAGCTCAATGCACTGATGCAGTCTACCGGTCTACAGGTCGCGCTGGATGTGCAGGTAGCCGACATGCCGGTGGGTGATCGCCAGCGCCTGGAGATCCTGAAGGCGCTGTACCGGGGCGCCAAGATACTGATTCTGGACGAGCCCACGGCGGTGTTGACGCCGCAGGAGACCGAACAACTGTTCGATGTCTTGCGTGTGTTGCGCCAACAGGGCACGACCATTTTGCTGATCACTCACAAGCTGAAGGAAGTCATGCGCCTGTGTGATCAGGTGACCGTGATGCGTGCCGGGCGCGTGGTGCAAGAGTTACCCATTGCACAGGCTTCGTGTGAAGGCCTGGCCGAGTCCATGGTAGGTCGCAAAGTGCAGGTGGGCCGCGTGGATGAAGAGACCAAACCTGTCGGGGAGGTCTTGCTGCAAGCCAACAACGTCACGGTGCGTGACGCGCTGAACGTGGTGCGCCTGAGCGGGCTGAATCTGACATTGCGCGGCGGTGAAATTGTGGGTGTGGCGGGTGTGTCCGGTAACGGCCAGAGTGAATTGCTGGATGTGTTGTCCGGCATGTTGCGCCCGACTGAGGGGCAATTGCAATTGGGCAGGAAAACCTTTGAAGCCAATGCCTGGCTGGACCCGCACAGCGCCCGCGCGCTGGGCTTGGCCCATGTGCCCGAAGACCGGCACGCACGGGCTATGGTCATGGATTTTGTGGCTTGGGAGTCCGCTGTGTTGGGTTATGAGGACCTGCCTGAATATGCCAACGGGGTTTGGATGAACCACAGCCGCATGCGACAAGCAACCGCAGACATGATGGAGCACTTTGATGTGCGTCCGCGCGATCCGGAATTGTTGAGCCGCAGCTTTTCGGGTGGCAATCAGCAGAAACTGGTGCTGGCCCGCGAGATAGGGCAGACACCCAGGGTACTGCTGGTAGGGCAGCCCACACGCGGAGTGGACATCGGGGCTATTGAATTTATTTATGCACAGTTGCGGGCCATGCGGGACGCAGGCTGTGCGGTGCTGGTGGTGTCCAGTGAGCTGGACGAAATATTAGCACTCTCGAATCGGGTGATCGTAATGAACCAAGGACGCGTCACCGGTGAGCTGGCGATTGAAGACTGTACCGAGGCCAGCATTGGCCTCTTGATGGTGTCGGATGCGGAGTTGACAGCATGAGCCGCGGTAGTGCTCAAACACTGCCCCGCTGGGCAGATCTGGTGCTGTTGCCGGCCGTATGCCTTGCCGTGGCCCTGCTGGTGGCTGGCGGCGTGGTGGCCCTGGTGGGACAAAGCCCCAAGGAAGTCATTGCCGTGCTGGTACACGGCGCATTTGGTACGGCGCGAGGTATCAGCTACACGCTGTACTACGCCACCACCTTCGTATTCACCGGCCTGGCCGTTGCCGTGGCCTTCCATGGCGGCTTGTTCAATATTGGCGGTGAGGGTCAGGCCATTTTGGGCGGACTGGGTACTGGTTTGGTCGCGCTGTGGTGGTCAGCTTTTTTGCCGGTGTGGATCATGCTGCCATTGATGCTGGTGGCAGGCGCGCTGTTCGGCATGGCCTGGGCCGCTGTCCCGGGTTACCTGCAGGCCTACCGCGGAAGCCATGTGGTGATCACCACCATAATGTTCAATTTCATTGCAAGCAGCCTCCTGGTTTACTTGCTGGTTAACCACCTGCGCCCCGCAGGTTCCATGTCGGTGGAGAGCGAACCCTTTGCAGACTCTGCCAAGTTGCCGGCCATGCATGAGGCCTTGGCGTGGTTGGGCGTGGAGTGGCCCAGTTCGCCGCTCAATGTGAGCGTGTTGTTAGCCGTGCTGGCGGCTGTGGGCGTCTACCTATTCTTGTGGCGCACCCGCGCCGGTTACCACTTGCGGGCCGTGGGATCCAGCCCTGGCGCGGCCGAATACGCGGGCATTCGCCCCAAGCGCCAAGTGATGGTTGCGATGGCGGTATCGGGTGCATTGGCCGGAATGGTGGGCATGAACGAAATTGCCGGTGTGAACGGCAAACTGCTGCTGGAATTTGTCAGCGGCGCGGGATTCACTGGCATTGCGGTGGCACTGATGGGACGTAACCACCCGGTCGGCATTGTGCTGGCCAGTATTTTGTTTGGTGCACTGTTTCAGGGTGGTGCCGAAGTGGCGTTTGAAGTGCGTGGCTTCAGCCGCGAGATGGTGGTCATGCTGCAGGGTTTTATCGTGTTGTTTTCGGGTGCCATGGTGTATGTCATCGCGCCCATGGTGGGCTGGTTGCTGGCCCGTGTCACACGGCTGATGCCGACGGGAGCCAGTCATGGATGAATCCCTGCTGGCGACCATGGTCGCGTCCACGTTGCGCTTGGCAACCCCGTTGATTTTTTGTGCCCTGGCTGGTTTGTTTTCGGAACGCTCCGGTGTGGTCGATATTGGCCTGGAAGGCAAGATGCTCTTTGCCGCCTTTGCCGCCGGTGCTGCGGGGGCCCTGTCGGGTTCCACCACGCTGGCATTGCTGGCTGCCATAGGCGTTGCGATTGCGTTGTCATGGATGCACGGATTGGCTTGTGTCAGCTACCGGGGTGACCAGGTGGTATCTGGCGTGGCCATCAACATCATTGCCGCTGGCCTGACCGTGGTGTTGGGCATCGCCTGGTTTGCGCAGGGCGGGCAGACACCCGCAGTCAGCAGCGCAGTGCGTATCCAGGCAATGTTCCCGCAGGCTGCGGCAGGCCTGGCTGGCATACCCTGGATAGGCCCTCTGGTGGGTGAAGGCTTGCTGAGTCACAACCCTCTGGTCTACCTGGCCTTGGCGCTGGTACCGTTGTCGTGGTGGTTGTTGTTCAAAACGCGTTTTGGCCTGCGCCTGCGGGCTGTGGGCGAAAACCCGCAAATGGTGGATGCGGCGGGTGTGTCGGTCAAGGGCTTGCGGTATAGCGCACTCACGCTGAATGGCGTTTTGTGCGGCTTAGCGGGTAGCTACCTGGTGCTGGCCCAAAGCGCCAATTTCTCGCCCAACATGACGGCGGGCCGCGGCTTCATGGCATTGGCCGCGCTGATCTTTGGCCGCTGGTACCCGGTGGGTGCTTTGTGGGCCTGCCTGTTGTTTGGTTTTCTGGATGCTGCGGCCATCCTGATGCAGGGTGTGAAATTTCCAGTGGTGGGCGAGGTGCCGGTGCAGATCATTCAGGCCTTGCCCTATGTGCTGACGGTGGTGCTGCTTGCGGGCTTCATTGGCACAGCCGTAGCGCCCAAAGCCCTGGGACGCCCCTATAGCAAGGATCGCTGATTGACATAAGCCCGGCAAACACTGCTAGAGTCGCCTTAGTTCCAACCCAGCAGTAGTACCAGCATGTCATCCAGTATTTGGGTCAAAGTCGTCGGATTCAGTGCAGTGGAGCGGCACTCGCTGAACACACTGTTCCGCCTCTCCGTGCGCCAGACGCCCGCCTACTGCCTGTGGACGCACGACTCACCAGCGCCACCGCATGTAGCCCTGATCGACATGGATTGTCATGAGGCAGATGTTGAACTGGCCTCTCCCACTTTCAACCAGAATCTGAAGATCATCTGTGTGGGCGCCAAATCCCACCACCGCGCATGGCAATCCTTCCAGCGCCCGGTAGACTGGAACGTGATGGTGCAGGCGCTGGATGGCTTGTTTGCATCCCATGCCTATGTCGACGTGGTGACCGGCTTTGACACGCTGGACGAACAAACCGCGCCACCCGGCATGCGGGTTTCCCTCGTGGTGGGCCTGACGGCGGCGGACCGTATGTACCTGCGTGCCCGTCTGTCCTTGGCGGGGTTGACCGATGTGGATGAAGTCGACACGGCCGAACAGGCCAGCGCTAGCGTGGCACGCCGCCATTACGACGTGGTCATTGTCAGTCTGGCGCTGGCCGATGCCGACCCCTGGGCTTTGGTGCAGACCTTCAAGGCCATGCCAACGCCGCCACAGGCAGTGATCGTGGCCACCGAAAAACCCTCCTGGTCCGCCATGGAGCGGGCGGAAAAAATGGGCTGTGCAGGCCTGCTGGACATCCCGTTCAACCCGCCCCAGGTCATGGGGTTGCTGCACAAGGTCTGACTGCCTTTCAGTGCGCGGGCGGTACTGGCTGGCGGCGGCGCGGACGGTTCACATCCAGGCTGCGTGACAGGCTGAATTCCATTGGCAAGGGCTCTGCGCCCAGGCGGGCTACCAGCAGTTCGGCACACAGGGCTGAAAAGCTCAATCCCCGCGACCCCATGCCTGCACACAACCACAGCCCGGGCCCCGATGCGGCCTCGACTGGACCCACCAGCGGCAAGCGGTCATGGGTGACACAGCGCGTGCCGGACCATTGCGAGACCGGCTCGCGGTTCAGTCCCTCGATATCGCCCATACCATCCATGGCCAGCAGATGTTGAAGGCGCGCCATGTTGGCGGCATGTTGTGCCGCCTGGTCGGCAACCAGCACCGCATCGGTCTCAAAGGTCGATCCGGCAAACCACTGTTCGCCATGCGCGTCGGGCACATGGGGAATAAAACAGCCATCGCCGTTGACTGGCGTCTGGGGTAGACCAGTCATGACTTGGGCATACCTGCCATGGCTCAGTGTGCCGTGCACCGCCTGCAGCGCCGCCAGTTTGTTACCCAGTTCTGCATTCACCGAGTCATCGGCATGCAGGCCGCACAACAAGGCTTCACTGCCCAGGGCGTTCGCAACTACCACCATTTCAAAACATCCGAGGTCCTGCCCCCGATCGCAGCCCAGCTGCCAAAAGCCGCCGACGCGATGCAGTGCCGTGACCTTGCGCGACCCCACAAACCGTATGCCGGGGTGCGCAAACCACGCCTGCACCAGCGCAGCGGGCTTGATCCAGCCGGCGTTGGCATGCCACAGTTTGCTGCCGTCGGGGCGATGCTCTGCCACACCAGATGGAAGCCAGTCCTGGCCGCGCACCAGCATGCGTTGTGCGTGTTGGCGCAATAGCTGCACACCACTGCGTGACAGCCGCGAGCGCGGGTTGTCATCGGCCGATACATGCGGAACGGCCAGCCCGACCGGCAAGCCTGACGCCCCGGCTGCCGGGTGCTGCGCTTGGTCAAACACCGTGACCTCCCAACCGCGCACCGCCAAGGCATGTGCCACGCTGGCACCCGAGATCCCTGCGCCCACAATGGCGCAACGCGCCGGCGTCATATGCACATGCCGAACGCATGTGCGGCTAGTGGGTATCTCCCAGTGCGGATCGAAGGTTCCGGTCAGGCTCCCGGCATCGTTTCGCGAAGTGTCCAGTTGGAAGCCCGCGGCTTGCAACCACTCAGAAGCTCCACTCGCGGGGATCCATAAGCGGCAGCCGCGTTTGCTACGCCGCGCCAGGGCCTGGGCCTCCCACTTGTCCACCGGTGCGCGCGCAAACAGGGTATCGGCCTGGAAGACATGTTCCCCCAAAAGGGCAAGTACGTCGCCCACGCAGAGGGTCAAGGAAACCCTGGCCTGGTCCAACACAATACGGTGAAAGCCAGGCCCCAGCCCTGCGACGTGTTCGGTCAGCTCCGCCGCCACTACACAGCCGGGTGGTGTCGTGACCATGCCGACGTAATGCAGTACGCGTGGCCGCTGTGGGTCGCTTTGCCAGGCTCGCCAAGTACTTAAAAAGTGCTGGCCATCCTGGAAATCGGTGTCCAGCACCGTCCAGGCTTGGTGATTGGCCCACGCATCTGGCAGGCCGCAGCACGCCAGATCCAGTGGCACCATGGCGGCGACTCAGGCCGTGGGGGGCACGTAGCCCTGGGCCGCGTCGGCACCATCGCCGAAGAAATGGTTTTCCATCTGGCGGGCCAGGTACTGGCGGGCGCGCGCGTCGGCCAGGTTCAGGCGGTTTTCATTGACCAGCATGGTCTGGTGCTTGAGCCAAGCGGCCCAGGCCTCCTTGCTCACACCTTCCCAGATGCGTTTGCCCAGTTCGCCAGGGTAGGGCGGAAAATCCAGGCCCTCGGCCTCTTTGCCCAGCTTGATACAGTTGACGGTGCGTGCCATGGGAAAAACCTCGTATGAAAAAAATGGGGCTCAACCGGAGCCCATAGGCTGAATCTTATTCGGTTTGCCATGCCGGGGCAGCCAAGCCGGCGGATAGGCCGGGAACTTCGCGGGCAAAATGGATACCAACACTCGCAAAGCGCCCACCCAGGGCGCAATTTTTTGACAGGACTCCTGATTTTGAACTTCGTTTTGGCACTTTTTGATACGGCGCCGCGGCGCATCCTGGCGAGCATCTTCCTTGCCTGCCTGGGCTTGCTGGCGTTCGGCATGTATTTGCAACATGTGGTGGGCTTGAACCCCTGCCCGATGTGTGTTGTGCAACGTTATGCTCTCATTTTGGTAGCGATATGTGCAGCATTGACGGGGGCTAGTGGCCGAAAAGGCGTACACGTTGTTGGCGGGGTGGTCCTGGTGGTGTTGGCTCTGGCCGGTGCCTATGTGGCAGCGACCCAGAGCTGGCTGCAGTGGTATCCGCCCGAAGTGGTGTCCTGCGGGCGCGACATCTACGGCATGATAGAAACCTTCCCCCTGCAGCGGGCCATCCCCATGATCTTCAAGGGCGGCGGTGATTGCACCAAGGTCGACTGGACCTTCCTGGGCGCCTCGATTGCCAACTGGTCTTTCCTGTGCTTCAGCGGCATTGCCGTCATCGGTGCGCTGCTGGTGTGGCGGCGCAGTCGCGGGGTTTGAGTACCCCCGAATGAATACTTAGGCCAGCTTCTTCACCAGCACCTGGCTCTTGCGGTCCCAGTTGTACTTGCGCTTGCGGGCCTCGGGCAGCCACTCGGGGTCTACCTGCACAAAGCCGCGTTTGATGAACCAGTGCATGGTGCGGGTGGTCAGCACAAAAATGCTGTCCAACCCGGCGGCCTTGGCACGCTGCTCCACACGTTTCAACACACGTTCACCGTCACCCTGGCCCTGCACATCGGGTGACACGGTCAACGCCGCCATCTCGGCCGTGCGGGCTTCGGGGTAGGGGTAAAGCGCGGCACAGGCAAAGATCACCCCGTCGTGTTCGATGATGGTGTAGTTGCCCACGTCGCGCTCGATCTCGGTGCGGCTGCGTTTGACCAGAGTGCCGTCTTTCTCAAACGGCTCAATCAGCTGCAAGATGCCGCCCACGTCTTCTTCCGTGGCCTCGCGCAGGCTTTCCAGTTTTTCGTCCACCACCATGGTGCCGATCCCGTCGTGTACATACACCTCCAGCAGAACGGAGCCATCCACCGCAAACGGGATGATGTGGCTACGCTCCACGCCGTTTTTGCAGGCCTTCACACAGTGCTGCAGGTAAAAGGCCGTGTCGGTGGGCTGATTGGCGGCGGGCAGTTGGCGCAGCAACTGTTCGGCCGCGGCCAGTGGCAGCTCGGTGTCAATCGGGTTGTCGTCCGATGCGGCTTCCAGCGGGCGCATGCGCACACCGGGCACTTCGGTCACAAAAATCAGCTTGTCCGCCTGGAGCGCCGTGGCCACCGAGGTTGCCACCTCTTCCATCGTCAGATTAAAGGCTTCGCCGGTGGGGGAGAAGCCAAAGGGCGACAGCAACACCATGGCACCCATGTCCAGCGTGCGGGCTATGCCGGCCGTGTCCACCTTGCGCACCAGGCCCGAGTGCTGAAAGTCCACGCCGTCCACAATGCCCACGGGCCGGGCGGTGATGAAGTTGCCCGAGATCACGCGCACCGTGGAATCCGCCATGGGTGTGTTGGGCAGGCCCTGGCTGAACGCGGCCTCGATCTCGTAACGCAGTTGGCCTGCGGCCTCCTGCGCACAATCCAGCGCCACCTCGTCAGTGATGCGTATGCCATGGCTGTATTTGGGAGTGTGGCCCTTGGCCTTGAGCTGTTCATTAACCTGCGGGCGAAAGCCGTGCACCAACACAATCTTCACGCCCATGCTTTGGATCATCGCAAGGTCTTGCGCCAGATGCGGCAGCTTGCCTGCGGCGATGGCCTCACCCGCGATACCGACCACAAACGTCTGGTTGCGAAATTTGTGGATGTAAGGTGCGACCGAGCGGAACCAGGGCACGAAGGTGAAGTTGAAAACAGTGGTCATGGGGAAGTGTTTAGCCTAGGTGCGGTCGTCTATTATCGGAAAAGTGTATCAGCCACCGCCCCGTTGCATTGCGATGGGTGGCGGAACGATCCGTGGCCTGATGCGCAACCTATATCCTGTGCTCTGCTTGCTGCATTTGTGACCGCCGGCTGGTCCCGGCTACTGCTCAGTTCGAGCCAACACCTTTCAACAATTGTCTACGCATGCCTTATTCAAAATATTTGATCTTTCCCGTCGCTCTTTTCATCTGCTTTTTTCTCTCTGCCCCCGTCAGCTCGGCGCGCGCACAGACTGTGGCGTTTACCTTTGACGATGGCCCGAATCTGGAAGAAACGCCGCGACTCTCGCCCCGCGCGCGCAACCAAGCGATGCTGGATGCGTTGGCAAAACATGGCGTCAAGGCGACGCTGTTTGTGACCGTCAACAACGGTGCCAACCAGCCGGCTGGTCTTGAGCTTGCGCGGGCTTGGGGGCTGGCAGGGCATGCCGTCGGCAACCACTCCATGAGTCACCCTGACTTGAATAAGGCGACAGTCAGCCTGGCGCAGTACCAGCAAGAAGTGCTGGCCACTGACCGAGTCATCAGCACACTGCCCGGTTATCAGCGATGGTTTCGTTTTCCGTACCTGCGCGAAGGCAACACTTTGGAAAAGCGGGATGGTATGCGCCTGTTCCTGAAGCAACAGAACTATCGCAATGCTTATGTCAGTCTGGACACCAGCGATTGGCGTTTGAACGACAAACTCATTGAAGTGCTCGAAAAGGGACGGCAAAGCCGACCTCACGCCGATCAAGCAGGCCTATCTGTCGCACCTGCGCCAGCGTGCGCTGGCCTACCGCGAGCTGTCGCACAAACTACAAGGACGTGACATCCCACAAGTATTGCTGTTGCACCACAATTTGATCAACGCCTTGTGGCTGGACGACGTGATTGCAATGTTCAAAGAAATGGGATGGAGCATCACCACCACGGCAGCCGCCTTTGAAGACCCGGTGTACCAACTGATGCCGGAACGGGCCGCCGCCGGGCAAAGCCTGCTGCTGTCCATGGCGCGTACGCTCGGTTTCGGCAAAACGGAAGGCTGGGAGCGTTTAGTAGACGATGGCGATTTTGAGATCGAGGCCTTGAAAGCGGTGGGGTTGTGAGCCAGTTCCGTAAAGCCATTTCTGTCTGCTTCTCCAAATATGCCACCTTTTCGGGCCGAGCCCCGCGCTCCGAATTCTGGTGGTTTTTTTTGTTTCAGATTCTGGTCTCCATCGCTGCAGCCACTCCGAGTTACGCCATCGACGGCCTGGTCGCCCACGGCATCTTGGACGTCACTAGCGGCATGATGCCGATGCTGGTCGCACGTGCGCTGGAGATCGTCGTTTCCCTCAGCTGCTTGATGCCCACGCTTGCAGTGGGTAGCCGCCGTTTGCATGACATGGGTAAAAGCGGCTGGTGGCAATTGATATCCCTGACGGTGGTTGGTCTACCGCTGCTCATCTACTGGTGGGCGAAGCCAACGGTTGATGCGCGAACAGCGAGCCTGTGACAACCTTCCATACGCTTTACATTTGATAGCGCATAAGACAATAGATACGGGGGCTACCCCTGGCGGGATACCTGCTCACCTCGGGGACGATCCTGCGGTGAAATGCTGCCCTACCAGGGCTGCATGCAGCATGCGAAGGCTATGCGGCTCATTCAGAAAACGCATCTTCTCGGAGGCACTGGCTGTCGGGGTGCCGTGGCGGCTCCATTGCAAAACCTGTTGCCGGCGCACCTGGCCCCGCAATCCCAGCCCGGTGTGGCGTGGACCCAAGGCGTGTAATGCCAGGCTGGCCAAGCGCGGCAGGTCACGGATCCACGCAGAGGCGGCAACGTGCGCTCCTCGGTCGCGGGAATAGGTGTCGGCACGTTGCAGCACGGTCGGTGCACGTTTTTCCTCCGGAACCAACAACCAGCCCGCCCGGCGCAACCACTGTCCCGCGCCCGCCTGGCTGCTGAGCACCGTGTAGGGCACGGCCAGCAACAGCGGCAGTCCAATCGGCAACAACCAAGCCACGGTAGGCAAGGACCAAAAACCGATGGCGATGAGCAGACACAAGACCCCCAGGCTCAACCCACCAAAGGCCTGGCTGGCTTCACGCCATTGCAGGTCCACTGCCTCTCGGGGGGGGGACTTCCAGTCCAGCGCCCACCCGGTCACAGCACCCAACACAAACAGGCTGTGGGCCACCATGCGCAGCGGTGCCTGCACGATAGACAGTGTGGCCTCCAGGAATGCACTCCCGACCATGGCCCGGTAGCCACCAAACTGGTTTTGTTCTTTACGCAACATGACAGTGGCGAGCCCCAACGCCCGTGGCAATGCCAGCATGGTCACGGTGGAAGCCCATAACATCAGCACGCCCTGGTTGGACCACGGGGCCAGTTCACTGCCATGCAGCCACAGGCATGCACCCAGCACCACGTACAGCAACCACAGGGGGGCCGACAGGTAGGCCATGGCACCGGTTGCCAGCATGGCACGGTGCACGGGGCGCAGGCCCGGCTCGGTGAGCAGGCGCGCGTTTTGCAGATTGCCGCCGCACCAACGGCGGTCCCGCTGCAACTCGGCCAGCAAATGGGGCGGCTGCTGCTCGTAGCTGCCCTCCAGGTCATCAACCAGCCAGACCTCATACCCTGCACGGCGCATCAGGGCAGCCTCTACAAAGTCGTGTGACATGATTTCACCACCCAAGGCGCCCTTGCCCGGCAGGCTTGCCAAGCCACAGTGTTCCATGAACGGCGCGACCCGGATGATCGCGTTGTGACCCCAGTAATGGGCCTCGCCCAATTGCCAGAATTGCATGCCCGCTGTGAACAGGCGGCCCGTGACGCGGCTGCCAAATTGTTGGGCCCGGGCATGCAAGGTGGAGTGGCCACAGGTGCGCGGTGCAGTCTGGATGATGCCGGCGCGCGGGTGGGCTTGCATCAAACGGGCCAGGGTCACCAGGCTGTCACCGGTCATCACACTGTCCGCATCCAAGACCACCATGTAGCGGTAGCTACGCCCCCAGCGGCGGCAAAAGTCAGCCACATTGCCAGCCTTGCGGCGGGTGCGGCGTTGCCGCCAGCGGTAGTGCACTTGTAGTGTTGTGCCATCGGCCCGCAGTTGCTCGCGCAGGGCCTTCCAGGCGCTGAGTTCAGCAATGCGCAGGTCGGGGTCGCTGGTGTCCGACAGCACAAACACGTCAAAGACACGTTCAGCCCCAGCGCTGACCAGCGATTCGCAGGTGGCACGCAGACCGGCGAACACGGTGGCCACGTCTTCATTGCAAATCGGCATGATCAGCGCGGTGCGTGCATCTGCGGGCAATGCAACACCCTTGGCGCTGCGCGCCGACATGGCGTGTGGGTCACCCCGCAGCATGACCCAAAAGCCCATCACGGCAGTCACCGTGCCGGCCGACACCCACGCAAAAAGCAAGGCAAACAAAACCAATTGGGTGGTGAGCAACACATCGCTGCCCACGCCCACTTGCGAGCGCCACTGCAAGGTCGTGGCAAACAGGGTGGCCGCTACCACCCCTAACAACAACCAGCGCCGTCTGCGGGCCGCAATGGCCTCCCATGGTGCGGGCGCGTCCTTCCATTGGGCCGCGCTGGCATGCCACGGGGCGTCAGGCGCTGCGGTGTGGCCCGCGTGGCGCGCCAGTGGACCAGACCAGGCTAGCGCTGGCATGGATGCTCGGTTGATGGCCGGGCTGCCTTCGGAGGTGGTGTGGTGTGTCGTAGAGGGTTTCATGGGGCGGTTAATGCGTAGGTCCAGGTTTCACTCAGGGTGCGGGAGCCGTCCACCAGGTGTGCGCGAAGCTCGACAGGGCGCTTGGTATCCCGCGTTTTCACGGTGAGCGCGAGTCGCCAGGCACCGGTAGCGGGGACGGGGTACAGGTTTTGTTTGACGATCTGTCCATTGCCGTCGGCATGGACCATGGCCTGTACACCAGCCGCGGTGGGCAATGCAGGGCCGACAAAATCGATCAGAAACTGCTGTTCATCGGCCCCCAGGGCCGCATGGCTGCGACCGGCGCGGGTTTGCGCCACCCACGCCAATGGCGGGCGCTGCTGCGCGTCGCCAGCCCAGTCGATGCGCCAACGCAGGTCCAGTGGCTGCCCGGCAGCGGGTAACTGGGTTGCAACCCAGTAGGCCACGACGTTGTCCTGTGTCTCGTCGGGCGTAGGTAATTGCACCAGCTCCACCCGGCCCGGGCCCCAGTCGCCCAGAGGGGTTACCCAGGCCGAGGGGCGTCGCTCGTACTGCGCCTCGCTGTCCTCGTAGCTGGAGAAATTGCGGTCACGCTGCATCAGACCGAAGCCGCGGGGTGACTGCGTGGCAAACGAGGTGACCAGTATCTGACGAGGGGCGTGCAGTGGGCGCCACAGCCATTCACCTTCACCGGTGGCGACCATCAAACCGTCGGAGTCGTGTACTTCGGGGCGAAAGTCGTCGCGTTTGGGTTGGTTCTCCCCAAAGAAAAACATGCTGGTCAAGGGTGCAATGCCCAAGGTGCGGATCGGGTTGTGTGCCGATGCACGCAAGAACAACCTTGCTTGCACCGTCATCTGCGTGGCGGCGCCGGGGCGGATATCAAAGCGGTAAGCGCCGGCCACGCGAGGGGAGTCCAGCAGCGCAAGCACGGTCAATACATCCGTGTTGGGCTTTGGCCGCTCAATCCAGAAATCCGTGAACCGGGGAAACTCTTCTGCCCCGTTGCCCACTGTGTCTACCGCCAAGCCACGGGCCGAAAGGCCGTAGTGCTGCCCTTTACCCAGGGCGCGAAAATAACTGGCCCCCAGAAAGGCGACCAGTTCGTCCTTGTAGGCGGGAGAGTTCAGGGGGTAGTGCACCCGAAAACCTGCGTAGCCCAGGTCGCCCCATGGCTGCTTCGGCGCGGCGTTGGTGCCAAAACTGAAATCGGCCGGGTCGTAACGCAGAGGGCGCTCGGCACCTGCGGTTTGCTCGGACAGCCGGACCGGCTCAGCCTGCAGGCCCCCCAAGTGGAAAAACATCAGCTCAAACGGCAGTTTTTCGTTCCGCCACACAGCCTTTTCTGGGCGAAAGCGGATATCGCGCATCTGGTCGTAGTTCAGCTGGCGCAGTGAAGCAGAGGCCTGATTCGGGGCAGGGCGGTACGGGGCAGCGGCCAGCGTGCGCGCCCGGTCAGATAGGGATTCAAAGTCGACCGCATGGGCACCCGGGCCTGCCAGCACGAGAGCCATGCCCACCGCTGTGGAAATGCGAAAAATAAGGTGCATAGCCCCTACCTGCGCAATCCCCATGCCAAGTCAAAAATGTCTTTTAAATCAAAGACTTAGCAAAATGGGTGGCGTTTATTGGGCCGCCTGCGGTCGCAAAGCGTCGCCAAACAGCGACATGCATCACCAGGTCACTTCAACAAATCAACGTAAGCCATTGATTTTTATGAAGAAATTACGCGTCGCTGTTTGGCGACAGCCCGTCGATCGGGGTTTCGTCGGTGGAGTCCGTGCGGAACAAACCCGGCGTCAGGCCGTGCTTTTGCAACAAGCGGTAGAACTCCGTGCGGTTCTTGTGCGCCAGCCTTGCGGCATCTGCAACCTGGCCATCGGTCAACTTCAGCAGGCCGACCAGGTATTCACGCTCAAAGCGGTTGCGTGCTTCGACAAAACCCAAGACCTCCACACTGGGCACACGCATGGCACGCTGCACCAAGGCCACGGGTATCAACGGTGTTGTGGCCAAGGCGCATACTTGTTCCACCACGTTGTGCAGTTGCCGCACATTGCCGGGCCAGACAGCTTTGGTCAGCAGGGTCAGGGCTTCGGGCGCAAACCCGTTCAAAGGTTTGTGGTATTTGCGGGCCAGCCGCTGCAGAAAATGCTGCGCCATCAACGCAATGTCTTCGCGTCGCTCGGACAAAGGCGGCAGCGACAGCGTGACAACATTCAGGCGGTAATACAGGTCTTCGCGAAAGTCCCCCTGGGTCATCGCTGCTTCCAGATCACGGTGGGTGGCCGACAAGATGCGCACATCGACCGCAATCGACTGTTGGGCGCCGACCGGCCGCACCTGGCGCTCTTGCAAAACCCGCAGCAACTTGACTTGCAAGGGCAGCGGCATGTCGCCAATCTCATCCAGAAACAGCGTGCCACCATCCGCGCTCTGAAATAGGCCGCGGTGGTGGGCCACGGCCCCCGTGAACGCGCCTTTGACGTGCCCAAACAACTCGGACTCCAGCAGCGCCTCAGGGATGGCGCTGCAATTGACGGCCACAAACGCACCATTGCTACGCGGACTGGCACGGTGAATGGCGCGTGCCAGCAGTTCTTTGCCACTGCCACTTTCACCGCGTATCAGTACCGAGGCGTCGCTGGGTGCGACCATGCGGGCCTCTGCCAGCACCTCGTCCATGGCGGTTGAGCGGCTGACAATTTCCTCGCGCCAGGTGTCGTTGTGTGTACCGGCCTGTGGACGGTTCACGCTGGAGACCGCCAGCGCGCGGCTCACCGCCGCCAGCAGCTCCTTGCCTTCGAAGGGTTTGGTCAAATAGCTGAACACGCCGCGCAAAGTGGCGTCCACCGCATCGGGGATGCTGCCGTGGGCCGTGAGCAAAATCACCGGAAGGCCCGCAAAACGCGCCTGTATCGCGTCGAACAGGGCCAGGCCGTCCATGCCGGGCAGACGCACATCGCTCAGCACCAGTTGCGGGCGCATCACCTCCAGGCGGGCCAGCGCCGCTTCTGCGCTGGTTTCTGCCACCACGGCGTGTCCGGCCGCTTCCAGGCGAAGTGACAACAGGCGCAACATGTCCGGATCGTCATCGACCACCAGGATGCGAACTTTGGCGGCGGTCATGGCGTTTTGCTGGTGTTGTTGCGCGGGGCCAGTTGGCGTTCGATGGCTTTTAGCGCTTCCAGTTGTTCGGACAACTGGTCAATGCGGCGTTGGCTGTCGCGCAGTTGTTGACTCTGTCGGGCAACCTGGTCTTCCAGGCGTTTTTGTTCGGTGGCCCGTGTGACAAGCAGTGGCAGCCAGTTGGACCATGCGGTAGCGGTCGGTGCCGCCGCCGCAGACAGGCCGTCCAGCAAGGCAAGCGCGCGCGTGGTGTCGGCCGGGTTGCGGGTGTGTAGCAGCACCAGCACCAGGTGCAAGGTGTCTGCCACTGCGGTGCTGCCCGCAAGCTGCGTGACCATAGCCGCCACCGCGTCCGGCGTGGCGGTGCGCAATTCTTTTTGCCACTGCGCCAGTTCACGCCCTGCGGCGTCTGCAGCGGGGACGGGGCAGGGCGGAGGTGGTTCGGCAACGAAGACGGGCACGGGAACAACCGGAGGCGGCGCGGGCGGCCATAAGGCGCTGCAACCCGCGAGGCTGACCAGGCAGCCCAGGCTGTACAGCGTGACAAGAAACTTAGGCATGGGGCGGATCCAAAGGCAAAAGGATTTGAAAGTGGGCCCCCGTCGAGTGGGCCGGCGAGGGCGGTAGCAACTGAACCGTGCCGCCGTGCGCGGATACTTGCTCGCGAACAATGGCCAGGCCAATACCGCTGCCGCGCGGTTGGTCTGGGGGCTGGATGCTGCCGCGGTAAAAAGGGTCGAACAAGTGTTCGCGATCCATTGGCGCCACGCCGGGGCCGCTGTCGCTGACCTGGATCACGGCGTCGCCACCTTGGGTGCGGATGCGCCAGACAATGCTGCCCCCGGCAGGGCTGAAACGCACGGCATTGGACATCAGGTTGCCCAACGCCATACCCAGACGCTCCGGGTCCACGGCGTGTGTGAGTTGGGTGTCGCCCTCTATGCACACCTGTAGGCCCTTGGCTTGCCAGCTCAAGCGCTGCGCCTCAACCACGCCGGCAACCAGGCTGTGCAGAACGGTGGCGCTGCGTTTAAGACGCCGGGCATCAAATGCCGCCGCGTTGTAACGCAAAAGGTCTTCAATTTGCTGCTGCAGGATGCTGGTGTTGTGCGCAAGGATGCCCACAATTTCTGCTTGCCCGGAACCGAGCGTGCCACCGACACCCTCTTGCAACAAGGCCACACCTTCATGCAAAGCTGCCAGCGGTGTCTTGAGTTCATGGGAGGTATGACGCAAGAAACGGGCCTTGTCTTCATCGAGTTCGGTCAGGCGCAGGCGCAGCCAGTCCAACTGGTGCCCCAGGCTGGCCAAATCCGCAGGGCCACGGATGGCAATGGGCCGCTTCAATTGCCCTTCACCCAGGGCCACCACGGCTGCGCCCAAGTCGCGTAGCGGGCGCGTCAACCACAGGCCAAACAGCAGGGCGGCCACGGCCGAGGCGGCGATCGCCAGCAGAACCTGGCGCACCTGTTGATTGCGCTTGGCTTCCAGGGCGTCCTGCAGTTCCTGGTTGCGTTCGGCAATACTTTGTTGCACTTGCAGATTCATGCTGCGGGTGACGTCGTCCAGGGTGTCGAACGCGGCCACTACCTTCTGGGTGCGGTTGGCCAGGGAGGTGCGTTTGTCCAGCAACTGTGCGCGAATGCGCTGCACGACCAACTGCCATTCGGCGGCCAATTCGGTGGTCGGTGGGTAGTCGGCCAGCGGCATCAACAGCACCTGCGCCTGGCGGGCGGCGTCGTCAAAGCGTTGGTGCAAGGCGGCGTCTCCCAGCACCAGGTACTGCCGCGCGGCGCGTTCTATGTCCGTGCGGCGCTCGGCCAGACCTCGGGTGGACAGGCTGAGTTGGATGCTTTGCAAGCCCGCAGCGCGGCTTTGGGCCAATAGACCTTGCAGGGACTGCAAGCCGCTAAGCGAAACGGCACCAAGCAGCACGGCAATCAGTACGAAGGCCATGAACAGCAATTGGCGAAAGGATGCGCGGAGAATCACAGGGGGTTTGATTAGGTGCACAGCCGCATGGGACGGGCTGTAAGGAATGGCGGCAGTATAGCCATGCGAGGCTGCGTCAAGGCACACACGCTGAGGGGGTGCGGACAGCCCGGATAATTGCACGATGTTAAAAATAGAATTTCCTGCGTCTTTACCTGTATCCGAGCGTCGCGAGGAAATTGAGCAAGCCCTGGCACAGAACCAGGTCATCATCGTTTGTGGTGAGACCGGTTCGGGCAAAACCACCCAACTGCCCAAGATCGCGCTGGCCATGGGGCGCGGCAAGCTCAACTACCCGGCGGGGCAGCGCGCCAAGTTGATTGGCCACACCCAGCCGCGCCGTATTGCCGCCAGTAGCGTGGCCAAACGCATCGCTGAAGAGTTGAAGACGCCGCTGGGCGAAGTGGTGGGTTTCAAGGTGCGGTTTCAGGACCGCCTGTCGAAAGATGCCTCCGTCAAACTGATGACCGACGGCATCTTGCTGGCCGAAACACAGACCGATCCGCTGCTGCGGGCCTACGACACGATCATCATCGACGAGGCCCACGAGCGCTCGCTGAACATCGATTTCCTGCTCGGCCACCTGCGCCAGATCCTGCCGCG
>JAYSZJ010000010.1:0-127315 GCA_043738115.1 Rhodoferax sp. | reverse complement strand
CGATCACGGGAAAATGCCTTGAGGGACTGAACCTGCGCGGCCAGTTCCGGGTTCTCGCGTTTCTGGTCCAACAGCTGAAGGTAGTCGATGACTACGACGGTGCCGCTTTCTACAGTAGCGAGCCGATCAATGATGTAGCTTGCACATATGGCATTGGAATTGTCGAACCCGAACCTGTCACCGATGGCAGAGGGGTCTTCACCAAGTACCCGCAGCCCATTCAGCAAGTCGCTCGTATTCCACTCCAAGGTAAAAAACCAGCCACACCCACCCGATTGAACGGTTTTAACAGCCAATTCAAGGCCCAACAGTGTCTTGCCGTGACTCGGCCGTGCTCCCAGCAATACCAGGTCGCCCGGACCCAACCGGGAGAGTAGATCGCGTGCCGGGCTTTCGGCAGAAAGCCGCGCAGCCAGCAGGCTCCAACTCGCGAATCCTTCCTCTTGGGCGATGCGATTCAAGGCTGCGTGTAACGGTATTTTTCTTTCCCTCGACAGGTCTTTGGCCAGCCGTTTCAGGCTGTAGACAGGGACGGACAGTTTCATGGTTAATCCTCTTGTTGCGAGCAGACGTCGCAACCCCTCCTAATGCGCCTAGCTCGAACAGTTGGTTCATGAATTGATTGGGCCCGGTATGTGGTGTACTTTCCCGACGGAGGGGGGAGGCAAGGGCCGTTGCCTACGCATATTATTGCCCACAATGAGCTCCCGTAATTGCCAGAGTGGCGACCACCAAAACTCCAAGCCCTGAGTAAGCAATGCCTTGCCATGATTTTGGTTGCGAAGTCGCTCCTGCGACTTCGTTGCATTGGGTGCGGCGACGCACAGAAAAGATGGCATTCACGAGTCAAAGTGTGCGTACTGAGCAACTGAGCAACTGAGCAACTGAGCAGAATCGTTACCCCCAAAACGAGAGTCAAGCTCACCATTTTTGTCGTTTAACCGTTCGGCTCACCGAGCCCTTCATAGGAGTAGACCATGGGTATTATTTGGACAATTGTTATCGGGTTTATCGCAGGCGTGATCGCAAAATTCATCATGCCGGGCAGCAACGAGCCTTCGGGTTTCATATTGACGACCATCCTCGGGATCGTGGGAGCGCTCGTTGCGAGCTTTCTCGGGCAAGCGCTTGGATGGTATGCGCCTGGTGAAGGTGCGGGGCTGATCGGCGCGGTCATCGGTGCCATCGTTCTTTTGTTTGTCTGGGGGGCCATCGCCAAGCGGCGCGTGTAGAGGTCATCGTGCGCCTTGCTGAATGAGCAAGGACCGAAAGCCGGGTGGTCAATTTAATGCTATTCACGGGTGGTCATCAACTGTCGTTGTTCCACACAGAACGTCAAGGAGAAATGAAATGAGTCGAGGAATGCCGTCAATGGTCGCACTTTTGGGACTGCTCGCAGTCGCGGGTTATCAAAACCGGGACAAAATCGCCGAAGTGATGGGGGGTCGGCAGCAAGAGCCCGGGGGCAGACCCGACCCAAGCGAACCTCAAAGTCAGGGCGGATTGCTCGGCAAGCTGGGCGGGCTGCTCGGCGGTGCGGGTGCTGGCAGCGTACTGAGTGGTGGGTTACGCGACCTGGTCGATCGTTTTAAGCAAAACGGCCACGGCCCGGCTGCAGATTCCTGGGTCAGCACCGGACCCAACCAACAGCTCCAGACGGATCAACTGGAGCAAGCGATCGGCCCCGACGCGTTGAACGCGCTTTTGAAGCAAACCGGACTCTCGCGGGAAGAACTGCTATCCAGGCTGACTCGGGAGTTACCCACAGCGGTGGACAAATTAACGCCTGCGGGTCGGCTGCCCACCAAAGAAGAGGCGGCTCGGCTGATATAGCCCCTAAGAAACTGCCGGCGATCCCTTGCCGACATTGATTTTAACGGCCAGCTTCCGAGAAAAGTGACCGTCTTCAATAGACACATAGCCGTCCTACAAACTTCCAAAAAGCATTCGTTCGCCCGATAGGTTTAGAGATTTAACGCGAAAATGACCGGACCATTAACATAAGCGGCAGAGCTGTATCCTGCTATTGTGGGCCCGTGTCGATTGCCTTGTTGGCCGCTTGCTGGAACGAAAATTGACTCATAGGAGTTGGGGACCAGATAGCCACGCCTTTGTGTAGATAGTGTTCGATAGGTCAGCATCAACTTGGGACCAATTTGCCGAAGACACGTCAACGCCTTTGCTGAGTAGCCACTCCTTGGCTGCCGTGAATCGAGACTCGTCCGATCCGAGTGAGTATGGGTGCAACTGAAACGCTCTGGCGGCACCCACGTTGTCATTTAGCGCGACTCTTGCAGCAAGTGGCCAAGCGCCAGCAATTCCACTGCTTGAATAGGCAGGCAAGTCGCAAGCGACCGCGGTGAGGGTGAGACGATCCATCAGCGCTGGCACAGCACACCCTCGTACGAGATCAAGCATGGCTTGACCCAGCGCCTCGGCTGAAACTGACCGAGCACGGTGGAGCCTTCCGTCTTCACGCCACCGCATTCCGTTTGGAAGAATGGCAGACAACATGGGGTCCAAGTCGGTGAGTCGAAGCATGCAGCAGACGTGACTTGCATAGTCAGGTGCCCGCCACGCAAGCTCCTTTTTATATGCAAATGGGCGAACCTCTCCAAGTAGTTCGATGAGACGCGGAAACTTTGCCGTCGCGTACAGCCAGCAAGTCCTGAAGCCATACTCAAACTGAAGAGAGATTCCTTCTACTTTCGCGGCGACGTCGACCTCAGCCGTACATCTATGGAACAAATGCCCAGCGCGAATGAAGCCAAGTGCAGACAGATAGGCTTCTACTGCTGGCACGACAGAATCGATTTCGGAGATCGCGTTGCGACGTTTTGTGCGCATAGCTTTTCAGGCGGCTAATGTTGGCGCTGCCCGGCCGCAGCAAGCGCCGCGAAGCGGCATGAGAGCGAACGCGCGGGTGAATTGAAACATACTGCACTTAGTACTTCTGTTGTTAGACTACCAATCTCGCCACTGGTCGGTCAGCTCGTGGCGACCGCAGCTCTGGGATGCCGCAAGTGCTTCGATGTCGATGCCCTTTGCAAGAATGACCTCATCGATGAAAGCGCAGAGTTCTTCGCGTTCGTCTGTTTCGGTGACTCCGTGATCGAAATCCTCGTTGACCTTGTTGAGTGCAATAACCAGCGTTTCGATATTCTGCATTACCAAGGGATAGTCCGCCGTAGAAGCTGAGCACAGCTCGACGGATATGACAAATTCCTTGAGGAGGCGCTCCGTGCAGTCAACAAACGCATCTGGGAAGAGGCGCTCCATATAGCAATCGTCTGCGGTGATCGTGCCTGCCTCAAACTCGCGCTTCTCTTCGGCCTTGTGTTCGCGCCATGACTCTGTAGGCAGTTGAACTGACATTTGTCTCTCCTCTGTAATAAATTGAAGTGTGGGGTCGGTGCCCAACGTCGAATGTTAGTGAGCCGCCATTGGACACGACGCGCAATTGGCCCCAATCAGAAGTCGGGTGCAGGCACACTCCGGACCTTGCGGCCGCTCCGCTGCATTCATTCAGCGTTCAACTTAGGGCTGGCTAGGCGACGAACTGCTTGGCAGGACTTCAATGACTTCGACAAAGCCTTCTTCGAGCGTCGGTGGCTCAAGATTCTGGAAGACATGAAGGATGGTCTCCTCGCGAATGCACGCCAAACCGCGCCGTGTTGCATTTCGCGATTTGGCGACTTCGAGCGGGGTGTTTATCCAGACGGCGACGGCTTGGCGACCAACCTCGGTTGCGATGCCAAGGGCACGGTTGCGATGACGGCGAGAAGGAAGTGGGCCATCGAGAAAGACGGCACTGTCGCCCATGAGCGGAGCATTGCGAGCAATCCAGGTGCTCTTACCCGCACCCTGGAGGCCTAAGACAACGAAGAGCCTTGCGCCCTCGCCGGCTGAAAGCAACTTTTGCCTCAACTGGCCGTAGGCCTGCTCCCAGGCCTGAGCGACCTGTTCTTTGGTGACCACAGCGGCTTCCTCGAGATTGAGGAAGTGATCGGGGTTGACGTGATTGGGATGGGGCATTTCTTGCCGCTTAACGTTGTACTTGGCTGCGCGAACAATGAGCAGCCAGAGGGAAAAGTACACCAACGAGAATGGTAAATCGAGAAGAAGCGTTCCGGCATCTGTCGCGCCATCGGTGGCATAGAACGAGATTTTCTCTGACGATGGTTTTTCCAATGCTATCGCAGGCTTCGGCCAATCTTGCGTCAGTCCATGCGTCGGCGCCGCCTAGAGTCTTATCAAGTCGACCGCAAGGACCTCGCGAACAAACCCAATCCGCCTACGGTCAATACCAGAATGATGATCAAGTTCAACAATGACATGGTCTGAAGGGTAATGCTCAAGCTCATCAAGACCCCCAGCACTATGGCGGCCAGAGAACCAGCCGCCAAGATCCAACCCCAGGGCGCGCGCGCATTGTAGAAAATCCAGGCAACACCGAACATGAATGGAATCAGCAAACCGCCACCAGTGATATTCCAATTGCCGGCAAAAGGTACCCGGTACAAGGCGTAGCCCATACTGAAACCGTGCGACACAACAATATTGTCCAACAGCAGATAAAACCCAGTGCAAGCCATGATGAGTCCCACTAGGAAATGCCCTCCACCGCCAGGTGTTCCACCTGCGCCGTGCGACCGATATCCCATACTAAGCCTTTCTGTATTGAGTGGTTCCAGCGGGCTTCTGGCATTTCCAGGTGGCACCAAATGCCACGATTGTCTTCCAGATAGCTGGCGTTAGCCAACGCCTGCAACTGACCCGAACCAATAAAGCCATCAAGCATCCCCCTTGGTCCAAACATTCGTTGTTGTTTTCCGAGAGAGAATGCGCCCAGCCCTAAACTGCACGGCACTCTGCTGGAGACTCACGATGCCCATACTTTCCAAAATTCTAATAACACTCCTAGCGCTGGGCTCCAGCCTTGCAAGCGCTACGGCGCACCCCCCCGTCAAACCGGCAAACGTGGCAAATATTTCAAAAATAGCAGCACCGGCTTCGCGGACTAGTGAGGACATACGTTTCCAACGCTATGCAAATGCGGCCCTGGAAAGCCTTTGGCGTCAATTTCCGGAGTGGGCATTTAGTGTGGGACGATACGACTATGCGGCGCGGATGACTGTTCCAGATGCAGCAGATCGCGCCGAGAAACAGAAGTTTTACGAGCGCCAATTAGCTTCTCTAGCCGACTTCGATCAGAGCAAGCTCTCCGTGTCCAATCGCGTAGACCATGTGTTGATGCAAAACGAATTCCGGTCGAGTCTGTGGAAGTTGAAGACCTTCAGAGACTGGGAGTGGCAGCCTTCGGTATACAACGTAGGCGATAGCTTTGGGCGCACGCTCACGACAGACTACGCCCCGCTGGATACGCGTTTGCGCCATGTGTTGACGCGGTTGGCCCATGTCCCTGCCTATTACGCGGCCGCCCGTGCCAGCGTTATGCGTCCGACCCTGGAGCACACGGAACTCGCCATACAACAAAACAAGGGTGCGCTGGACGTCTTTGGAGACGATTTGGTACGGAGCGTGACGGCGTCCGGGCTTACGGTGAAAGAGAAGCGCCAATTTGTCGCCCGTCTGTCCGAGGCGAAGTCGGCGATAACCGCATATGTCGACTGGCTATCCGCGATGGAGCCCCAACTCAGGTCTGACGGTGTACGGAGTTTTCGGATTGGCAAGGATCTGTACGCTCAGAAATTTTCCTATGACATCCAGTCTGGCTGGAGTGCCGAGCAGTTGTACCAGCGTGCACAGGAAGAAAAGGTCAAGCTGCATGCCCAAATGGAAACACTGGCGCGTGACCTGTGGCCCAAGGTCATGGGCCAAGTGCCTCTCCCTTCTGACCGACTGGACATGATCGGCGCTGTGATTGGAGAGCTGAGCAAGCAGCACACGACACCCGCTGCGTTTGTAGATACCGTTCGCAAACAGATACCGGAACTGGAAGCCTTTGTGCGGACGCATGATCTGGTGAGTCAGGATTCGACCCGCCCGCTAGTAGTCCGAGAGACGCCTACGTATATGCGTGGAGTAGCAGGCGCCTCAATCGAATCACCTGGACCCTACGATCCCAAGGCGAATACTTACTACAACGTAGACCCCATTGACAACTTCACCCCTGAAGAGGCGCAATCCTATCTTCAGGAATACAACGACTGGATGCTGCAAATCCTGAACATCCATGAAGCGGTGCCGGGACACTACATACAGCTGCTCCACGCCAACAAATCCAAGAGTGCAATCAAGACCATCTTTGGCAACGGGTCCATGATCGAGGGATGGGCCGTGTTTGGGGAAAAGATGATGATCGACGCGGGTTATGCCAATGGTGCTCCGGAAATGCGTTTGATATG
The DNA here is from genome assembly GCA_043738115.1 of Rhodoferax sp. Taxonomy (GTDB): domain Bacteria; phylum Pseudomonadota; class Gammaproteobacteria; order Burkholderiales; family Burkholderiaceae_C; genus Allorhodoferax. The sequence goes on along the minus strand of JAYSZJ010000010.1, from coordinate 120,947 downwards.
GATGAAGTGGAACCTGCGCGCGGTCATCAATACTATTCTCGACTACGAAGTCCATACGCAGGGACTGGAGCGCGACGCGGCAATTGCTTTGCTGACCCGTGAAGCGTTTCAGCAGCAAGCGGAAGCCACAAGCAAGTGGCGTCGCGCTACGCTGACCCAAGTCCAACTAACCAGCTACTTCAATGGGTATGCCGAAATTACGGCATTGCGCGACGACCACAGGGCCCAATTGGGCAGGGATTTCTCCATCAAAAAGTTTAACGACCATTTTTTGTCGTTTGGGAGCGCGCCAGTAAAGTTTATCCGCGAGTTGATGTAGCCGTTTTCGGTTGACATAGATCTCTAGGCTGCATGGTTCTCGGCTACACGCCAGTGCGCCCCTGGCGCCGCAGTACAACATGGGTGGCTTTCTCTGACGCAACGAACTGAACGCATTCGTATCCCAGAGCGCGCGCATCAATCCCCTCAAACAGTCGCTCTCCCCCGCCCAGCAGGACCGGCGAGATAGCGAAATGCAGCTCATCGATGAGGCCCGCACGAAGATATTGCTGGATGGTATTGGCCCCGCCGCCGATGCGCACATCCTTGTCCTTAGCAGCAATGCACGCCCGTTCAAGCGCCTCGTGGATGCCGCCCGTGACGAAGTGGAATGTTGTTCCGCCTTCCATCTCGATGGCCTCTCGCGCGTGATGCGTCAAGATGAAAGTGGGGACGTGATAGGGTGGGTTGTCGCCCCACCATCCTTTCCAGTTCATGTCGGGCCAGGGCCCACGATCGGGGCTGAACATGTTTCTGCCGAGAATCCAGGCGCCCACATTGTTGAAGCCCCGCGCAGCGAAGTCGTCATCGACGCCCGTTGTGCCGCCGTCGGCGCCAAATAGCGTCCGTTGAACCGTGCGTGTCGGGAATAACCACTGGTGCAAATCGGTCCCGCCCACTCCGAGCGGATTGCTGAGGTCCTGATTCGGACCCGCTCCGTACCCGTCAAGCGAGATGGTGAAGCTTTCAACTCGGACGCGTGTCATTTTTTACCTTCCTTTAGTTTGATGGCAAACGGTGGGCTCAAGGCTTGACACCGCCAGCCTGCAGCAGGCCACGCAATACATTGCGGCTGTGTGATCCAAAGTGACCCAAGAGCTTGGCGATGGCGGCGTCCAGCTGCGCCCTTTTGGTGGCGTCTTGTTTGCCCAGCTCGGCCACGATGTCAATCTGGGCCTCGTGCACACCAAAATCAAACGCGGGGTCGGACACGAAGCGCGCCGGCATGGTGGCGACCAGCGTATCGGCCAGCTCCGTACCGTATCCATAGGCTTCGCGCGCCACCACATCGCGCGCATAGTGTTCGCTCCAGGCCGGGTAACGGGTGTCTCGCTCTGGATTACGCAGGGCCAGCTCTATGGCGGTATCACGCTGGCCCAGCGCCGCGTCGCGCAGCAACTGGGTCTGGTACTTCTCCAGGGCTAGATGGCGGTTGGAGAGCAACACCACCAGCTCGTTCTTCATGCGTGGCAGGCCCACCATGGCCAATAGATTGATGCCCATCAGCTTGGTCGTCGCGCCACCGGGGGCCACGCTGGCGTGGTAGGGCTGGGTCAGATCTTGTACATAGTGCAAGGCCAGTCCGGCAAAGCGCCAACCCCAGTAGTTGTGCCCCGTGCGCCAGGCCAGCGCCGCCAAGCCGGCATATTGGTGCACGCGCCACAGCGGGAAGGTCTTCTTGAGAAAAGGCGCAGCAAGGTACATGATGCGATCCTCATGGAAAAACCCCATGTGAAACGGCGATTGGGTGGCAAAGTAAATCGCAGGGTTGCCAAATGACAGCGGCCCAAACTGGTAGAGCGGGCCCCATGGGCTGGGGCTGTCGCTCCACAGGTTGACGTCCATTCCGTAGTCGGGCTCATCCGATGCCGAGGCAATCACCTGCAAGGCGCTGACGCTGTCGCCTGGGCGCAGGCTGGCAAAGCGGTAGATGGAGTTGGGCTGCTCGGGCAGGGTGTTGACTGCCGAGTAGGGTAGTGCGCGCGCCGCGTCGGCCGCGGTCCGCGGGTCAGGCTGCACATACAGCGCAAATTTGCTATTGGGCGCTACACGCAGGGCCATCAAGAACGCCTGGCGCCGGGCCTCCTGTGTGCGGTTGGGGTCGGCAACAAAGGCCAGCGCAGCCGGGCGTGCAGGGTAAAACGCCAGTTGCGTGCCAGCCCAGGCTTCCTGCTCCCGCAGCAGGCTCTCGATAGCCTTTTCCTCAGCCTGCAAGAAGGCGTCCAAGGTCTCGACCTTGAGCGGCGCGGCCGATGTGACCTCTGGCATGTTCTCAAACGCGCGGTAGGCGGCAAAGCTGTGGTTGCCCCAGGCTTGCACGCCAGTGCTACCCAATGCCAGCAGGCTGGCCAAGGCCAGGGCAAAACGATTCATGTGTGGATTCTCCTGTGCAGCGCACGTTACCGAAACTCATCATAACCATGCAAGGGGTGCCTCATCTCTCTACAAATTTCTCACAAATTTCTCACCTTTGCTTCACCACTGAAAAGGGAGAATCCGAAACACTGGCCTTGCAATGACCCATCACTGCGATACCCTTCATTCCAGGAGCCTCCCATGAAAACCTTTCCCCCTCTCCCCCACTGGCGCCATCTGTTGCAGATGTTGACCGTCGGTCTGATGGTCACACACGGCGCGCAGGCCAAGACCATTGATTTCAGCGCCAGCCTGGCCACGCCGGTAGTCCAGGCGGGCAAGGCGCAAACCGCATTCCTGAAGGTGGCCCTCACCGGGTTTGAGCTGGCAAGCCAGGGCGATAGGCCGCTGGCCAACGTAGCTATCGTGATTGACAAGTCCGGCTCAATGTCGGGCGAGCGCATCGAGCGCGCCAAAGAGGCAGCCGCCATGGCCGTGAACGGGCTGGGTAGCAACGATATCGTCGCCATCCTGGCGTTTGACAACACGGTCGACGTTGTGGTGCCTGCCACCAAGGTGTCGGATAAAGCCCGAATCACACAAGCCATCCACAACATCCGTGTGGCCGGTGGCACAGGGTTGTTTGCCGGCGTCAGCAAGGGTGCGGCCGAGGTACACAAGTTTTTTGACAAGACCCGTGTCAACCGCGTCATCTTGTTGTCGGACGGCCAGGCCAACATTGGCCCAAGCTCACCCGCAGAGCTGGGGCAACTGGGCGCCATGCTGGCACGCCAAGGCATCAGCGTTACGACCATTGGGCTGGGGACGTCCTACAACGAAGACTTGATGACACAGTTGGCCGCCAACAGCGATGGCAACCATGCATTTGTCGAAAATTCACGTGACCTGGCGCGCATCTTCCAGCGTGAATTTGGCGATGTGGGCTCGGTGGTGGCGCAAGAGGTGGAGCTGACGATTCGCCTCAAGCAGGGCATTCGCCCGCTGCGCATTCTGGGACGCGAGGGTGAAATCACCAACGGCGTGGTACGCCTGCGCATGAACCAGCTCTACAGCCAGCAGGAGAAATATGTGGTGCTGGAAGTGGAAGTGCCCGCCGGCAAAGCCGGAGCCCAAATGGACCTGGCTGCGGTAGATGTTTCGTATCTGAACATGCACAGCAAAAACAAAGACAGCATGAGCCGTGCGGTCGCGGTCAGCTTTAGCGCGTCTACCGAGGCGATTGCCAAAGCCACGGACAAGAAGGTTATGGAATCCGCCGTGCAACAGGTGTCCAACGAGATGGGCAAAGAGGCCCTGCGTTTGCGCGACAGTGGCAAGGTGGAAGAGGCCAAACAGGTGATGGAGGCCAATACAACGTATCTGGCGGATAAGGCTGTATCCCTGGGTAGCCCCGCGGCACCGGCACCGGCCCTGGCCGCCATGGAAGCCGAGTCACGCAAACAGTCCGTCCAGTTGGATTCCAAAGACAATGCGCAGTGGAATGTGTCCCGCAAGAAAATGAAAGAAGACCAGTACAAGCTGGAAAAGCAACAACGTTAAGCCGCAATCAGGAACCCCGCTTTGCAAAAGAAGATCGCCATCACCCTGCTATTGATCGTGCTGCTGCCCGTGGCGGGTCTGGCGTGGTTGGGTTTGCGCATGGCGCACAACGAGCAACAGGTGGTAGCGGCGCAGGTGCAGGCCCTCGTCCACGCGCAATTGCGGGGCATGGACGAAACCATACAGAGCCATTTTTTGGAGTTGCAAGACAGCCTGCTGGCACAACTGGCCCAGCGGCCGCTGGATAACAACAGCCTGAAGCAACTGGCGCTGGAGTCCGCACAAGTGCAGCAGGTGATGGTGATTGCGGCGGACGGCACCCGGGTGCTGCCAGCCCCCGGTGCAGCGCTCAGCGAGTCAGAGAAAAAGTTTATGCAACGCACATCTGCGTTATGGGACAACCCCAGTCTGCTGACCCAAGGCGGCCCATTGGCTATGGTGCCCGCCACGCAGAATCTGGGCAGCTACGCAAAAAAATTCCGCTTGTCACCAGTGAACAAAGGCACGCCCACTGGGGATGCCGACTCCGCACAGTCAGGTTGGTATGCCTGGCATTGGAATGCACAACTGCACCATCTGTTCTGGTGGCGTGATCCGCAAAACCGCCTGATCGCACTGGAGCTGGCGCCGGTGGCCCTGTTGTCTGACGTGATAACCCGCCTGCCCAGCACCGGCGCGGAAACAAGCCCTGCCCAGACCCGCACACGGCTGGTCAATGGCAGTGGACAAACGGTCTACGAATGGGGACAGTACCAACCCTCCGACAAGGAACGCAGCCTGGCGATGCTGCCGCTGAGCCACCCCTTGGCCAGTTGGAAGCTGGAGTACTTTGCGCCCGCCTTGCAAGGCAGCGCTGCGACCAGCACCTTTGGCATCTTGGCGGCCGTGCTCAGCATAGGCCTGGCCCTGGCTGGCCTGGCGCTGTATCTGTACCGAGAGCACCAGCGTGAACTGCGCACGGCCCAGCAGCGGGTGAATTTTGTGAACCAGGTGTCACACGAGTTGAAGACACCGTTGACCAATATCCGCATGTATGCCGAGCTGCTGGAGGCAGAAGTAGCCGACGGTTTTGCCGATGCCCCAGCGCACGACAGCGCCAAGGCGCAACAGTATATAGGCGTGATCACCACCGAGAGCCAGCGCCTGTCGCGCCTGATTGCCAATGTGCTGAGCCTGGGCCAGTCGCAAAAATCACAGCTCCGGCTGGCGCTGCAGCCCGCCCGCGTGGACGACGTGATTAGGCGTTGTGTCGCCGCCTTCCAACCCGCGCTGGACGCCAAAGGCATTGCCGTGCAGTTGGATACCCACGCTGGCGCGCAGGTGATGCTGGACCCCGAGGCACTGGAGCAAATTTTGAACAACCTGGTCAGCAATGTTGAAAAGTATGCAGCGGCGGGTGGTGCCATCCACATCCGCAGCCAGCAAGACCAGAACATCAGCACAGTAGAGGTGCGCGACTTTGGCCCCGGCATTGCGCCGCAGGATCACAACCGCATTTTTGAGCCGTTCTACAGGGTTAGTTCTCGGCTCACCGATGGCGTCAGCGGCACCGGAATCGGGCTGGGCATTGCCCGTGAACTGGCACGCATGCACGGCGGTGACCTGGTGGTGCAAGACGTGGCCCAAGGTACGTGCTTCCAGCTCACACTGCACACCCCGTCGGCGAAGGAGGAACCATGAAGATACTGATTGCCGAGGATGACCAGCACATTGGAGATGGCCTGTGTGCGGTGGTCGAGGCCGAGGGTTACACACCGGTGCTGGCGCGTGATGGCGAACAAGCCCTGCAACTTTTCCATACCCATGCGCCACAACTGATACTGCTGGACATCATGATGCCCAAGCGCGACGGTTATGCGGTGTGCCGCGAGATTCGCCGCGTGGACACACAAGTGCCGGTGATTTTTATCAGCGCCAAGTCGGAAGAGATTGACCGTGTTGTAGGTTTGGAACTGGGAGCGGACGATTACATCGTCAAACCGTTTGGCGTGCGCGAAGTCATCGCCCGCATCCGTGCAGTCACGCGCCGCACGCTGGCGCAAAGCCCCGCCAAAGACTTATCCAAGGACTCGCTGCGCCTGGGCGACCTGGAGGTGTTCCCCACGCAGTTGCGCGCCCGCCGGGGCGAGCAGCAGATCGACCTGAGTTTGCGCGACGTCAAGATATTGCAGTGCCTGTTCGAACAGCGGGGCCAGGTCGTGGACCGCGACACACTGTTCAACACCTGCTGGGGCCGTGACTACTTTCCGAACAGCCGCACGCTGGACCAGCACATCTCCAAGCTACGCAAACTGGTGGAGCGGGATGCCAAACACCCAGAGATCATCTGCACCGTGCACGGCGTGGGCTACCGGTTCGAATAGGCGGGTTGTTACCCCACCGCCTGCACACGCCCGCGGTAGGAAGCCCCCAGGCTGACGACGCGTGTGGTGTCCACCACCGGTGTACCCGGCTTGGGCGCAAATGCGGGCGATGCCAGCAAGGCCGTGCACAGCTCCAGCACCAGGTCATCCTTGATGGCAGGGTCGTCATGGGTATGGAATTGCTCCTGTCCGACCAGATCATGCGTGAACCAACCCGTGGGTTGCAGGTAGAGGCGCAGCAAGGGGTTGTCGCCACCCTCCCAAGCGTGCACAAAGTCAAACTCCAGCGCCTGGATGCGCCCGTGCAAGGCCACTGCACGGGGCGCGGCCGTGATTTTGCAGCCCAGTCCGTAGCAGGTGATGCCCGAGGGGGCCGCCGCGATGTTGCCCAACTCCGGTTTCCAGTTCGGCGACGGCGCCTTGGCGCACTGCACAAACTTGGCATACAGGGTTTCGAGTACCTTGATGGCGGCAGCGGCATTGCTGGCTTGTTGACTCAGATCTTGCATGGGTTGGCTCCAATGGAAGGCTAGCTATCCCTGCTGGCGTATCTGGCGGGGATCGCCAGCGCCGCAGAGTGGCCCATTGTGTGGGCCCCCATGCGGGGTAAGGCGCGTCAAAGTGTGTGAGTTGTAACGCGCGGTAACCCGCATGAAACCATTCCCAGGGGTCAGGCCAGCAGGTATTCCCGCGTCAGGGTGCGGGCACGGTGCAGGCGGCTTTTGACGGCTGCCGCCGTGAGTTGCAACTGGGCTGCAATTTCGGCAATCGACAGCTCTTCAAAGTCGCGCAGCAGAATCACTTCCAGGTACTGGGGCGGCAGGGACTGCAGCGCCGCGGCCAGGTCCACCCGCAGCTCGTCCGTGGAGTGCCTGGCCACCCACTGCTCGACCGCAGCCTCGTCATAAGGGTCGTACTGGAAAGCTTGGCGGCCCAGACGCCGGCATTCGCGCTTGACCACCTGGAACAACCAGCCCGAGAACGCCGCCAGCGTGCGCACCGATTGCAGCTTGCGCGCCAGCACCATCAGCGCCTCCTGCACCGCATCGTCCACATCGCTGATCAGGCAGTGGCGCTGGGCGTAGCGCCGCACGTCGGGGCGGCACAGGCGCAGCAGCGTGTCCAGCGCGCCCAGATCACCGGCGTGGGCGGATTGCAAAACCAGGGTCTGCTGCGCGTCCAGTGCCATGGCGATCAGGCCTTTTTGTCGAGCCGGCGGCCCACCATGGCGCACATGGGGCAAAAGCCGACCAGCCCCGTCACCGCAATACCCGCCGCACTGGCGGCCAGCAGCCAGCCCATGGGCCCGGCAAAGCTGTACAGCGCAAATGCAGCAGCCGCTGCGCCCAGCAGCAGGCGCAGCGCGCGTTCCCAGCCGGGGACGTTTTTGACATAAAAAGCAGACATGGTGAGACCCTCTTCAAACGATACGGGAACATTCCCTGAAGCTAAGAGGCGGCTGCGGTGCAAACGGATTCGCGGGTCTGAAAATAAAGTTGCTGGGCCCACCTGGCGTCCAAGGTGCAGCCCGGGCTCAAGTCCAGAAAATAGTCCGCCTGCCAGCGCTGCGTGGCGGCGGCCTGGCGGCTGGTGGTGCTGTCCCATGGCGGGTAGACACGTATGGCCCGCTTGCCGCCACCCCCCGCGACCGACACGATGCCGCGCGCGCACATCACAGACTTGGGAAACACGAACTGGCCAAAGTGATCGGGTGTACGGGTGCTCACCACACAATAATCCAGCACATCTGACTGATCAAAGGGCTGGATGGGGCCCTTGCCCTGGCGCTTCCACAGCGTCACAAACTGGCCGACCTTGGTAGGCGTGGTTTTGGCGACGCGAAAACAGATGTTGGCTCCATCCAGTACAAAGGTGAAAGCGCCGTAGTCTGCACTCTCGGCCTCAGCCACCGGCGCCGAGCAGGCCAGGCCCAGCGGTTGGTACACCAAGACCTGGGTGGCAGTCAGATCGGGGTGAGCCGCGCCAGCGCCGTCACTGTGCATCGGGTGCCGGTTTGTGGCAGGCAACACAGAGCTTGTTGCCATCCGGGTCCCGGAAATAGGCGCCGTAATAGTGTGCGTGGTACTGGGGCCGCAAGCCGGGCGCGCCTTCGCAACGACCACCGTAGTCCAATGCAGTTTGGTAGGCTCGCTCCACCGCGGCGCTGTCTGCGGCCAAAAAGGCCGTCATCTGCCCATTACCAGGGTCGTGTGCCTGCCCGTCGTGCGGCCAGCCAATGACCAACAGTGGCCGCGCACCGTCGACGCTGTGCCAGCCCGCCCACGGCTTGTTCGCATCATAAAAGCGCCGGCCAACGCCCAAGCTCTCCATCAGCGCGGCATAAAAGGCATAGGCACGGTCAAAGTCGCCCACGCTGATAAATACATGTGAAAACATAGTGGCCTACCTCCTTGGTCTGGGCAGGAAGTTTAGCGGTCCTAATGCAATCCTGATGCGCCCGGTGTTACGCTGACTGCACTATGGAAGATGCCTCCGCGAACGCACCCAACCCCACCACCTTCCCGCACTGGATGGTGGTCCCACTGCTGCTGGGCGCGGCCACCGTATTGGGATTCTGGATCGACCCCTATGTTTCGCTGACCAGCCAGGCCATGGTTTACGTATTGGCCGTTGTGCTGGCCGCCTACACGCTGAGCTGGAAGGAATCAGTAGCAGCCGCGGTAGGCGGTGTAACTGCCTTGAATTTCTTCTTTGTGCCGCCGCGCTGGACCTTTGAAGTCGAAAGCCGCGAGCACTTGATAAGCCTGTTCACCATGCTGCTGCTGGCCCTGGTCATCAGCCATCTGGTAGCCGGCTTGCGCCGCGAGACCGAAACCGCCCGGCTCCATGCACGCAGGTCCCATCAGTTGCAGGAGTTGGCGTCTGCGCTGTCGGCCGCACCCACGACGCACGACGCGTTGGCGCTGGGCCACGCCGCACTGCACAAGGTATTTGCAGGCCCGTGTGTGCTCGCGCTGTGCGACACCAGTGGCGAACTGGCCTTGGATGAAACCCTGCAACAGTCCGCGGGTGATGGCTTGCGCTGTTGCCTGCGCGAGGCCGCCATGCTGGGACCAGGCACTGGCCGCTGGCCAGGGCTGAATGCCTGGTATGTGCCGCTAATCACGTCTGGCCATGGCCTGGGCGCTGCATGTATTCAACCGGCGGATGCCGCCGACCGTGGCGCGCGAGCGCACGCGCAGGCCCTGTGTGCCCTCTTGGCCCAGGCGCTGTTGCGCCAGCGCTTGTCAACCTCCATGCAACTGGCCCAAACGGAGGCGCAACGGCAGCAGGTGCAAAGCACGTTCCTGGCAGCCATTTCACACGACTTTCGCACACCGCTGGCGGCCATCGTGGGTGCCGCCTCGGCCCTGCAAACACAGCGCGACAAACTTAGCCAGGGCGAGCAAGAGCGCCTGCTGAACAGCGTCACCAGTGAGGCCCTGTATTTGTCAACGGTGACAGAGAACACCTTGCAACTGGTGCGCCTGTCGGACACGACGCAGAACATACGCATGGATTGGGAGTCGATAGAGGAAATCATTGGGGCGGTATTGGCGCGCCTGCGCCAGCGTGACCCAACCCGGCGCATCCAGTCTCGTGTGCCAGAAGGCCTGCCGCTGATCAAGGCAGACCCGGTGTTGATCGCACAATTGATTGGCAATCTGCTGGACAACGCGCTGCAGTACAGCGACGACGCCATTGCGCTGGCGGTCAACCAGACGGACAGGTGTTTGCAGGTATCGGTCAAGGACCGTGGGCCTGGCATACCCGACGAGAAACGCCTGGCGATCTTCGAGCCCTATTCGCGTAATGACCACTCCGGCCAACACGGTGCGGGGCTTGGGCTTGCCGTGTGCCAGGCCATCGCGCACGCCCATGGCGGCACACTAACGGTTCACAAGCGCAGTGGCGGCGGCAGCAGGTTCACGTTGTCACTGCCTGTGAGCGCCCAGCAGCCCCAGATGGAGGCTGTATGAGCCTGCGTGTCTTGGTGGTGGAGGATGACCGCGAAATCCGTGCGCTGATCCAGTCATCACTGTCCGTGGAGGGTTTTGATGTACAAACGGCGGTCACGCTACACGAGGCACGGGCACTGCTGTTGCACGCACCGCCGGACCTCATCGTGCTGGACCTGGGCCTGCCCGATGGGGACGGCGTAGAACTGGTGCAGCAAGTGCGCAGGCAACACACAACACCCATCCTGATCGTGTCGGCCCGCCACCAGGAGGCACAGAAGATTGCACTACTGGACGCCGGCGCGGACGACTACCTGACCAAACCCTTTAGCGTGGCCGAGCTGCTGGCGCGCATGCGGGTAGCCCTGCGCCACCGAGGCACGGCACTCGCAGCTGCGATTACCGTGCATGTGCTGGAAGACCTGCGCGTGGACCTTGCACTGCACCAGGTGCAAAAGACCGGTGAGACCCTGCACCTGACCCCCACCGAGTTCAAGCTGCTGGCGCGGCTGGTGCGCAGCGCCGGGCGTGTGGTTACCCACCGGCAACTGCTGGCCGATGTGTGGGGCCCCGAATTCACGGAGCACACGCACTACCTGCGTCTGTACATGGGCCAACTGCGCGCCAAGATCGAGCGCGACCCGGCCGAACCCCGGCACTTGCTCACTGAAACCGGTGTGGGCTATCGCCTGGCCGTAGACTAAATCCAGGGGGCACTTATGCGTTCCTGATGCCCGCAGCCCGACAGTGCAGGTCTCATCACTTACATGGTCTGCAATGGTCACCACCACTCATAAAGAAAGCCTGGCGGCACTGACGCTGGGTGCACTCGGCGTCGTCTATGGCGATATCGGCACCAGCCCGCTGTACACCATGAAAGAAATTTTTAGCCCAGCGACCGGCGTACCGCTGGATGCAGCACATCTGATTGGTGCGGTGTCGGTCATCTTCTGGGGTTTGATGCTGGTGGTCACGCTGAAATACGTAGTACTGATACTGCGTGCCGACAACCGGGGCGAAGGCGGCATCATGGCGCTGACGGCCTTGGCGGTAAAAACCGCCGGACACACGCCCACGAAGCGCCTGGCTCTGCTGCTGATTGGCGTGTTCGGTGCCGCACTGTTCTATGGCGATAGCGTGATCACACCGGCCATATCGGTTCTCAGCGCGGTAGAAGGCCTGGAGGTGGCGACCCCGGCGTTCAAACCCTATGTATTGCCCATTTGCATGGCGGTCATCATTGGACTGTTTGCAGTGCAACGCTTTGGCACGGGGGTGGTCGGCAAGATGTTCGGTCCGGTCATTGTGGTGTGGTTTGCTGTGCTGGGCCTGGTCGGTCTGGTACAGATTGCGCAGCAACCGGCCATCTTGGCCGCCCTCAACCCACTGAATGGCCTGGCGTTTCTGTACGACCGGGGTTGGCAGGTGTTTATTGCTGTGGGTGCAATTGTTTTGGCATTTACCGGCGCAGAGGCACTGTATGCGGACATGGGACACTTTGGCAAACGCCCCATACAGCTGGCGTGGACCGGTCTGGTGTTGCCCGCTCTGGCCCTCAACTACATGGGACAAGGTGCCTTGCTGATGCGCGACCCCACGGCATTGGAGCATCCGTTTTTCCGCATGTTCCCTTCCATGTGGCTGATTCCGGCGGTGGTGCTGGCCACCATTGCGACCGTGATTGCTTCGCAAGCCGTCATCTCGGGCGCCTACTCCATGACCAAGCAGGCGATGCAACTGGGGCTATTGCCGCGCATGCAGGTCAACTACACCAGTGCCAAAGAGGCCGGGCAAATCTACATGCCGGGCGTGAACTGGTTGCTTCTAGCCTCGGTACTGTTGGCCGTGGTGGGGTTTGGCAGTTCGTCGGCCATGGCCGCCGCCTACGGTATTGCGGTCACTGTAACCATGTTGATCACCACCACACTGACTTTCTTTGTGGTGCGCAACGGCTGGAACTACCCATTGCCGGTGGCGGTTGCAGCGACCGGATTCTTTCTGGCGCTGGACGCACTGTTGGTAGCGGCCTGCTCTATCAAGCTCTTCCAGGGTGGCTGGTTCCCGCTGGTACTGGGCGCGGCCATCTTCACCGTGATGGCCACCTGGCGACGCGGGCGTGAGTTGCTGATGGAGAACATCCGCCAGAATGACCCCGAACTGCTTCCCTTCATCGCAGCCTTGTCGGCCGACACCGCCCACCACCGCGCCGAACGCACGGCCGTCTATGCCGTTGCTAACCCCGGCACGGTGCCACAGGCACTGATGCATAACATCAAACACAACCAGGTGCTGCATGCGCGCAACCTGATACTCACCGTGGTGTTCCATGATGTGCCATGGATTGCCTTTGACGAACGCGTCAAGGTTGAAGCGCTGGTGCCAGGTTTCTGGCGCGTACAGGTGAACTACGGATTCAAAAACACCCCAGACATCCCAAAAGCCTTGGAACTGTGCCAAGCCCAGGGCCTGCCTATCAACCTGTTCGAGACGTCTTACTTCCTGAGTCGTGAAATCGTGGTGCCGACCAAGGGTAAGGGTATGGCCCACTGGCGCGAGGCCTTCTTTGCACTGATGTCACGCAACTCCGGCACCGCGGCGGACTTTTTCAGGCTGCCCAACAACTGTGTCATCGAGTTGGGCACGCGGGTGCAAATTTGAGCTGCACCACACGCACACACACGGCGTGGGAAATTCGGGGATTGCTGACACAATCCCCTTTTGGATTTTTCCCCTACCGTTTACAAAGGTGCATGTATGCAATACCGCCGTCTGGGCCGCAGTGGCCTTCAAGTCAGTACGCTGTCGCTGGGTTCCTGGGTCACGTACCACAACCAGGTTGATGTATCAGCCGCCAAAGAGATGCTGGCCGCGGCGTATGACGCAGGTGTCAACTTCTTTGACAACGCCGAGGTGTATGCCCTGGGCAAGAGCGAGACGGTGATGGGTGAAGCCATCAAGGCGCTGAACTGGCCGCGGCTCAACTATGTGGTGTCCACCAAGTTCTTCTGGGGCCTGTCGCGCGATGAGCAACCCGTCAACCGCAAGGACACGCTGAACCGCAAGTATTTGATGCAGGCTATCGACGGATCACTCAAACGCATGGATCTGGAGTTCATCGACTTGGTGTACTGCCATCGCCCCGACCCGCACACGCCGATTGAAGAAACCGTGTGGGCCATGAGCGACATGATTACCCAAGGAAAGGCCTTGTACTGGGGCACCAGCGAATGGTCCGCCAGCGACATCCGTGCGGCGTGGGAGATTGCCGAGCGCCACCACCTGCACAAGCCGGTCATGGAGCAACCGCAGTACAACGTGTTCCACCGCAAACGGGTGGAAGTGGAATACGCCCGCCTGTACGAAGACATTGGCCTGGGCCTGACGACCTGGAGCCCGCTGGCCAGCGGCCTGCTGACCGGCAAGTACCGCAGCGGTGTGCCCGAGGGCAGTCGCGGTGCCGTCAAGGGCATGGACTTCTTGCTCAAGGGCCTGACGGATGCCGCGAAGAATGCCGCCGTAACCAAGCTGGAGGCGGTCGCGGCTGAACTGGGCTGCACCATGGGCCAACTGGCGATCGCCTGGGCAGCGCACAACCCGCGTGTCAGCACCGTTATCACCGGCGCATCACGCATGTCGCAACTGCAGGAGAACCTGGGTGCTCTGGCTGTTCTGGACAAGCTCACACCCGCCGTGCTGGAAAAAATCGACGCGGCCACCCTGGCGTTGGCCGAGTAAACGCATGCTGCACCTGACAAAAGGCCTGGTACACGGCGCCGTTGGGCTGCTCCTGGGGTGTTGTGTAGCGGCACATGCACAGTGCCCGCCACCCGCCTGGCCCTTGGCCGAACTCGAGAGACTCAAGGCCGACCAATGGAAGCTTGCGGATGACGCCCAGCGCCAAGCCTTGGCGCTGGCCTTGCTGCCATGCCTGAGCCATGCCGACCCGGCGCTGCGCGATGGTTTGGCGTTTGAAGGCTTGGCCACCCTGTTGCACGGCAAGCAATTAACAGCAACCAGCCAGCGGACCATTTACCAGTCGTTATTGGCACAGCTCAGCCCTGCGGCCAGTGATCCCGCCGGCTTTGCAAAGCCCTTCGCAGCGCTGGTGCTCTCCGAGGTCGCGCGGGCGGATCGCCTGGCGCCCTTTCTTAGCACCGCCGAACGCGCCGCCTTGCTGATTGCCGGAACAGAGTACCTGTCCAGCGTAAAGGACTACCGTGGTTTCGCGACCGGAGAGGGCTGGCGCCATGCCGTGGCCCATGCCGCCGATTTGATGTTGCAGCTTGCGCTCAACCCCGCGATCGACGCGGCGCAGTTGCGGCGCATCCTGCTAGCGGTGCAAAGTCAGATCGCACCACCGGGCGAGCACTTCTATATCTACGGTGAGGGTGATCGCCTGGCAGGCCCGGTCGTGTCCGCGGCCCGCCGCGGTTTGCTGGAAGCCAGTTTCTGGAGTGGGTATATCGGTACGCTGGCGTCGCCCGCTCCGTTGAAGTCCTGGGATGATGCTTTTGCAAGCCAGACCGGTCTGGCACGCCTGCACAATGTCAAATCGTTCCTGCGCGCGCTGGATGCCGGCGTCAGGTCCAGCGGGGACGCGCAGGTGCAGGCCGCTTTTGACACCGCTTTGCCACTGGCTCTGAAAGGACTGCCATGACACCGACCGAGTTCGCCACATTCAAGTACCAGCACAGCGACAGCGTCGTCCGCAGCAAGCAGCGCATGCTGTTTGCGGGTGCCAGTCTGGTGGTGGCTCTGCTGGCCACGGTCATCGCGTTTCCGTTCGGCGCGGTACTACTACTGGTGCCGCTCATTGCCTGGTTCTCCGCGCCGCGTCAGCTGCTGCTGGGGCCGCGCTACCTGTTGTGCGGCAATGCCATCGTGTACTTTGGCAATGTGAAACGCATGACCCTGGCGCCAGCGCAAGGCAAGCTCAGGCTGGAATGCACCAATGGCAAGGCCTTTGTGCTGGAACGTGACAGGTTTCCTACCGCGGCGCGCAAGAGCGACAAGATTGCCAAGAATAAGGCCAAGAAATTTGACAAGGTGTCCGGCAAGATCATGGAGAAGGTGCGCGCAGCCTCGGCCAATGTGGTGCTGATCGGAGCATAAACATGGACGCCGCGTTACCGGTCAGCCTGCAGGAGCCCGCGCCCATCAGGGCGCCCAGCCGGTCTATTCACCTGCTGTATGTGCCCACCCTGTGCTGCAACCTGAGCTGCAGTTATTGTTACCTGGGCAAACAAACCACCGAGGCCGCGCTCAAGCTGGACGCACAGCGCGCTGTGCACACACTGCGCCACGCGCTGGACGCTATGCAGCAGGCAGGCGTGCTGGCATTCAATGTGTCACTGCATGGTGGAGAGGTCACCACGCTGCCGCAGCCGGTTCTGGAGGAATTATTTGGCGTCATACGCAACCACTACCTGCAGAATTTTGACGCGCTGAACGCCCAGGGTCACAAGAAGTCTTCGCCGCACATCAAGACCAATCTGTTCAAGTTTGCACCGCTGTACGAACTGTTTGACCGGCATAAGGTATCCATCAGCGCCAGCATAGACCTGCCGCTGGCCCTGCACGCCAAACACCGCACCACCCGCGGCGGCACCGACTGGCTGCCCCGCACGCTGGACAACATCGGCCTGCTGGCGCGCTATCCGCATGCCAAGAAAATCTCGGCGACACTGTCTGCCGAACACCTGCGCGACATACCGGCTTTGGTGAAAGACATTTGGTATATCCATCGCGAACTGGGTTTTGACATGAACCAGTTCAACCTGATGTTTGCGTTCGGGTCGGAACTCAACCGCGCGGCCAAGGGGGATGACGCACTGGCACCGGCCACGCCGGCGCAGCAACAACAGTTGTACGACGCACTGAAGGCAGAATTCACCGGCACCGAGCTGGAGGAAGGCCTGCTGCGCAACTGGTTTGACGAATTCAAACCGTCCTACTGCACCAACGCATCCAACTGTGGCGAACGTTTCTACCTGCTGCAAAGTGATGGCGCCGTCTACTCCTGTGTGCGCGGCCAGGGCATTGCAGAGTTTCGTTATGGCAATGTGTTTGAGGACCCGATACTCGACATACTGGACAACGGTGCACGCAAGATCCGCCAGGTGCACCAGTCGCTCGGCTTTGACAAGTCCTGCCAGGGATGCGGCCACCTCTCGACATGCAACACCGGTTGCCCGGTGGTCAAGTACCAGAGCCGCAAGGCGCGTTCCTACACCTGCGGCCTGCAAAAAACCATCTACGCGGACAACCCGCTGTCCTATCCCGCCGATGCACCCGAGGAGCAACAAGACTATGCCCAGCATTACGCACACCGCATGCACCCCAGCCTGGCCTTTGCCAAAGCCCCGGCCCAACCCCCTGCGGACCGCCTGATGCTGCCCAATGACCTTGGTGACAGCAAGAACACGCTGCAGGCGCTGATTACCAGCGACACGGTGCTACAAACCGTGTTCAGTGCAACGGCCTTTGTATTGCACCTGGGTGACGAGGCGGTTGCGCTGGACTCGCAATTGTTCAAGCAACAGCGCACCCAACACACATTGGTCGCTGGCGACAGCGTCGTACTGCACTTGCGCCGCGACGTGCTGCTGGCCCACTGCGACGAGCCGATGCGTAACACCCTGTACCTGCAGCTGCTGCGTGACACGCCGGTGGTCTATGGTGATGAACAACGCACCAAGCAGGAGCATGTGTTTACTTACCAGCTGTACGCCAACTGCCTGCAGCCCAGCACACGTTACGGTGCTAATTACCTGGAATGTGATCTGTCGGGTCTTCTAGCGCTGCACCGTGCGCACTTCCAACGCGGCGTGTTGAACAACCTGTTTGTGACCACCAGCTACCTGCGGGACTACCATTACCAGAAGCAGAAGAACAATGCCTTCTACCATGTGCAAACGGCGAACCTGCCGTTCCAGAATTTCGAATTCCACTACTTACCCTGACCCTCTGCACTGAACCGGAGCCCTCGCTATGCAGCCCCAAGAATTACAACGCACTGCCTACACCGTTGAATGTTTTTTGAACGCCCTGCGCCTGGACGACAGCTCGGAGCGCACGGAGCTGGAGGAAACCCTGGTGCGCTGGCTGATCGACCCCGCGCGACTGAAGGATGACCACCTGATCTACCAGGAGGGCGCGGTAGCCTGTTACAGCCGCGGCCATGTCACCGCGTATTACGAGGTGCCACACGCGCGGCAGCAGAGAACTCTATGGTGCAACGCAGCCAAACTGTCGGCCATAGACGGACCGGCCTTCAGCCAGAACGCGCAGTTGGTGATGCTGGGGACCGGTGGGCTGGTGCTGGGTATGCCAGGGGTTACGAGTGCCAAGAGCACCAAAGAGGTAGAAATCAGCAGCAACAACAACAACAACAACAACAACAACAACGGATAGTCAGCTCGATGCCGGTCCCTGGGCCAGCACATGACCATCAGTGCCCGCAGTAGTTGCTACTATTTTTGTAGCGTTGAATTCATATTTTTCGGGGGCTAGCGTCCGATTTCATATGAGTGCATTGCTGAAACCTGCGCACAAGGCGCCCGTTACCATACGACACTATGACTCCCAAACCGCGCATTCTTTTGGTGGAAGACGAACCCGGCATTGCCGATACGCTGCAGTATGTGTTGTCCACCGACGGTTTTGCGCCCGTATGGTGCAGCACCGCAGCCGAGGCCCTGGCCCAGTTTGCCGCCGAGTTGCCGGCGCTGGCCGTGCTGGATGTGGGCCTGCCCGACATGAATGGCTTTGAACTGTTCCGCCGCCTGCAGGCCCTGCCGGGTGGCAACCAGGTGCCCATGCTGTTTCTGACCGCCCGCAGCGACGAGATTGACCGCGTGGTCGGGCTGGAGCTGGGCGCTGATGACTACATCGCCAAGCCCTTTTCGCCGCGCGAGCTGGTGGCGCGCGTGCGCACCATACTGCGCCGTAGCGCGCGGCCTGCTGCCGTCGCACCCGCTGCGCCCGCGCCCGTTGCAACGCCAGTCCCTGCCGCGCCGCCACCCACGCTGTGGCTGCTGGATGAAGAGCGCCACCAGATCCGTTTTTACGGCCGTGCGCTGGAACTATCGCGCTACGAATACGGCGTGCTGCGCCTGCTGGTACAAAAACCTGGGCGTGTGTTCACGCGCGACGAACTGCTGCAAAAGGTCTGGGGTGACGCCAACGACAGCTTTGACCGCACGGTGGACGCCCACATCAAGACCCTGCGCGCCAAGCTCAAGCTTGTAGCCCCTGGGTTGGAGCCCATCCGCACATTGCGCGGTACCGGGTATGCACTGAACGAGGATCTGCCGGGAGCACCGGCTTGATCGAGCACCGACGGGCCACCCCTAGGTGCGAGAGTCCCCTCGGGGGGCAGCGCAGCACACGCAGTGGCAAGCGTGGGGGCGCTAGTGTCTAAACGGACCCGAATCTTCCTGGGCATCTTGCTGATCTATGCGATCGGCTTGGCCGCCGTGCTGTACCACGTGGTCTCCGACCTGGACCCGCGCTACCGCGAATCGGCTGAAGAGTCGCTGGTAGAAACCTCGCAAGTGCTGGCCGCGCTGGTGGAGCAGGATGTGCGCGGCGGCGCGCTGGACACGGCGCGGCTGGAGACGCTGTTCAAGTCCGTCTACGCGCGCCAATTCGAGGCGCAGATCTTTGACATCCGCAAAACCCGCGTGGAACTGCGCACCTACGTCACCGACCGCAGTGGCACGGTAATCTTTGATTCCACCGGCCAGTCGCTGGGCAAGGATTTTTCGCAGTGGCGCGATGTGCGCATGACGCTCAAGGGCGAATACGGCGCCCGCACCTCGCTGGACATTGCGGGCGATGCCAATTCCGCTGTGATGTACATGGCTGCACCCGTGCGCTGGAACAGCAATTCACACGGTGCCGGCAGTGGCGAGATCATCGGTGTAGTCACCGTGGGCAAACCGGTACAGACCTTTGGCCAGTTTGTGGCTGCCGCGCGCAGTCGCACCTTGTATGCGGGCATGTTATCGGTAGTGGCCGGCCTGGTGTTAGCGGTCACCGTGTCCGTATGGTTGGTGCGCCCCTTTGGCCTGATTGCGGACTATGCGCGCTACGTCAACGCGCAACAGGGATTTCACCCTTGGCGATTGCTACGGCGCGCCTGGGAACTGCTGCGCGCTGCATATGACGAGATGCGCGACGCACTGGCCGGGCGCAACTATGTGGCCGACTATGTCCAGACCCTGACACACGAGGTCAAAAGCCCGCTGTCTGCCATTCGCGGTGCAGCAGAATTGCTGCAAGAGCCGATGGAAGAGGCGCAGCGCCAACGCTTCTTGGGCAACATCCAGCGCGAGACCGAGCGCATCCAGGAAATGGTGGACCGCATGATGGAGCTCACCGCACTGGAGACCCGCCGCGTGCTGGACACAGTGCACGCTCTGGCCTTGCTGCCCCTGCTCGAAGAATTGGCCCACGCATCACAAAGTGTGGCGGCGCAGCGCGGCTGCCGCATCACCGTGGCCGCCAGCGAAGATGTGACCGTGGAGGCCGATGCCTTTTTGCTGCGCCGCGCAGTCAGCAACCTGCTGGACAACGCGCTGGACTTTTCCCCTGACGGCGGCCACATCGAACTGGGCCTGCAGGTGCAAGGCCGCTGGGCGCAAATCACCGTGTGTGACCAGGGCCCCGGCATCCCCGACTACGCGCAGGACAAGGTGTTCGAAAAGTTCTACTCCCTGGCCCGCCCGCACTCCAAAAAGAAAAGCACCGGGCTGGGGCTCAGTTTTGTGCAGGAGATTGCGTCGCTGCACCGCGGAAAGGTGGAGCTCAGCAACCGGCCTGACAAAGAAGGCCTGGGAGCCCGCGCGGTATTGTGGTTGCCGCGCCTTACTTCAGTGAACTGAGGCCGAAATTATTGCCCTCGGTGTCCTCACACAGCGTCACCCAACCAAACTCTCCAATGGAGAATTTGGGCCTGAGCACCTTGCCCCCAGCGGCAACAACGCGAGATTCCTCTACCGAGCAATCTTCCACGCTGAAATACACCATGGTGCCGCCTGGCCCCGGACGCGCATGTTTTGATTGCACCAAGGCACCCGCCGCACCGTAAGAACCCATGTCCGCGGGGAAACTCATCATCTGTGTTTCACCCGTCGGGTCGCCAATCTTCTCCAGTGTTTGCGTTAGAACCCGCTGATAAAACGCGACAGCGCGTTCCATATCGTTGACGTAAATATCAAACCACCCGATTGCATTCGGCATTGCCATGTAACACTCCTTTGTTAACGAAGAAGCGGCAAGCTTAGCCAACGACATGCTGTGTGTATTGTATAAATCAGACGTCGAATTTATTGGTGTATTTCGCTGGTGTGTAGCCCGTGATTTTTCGAAACGAATGGATGAAGTGCGCCTGGTCGGCGTACAAATCCAGATAGTGCTGTTTAAACGATTGCTGCATGCGCAGTACCTTGAGCAGGTCGTGCGGCGAAAACCCGGTCGTCCGCTTCAGCGTCCGTTGCAATTGGCGCGGTGACACCCCTGCAACAGCGGCCATGTCGGCCACGGTGTGAATGTCAGCGATGTGGGCCAGTATCTTCTGGGTTTCACGGTTGGTCACCACCAACCCTGCGTCGATAAACCACTGCACCAGCGCTGACAACACGGGCTGCTTGGCAGCGAAGTCCAGTTTGGCAAGTTGCTTGCTGGTTTGAACCAGAGGTAAATTGCCCTCGTAGGGCGTTCCTACAAAACGGTCTGCAATTTCCTGCGGGTTACCCTGCCACACGCCGGGCAAAAGCTGGATGCCCACATAGTGAAACGACTTGCCCAGGTTCAGCACCTCGAATGTGGTGCGCAGTGCAGTAACCCCAGCGATGTCCGTGTCCGCTTGGTTGAACAAGATATTCACACAGGCATCGGGCAGGGCATGCAGTTGAAAATCGTCGACAAGCACCTTGTCGGTTTTGAGCTGCCAAAAACAATGTACCAATCCGGACAAATGGTCTGGCGGCTTCGCCTCTGTGTACCGGACAGACCCTAGCGTCTTTTCAATGCCATCTTGGATGGGGCTATACATAATTTTTACTCACACAGCACACTTTACTTCACCCCGCTTTCACACAGACTTCACACACGCCCCCAAGCACTTCAAACTGACTTCTCCCCCGGGCGGGATGCTCTCCTCACCGTGCAATTCCGCACGCCGACTGGAGAAGCCCCATGGCACTTGCCACCACCCTCGCGGACCACCACGCCGCCTCGACCAAGCCCTTCGAGCCCCCCGCGCGCCTCTCGCGCTGGCTGTGGGCCATCACCACCACGCTGTCAGCCGCATGTTTTGTGGTGTTGCTCAGCAGCCCTGCACAGGCGCAAGACCGCGACGCGGCTCCCCGCCTCAAAACCGAAAGCCCCTACTTCTTTGTCAAAAGCGACAACCCTGGCGTAGACCAGTTGCCGCTCAAGTCCACCCAAGTGGATGTGCGTGTCAGCGGCGTCATTGCCGACGTGACGGTGGTGCAAACCTACAAAAACGAAGGCCAGCGCGCCATCGAAGCCAAATACGTATTCCCCGGCTCCACCCGCGCGGCGGTGCACGGCATGAACGTGCGCCTGGCCGACCGGCTGATCACCGCCAAGATCAAGGAAAAACAGCAAGCCCGCGTGGAATATGACGCTGCCAAACAAGCCGGCAAGACCGCCGCACTGCTGGAGCAACACCTGCCCAATGTGTTCCAGATGAATGTGGCCAACATCCTGCCCGGAGACGATGTGAAGGTGGAACTGCGCTACACCGAACTGCTGGTGCCCACCAACGGCAACTACCAGTTCGTGTTTCCCACCGTGGTGGGCCCGCGCTACAACAGCCCCCAGAGTAGCCAGGCGGGCGCCACCTGGGTCGCGCAACCCATCATGCCCAAGGGCCAGCACTCCGGCACCACATTTGACATCCACGTCACGCTGAACACTCCCATTGGCGTGAAGGAAGTCCGCTCCAGTTCGCACAACATCCGCAGTGCTACCGACCAGGGCGGCGCCACCGTGGTGGGCTTGAACCCCAATGCGGAACCCCACAACAACCGCGACTTCATCCTGGATTACCGCCTGGCCGGCGACAGGATCGAAAGCGGTGTGATGCTGTACAAGGGCCAGGACGAGAACTTTTTCCTGGCCATGGTGGAGCCACCCAAGGCCCCGCCGGTCAGCGCCATCACACCGCGCGACTACATCTTTGTGGTGGACATTTCCGGCTCTATGCACGGATTCCCATTGGACACGGCCAAGACGCTGTTGCGCGAACTGATTGGCAACCTGCGCCCTAGCGACACATTTAATGTGCTGCTGTTCTCTGGGAGCAACCGTTTCCTCAACGAACACTCCGTTCCCGCCAGCAAGGCCAATATCGACCAGGCTGTGCGCACCATCGAAAAAATGGGTGGTGGCGGCAGCACCGAATTGATCCCCGCTTTGAAGCGCGTCTACGCCGAGCCCAAGGCTGCCGATGTGTCCCGCACCGTGGTTGTGGTGACCGACGGTTATGTGACCGTGGAGCGTGAAGCCTTTGACCTGGTGCGCAACAACCTGTCCAAGGCCAATGTGTTTTCGTTCGGCATTGGCTCCAGCGTTAACCGCCACCTGATGGAAGGCCTGGCTCGTGCCGGCATGGGCGAGCCTTTCATCATCACCAAACCCTCCGAGGCCGCCGAACAAGCGGCCCGCTTCAAGACCATGATCGAATCTCCTGTGTTGACCAATGTGAAACTGCGCATCGAAGGCCTGGACGTGTACGACGTTGAGCCGCGCAACCTGCCCGACCTGTTGGCGCAACGCCCGGTCATCGTGTTTGGCAAATGGCGCGGTGAGGCCAAGGGCAAGATGGTTCTGGAAGGCAACTCCGCCAATGGCCCCATCCAACAGACCATGGAGATCAGCGCCAACGCGGGCGCAGACACTGCCGCGCTGCGCCACCTGTGGGCCCGCCACCGCATCGCATCTCTGAGTGACCAAGAGTCGCTGGTGGGCAATGACAGCTACAGCAAGGCCATCACCGAACTGGGCCTGAAGTACAGCCTGCTGACACAGTACACCAGCTTCCTGGCGGTAGACCAGGTGGTGCGCAACCTGGCACCACAGGACAGTGCCAGTGTGAACCAGCCATCGCCCCTGCCCCAGGGTGTGGAGAACACGGCTCTGGGCGCCGAAGTGCCCAGCACACCCGAGCCTGCCACCTGGGGTGCGATCGCCGTCACGCTGTCGGTGCTGGCCATGCTGGCCACCCGCCGCCGCCGCGCACGCAACAACCATCTGACGAGCTAAGGGCTGGTATGGACCACCCCCATTCCCGCACGCTGCCACGCCTGTTGCACAGCCAAGCCTTTGTGCGCTTCGGCATTGCCATTGACACCGCTGCCGAATGGCGCTGGCTGGCCCTGCTGGCCGTGGCGTTGTGGCCCACCTGGTGGTGGATGGGCCAGCGCATGGTCGATGGATCGGACGACCCGCTGGGCGTGCTGGCCCTGGGAGCCTTAGGCGCGCTGCTGTGGCAGCACCGCTTGCGGCTGCGGGCCGCACCGCGGTTGGGCTTGCAGGTGGTGGCGCTGGCCGGTGCCGTATTGACCACCGCCCTGCATACGCAAATGCCGGATCTGCTGGTCGCACTGGTGGGTTTGCTGTCGCTGGCCGCCGGCCTGCTGGCCTTCTTGCCAGCGCAGGTGGCGACGGTGCCGGTGTTGGGCTTGTCCGTACTGTCCTTGCCACTGCTGGCATCGCTGCAGTTCTATGCGGGCTTTCCTTTGCGGGTGGTCACGGCTGAGGCCAGCAGCTGGTTGCTGGCTTTGACCCACACGGTCGAGCGCAGTGGCAGCAGCCTGGTGGTCGATGGACAACTGATCATCGTGGATGCGCCCTGCTCCGGCGTGCAGATGGCATGGCTAGGTTACTTCACGGCCTGTACCGTGGCGCTGGCGGTGGGCCGCACCAACCGCAGTTTCCTGTTGCGCCTGCCGGTGGTCAGCGTGTTGGTCTTGTCGGGCAATGTGCTGCGCAATACGGTGCTGGTGGCTTGTCAGGCCTCGGGCTCGCCGCTACCCGCGTGGGGCCATGAGGCTGTGGGCTTGGCAACACTGGCCGTGGTGTGCGCCGGCATTGCGCGGGTGATGGCTTGCAAGCCCCGCATCCACCGTTAAACGAGAGACCAGCATGAACACCCTTTTGGAAAACCATTTTTTAAACCGTGTGCTACACAAGACGTTGTGGGCTGCCGTGTTGCCACTGTGCGCGATAGCCGGTATCGCGCAAGCCGTTGTGGAGCAGCACCGCGCGGCAGACGCCGGTCAAGCAGCCCAGTCTGCGCGTGCAACCGCCCGCCACGCCAGTGAACTGCCCACCCATTGGAACGGTGCTGCGCTGCGCCCACTGGCGCTCAGCGATGTAGAACTGCGTTTTGCCAACCATTTTCCTGGCACCGTGGCCCGCATGACCAACGACCAGCACACGCTGGTACTGCGCACCGTCAACCAACCCACGCGCATGCTGCACCCCGCAACCGACTGCTACCGCGGCCTGGGCTACCGCATCCACAGCGAGCAGCTGGAAGTGCGGGCCAACAGCCCAGACCGCTGGCGCTGTTTTGTGGCCCAGCGCCAAGGCCGCAGCGTGCGTGTCTGTGAACGCATAGAAGACGCCAACGGCCAGGGTTTTACCGACACCTCGTCCTGGTACTGGGCATCTATCGCCGGCCAGTCTCACGGCCCATGGAGGGCCATCACCGTTGCCACACCGCTATGAACCGATCCTTGTTGTCCTTGCATACCTTGGCGCTGTCCAAGGTCCGCGCCCTGTACCGACTGGCGTACTGGGTGGGTGTAGCCACGTTCAGCATGCTGTGCGCCGCCTTGCTGCTGTTCTTTGTGGCGCGCGCAGCCATCCGCCCCGCACCTGGCGCCTGGGCCACCACGGTTCACGTGGGGCCGGTGCCAGTCCAGGTGGGCGTTGCGTCTCTGGTGTGGCTGGGCACCACGCCCTGGTTGGCACAGCGCCTGGCGGGCCGCACGCTGCCCTCGCCCGCGGGGCCTGTGCGCCTGGGCTGGGACGCGGCTGACCAGGCGCTGACGCTGCGCTGCCAGCCCTGCAGCCTGCACAACGCCAGTTGGGGAAGTGTTGCATTGCGCCTGCCGGCCGTGGATGTGAGCATGCGCCGCAGCGGCATGCAATTGCAGGGCACGGTTGCTGCCGGCGCCGTGTCGGCCACATGGCACGGCCGGTTGACGAACACCAGCTTGGTGCTGGACATGGACCTGCCGCCCACGCCGGTGCGCGACGGCTACGCTTTGTTTGCCGATGCCATCCCCGAACTGGCCACAGCACAGATCGATGGAACGTTTGCGCTGCGCGCCACACTGAGCCTGCCGTCTCGCGCCTTGACCGTGCAGCCCCAACTGGTGGGCATGGCTGTGCAAGGACTGGGCACCGACCAATGGGCCAACGCACAAAGCACCTGCAGCAAGGGCATGCCATCGCGCGCACAGAAGGTGGCGCTGGGTGCCAACAGCCTGCTGGCCCGTGCCGTAGTTGCGGCCGAAGACCAGCGCTTTTTTGAACACACGGGTTACGACATTGTTGAAGTGGCACATGCGCTGCGGAGCAACAACCAGCGCAATGTCCTCGCCGTCGGAGGTACGCCATCGACCAGCCTGCGCGGCGCCAGTACGCTGTCCCAGCAAGTCGCCAAGCTGCTGGTGACCGGCGGCGAACGCGCACCGTTGCGCAAGCTGCGCGAACTGCTGTACGCGGTGGAGATGGAGCAGACGCTGGGCAAGGCGCGCATCCTGCGCCTCTACCTGGACAACGCGCCATGGGGCGCAACGGTTTGCGGCGCACAGGCAGCGGCCCACACCTACTTCGCCAAACGCGCCGACCAGCTCACGGTGGATGAAGCGGCGTGGCTGGCGGCCATGCTGCACAACCCGGCGCTGGAGGCGCGCCGTTGGGCGGAGAGTGGCCGTATCAACGAAGCGCGGGCGCAGTGGGTGGCCAGTGGGATGCGCTTGGCGGGCGGCTCTGGTTCTGCTCGGCGCATTCCTGTGCTTCGTCCACAACAGCCCAGCCTTGGCATTGAATGAACTACCTTGTCTTGCTCGTTCCGCTCCTGGTTCTGTGGGCCATAGCCGTTGCGACTGTTTTCGCCTACCAAGCGCTTGGCCCCAGATTCTTTCTCATCGTGTCGGCCTCGTTGCTACTCGCCTCCACAGCCGCGTGGAAACACTACGAGCGGCAATTCGTTCTGCAGGCCGTTCCGGATGCACTCCAAGTGCAGAGCGTCACCTATGCAAATGAAGAGTCATGGGGCTTTGGGCCCGGCGGCAACGAGGCAGGCATCCGGTTTTATCCACTGTCCGACGCTATCGCGTCCAGGATTGGCAAAGCTGGATTCAACTACCTTCAGCAACTGCCACCCAACAAGGACCAAACCAGTCGCGACTGGCGTGGACGTTATGAGCAATGGAGCGAGACGCCGATTCAGGGAGACCATTGGAAAACCAACGAGAACACGGGTTTGCTGAACGTCATCGACTACATATGCGCATACGGGTTCTGCATTGACATACCGCCAGACCGTTTGCGCCAGGCCAACGAGATCGTCAACAAGCCGGGCAGCTTTTACGCCCGTGGCCGCATTGGAATAATCGTTGTGAGTCCGAAGCAGAAGCTGGTTCTCTATTTCTACAACGGCTAATTCCAAGCCACCCCTTCAGTCGACAAAGAAGTCCGGCAAAAAGTTCTTGTTGCCCGGCGTCACCGCATAAGCATCCAGATCTGTGATGCCATGCGCGGGCAACACCGCGTCGTCGATGTAGAAGTTGCCGGTTTCGAACACGCTGTTGGTGAGGATGCAGTAGGCCGCATCCGCCATGATCTCAGGCGTGCGGCACAGCGCAATGTCCACACCGGGAATCATCTGCATCGCGGCTGTGGCAATGGCCGTACGCGGCCACAGACTGTTGACGGCAATGCCCAGCTTCTTGAACTCCCCGGCATGGCCCAGCGTGCACATGCTCATGCCGTACTTGGCCATGCTGTAGGCCGTGTGGGCTGCGAACCAATGTGTCTTCATGCTCAAGGGCGGCGACATGGTCAGCACCTGGGGTTTGCGCCCGGCAGCGGCCGATTTTTTCAGCTCGGGCAGGCAGGCCGCCGTGCACAGGTAGGTGCCGCGCGCGTTGATGCCGTTCATCAGGTCGAAGCGCTTCATCGGCGTGGCTTCGGTGTTGGTCATGCTGATGGCGCTGGCGTTGTTGATCAGTATGTCGATGCCACCAAAGGTCTCCACCGCCTTGGCCACGGCCGCAAATACGGCGTCGTCCTCGCGTATGTCTACCGCCAAAGGCAGCGCCCGCCCACCCGCGGCCTCAATCTCGGCTGCGGCACTGTAGATGGTGCCGGGCAGCTTGGGATTGGGGTCTGTGGTCTTGGCCAGGATCACGATGTTGGCGCCATCCCGCGCCGCACGTTTGGCAATGGCCAGGCCAATGCCGCGCGAGGCGCCGGTGATGAAGAGGGTCTTGCCCTTGAGCGTTGGTGTGGATGCGGTGCTGGTATTCATGTTGCTTGTCTCCTGGTGGTGCAGCAATACATTTGCTACTATTTTTATAGCTACTTATGCAGTCTACTCGGGTGCTAGAGGCCGATTTTTCTTAAGGCGACTGGCCTCAGACCTTGCTGAAATCGGGCTTGCGCTTCTCCAGAAACGCGGTAAAGGCTTCCTTAGCAGCGGGCTCCTGCAACAGGCGGGCAAAGTTCTCGCCTTCTTCGGCGATCTGCGCCAGCACCTGGTCCATGTGGGCCTTCTTCATCAGGCGTTTGGTTTCGATGAGTGAAGCCAGTGGCTTGGCCGCCAGCTTGCGTGCTAGCGTTTGCACCATGTCATTGACCTCGGTGGGCGGCAGGATGCGGTTGACAAGGCCCACCTCCAGCGCGGCTTCAGCCATGAAGGGTTCACCCAGCAGCAAGGCCTCGGCCGCGCGGTGGTAGCCCATCATTTGTGGCACCAGCAGGCTGGAGCCGGCCTCCGGGCACAGGCCCAGGTTCACAAACGGCATGGAGAAGGCAGCGTTGTCCCCGGCGTAGACCAGGTCGCAATGGAACAGCAGTGTGGTGCCGATGCCCACAGCCGGGCCACAGACCGCGGCGACGATGGGTTTGGGATGGGTCGCAATGCCACGCAGGAACTTGAACACCGGCGCTTCGTCTTGCGGCGTGGGTTTGCGTTGCAGAAAGTCGCTGATATCGTTGCCAGCGCTGAACACGGTGATGTCGCCCTGGATGACGGTGACACGGATCGTCGGGTCGGTCTTGGCCCGCTCCAGAGCGTCGGCCATGGCACCGTACATGGCTTGGGTGAACGAGTTTTTCTTGTCCAGGCGGTTGATGGTGAGGGTCAATACGCCGTCGGCGGTGTGGGTCAGAATGTCTTGCATGGGGTCTCCTTTGGAATCAGTTAGGACAGAGCGCGTCACAGTGTTGCCTCACGTTGCCCTTCAATTTTTGTAGTAAACAACCTGATGCGTGGTCACCAGCAGGACACCAGCCTCGTTCCACAACTGCGCCGTGTGGTCAAAGTAGCCGTTGCGAAAAGCTTGGGCACGGGCCTGGGCCAGCAGGTAGCCGCTGCCGGTGGCCTGCAGCTGCGCGGCGTCGGCATGAAAGTACACCGTCAACGAGACGGTGCCCACCGGCACCAGCGTGGCACGGCGCACAAACAAGCGCGGGAAGAAAACATCGGATAAGGCCGTCAACGACGCAAAGTCCAAGGGGCGCGGCGGCTGGTCGCGCACCCACAATCGCGTCAGGCTGCTGTCACCACTGCCATCCCACACAACAGGCATGGCGCCGGCTATGGGGCGCATGTCGTACTGCTTGACCCACTCCATCGGGATGGAGCCAACGCCACCAGCGACCTGATCCGGCGGCGGGCACTGTGGCATGGGTTCTTCGTCCAGGCCCCAGGTGTCGCGGCGCAGTGCGGTAAAGGCAGTGCCGGTCAGCACCGTCTCACCGTCCTGCAGCACTTCAATCACCCAATGCTGGGTAGAGCGGTTGGTCCGCGCGGGGCGGGCCTCGACGGTGAAGGGTCCGTTGGCCAATGCCGCCGCGAAGTTGACCGTCAGCGACACCGGGTCGCCCAGCCGCTGCGGATGCAGCAGCACCGCGTTCATCATCTGCGCGGCGCTGATGCCGCCGTAGGGCCCGACCATGTTCGCGTAGGCAGCGCTAGTGTGCCCGACAAATGTGTTCTGCGATTGCAGCTCCAGCGCTATCGCCTGGTCAAAGACATGTGGTGTCGTCAATGGGTAACTCCATGCAAAAGGCCACCCGCAGGTGGCCTTCTTGGTAATTGGTCAGACGCGCTCAAAAATGCCCGCTGCGCCCTGGCCAGTGCCCACACACATGGTCACCATGCCGTACTTCAGATTGTGGCGACGCAATGCGTGAATCACGGTCGCGGCCCGGATAGCACCGGTTGCGCCCAACGGGTGGCCCAAGGCGATGGCGCCGCCCATGGGGTTGACCTTGGACGGGTCCAGACCCAGCGTGTTGACCACGGCCAGGGATTGGGCGGCAAAGGCTTCGTTCAGTTCGAACCAGTCGATATCGCTGTGCTGCAAGCCGGCATAACGCAGCGCGGCAGGAATCGCCTCGATGGGGCCAATGCCCATGATCTCGGGTGGAACGCCGCGTGCGGCAAAACTCACAAAACGCGCCAGCGGAGTCAGGCCAAACTGCTTGACCGCTTTTTCGCTGGCCAGAATCAGTGCACCGGCACCATCGCTGGTTTGTGAACTGTTGCCTGCTGTGACGCTGCCGCGCGCAGCGAACACGGGCTTCAACTTCGCCAGTGCTTCGAGTGTGGTGTCGGGGCGTGGGCCTTCGTCCAGGCTCACAGTACGGGTCTTGGTCCGCAGCTCGCCAGTGGCCAGGTCGGGCGTGCGCTCGATCACGTCGAAGGGTGTGATCTCATCGGTGAACTCGCCCGCTTGCTGGGCCTTCACGGCGCGCAGATGCGACTCCAGTGCGAACGCGTCCTGCATCTCGCGCGAGATTTTCCATTGCTGGGCCACCTTCTCAGCCGTCAGGCCCATGCCGTAGGCGATGCCGACGTTTTCGTCGCGCTCGAACACTGCGGGGTTGAACGAGGTTTTGTTGCCGCCCATGGGAACCATGCTCATGGACTCGGCACCACCGGCGATCAGGATGTCGGCCTCGCCCACGCGGATGCGGTCGGCCGCCATCTGGATCGCCGTCACGCCGGAGGCGCAGAAGCGGTTAACGGTGACACCACCGACAGGGTGGTCAAAGGCCAGGCCCACGGCGATGCGGGCCATGTTCATCCCCTGCTCACCCTCGGGGAAAGAGCAGCCGATGATAGCGTCTTCAATCGCCTTGGGGTCCAGTGTGGGCACTTGCAGCATGGCGCTCTTGATAGCGGCCACCAGCAGGTCGTCGGGGCGGGTATTGCGGAAATAGCCGCGGCCGGAGCGCCCGATGGGCGTGCGGGTGGCCGCAACGATGTAGGCTTCTTGAACTTGTTTCATGGAGTAACTCCTTTTCGGTTCTGGGTTGGTCCCGGCATCAGGCCGGAACACTGCGGGGCTTGGAGGTGGCCGCCTTCTTGGCGGATGGCACCCAGGCCCAGATAAATTCACACTGGATAGGCTCTTCGCCCGAGGCATCGGTCACGGTCACGGGAACCACGACCTCGCCTTTGTCCTGCGTCTGCATCAGCTGGCGCTGCTGGGCAGTCAATTGCGCCACGGCGCGCATGTCGCCTTTGGTGCGGCGTTTGAACTGCACCTTGAGTTCTTTGGCCAGAGGCAGGCAGTCGTCACGCACATTCATGCCGACCACCATGCCCGTAGCCGTTTCCGCCAGCAAGGTCATGGCCGCGGCGTGCACGCCCTTGATGTGGTTTTGTACACGGCGCTGGTTGGCAATGGTGATCTCCACCTTCTCAGGCGTCATCACGGCAAAGTCCAAGCGTGCCGTACCGGTAAAGGGGACGGCGCGGCGCAACACGAGGTTTCGCACCAGCTGTCGCAACGGTGCGGGCACCTTGTCCAGCTGGGCCAGCGTGCGCGCCAGGCGGTTGGGGCTTGCGTCGGCCGCCTTGGGTGCCTTGATAGCCTTGGTAGGGGCCATATCAGTTACGCACCGGTTTGCCGGTGGACATCATGCCCATGATGCGCTCTTGCGTCTTGGCGTTGGTCAGCAGCGAGGTAAAGGCCTTGCGCTCCAAGGTCATGAGGTATTCCTCGCTGACCAGGGTGCCGGCATCCACCTGACCGCCACACACCACTTCGGCGATCAGCTTGCCAATATGGAAGTCGTGGCCGCTGATGAAACCGCCGTCGCGCATATTGACCAGTTGTGCCGTGATGGTGGCGATGCCGCTGCGGCCCGCCACCGGGAACAGGCGCTTGTGTGGTGCGCGGTAGCCGCTGGCATACAAGGCCTTGGCCTCGTTGATGGCGACGAACAGCAACTCGTCCTTGTGCGGCACGATGACGTCGCTGTCCAGCAGGTAGCCCAGCTTGCGGCTTTCCAGCGCGCTGGTGCCCACCTTGGCCATCGCGGCGCCGGTAAAGCCTTCGGTCAGGAAGGGCAGCAAGTCCTTGGAGGTGCTGAGTGCCATGTTCTCGGCCGCACGGCGCGCGATGTAGGTCAGACCGCCGGCACCGGGCACCAGGCCCACGCCCACTTCCACCAAGCCGATGTAACTTTCCATGGCCACCACACGTTTGCTGGAATACACGGCCAGTTCACAACCGCCACCCAGCGCCAAGCCGCGCACAGCGGAGACCACCGGCACATTGGAGTAACGCAGCTTCAGCATGGCCTGCTGCATTTCTAGCTCTGCGCCGTCGATGGCGGCAGCGCCACCGATCATGAAGGCGGGCAGCATGGACTGCAGGTCGGCACCAGCGGAGAACATGTCGTCCGGCGACCAGACCACCAGGCCCTTGTAATCCTTCTCGGCCATGTCCAGGCCGGTCAACAGGCCTTCGACCACACCGGGTCCGATGGCATGCATCTTGGTCTTGATGCTGGCAATGACCACTTCGTCATCCAGCGTCCACAGGCGGATCGATTCGTCTTCATGCAGCGTCTTGCCCGCCGTTGTGGCCGACGGTGCATTCGCACCCAACACGCTCTCAGGAAAGTGCTGGCGCGCATACACGGACAGGCTGCGCGGCGCGACAAACTTGCCAGTGGTGGGGTTGAAAGAGCCTTCCGGCTGGTGCACACCACCACGCTCGGCGACAGGGCCTTCAAACACCCACTTCGGCAGCGGCGCTTTGCACAGCGCCTTGCCCGCATCGATATCTTCCTGGACCATCTTGGCCACTTCCAGCCAACCGGCCTCTTGCCACAGCTCAAACGGACCTTGCTGCATGCCAAAGCCCCAGCGCATGCAGAAGTCCACATCACGCGCGTTGTCGGCAATGGATGCCAGGTGCACGGCCGCGTAGTGGAAGGCGTTGCGCAGAATGGCCCACAGGAATTGGCCCTGTTTGCCTTCTGCATTGCGCAGCAGCTTCAGGCGTTCTGCTGCGGGCTTCTTCAACATGCGCCCATACACTTCGTCGGCCTTCTCACCACCCGGCACGTATTCCTTGCTGGCCAAGTCGAAACGCAATACATCGCGGCCGACCTTCTTGAAGAAGCCGGCCTTGGTCTTCTGACCCAGGTTGCCCATCTCCAGCAGCGTCTTCAACACGGCAGGTGTGGCAAAACTTTCGTAAAACGGATCGGTCTCGATGGACAGTGTGTCCTGCAACGTCTTGATGACGTGGGCCATAGTGTCCAGGCCCACAACGTCGGCGGTGCGGAAGGTACCGCTGGACGCACGGCCCAATTTCTTGCCGGTCAGGTCATCGACCACGTCGTAGGTTAGGCCGAAGTTTTCCACTTCCTTCATCGTGGCTAACATGCCGGCAATGCCGACGCGGTTGGCGATGAAGTTCGGGGAATCCTTGGCATGGACCACGCCCTTGCCAAGATTGCTGGTGACAAAGGCTTCCAGGTCGTCCAGCACCTGCGCTTGTGTGGTGGGGGTGTTGATCAGCTCCACCAAGGCCATGTAGCGCGGTGGGTTGAAGAAGTGGATGCCGCAGAAGCGTGGCTTGATTTCTTCGGGCAGTGCCTCAGACAGCTTGGTGATCGACAGGCCCGATGTGTTGCTTGCCACGATGGCGTGGGGCGCCACGAACGGAGCGATCTTCTTGTACAGGTCCAGCTTCCAGTCCATGCGCTCGGCAATGGCCTCGATGATTAGGTCGCATTCCTTGAGCAGTTCCATGTGCTCTTCGTAATTGGCCTGCTGGATCAGCACCGCGTCTTCAACTACGCCCAAAGGTGCGGGCTTCAGTTTCTTCAGGCCTTCGACCGCCTTGGTGACGATGCCATTCTTCGGGCCTTCTTTGGCCGGCAGGTCGAACAGCACCACGGGCACCTTGACATTGACCAGATGGGCCGCGATTTGCGCGCCCATCACACCGGCGCCGAGCACGGCGACTTTTCTAACTTGGAAACGGGACATGAATTTCTCTCTCAGTAAGAGGTTATTTGACGCGAACCCAGGTCTGGGTCCGTCCAAAGAAGGCAATGGAGCCACGCACTTCGAGCTTGGATCCGTTCTCGATAGGGGTCATGCGCAAGGCATAGGTTTTGCCGTTTTCAGGATCAAGGATCTTGCCGTCCTCCCACACGTCTTTTCCATCCGCCTTCTTGGCGCCACGGATGATCTCAAGACCAATCAGGGGCTTGTCCTTGCGGTCGTCGGTGCACTCGTGGCACACGTCGTCCTGCTTGGCGTCCTTGCGCAAGAGTTTGGATATCTTTCCGCTCAGCACGCCTGCGTTTTCAGAAATCACGATCTCGGACTTCAGCTCCTTGGTTTTGTCATCTACCGAATTCCATACGCCCACAGGCGACATCTGTGCCATGGCCGAAACGCTGAAACCACACACCACAACCGCAATAACTGAACGCAACATGGAGAACTCCTCTAGGTATCTGTAGAACTGAACGATGGACAGGACAAGGCGGGGACGTATCAGGCCAGGGCCAGATCGGTGTCCATCAAAACCTTGCTACCCGCACGTGCGCTGCGCATCAGGGTCGCGGTTTCGGGGAACAGCTTGCCAAAGTAGAAACGTGCGGTCTGCAGCTTGGCGCCATAGAACGGGTCGGTATTGCCGGCGGCGATTTCTCGCAGCGCGACCTGTGCCATACGGGCCCAGAAGTAGCCGAACACCAGGTGGCCGGCCACGCGCAGGTAGTCCACCGCGGCAGCGCCCACTTCGTCGGGGTTCTGGAAACCCTTGAAACCGATCTCGGTCGTGAACTTGGTCATCTGGTCACCCAGGATGGCGATGGGGGTGATGAACTCGGCCATCTTTTCATTGACGCCTTCTTCTTCCACCAACTTGCCCACCAGCTTGCCAAACTTCTTCAGCGTGGCACCGTTGTTGCCAAGGATCTTGCGGCCCAGCAGGTCCAGTGACTGGATGGTGTTGGTGCCTTCGTAAATCATGTTGATGCGGTTGTCGCGCACAAACTGCTCCATGCCCCATTCCTTGATGAAACCGTGACCGCCGAACACCTGCATACAGGCATTGGTGGAGATATGGCCGTTGTCGGTGATGAAAGCCTTGACGATTGGGGTCAGCATGGCCAGCAGTTCGCCGGAATCCTTGCGCACTTTCTCGTCAGGGTGGCCGTGTTCTTTCTCCAGCAGCATGGAACAGAAGGCCTGCAACGCGCGGCCACCTTCGGCATAAGCCTTGGCGGTGAGCAGCATCTTGCGCACATCGGGGTGCACGATGATGGGGTCGGCAGCCTTGTCCTTGGCCTTGGGGCCGGACAGCGAACGCATCTGGATGCGGTCCTTGGCATAGGCCAGCGCGTTCTGGAACGCCACTTCGGTCAGACCCAGGGACTGGTTGCCCACGCCAAGGCGTGCGGCATTCATCATCACGAACATGCCTTGCATGCCCTTGTTGGGCTGACCGACCATGGTGCCGATAGCGTCTTCCAGCACGATCTGGGCAGTGGCATTGGCCTTGATGCCCATTTTGTGCTCCAGACCACCACAGTAGATGCCATTGCGGCTACCGACGCTGCCGTCTTTGTTCACATTGAACTTGGGCACGATGAACAGGCTGACACCCTTGATGCCGGGGGGGGCATCGGGCAGGCGTGCCAGCACCAGGTGGATGATGTTGTCCGACATATCGTGTTCACCGGCGCTGATGAAGATCTTGTTTCCGGTGATCTTGTAGGTGCCGTCCGCCTGGGGCTCGGCTTTGGTGCGCATCAGGCCCAGGTCGGTACCGCAATGGGGTTCGGTCAGGCACATGGAGCCAGTCCATTCGCCACTGGTCATCTTGTGCAGGTAGGTCTTTTTTTGTTCGTCTGTGCCGTGGGTGTGCAGCGCGGCATACGCACCGTGGGTCAGGCCGGGGTACATGGTCCAGGCCTGGTTGGCGCTGTTCAGCATTTCATAAAACATGCTGTTGACCACCAGGGGCAGACCCTGACCGCCAAACTCGGGGTCGCAGCCCAAAGCAGCCCAGCCGCCTTCAATGTAGGTTTTGTAGGCTTCCTTAAAACCCTTGGGGGTTGTCACCGCGTGGGTCTTGTTGTCCAGCGTGCAGCCTTCGGCATCACCTGAAATGTTCAGCGGGAAGATTACTTCGGTGGCGAACTTGCCGCCTTCTTCCAGCACCGCGTTGATGGTGTCCACATCCATCTCGGCGTGTTGCGGGATTTGCTTGAAGTCGTCAACCACGTTGAGCACTTCGTGCATCACAAATTGCATATCGCGCAGGGGCGGGTTGTAGGTAGGCATGGTGATTACTCCTTGTGGAACGGTGATTCTGAAAAAAATCAGGAAGTGGAACTGGAATGGGAGGGAGCCTTGGCGCCGTAACGCGCCAGGATGTTTTCAAAGCCTTGGTTGGCGCGTGCTATCGAGCCAGGCTTTTGCAGGAAACGGGCTTCGTAATGCAGGGCCAGGATCAGGCCGTGGATCTCGAATGCCATTTGTTCTTCGTCGACGTCGGCACGCAGGTCGCCGCAGGCCTTGGCCAGCACAATAGAGCGGTTCATCGCCGCCAGCCAAGTCTGCACCGACGTGGCCAGCGCATCCCGCACAGGGCCGGGGCGGTCGTCAAATTCAACCGCGCCGCTGATGAAGATGCAGCCGGCCTGAATTTCTTCGGCCACCAGTTTCATCCAGTTGGCAAACAGCGCCTTGACCCGCGGCAGGCCGCGGGGCTGCTCCATGGCGACAAAGAAGACATCGCGCTCAAAATGCGCAAAGTATTGGTGGATGACGGAAATCTGCAGTTCTTCGCGGGAGCCAAAGTGGGCAAATACGCCCGACTTGCTCATATTGGTGGCTTCGGCCAGTGCGCCTATGCTCAGGCCTTCCAGACCGATCTGGGTGGCCAGGGTCAGCGCGGCGTCCACAATGGCCAGCTTGGTTTGCTGGCCCTTTTGCAGAGCGCGCCCCGACGGGGATTTGCCAGCCGCAGTGGTGGCGGAACGCGCTTCGGCCGGACGGGCTTTGCGGATCAGCTTGGCGGAGAGTGAAGCGATAGACATGGACGCAATGTACTACAAAATAGAACGATCGTGCTATTCTGCATGCATTACACCCCACGCCAGGAATTTTTTTGTGGTCTAGAGCCGGTTTTCTAAACCGGCCATGGGTTTACCCCAGCAGCACCCGCAGGCTGGCGTCCAGATTCTCGGACGGCAGGCGCTTGTAGCCTGAGCGCACAAACCGCTGCAGGCGCCCGCCGACAAAAGCCGCCAGCACCGAGGCGCGCACCTGGGCATCCACAGTGGGTGTGGCCGATGCGCTGAACGTGGCGCCATCGCGCAGGCATTGCTTCAGCGTCGCCTCCATCTTGTCAAAGAACTGGTTCATGCGGGCAATCAGACGTTCGTTCTCGAACACCAGCGCGTCACCGACCATGACCCGCGCCATGCCGGGGTTTTTCTCGGCGAACTGCAGCAGCATCGCGACCAGCCGGGCAGCTTGGCGCTGACCCAGATCGCCGACGTTATCGGCGACAGCGGCCTGCTCGCGCTCCACAATCTGATTGACCAGCGAAAACACGCTTTGCTCGATGAACTCAATCAGCCCTTCGAACATTTGCGCCTTGCTGGCGAAGTGGCGGTACAGCGCGGCCTCGCTGACGTCGAGCCGGGCTGCCAGGGCCGCGGTGGTGATGCGCTCGCCACTGGGTTGCTCCAGCATGCTGGCCAGGGCCTGCAGAATCTGCACCCGGCGTTCACCGGGTTTGGGGCGTTTGCGGACGGTGGTGGCTGCACCGTCGGGGGGTGTTGGCACATGCGACTCCAGCCCGTCATGGGCGTGGTCTTCTAGTGGCTCATGGGACTGGTTTAGGGCGTCTGGCATGGTGCGCAAAGCGATGGTGATAAATCATTCTCGCATAGCCCCTACAAGGGTTTTTGCTTAGGCTGGAAGACTCAATCGCATGCGCAAACCCCGCCCACCAAACCCGTCCAACACCTGCAAATGGCTGTTGTGCACCCGGGCGATTTCTTCGGCGATGGCCAGGCCCAGGCCACTGCCCTCACCCGCCGTGCCGGCCAGACGGTAAAAGCGCTCCAGCATGCGCGCACGCTCGGCCACGGGCACACCGGGGCCGTTGTCCTCTACCTCCAGAAAGGGCTGGGCCGCGTCGGCACCGGGCTCCTGGGCCCAGCCGCAGCGCAGCGTGATGCTGCCGCCCCGCGGCGTGTAACGGATGGCGTTGTCCAGCAGATTGCCCAACAGCTCACGCAGCAGCCACTCGTGGCCGGTGGCGTGTACGTCGACCGCCTCCAACCCGAGGTCCAACTCCTTGGCGGATGCGGCGTCGAGGTGGGTTTCCAGCAGCATCTCGCACAGCTGGCGCAGGTCCACCCGCTGCGTGGCCTGGGTGTTGGCGCTGCGGGCGTCGGCACGCGACAGGGCGAGCAACTGGTTGGCCAGTTGCGAGGTGCGGCGCACCGCCTGGCGCAGCTTGAAGACCTGGCTTGCTTCCAAAGTGATAGCGGCACTCTGAATATCGGCGGGGGCTGGATGACTATTTTCCATATAGACATGCTCAGGATGGGCTTGCGCAGCGGTGGCACCCACGGCCTGCGCCCAGGCCTCCACCTGGGCCTGCAGGCCGGCCAACGGTGTGCGCAACTGGTGGGCGGCATCGGCGACAAAGCGGCGCTGACTCTCGGCCTGGGCGTTGACCAGGTCGAACAGCCGGTTCAATGACTCCACCAGCGGGCGCACTTCGTCGGGTGAGCCGTTGGCATCCAGCGCCGACAAATCACGAGGGGAACGCCGCTCCACCGCTTCTTTGAGTTCAATCAGCGGGCGCAGCGCCCGGCGCACGGCCCAGTTCACGGCGAAAAAGGCCGCCACCGCCAATACCAGGTTGGGCAGGCCGACCTTGAGCCACAGCAGGCGCAGCCATTGCTGGCGCGGATCCGAGCCATCGGCCACGCGCAGCACCAGGTCCCCCGCCACCGTGTGCACGCGTTGGCTGACGATGCGGTAGGTCACACCGTCAAACTCCTGGCTGGAAAACTCGGGCTCACCTGTGGCAGGTGGCATGCCGCTGAGCCAGCTGTCACCCACCAGCACACTGCCCTCGCGTGCAACAAAAGCGTAGGCGGACTGCCCAGGGCGCTGGGCCAAAAAGTCTTCCAGTGGCGGAGCCATCAGCAGCACGGGCGGGGCGTCGTCGGTGGCACCCCGTGCCACTACCGAACTGGCCATCAGCGGGACCATGGTCAGCAACTGGCGGTCTTGTTGCAGGGCCGCGCTATCGGCGGACGAGTAATCAAACCAAGCGTTCAGCGAAGCCAGCAGAAACAGCGGCACCAGCAGTAGCAACAGCAGGCGCCGCTCCAGCCCCGAAGCCATGCCGGCCTGCTGCGTGTTACGGTTCACAAGAGTCTGCCCAAGGGCTCGTCACACCGCAGGCGCAGCCGGCGACGGGGCAGATTCAGCGGACGGGTTCAGCAGCTCCAGCCGGTAACCAAACCCGCGTATCGAGCGCAAGGCCAGGCCATGTGGCTCCAGCTTGCCACGCAGGCGGGAGATGTAGACCTCGACAGCATTCGGTGTGATTTCCTTGTCCCAGCCGGTCAGCGCCTGCAACAGCTTGTCCTTGTTGGCGGGTTTGGGGGCCTGCAGCATCAGGTATTCCATCACGGTCCATTCGCGCGGTCCCAGCTCGATGGGCTGGCTGACACCGTCACTGCTGCGTATGCTGGCCTGGCGCAGCGCGGTGTCCAGCTCCAGCGGGCCAAAACTCAGCGTGGCCGAGGTTGCGGCTTGGGACCGGCGCAGCAATGCACGCAGCCGGGCTAGCAGTTCAGGCAACTCAAACGGTTTGACCATGTAGTCGTCACCGCCCATGTCCAGCCCCTGCACGCGGTCCTGCAGGGCGTCGCGCGCCGTCAATATGAGTACCGGCATGGAGTGGCCGGCCTTGCGCAGGCTTTGGGTCAGCACCAGGCCGTCCATGCCGGGCAGGCCGATGTCGATGACGGCCAAATCAAAGGTCTCGGAGCGGGTGACCTCCAGCGCACGTTCGGCGCTGCCGACCCAGTCCACCGCGTAGCCCGCGCCGGTCAGGCCCAGCTTGATGCCGCTGGCCACCATGACATCGTCTTCCACCAACAAGAGTCGCATGAAATTGGCCTCCAGCCCCCGTGAAATGGGCCTATGTAGCTACAAAACTAATAGCGATATCAATGGGACCTGATCATCGTCCCGAAGGCCTGGTCCGTCAAAATCTCCAGCAGCAACACGTGGGGCACACGCCCGTCGATGATGTGCACTGCGTTGACGCCGCTCTTGGCCGCGTCCAGCGCACCGGCGATCTTGGGCAACATGCCGCCGCTGATGGTGCCGTCGGCAAACAACTCGTCGATGCGCCGCGCGGTCAGGTCGGTCAGCAGTTCGCCGTTTTTATCGAGAACGCCGCTGATATTGGTCAACATCATCAGCTTTTCGGCCTTCAGTACGGTGGCCAACTTCGCGGCCACCACGTCGGCGTTGATGTTGTAACTCTCATTGTTCTCACCAAAACCGATGGGGCTGATGACGGGGATGAAGGCATCGTCCTGCAAAGCCTTGACCACGCTGGGGTCCACGCTGACGATGTCGCCGACCTGGCCTACGTCGTGTTCGACATTGGGGTCGGCGTTGTCCAGCATCTTGAGTTTTTGCGCGCGGATCATGCCGCCGTCGCGCCCAGTCAGGCCCACAGCCTTGCCACCGGCCTGGTTGATCAGGCCCACGATGTCTTGTTGCACCTCGCCGCCCAGCACCCACTCCACCACTTCCATGGTTTCGGCATCGGTCACGCGCATGCCCTGAATGAATTCGCCCTTCTTGCCCAGGCGCTTGAGCGCATTTTCAATCTGCGGTCCGCCGCCGTGCACCACCACCGGGTTGATGCCGACCAGCTTCAACAGCACTACGTCTTCCGCAAAGTCGGCTTGCAGGGCCGGGTCGGTCATGGCGTTGCCGCCGTATTTGATGACCATGGTCTTGCCGTGGTACTTGCGGATATAGGGCAGGGCCTGGGCCAGGATTTCGGCTTTGTCGCGGGGGGCAATATGGGTGGTGTCGGACATGGTGTGCGTAGGTGGGCTTGAGGTTGAGCGCAGGGCCGCTCGTCGGTTTGCGGAAAGTGACCGAATTGTGCCGTATCGCAGGGCCCGTCGGGTAGGATCGACAGCCATTCGTCAGCCGCATAGGACCATGATCCACTTTCCGCTCGATTCCCTCCATAGCGAGGACTATTCATCTCCGGGCCATCCGCGCGTCCGGCTGACGCCACCTGGTCCAGTCATGCTTGGTGATCGCCCAGTAGAGGTGGCGATTTGTGCCAAAGCACCGGTGAGCCAGCCTCAGTTGGATGCGTTTGCCCGCTTCCTGAATGACTACGCCCAGATGGAGTCGCCGTTTGCGGCGGCCATCAAGGCGCGGTATGACGACAAAGAGGGAGACCTTATTGAATGGCTGGAGGAGGTGCTAGAGCCGGTCTATTGGGCGGCGCTGTTTCCCGGCTGCAAGAGCGCAGCCGAGGTCAGTGCCGACCAGTATTTCAAGGCCCTGACCTTGTGCTCGGTCCGTCTTTATCCCGAGCCGGCACCCGATGACGAAGAGATCGTCGCGGACTACCGCTTTTGTGTCCCGGAATCCATCGTCCTGTCGGAGCATTCGAGGTACCAGCGGTATTTGGATCGGTGCGACGTTACTGACCAGGTTCTGGCCGTCAAAGCCATGATGGATGGCCGCCTGCTCGGTGTGGATCTCGAGTCCTGAATTTCATCAAGACATACCAGTGAAGC
This sequence comes from Rhodoferax sp., assembly GCA_043738115.1. GTDB lineage: Bacteria > Pseudomonadota > Gammaproteobacteria > Burkholderiales > Burkholderiaceae_C > Allorhodoferax. Next base: position 79,246 of record JAYSZJ010000010.1, on the reverse strand, counting down.
CGTGCGCTGCTGGTCGCGGCGCAGGCAACGACTGCTTCGACTGTTACCTAACGATCAGCGCCCGCAGCACGCGCCTTTTTGTGCACAGTTTCTATGATCTCGCCGGCTTGGGCTTGGATCTTCTGGAGTCTCTCGGCATAGAGTTTGCCCAGGGTAGAGGCCTGGAACTCGACGCCCGCTTGCATCCCGGCTTTTGCATCGGCCTCATTGAAATCCGCTTTTGAAGGCGTTCCACCAGACATGGCACGCGAGAAGTCAATCATTGACCGACCCTTGGGAGACGTGTAAAAGTCGATGAGGCTTTTCATCTCTTCCACACTGAAATTCTCGGCATACAACCGGGCAACGGTTTCTGTGAGTTTGGGCAGTTCCCGATTGAATACTTTCATCGAGTAGCCACGCGTGAGAGCCGACTTTTGCTTGGCCATCGCGTTGGTCGCGTCGGCAATCGTCTGCGCCTCCCATTGCACGGAAACCATTTGGTCGTTGGCCCGCATCAAGTCTTTGGCAAGCGCCACGGACTCCACATTTGCAGCGGGCTCCAACGCGAATACTGCGCTGGAGAAGAAAAAACCCAATGTCAGCACGATGGCCGACAGCACGCGTTGGTGATTCAAAGCAAACTCCCTTTTTTAAAAAAATAGTGGTTTCGGAGATTGGCGCTTCTCCGGTAGGCGGGGAAGTATGGCATTGAAAAACGGTCTCCAAACCCAGGCTGCTGCGGCCGTCGTACCCCGGCGCACTTTACTGGGCCGATTCGAAACCGAAAGCTCCGCATCGGCCAGGGGTTACAGCACGCCGCAGCAGGTCATCCATGCCAAACGAGCCGATAGCCCCTGTAGAATATGCATATCACGCTATCAATACAATAGCACTCGTTACACAACCTCCAGCGCAATCAACTCCGCCACCGTCTGCTTGCGACGAATCAGCCGGGCCTGTCCGTCGGCTTCCACCAGCACCTCGGGAATCAGCGGCCGCGTGTTGTAGTTGGAGGACATGGACGCACCGTAAGCACCGGTGTCGTGGATCACCAGCAGGTCACCCACCTGGGACGCAGGCAAGTCACGCTGCAGCACCACGCCGCCCTCACCCTGCGTGAACACATCACCCGATTCACACAGGGGCCCGGCTACAACGCTGGCCTGCACGGGCCCGGTGGCGGCTGTGCCATCGGCGTGGATGATTTCCATGCCATGGAAGCTGCCATACATGGACGGGCGCATCAGGTCGCTGAACCCGGCATCCACCATCACAAAATGCTGGCTGCCTTGGGCCTTGGTGGCGCGCACCTCGGCCACCAGCACACCAGACTCCGCCACCAGGTAACGGCCGGGCTCCAGCTCCAGCGCGACGGCGTGGCCCAGGTCCTGGGCAATCTGCTGACGGGCGGTGTCCCACAAGGAAAAGTAATGCGCGGTGTCAATAGGCGCCTCGCTCTGGGCGTAGGGAATGGACAGGCCACCACCCGCGGACACGGCATGCAAATCCATGCCCTGCGACTTGACGGTGCGCACCAACCCCACCATAGCGCCACACACCTCTTGCAAATGGCCGTAGTCCACACCCGACCCAATGTGCATGTGCAAGCCCTGCAACACCAGCCCATTGCTGCGCACCTTGGCCAGCGCAGCGACCAGCTCACCATGCCAGATGCCGTGTTTGCTGTGCTCGCCGCCAGTGTTGGTCTTGTTGCTATGACCGTGACCAAAGCCAGGGTTGATGCGCAGCCACACGGGATGGCCGGGGCTCACCGCACCCAACTGGTCCAACATGTCGATGGAGCCGCAGTTGACGGGAATACCCAGCTCCACCAGGCGTGGCAGCGTGGTGCGGTCCAGCAGATCTGCGGTAAAGACGATTTCGGCATGGCCGTTGTGCAGGCCGGGCGTATAGCCCGCAGCCAGCGCCCGCTCCACCTCGCCCAGCGACACGGCGTCCACCATCACGCCCTTGCTCTTCAACAGGCGTAACAGGTGGGTATTGGAATTGGCCTTTTGCGCAAAACGCACGACGTCAAACTGGCGCAGGGCCTGGACACGGGCGGTAATGGTCGCGGCGTCATACACCCACAGCGGCGTGCCGTGTTGCTGGGCCAAGGATGCGAGGGTAGAGGGGGTAAAGGGGTTCATAAACGAATGATCCCAGGCATAGACGATTCAATCAATGCCACTTTTGTTCTGCAACGATTCAATATGGATATAGTTAGACATGCCCCGCCCTACCAAACCGCCCGCAACACCCCCAGGAGCCTGGGTGGCAGAGCGTTTTGCGCAGGTCAAGGAGGAGCCCGCGCAGCGGGCGGGGGACACGGAGCAAAACGCTCTGCAACCCAGACTCCGAGCGCACTCTGACCAAGCCCCGTACCTAACCCACCGCCAACTAACCCAATTCAGAGCCATCATGCTGCACGGCAACCTCAGCCGCGCCGCAGACGTCACCAACTCCAGCCAACCCACCCTAAGCCGCGAACTGGCGCGGTTGGAATACGTGCTGGGCTTCGCACTGTTCGACCGCGTACGCGGCCGCCTGCGCCCCACCGCCCGCGCATTGGCGTTGATGCAGGAGGTGGAACGCTCATTCATTGGCCTGGAACAGATAGCAGCCCGTGCGCAAGAACTCCGCACCTTGAGCACCGGTCGCCTGCGCCTGGCGTGCTTGCCCGCACTGGCCCACGCCCTGGTGCCCCAAGCCCTGCAGCATTTCAGCAAGGCCCTGCCCGAAGCCAGTATCAGCGTCGTACCGTTGGAGTCACCCTGGCTGGAGCAGACACTGAGCGAACAACGCTTTGATATCGGCCTTGGCGAAACCACCGAAGCCCCTACCGGAGTGGAACTGCGCGCGCTGCTGCAAGTGAACGAGGTCGCGGTGCTGCCCGCCGGCCACCACCTGTGCAGCAGCGCCGTACTCCACCCGCAAGACTTTGCCAACGAGCGTTTCGTCAGCCTGGCCGAAGGCGACCCCTACCGCCAAGCCATAGACGCGATGTTTTTAAAAGCTGGTGTGCAACGCGCAACATTGCTGGAAACCACCAGCGCGGTGGCCGTCTGCGCCATGGTGCAGCAGGGCCTGGGCGTGGCCATCGTCAACCCGCTGACCGCAGCAGCCATGGCAGGCCCGACACTGGCCGTAAAACCCTTGGCCATGGCGATTCCGTTCAATGTCAGCCTGCTACTGCCCCAAGTGGCAACACCACACCCGCTGCGCGATACCTTGGTACAAGCGATAGTGCAGAGTGCTGCCGCCTTGCAGACCAGCATGGGTGAACGACAGCAATAAGCGCCACAGCACGCCATCCAGCGTCTTCACGCCAATCCCCTATCATCTGGGACGCTACCCGCAACTGGCTTTGAACCATGGCAACCACTACCCCAGACACCCCCTCCCTCGTCGAATTCCGCAACCTGAGCTTCGCCTACGGGGAGCATATGGTCCTGGACAAGGTCTCGCTGCGCATTCCCAAAGGCAAGGTCACCGCCCTGATAGGCCCCATGGGCGCAGGCAAAACCACCACGCTGCGGCTGATGGGCGGCGAACACAAGGCCCAGTCCGGAGAGATGCTGTTTGACGGCCAGGACGTGGGCCGCATGGACCAGCAACAGCTGTATGCCGCGCGCCGGCGCATGGGCATGTTGTTCCAGTTTGGCGCCTTGTTTGCCGATTCCACGGTGTTTGACAACGTGGCCTTTCCGTTGCGCGAACACACCGACTTGCCTGAGGCGCTGATACGCGACATCGTGCTGATGAAACTCAACGCCGTGGGCCTGCGTGGCGCGCGCGAGCTATTCCCCAGCGAAGTGTCAGGCGGCATGGCGCGGCGCATTGCGTTGGCGCGCGCGATTGCGCTGGACCCCGAGTTGGTGATGTACGACGAGCCGTTCTCCGGCCTGGACCCGATCTCGCTGAAGACTGCGGCCAAACTGATACGCCAGCTCAACGACTCCATGGGCCTGACCAGTATTTTTGTGTCGCACGAACTCAAGGAAACCTTGGCGATTGCCGACCACGTCATCGTGCTGGCCAATGGCAGGGTCGCCATTGAGGGCACACCGGACGACGTGCGCACCACTACCGACGCAATGGTCTACCAGTACGTGAACGCCAAGCCTGATGGTCCCGTGCATTTCCATTTTCCGGGCCTGCCGGTTGACGAAGACTTTGCGCTCACTGCGGCGGATGTTAAATAGCTCAGAAGCCGCGCACCGGCAGTTCCGCGCCGCGCTGAATCCAATTGGTGGGGGAGTACTGCGTCGCAGCGTCCGTCACATGCAGGGTATACGCATGGCGTGATGCGCTGGAACGGTTGGGCGCGCTGTAGTGGGGCAACAGGCCATGGAACACCACCAGTGCCCCCGCCTCTACTTCCAACGGGATGGCGGTCGTGTTATCTGGCCACGGTGTAGTGTCCAGTTTTTGCATGGTGACCTGGTCGCCGTGGCGCACGAAGCGTTCACGCAGCGGGCTGCGGTGTGACCCAGGTTGGGTCCACAGACAACCGTTGTGGACAGTCGCATCCTCCAGCGCAAACCAGAAGGTTGTGACGCTGATGGGCGTGGTCTCGAAGAACGTAGCGTCCTGGTGCCACCCCACCTCGCCGCCAATGCCGGGTTGTTTGAAGATGTACATGGACTGCCAGATGTGGGGCTGTGTAAGACCCAGGCCATGCGCGACCTGCTGCAGTTCCGGCCCGCGTGAAAAGGCAGAAAACACAGGGTCCAGGTCATGCATAGCGTGGCCGATCTTGTTGATGGACAGAGCCTTGGCTTGGCGCAGCTCACCATCGGGCCCGAAGGCCTCTTCTTCAAAGAAACAGCTGGTATTCACCGCGGAATCCAGGAAGTAGCGGTCAACCGTGCGCACCTGGTCGTTGGTTGTGAAGATGGTTTTGCTGGCCGGCGGGATAAATGCGTCCACGATGTCCCCGGCGCGCTGGCGCAGTGCCTGGATGGCATCCTGCGATTTGAAATGGGGCAACACGAGGTATCCGTCGCGTTGGTAGGTGGCGTGTTGTTCAGCAGTCAGCATGCGGCGTCTCTTCATTTTTTTGACGGCCGAGTATAGGCAGGCTCCGTCGCGCGGCGCATCCGCTGATGCTACGCGCTGTTACAAAACATCCACAAACCATCCACACGGATGGTATTAAGATGGCGTTATGTCAAAAACCCCTGCTCCCGTTGCCGACGCGCCCAAACTGGCGGACTCCGAAAAAATCACCATCAACCTCGGTTTTGTCGATTTGGGACAGATCGACCTGCTCGTTGCGGAACGCTTTTACAGCAACCGGACCGACTTCATCCGCACCGCCATCCGCAACCAGCTGGGCACCCATGCCGACGCAGTGCGCCAAGTTGTGACCCGAAAGATGTTGGTGCTCGGTCTGCAGCATTTCAGTGTGGACGACCTCACAAAGCTGCAAAGGGCACAAGAGCAGTTGCACATCCGCGTGCTCGGCTTGGCCAGCATCGCCAATGACGTCACACCCGAGCTGGCACTGGACACGATTGCGTCGCTCCACGTGCTCGGCGCGCTGCATGCCAGCCCGGCGGTCAAGGCCGCACTGGCCGGCCGCACCACTTGATACACCCCAACCCCAAGTACTCCACGAAAGACTACATGAACACCCCCAACCACACCTTGCAGACGCTGATGCGTGAGGCCACGCGGCTGACACAGGCCGGCCAACTGAATGCCGCCACACAAGCCCTGCAACAAGCCTTAGGGGGCGGCCTGGCCGGCTCCCCTTTCTTCAAAACCGACCCGCAGCCACCGCCGCATGGGCAGGCCGGACCCGGCACAGGCCGCGGTGCTGATACATCCTTGATTCTGGACGGCTGTGTGTTTGAAACAGCTGAACACACTGCGGCGCGCCCGGATGAACAACGGCAGCAACAGGCCCCACAGCATGTGGATGTCGATCGAGCAGACACCGGTGCCAACCCCGACACATTTACGACGGGCACCCACAGCCACGCAGGTATCACGCGGCGCTACAAGCTGTACACACCGCCCCGCGCAACCGGGCCGGCCACGGCACTGGTCGTCATGCTGCATGGCTGCACGCAAAACCCCGACGATTTTGCAGCCGGAACAAGCATGAACACGCTCGCCCGCGAGCAGGGTTTCATGGTGGTGTATCCCGAGCAGGCCCAAGACGCCAACCCGCAGCGCTGCTGGAACTGGTTCAAGCACAACCACCAAAAACGTGGCAGCGGGGAACCTGCGCTGATCGCCACCTTGGCCCAAACCCTGGTGCAACAGCACGGCATCGACCCGCGCCGGGTGTTCGTCGCCGGCCTTTCCGCCGGGGGCGCGATGGCAGCCATCGTGGGCACGGCCTACCCGGATGTCTTTGCTGCGGTGGGTGTGCACTCTGGCTTGCCCAGCGGTGCGGCCAGCAATGTGGCAGAAGCCTTGATGGTGATGAAAAATGGGGGCGCAAAGGGTGTTGTGGGCCGAGGTGGCTCAGCCGCCAAGCCTATGGCCAAACAGGCTGTGCCCACTATCGTTTTCCATGGCGACCACGACCAAACGGTCCATGCGCGAAATGGTGAAGAGGTGCTGGCCGCAGTACTGGGCGGTCACGTTGCCAATACGCCAACGGGGGTGCTACCCGTGCATTCAGCAGAGGTCGAACAAGGAGTCTCGCAACGCGGCCGACACTTCACCCGCACAAACTACAGCAATGAAGCGGGTTTCCCGCTGGCGGAGCACTGGGTGTTGCATGGCGCAGGACACGCATGGTCGGGGGGATCGACCCGTGGCTCCTATACGGATGCCACCGGGCCGGATGCAACACGCGAGATGCTGCGGTTCTTTTTCTCCCAGCCCCGAGGCCAAGCGCACTGAAGGCGCTTGGCCCCGCCTTCGCGGCGCTGGGTTAAACGGTGCGGCGCACCTTGTCCCACGCGTCGCGGGAGGCTTGGCGTGCGCGTTCCCAGCTCAGGCTGGAGGTTCCGCGGGCCTTGTCCCAGTCGCGGCTCAGATCGGACTCGATGTCGTCAAAATCGCGGTCGCCAAATTTGGAAGATGACTCCACCCCATACACATAGGCGGGGCCGTAGTCGTCAAACTTTGCGCCGCGCTCCACGTAGGGACGGTCTGAGTAGTTGTCGCGCCAATAGGCATATTCAACCGTAGGGTCGATGGCTTCCGCAACTCCCTTGCCGGCCAATCCACCGACTATCGCGCCTGCTGCTGCACCAATGACGGTGCCAACAGGGCCGGCTACGGTACCCACTGCTGCACCCGCGGCTGCGCCACCCAGTGCTGCACCTACACCAGTCCCGACGGGATGCGCACCCGGCTCGTCGGTAATAGGATCGCGGTTAGCATTTTTACGTTCAATCGTGTCTGCGTTTTGCATGGTCGGCTCACTTAAAAAGTAGGTTGATAAATCCACCACGTTCAATTGAAGTGGCTGGATAAATCATCTGCTTGCCGGCTGCGTCCATCTGTGCGTCATCGCACGGGCTTGCACGGTTAACGAGGGGGTTACCGTGCGTTACACCTGTGCATGGCTTGTGTATGAAAACGAACAGATCGGGCGTATGGCCTCGCCTACCGTACGCGTGTGTTTTTCTCTAACCCGATGGAACGCAACATGAACACCAATATGCCCCCCACCCACACCCTATCGGCCAATGAATCTGGTGAGACACACGGCGCATTCTCGCCGTCACCCGAAACGGTACGCGTGAGCCTGATCTATCTGGCCCTGTCCGTGGCCGCGGTCTTGATGGCAGCAGCGTGTATTGCCCACTGGCGCGTGTATTTCATCTAGTAGTGCATCGCTATCTTTTAGACAGCAACAAATGCTTATCCGGCAGGGGCTGCCGTTCGTTTTTCTCAGATACCTTATGGTTAACGCCCGCGCGTTACGCCTTCCACACGCAGACCTAACGCGTGGCCACAACTGGTTGTGCCAAGTCCTCGTGTTTTTGCGTCAGGTATTCGTCCAGCGTCAGTTCATGCAACTGCGGTGCGTAACGCTCCGACAGTGCGAACCATGCCCGCAGGCGCGCGTCCATCTGGGGTTGGCCCACGGGGCCGGGAATACCGGTGTAGGCCAATAGTGCCAGGTAGTTGCGTATGACATTGCGCTCAATGGAGCCGCGTTCACCCTGCACATACTTGGGTTTACCGTCAGACCCCGCGCCCACCACGGTAAAGCCTATCTTGCTGCGCCCGGCCGTGGACAGGTAAAGGCCAAAAGCCATCTTGGCCATGCTGCCGTAGCTATAGCCATAACCAAAGCGCAAAAATGTTCGCTGTCCGTCCAGCGGAGCAGCTTCAAACATGATGCGGTAATCCGATGTGGAGAGGGGCCCACTGGCCGCAGTTAATACCACCCGCACATAGTCTGCTGTACTGGCCTCGACACGCATGGTGTATTGCATGGTGTAGAGCGCAGCAGTGGCGCCCCCCTGCTTGGGGCCGGCAGTGAGCACCAGCCCGTCTCCTTGCGCACCGCGCGTGGCCTGGCAGGCGCGCACATTCAGGTGCAAAAACATCACACCACAGACGCTGTCCGGCGTAGTGAGCAAGGCGCTCAAGGGTTTGAAGGACTGGGGCAGCTCGGCATACACATCCGCATTCAAACGGTTACCGGTGTCGTGTGAGACCAGGTGCACCGGTTCCCCCAGGGCCCGGGCTTTGAGTTGGGGCTGAAACTCGGAGTGCCGTGCCAACAAAGCGCTTGCGTTGGCGGCCGGTGCAGGCTCGGTTGCAGCCGACGCAGTGGATGTACCGGTCCACAGTAGCGCCGCCAGCAGCGTGCATGCCATCAGGGGGGAGGTTCGGGCCATAGGTAGGGAGTGTCCTTGTGCGTTATTGGGCCTATTGAGACGGCACATCGTGCCAGCCGGCGGGTTCCGGGTCGGTGTGGCAGCCCACATGCGGGTTCCAGCGGCCCTGTATACAACGCGAAAAACCGGAAACCCGGACAGTTGTTCTGACTTATCGCACAGCCGGGTCGCCAGTCTTCACGACAAAACTGTTTTAAATCAACCACTTAGCACGACTATGTCGGTTGGCACAAAGCGTGCAAAACCATGGACGGTATTAACTCGCCCTACTTTTACTGGAGACAACATGACGATAAAAAATTTGCTGGGTACCCTGGCACTGTCGGCCCTGTGCACGGCCCCTGCTGCCCACGCGCAAGACGTGGTGCGATTGGGCAATCTGAAGTTTGCCCACTACGGTGCCATTTCTTACATCAAGGAGATCGCACCCAAGTGTGGCATCAAGGTTGAGGAGCATGTGTTTGCCAAGGGCCCGGACGTGATGCAGGCCATCTTGGCCGGCGAACTCGATGTGGGGGCCACGGCCTCTGAAGGTGCCATATCGGCCCGCGCCAATGGCGCACCTATTTATGTTGTGGCCGGCTTTGCCAAGGGCGGGGCCCGTCTGGTGGCACGCCCCGATGCCGGCATCAAATCCGTCAAGGACCTGAAGGACAAACGTGTGGGCGTGACCCGCGGCGGCATCCACGAGGTGCTGCTGGCAGCCCAACTGGGCCAGAACGGGCTCACCATGTCGGACCAGCCGGGCAAGGACGTGCAGGTGGTGTACCTTGCCTTTGCCGACCTGAACCAGGCGCTGCTGGGCAAGAACCTCGACGCCATCATGCAAAGCGAGCCACAGTCTTCACAGGCCATCAATAAGGGTTTTGGTGTGGAGGTCATGAAGCCGTATGACACACCGATTGGTGAACCGATCCGCACGCTGGTCATGACCGAGAGTTTCTACAAGGACCGCCGTGCGGTAGCCGAGAAATTCATGCGCTGTTTTGTGGAGTCCACCAAGGGTTTTATCGAGACCAAGGGCCAGGCAGAAAAGTATGTGCGCGAAAACATCTTCAAGGGCCAGATCACGTCTGACGACTTCCAGGACGCGATCGCCAACTCACCTTATTCCTATGACGTGACCGCCGCCCACATCCAGACCACCACCGACACCATGGCCAAGTACGGCGTGGGCAAGATGGCCAAGCCACCGGTGGCAACCGACTGGGTCCGCACCGATCTGCTCGACCAGGCCAAGAAGAGCCTGGCCGTCAAGTAGGGAGCGACTGGCATGAGCAAAATCAATTGGCGCGCCATCGCGTCAGGTCTCATCGTGCCCGTGGCGGTGATCGCCTTGTGGCAACTGGTGTGTGTGCTGGGCTGGGTCAACCCCCTGAAGTTGCCATCACCACTCGCGGTGGCGCAACGCTGGGTCCAGTATCTGTTGCCGGTAGATGCCTACACATCGGAAGCCGGCAGTTGGCTGGCGTGGGCGGTGTCGGGTGAGCTGCTGCGCGATGCCTGGGGCAGCATGTACCGTGTGTTGATCGGTTTTCTGATTGGCGCCGGCCTGGCCTTGCCGATTGGCATCCTGATGGGCGCCAACCAGCGTATCTACGACAAGATGTACATCCTGGTGCAGGTGCTGCGCCCCATCCCTCCCAGCGCCTACACACCGCTGGCGATGTTGTGGTTTGGCTTGGGCAACCCACCGGCGGTGTTCATGATTTCCATCGCGGCGTTCTTCCCGGTGCTGATCAACACCATCGTCGGTGTGCGCCAGGTCGACAGCATCTACCTGCGGGCCGCGCGCAACCTGGGCGCCAACCAGAGCACGCTGTTCCTGCGCGTCATGCTGCCGGCGGCAACGCCCTACATCCTGGCCGGCGTGCGTATTGCGATTGGCGCGGCCTTCATGATCGTGATCGTGTCCGAGCTGATCGCGGTGCCCGATGGTCTGGGTTTTCGCATCAATGAAGCCCGTGAGTATTCGTGGACCGACAAGGTCATGGCCGGCATGTTCACGATCGGTCTGATTGGCTTGGCACTGGACATTGGCATGAACAAATTGAACAACTATTTGCTGCGCTGGCACCGTGGCTTGGAGAGCTGATATGAACGCAACACAAATTCAAGTCAAGGCCGTCAACAAGATCTTCAAGACCGCCGACAAAGAGGTCGTCGCCTTGCGCGACATCAACCTCGATATTCCGGAAGGCCAGTTTGTGTGCCTACTGGGACCGTCGGGCTGCGGCAAGTCCACGCTGCTGAATGCGGTGGCGGGCTTCTCGCTGCCCAGCTCGGGTGCCATCACAGTGAGCGAAACCACGGTAACCGCTCCCGGCCCAGACCGTGGCATGGTGTTCCAGGAATACGCGTTGTTCCCGTGGATGACGGTGGAGCAAAACATCGGCTTCGGCCTGGACATCAAGGGCACGGACAAGGCAGAAATCGAGAAGACCGTTAGCGCATTGCTGGCCATGCTGGGCCTGACGGATTTTCGCCAGCGTTTTCCGAAGGACTTGTCGGGCGGCATGCGCCAGCGAGTGGCCATTGCGCGCGTGCTGGCGCTGAACTCACCAATCATGCTGATGGACGAGCCCTTTGGCGCGCTGGATGCGTTGACCCGGCGCAATTTGCAAGACGAGTTGTTGCGCATCTGGGCCGAGCTGAAGAAGACCATCATCTTTGTGACGCACAGCATCGAAGAGGCCATCTACCTGGCTGATCGCATCGTGGTGATGACCTATCGCCCGGGCACCGTCAAGCGTGACATGCTGGTGGACCTGCCGCGCCTGCGCGACCCATCGTCTGCAGCCTTTAATGCCCTCAAGCGTGAATTGGGAGAACTGGTCATGGAAGAGCAGCAGCGCCACCACAACGACGAGTTGAAGATGGCGGCGGTAGACTAGCCCCCATGTACGCCGCGCGACGCATCGTCAGCCTGTCCAGCGCCCTGGTGCTTGCCGCGGGTCTGGTGTTGGCGGCGTACTGGCTGGGTGCACGCACGGCGTCGGATGCGATCCAGGCCACCGGTGAGCGGCAATTGCAGATCATCGCGCTGGACCTGGAGGCAGTGCTGGACCGCTTTGACACCCTGCCCTACTCGGTGGCCCATTTGCCTCTGGCCTCACAACTCCTGACAGCCCCCGCCAGCGCGGCCTTGCAGGGCGAGCTCAACGACACTTTGCAAGACCTGGCGCAACAGGCCAAGGTGGCAGCCATCTACCTGATGGACAGCAAAGGCAAGACCATTGCGGCCAGCAACTGGGATAGCCCCCAATCCTTTGTCGGGCAAAACTTCGGTTTCAGGCCCTACTTTCGCGACGCGATCCATGGCCAGGCCGGTTACTTCTACGCCATCGGCAACACCACCAGCATCCCGGGCTACTTTATTTCGCAGCCGGTCTACCCCGCAGGCGTCAAACGCGGCTCGGTAGCGCCTATTGGGGTGATCGCGGTCAAGATCACACTGGCAACGTTTGAGCAGACCTGGCGCAGCAACGAAGACCCGATCGCACTGGTCGACCGCCATGGTGTGGTGTTCCTCAGCAACCGCAGCGAATGGGTCTACAACAGCCTGCGGCCGCTAGACCCCTTGGTGCAAAGTGACATCGAACAAACCCAGCAGTACATGGGCAAAAAGATCAAACCCATTGCCAGCCTGCCCAGCCCGGCCCGCAAGGGTTTTGGCGCGTATGTGGGCCGGCCCGTGGGGCGTCTGGGCTGGCAACTGATGTTATTCCCGTCGCAGGCCAAGGTGCTGCGCGCCGGCATGTTGTGGGCCGGCATCACGGTATTGCTGTTGCTGGTAGCGGCGGCCGTAGCAGCTATGCAGTACCAGCGCCGCCGCCGCTTGGAGGAGCGCAGCGCGGCACAACAAGCCCTCAAACAGGCCGCTGATGACCTGGAGCACAACATCGCCGAGCGCACGCAGGAATTGTTGTCGGCCAATACACAACTGGCCGCCAAATACGACAAGCTGCAGCAGACCGAAAACCTGTTGCGCTCCACCCGCAACGAGATGGTGCAGGCCGGCAAACTGGCCATGCTGGGGCAGATGGCGGCCGGAATCACACATGAGCTGAACCAACCGCTGACCGCCATACGCGCCTTTGCCGACAATGCCAGCACCTACCTGTCACGCGGGCAGACCACGCAGGCAGACAACAATCTGCGCCACATCAGCGCCGCCAGCGCACGCATGGGCAGCATCGTGGCCCAGCTCAAGGGATTTGCGCGCAAGAGCCCGGACGCGGTGGCCGTCGTCGAGGTCAACCAGGCCATCCAGGATGCGGCGGCGCTGCTAGACAGCGAATTCGTGCGCCACGGCGTACAACTGCAACTGGACCTGCCCCATAGCTACCACGTGTTGGGCGACACCGTGCGCATAGAACAGGTGCTGATCAACCTGCTGCGCAACGCGCTGGACGCGGTAGAACAGGCGCCCGAGAAGACGGTGCAGGTGGTGCTGGAAGCCGATGCGCAGCAGGTCCGCATTCGCATCCGCGACTCGGGCATTGGTTTGCCGCAGGAAGTGGTCAAACATTTGTTTGAGCCCTTCTTTACCACCAAGGCCACGGGCCACGGCCTCGGGCTGGGTTTGGCCATTTCGTCGTCGATTGTGCAAGCCATGAACGGCCGCCTGGAAGCCAAAAACAACCCCGACTGCGGCGCCGAATTTGTGGTGTACATACCGCGCTGTGCGCCAGAAAAACCAACAGTATGAAACACTCCAACCTGTCCAAATGCCATGCCATCCTGGTCGAAGATGAACAGGCGGTGCGTCTGGCCACGACACAAACCCTGGAGCTGGGTGGCTTTAGCGTGCAGGCCTGTGCCAGCGCCGAGCAGGCCTATGCGCTGATCAGCGCCGACTATGGCGGCATTGTTGTGACCGACGTGCGCCTGCCCAAGTCATCAGGTCTGGACCTGCTGGCCCACACCACACACATCGATGCCGACCTGCCCGTGATCCTGGTCACCGGCCATGGTGATGTGGTGATGGCCGTGCAGGCCATGCACAGCGGCGCCTATGACTTCATCGAAAAACCGTTTGCCGCCGAGCGCCTGTTAGAGAGTTGCTTGCGCGCGCAGGAAAAACGCAACCTGGTGCTGGAGAACCGCCGCCTGAGCAAGGCCTGGGCGGCCCACCCGTCCATGCCCGAGCTGATCGGCCAATCCCCCAGCATTGAGCGGCTGCGCAAGTTCATCCAGAACATTGGTCCCACACAAGCGGATGTATTGATCAACGGCGCCACCGGTTGTGGCAAGGAGGTGGTGGCGCGCCAGTTGCACTTTGCCAGTCGGCGCAAGGGCGAGTTTGTGGCCATCAACTGTGCGGCCTTGCCGGAGTCGATGTTCGAGAGCGAAATTTTTGGCAACGAGGCCGGTGCCTTTACAGGGGCGCAAAAGCGGCGCATCGGCAAGCTGGAGTATGCACACGGCGGCACCGTGTTTCTGGACGAAATCGAAAGCATGCCGATGGCCTTGCAGGTCAAGATGCTGCGGGTGTTGCAAGAGCGCCAGTTGGAGCGCTTAGGCGGCAATGCCACCGTGGAACTGGACTGCCGCGTGATTGCGGCGACCAAGGTGGATCTACGCCAGCTCAGCACCGAGGGCAAGTTCCGCGAAGACCTGTACTACCGCCTGGGGGTGGTCAGCGTAGACCTGCCCCGCCTGAACGACCGGCGCGACGACATCCCGCTGCTGCTGGCGCATTTTGTGCAACGCGCGGCGCTGCGTTACCAAAAGGCGCCGCCCCAATGGAGCGCCACGGACATGGCCCAATGGCAACGGCGCGATTGGCCCGGTAACGTGCGCGAGCTGCGTAACTTTGCCGACCAACTGGTGCTGGGTGTGGCCGACCTGGGCACTGCCGATGTGGCAATGCCACCCAGCCCCGGCACCGCACCGGCATCAGACGGCTTGCCCCAACGCCTGGATGCCTACGAGGCTTCCCTGATCCAGACAGCCCTGCGTGCCAGCGACTTCAATGTGGCCTTGGCGGCTGAGAGCCTGGGCATTCCAAAAAAGACGCTGTACGACAAACTGAAGAAACACGCAATTCCTGTCGGCCGTCCGTAGATTCATGCCCAGTGCATTGTGCGGATTTTGGGAATCCTATCCCACGGTTTCTGATCTTCCAGACGGGTGCTCAACCCCTACACAGAAATACTGAACAAAAACAAACACTTAGAAAATTCCGGGCGTTGGCACAGAACATGCGCAATCACTTGGCGGGACAACCGCCAAACTATAAGGAGACAAGCACATGTTGCATACCCCACGCATAGCCGGCCTGCTGCTGGCCACTCTGGGCCTTGCGGCCCATGCCCAGATCTTGATAGGACAAACGACCGGCGTGACGGGCGCCGTGGCCGCCACCGTCAAGGAAACCGGTATCGGCGCCAAGTTGTACATCGATGCCGTCAACGCCAAGGGAGGGGTTGGTGGCGAAGCCATAGAACTCATCACACTGGACGACAAGTTCGACCCCAAGCTGGCCGCCGTCAACGCCCGCGAACTGATTGAAGAGCGCAAGGTCGTGGCCATGTTCATGACCCGCGGCACGCCGCACACCGAAGCCATCGTGCCGGCGCTGGAGCAACACAGCGTGCCATTGATAGCGCCGTCCACCGGGGCCATGATGTTGCACACACCGGTGCGCAAGTTTGTGTTCAATGTGCGTGCCACTTACCAGCGCGAAGCCGAGAAGGTGATCACCCATCTGACTTCGATTGGCATCAGACACATCGCCATCCTGCATGTGGACGACAGTTTCGGGTTGGACGGACTCGAAGGTGCGCAGAAAGGCATGGCAAACGCGCGAGTGCAGGCGCTGGTGGTCGCCAAGTTTGACCGCAGCCAACCCGACTTTTCCGCCATCGCGCAATCGCTCAGCAAGACGCCCGCACAGGCGGTCATGATCATCGGGTCGGGGCCGGCCGTTGCGGCCGGCATACGCGCCATCAAGGCAACGGGCATCAAGCCGCAGTTTGTAACCCTGTCCAACAACGCATCCGGTGGATTCATCCAATTGCTGGGCGCGGACGCAGCCGGGGTCATCGTGAGCCAGGTGTTACCCAAGTCCCTGAATGTGCCGCTGGTGCGGGAGGCCACCCATCTGGCCAAGGCCCGCAAGATTGAAGAACTCAGCCCGGCCATGCTGGAGGGTTTCGCATCCGCCAAGGTGCTGGTGGAGGCCTTGCGCCGTGCGGGGCCCAAACCCACGCGTGAACGCATCCAGTCCGCGCTGGAAGGCATGCAGAAGTTTGACCTGGGCGGCATGGAGATCAGTTACAGCGCGTCCAACCACACCGGCCTGGACTTTGCCGACCTGGCCATCATCGGACCGACGGGCAAGTTCCGGCGCTAGATACCAGCAAGCCAGACCCGGTTTTCGTTGGAGGCAAACATGAAACACCTTCTGACCATCGTCTGCCTGGTGCTGCAACTCGCAACGACCAGCACATCGGCGCATACCTTGCGAACGGCCGCCCAAGAGAGTCCACCCAAATTCTTCAAACACAGCGATGGGGGCATGACCGGCATTGGATGCGACATCATGCGTGCCATAGAACGGCTGGACCCCAGCATCCGCTTCACCGGTGACCAAATCTTTGTACCCATCAAACGTATTGAGTTCATGCTGGAACGCGGCGATCTGGATATATTTTTTGGTTTCATCAAGAGTGAGGAACGTGCCGGCAAATTTGTCTTTGTCGAACCGCCCCTCTACCGGGTGGCCGACGTGCTGCTGGCGCGTGAAGACGATCCCATCGAGGTCCAGCGGCTAGAAGACCTCGCGGCGCTGGCCAAGGACGCCACTGTTCTGGTCGCCTCCGGCACCGCCCAAGCCGCGCAACTGAAGAAGATGAACATCGTGGTCGATGACGGTGGAAAAACCGTTGCTATGAATCTCTACAAACTGCTGCACAAACGCGGCCGCTTGGTGCTGCAATCCGAAGTGGAAATTGTGAGTGGCCTCAAGCAACACGGTATGAAAAGCAACTTCAGAATACTGCCCACCCGGTTCAATGAAAGCGGACGTTATGTGGCGTTTTCCAACAGTGTTCCGATGCAGACCATTGCCAAAGTGCAGTTAGCATTGGACAAGCTGAACAAGAGCGGCGAGCTGGGGCAGATTTTTTCCAAGTACCGCTAGCGCCGAATTCTTTTCTATCAACACGCCGACTTTTTTGGATGGATTGCATGGATACCCCCAGACACGAACTCAGTATGACCGTGCTAATGACACCAGACATGGCCAACTTTGCTGGCAATGTACACGGCGGAACACTTTTGAAATTTCTTGACCAGGTGGCCTATGCCTGTGCCAGCCGGTATGCGGCGCGTTACGTGGTCACGGTCAGTGTGGACCAGGTCATGTTTCGGCAGCCCGTGCACGTGGGGGAGCTGGTCACGTTTATGGCCAGCGTTAACTACACCGGCAAATCGTCCATGGAGATCGGCATCAAGGTGATTGCCGAGAACATCCGTAGCCAGGAGAAGCGCCATGTCAACAGCTGCTTCTTCACGATGGTGGCGGTGGATGACGACCGCCGCCCGGTTGCCGTACCTGCGCTGCAACCCCACGGCGTGCGCCAGAAGCGCCGCTTTGAGCAGGCGCTGCTGCGCAAAGAGTTGCGGCAGGACCTGGAGACCCGCTTGAAGGCCATCAAAACCATCCACTAAGCTTTACCGGGTAACAATCGCAAAGTTACCGGGTGCCTTGTCGATCAGACCAAAGAAACGCACCAGGTCAATCGTGCTGCCCGTTACTTTGAGGTCGTCGCTGAGCAGGGTGTCTTTGACCCCCGCCGTACCGGAAATCATCTTGACGAAGATGTCCTTGGTCAAGGTCAGCGTGGCATTGGCGTCTGGCGCGGCCTCAGTGCGTCTGAAGTGCAGCACGGCGTTTTCAATCCACAACACGTAGGTTTCCTTCAGATCGGTCAGCACCAGGTTGACCTTCAAATTTTTGCCCTCCGCGTCCGGGCCATTCAAGCCTGCGGCCATCGCTTCCAGGAAACGCTCTATCGGGGTTTGCAACAGCATATCCATCAGCATGGCCTTGGACGCTCCTTTGGCAGGCGGACCCTGGCGCAGCTCCTGCGCCGCGGTCAGGTAGGAGTTGCGCCACGTGGAGGCCTCGGCCATGTAGCCCATCTGGTCATAGGTATTGGCCAGCAGCTCCCGAGCTGCCTTGCTGGATGGGTCGCCAAACACGGCGTGGTTCAGCAGCTCGGCCGCCCAGCGGTAGTCGCCCTTGTCAAAGGCGCTCTGCGCAGCGGCCACGGCCTTGTCGGCACCACCGAACAATTCCAGGTAACGCTTGGCGGACTCTTGTGGCGGCAACAGGTTCAGGTTGGCCGGGTTGCCATCGTAGGCCCCCAGGTAAAACTGGTACACCGCTTTGACGTTGTGGCGCAAGTCACCGTAGTAGCCCCTGGCGCCAAAAAACTCCGCCAATGACTTGGGCAGCTTCACCATGTCGGCGATTTCGCGCGGTGTGTAGCCAGCATTGATCAGGCGCACCGTCTGGTCATGCGTGTATTTGTACACATCGCGGTGCATGGTGATCATCTTCTGGATATTGGCCTTGCCCCAGATGGGCCAGTTGTGTGAGCCAATGTAGATGTCGGCATCCTGCGTCTGCTCCAGCGCCTGGTCCATGTAGTTGGACCAGCGCAGCGCGTCGCGCACCTTGGCGCCGCGCACCGGAAGCAGGTTGTGCATGGTCTGCGCCAGGTTTTCGGCACCGTCATACAACTTCTTGCTGGGGATGCTGAAGGTCAGTTCCGCCGGGCACTCGGCACCCGGCACGTTGTGGAACACAAAGTCAAGGCCATCGAGCTGCAGCGCCTGCGTGGGCTGGTCGATCAGTCGATTGGGTGGTAACACACCGATGCTGCCGTAGGCCACATCCTTGCCCAGGCCGGTGTCCACATTGCCCTTGGCCGAACGCGGCAGGTCGCGGCCAAACTGGTACAAGGAGCGGCGCGCCATGCCGGTGCCAACCAGGATGTTTTCGCTGGTGGCCTCTTCCATAAACCCAGCCGACGCAATGATGGGCAGCTTGCGCTCTGCTACTTCCTGCGGCGTGACAACCCCCAGCACGCCACCAAAATGGTCTGCATGGGCATGCGTGAAGATGACGGCCGACACGGGCTTGTTGCCCAGGTGCTGGCGCGCAAAGGCCAGAGCTGCGGCGGCGGTTTCGCGCGCGGTCAGTGGGTCCACAACAATCCAGCCGGTCTTGCCTTCGATCAAGGTCATATTGGCAATGTCAAAACCACGCAGCTGGTACACACCGTCGGTGACCTTGAACAAGCCCGTGTTGGCATTGAGCTGGGCATGGCGCCACAAGCTGGGGTTGACCGTGTCCGGCGCCTTGCCGTCCAGAAAGTCATAGGCGGCAAAGTCTTTGAGCACCGTGCCGTCGGCCAGCGTGATTTTTCCGCTGGGCCTGGCGATGAAGCCACGTTTGGCGTCTTCAAAATCCGCCGTGTCGTCTAGTTTGAGGTCTTGGGCAAATTGGGCGTTGGCCTTCAGGGTCTCGGGACTGGCATCACCCGCCGCGCCGCCCACGCCGGTGGTCTTGCTGCAAGCCGACACCATGAGTGCGACCAACAGCAGCGTGGGGGCGGCAAGGGCGGCGCGGGGTCTGGTCCGGTGGTGTGGCATATGTCCTTTGGTCAAAGTTTGGGGGCATTGTGTGAGCGCACCCAAAGTTCGTCCAATGCAATTGATTGCCATAATCAATGCGTCCAATGCATTGGGATACGAAGACTTGTATGGAAATCCGACGACTCAACCACCTGATAACACTTGCCGATACCCGCAACTTTGGCCGAGCGGCCATGCAATGCCATCTCAGCCAGCCGGCGTTCAGCCGCAGCATCCAGGCGGCCGAGGAAGAACTGGGCTTGCAATTATTTGACCGGGGAACGACCGAGGTGCGCTGCACCGATGCCGGCGCCTTTGTGGTGGAGCGGGCACGCAAGCTGGTCTTTGACAGCCGGTGCCTGGAGCGCGATGTCAGTCTGTACCGTGATCGGCTGACAGGCGATATCGCCATCGGTGTCGGCCCCTATCCGGCGGCCACACTGTTGCCAGTTTTGTTGACCGAAATACGCACCCGTTTTCCCGGCGTACATGTGCGGGTGGAGGTGAACAACGCCAACTACCTCGCGGAACACCTTCGTGCGGAGGAGCTGGACTTCTATGTCGCCGATCTGCGCAACATACCCGCCACGTCGGACTTCGCTATCAGCCGCATTGGCAAATTAACAGCCAGCTTTTATGTGAGAAATAGCCACCCCCTGCTGAAAACAGCGAACGTGCCTGCGCGAAAACTGCTGCCGTATGGACTGGCCAGTGTGCGTGTTCCAGATCAAATTCTGTTTGTTTTGGCATCCCTGATGGGCTTGCCTGAAGGCGTGCGCTTGCCCTTGGCCCTGGAGTGCGACGACTTGAACCTGCTCAAGACGGTGGGCATGGCCACAGATACCGTGGTTGCCTGCGCAGACGCAAGTACCCTGGAAGAGGTTGCCGGAGGTAGGCTTGTGCGTTTGACAATTTCCGACATCCCCACCCAGTTTTCTGACTTGGGCGTGGTGTCCCTGAAAGGCAGAAGCTACTCACCCATGGCGCAGTTTGCGGTTGACTTTCTGGCTCAGCTGGGGCTACAGCGGGCCAGAGCGTAAAACGCCAGGGTGAGTTGCGGGGTGCTTACTTGACAGCGTCTTTGACGATGTTTTTGGCGTCCTGGACCAATTCCTTCACGTCGCCAGCACGCTTTTCGGCCTTGCCGGTGATTTGTTTTTCAAGACCTTTGAGCTGTTGCTCGGTGCTGCCAACCAGTTTGCCAGCGCCCTCTTGCACCTTACCGGCGATATCTTTGGCTGTGCCTGTGATTTGATCTTTGTTCATGGTGAATTTTCCTTTGCGAAATTGAAAACGATTAGCTGTGAGCCGATGTTTGGCTTACCGGTGAATGGTAAGAAGCACGGGTGAAACCTTCCGTGCGCTGGCAAACACTGCACCCAATTTTTACCGCCCGACTGCGTGCGGCTGCGCACGGACGACAGTTGCAAGTGGGCCTATCTTCAAAGTGGTACTTCCCCACTTACTGGAGCCGAACATGTTCAACAAAAGTAAAGCAGCCCTGTGTACGGTGCTGGCGGCGTCGCTCTTCGCCGGGCAGTTCGCGTTCGCCCAGGGTGACGCTCCTGGAGCCAACCGCTATGACCAGAACCAGCGCAGCTACGAGCGCGAACGCCGGGATGAGGATCGCCGGCAGAACCGCATTAACCGCAACAACCGCTACGACAACAACCAATACAACAATAACCACAACAACGATTGGCGTGGCAACGACCACCGCGGGGAATATCGGCATCGGGGTGGCGAACGCGGAGCCGGCCCCAACCATTCGTATTACCGCGGCAGCTATCTACCACCCCAGTACCGCACACACCAATATGTTGTGGATGACTGGCGGGGGCATAGGCTCAACGCACCACCGCGGGGTTATCACTGGGTGCAGAGTGGCGGTGATTACATACTGGTGGCAATAGCAACCGGTGTCATCCTCACCTTGATTCTCAGCAACTAGAAACGGTACAAGGATCTCCATGACAGAAAAAACTGCCACCGTGCACTGGGAAGGCTCTGGAAAAACAGGCCTGGGTCAGATCAGCACACAAACCGACGCACTGCAAAACTATCCCTACGGCTTTGCCAGCCGTTTCGAGGACGACCGGCGCAACACCAACCCTGAAGAAATACTGGCCGCCGCCCATGCAGCCTGTTTCACGATGGCCTTTTCATTTGCTTGTGAAAAAGCCGGCTTTGCTACCACCCTGGTTGATACCCAGGCCCGGGTGCGACTGGCATCGCAGGGAGATGGTTTTGTAATCGACAAGATTGCACTGCATTTAAAGGCCACGGTCCCTGGTATGGAGGAGGCCCGCTTTCAGGACTTGGCGCACTCTGCCAAGCAGAACTGTCCACTGTCCAAAGCGTTGGCAACTGTGCCCGAAATCACCTTGGACGCCATGTTGCAAACGCCATAGACCCTGCTTTCTACAAGCAGACTTTTTTCATTCACCACACTCCCCGTCAGGAATACAGCATGGACAAATCCAATCCACCCGAAACCTTTGGAGTTTTTAAACCCGTAGGCCATACCGTCATGGCGTTCAAAACCGCGGAAGGCCTGGACGGTGCCACGGCCGAGCTCATCGAAGCAGGTTTTTCCGGTGCCGATCTGGTCAGCTACTCGCCACAGGAAATGGCAAAGCTGGCTCACGCAGAACGCGAGGCCGCCAGCCCCCTGGCAGCCTTCGGCTACGAACTCGAACTCGTAAACACCCATCTGGCCCTGGCCGAAAGCGGCTGCAGTTTTCTAGTGGTGCCCGCGCCGGAGGATGAGCAACTCGAACGCGTGGCAGAAGTGGCCCAGCAGTTCAAAGCCGCTTCGGCCCAGCACTATGGCCGCTTCATGATCCAGGACCTGATCAACACGACCGCGCCCAACGCGCCCATACCAGACACCCCAAAGCCGGCTCGATAAGCAGGCGTCCCGTCAGCGCCAATACTCCATGCGGGAACTGGCCCGCATACAACACCAACCCTACGTCCGTAACGCGGGCAGAATGACCTTTGCCTGTACCCGCACCAGTTTGCCACCCATGATTCCCAACGGTGGAAAGAAATTGCTGTCGCTCAGCTCGGAAAGGACTGGCTCGCCCAATTGCTCAAGAATTCCCATTGCATAGCGGCAACTCCAGGCGTATGCCAGCCCCACGCATGTTGTCAAAAAACGCCTGGGGTGTTCCAAAGGTTCCAACCGCGTCGTAAATGATGTGCACCTGCACGCCGGCTCTCTGGCGTGCTATCACCAACTGTGTGAACTGAAGACCAATCTCGTCTTGGTCAAATATAAGTTTTCAGATATATCACATGCCCCAAAAAAATAGGGCAAAAAAAAACGCCCGGGCAGACCCGGGCGCTTGCGTTCAGTGCATCAGGCTAGCACTTAGCTGCGCGGTTCGCCCTGGGCATTCACAGGAATCGTGGCACCCGGTTGTGTCGTCATCTGGACGCGGTGGTCCACGCCGCGGAAGTTGTAGGTCACATCCCAAAACGCCGGCGCGGCGGTACTGGGTCGTGTGGCGCACTTCTGCACGTCACGGGTCGTAGCGGGTGTGCCATTGTTGTTGCGGCCCACATTGGAGCCTATTACGCCACCGGCCACGGCCCCACCCGCAGTTGCGATGTCTTTGCCAACACCACCGCCGACCTGGTGACCCAATACACCACCGATCAACGCGCCGATAACAGCACCGCCCACATTGGCTTCGCCACGCGTAGCAGCTACCTCTTCACGCTCCATCCAGCAACGCTGCTCGGGCGGGCCGACCACGGCACGTGCCGATGTCACATTGGCTTCAAAGATGCGTTCGTCCTGGCGGCGGCGGTTGTCGTACACGGGCTGGGGCCCCGGCGCAAACCGGCGTTCTTCCACACGCGCAGTCGCCTCCAGTGCCCGCACGGAAGAAATGCGGTCATTGATGCCTATGGCCGCCAGCGAAGGGTAACGACCCGGATTCAGCACCATACACTGCCCGTTGAAACGGCTGTTTTCACAAACTTCCCAACGCTGGCCCAGCACCACGACCGACGAGGCCCGGTCGTTAAAACCGGTACGCGCAAAATCATCGACTTGTTTGTCCGTCGAGAAAGAGCGGCCTTGAAAGCCTTCGGCCTCATAAAAGGTCACCTGTGACGGCAGCGGGGCGGGTGCCATGCGCTCGTTGACATCGCGTCCATTGCGACCCACCGGTTTGACGGACACAACCGTGTCATTCAAACCCATGGCTGACAAGGAGGGGTAATGCCCGGGGCGCAGAATCATGCAGTGCCCACCAAAGCGGATGTCTTCACACACCTGCCACCGTGCGCCGCGTTCTCCACCCACGATGACGGAAGAAGCGCGGTCGTTAAATTCCGTGCGCTCAAGGTTGCCAATTTGCCGGTTTGCCGTATAGGAGCGGCCCTGAAAATTTTCGCGCTCAAAGAAGGTGACCTCGGCAAGCGCCTGGCCGGCCATCAATGCTGCCAAAGCGGACAGTGTCAATCGCAAAACATATTTCATACATTGCTCCTATAGTTATCAAAACCCCGAGACTACGCAGTGCAGTCCAACTCGTCAGTTCGCTGGCGTACACAACAGCCGGTGTGAGCCAGTTTGATACGGGTGGCTGCGGTAGTCTGTACGCCGTAGCACACAGCATCTACGTACGTCAACGCACTGACGCTTCGGAGCTGTCCCATTAAGCTGGGGCAGGAACTCCCATGCAAGACGTCATCAAACCCCGCAAAGCCCCCCGTGTTCCGGCGTTGGCGCGCAGCACCACGGCTCCGGCGGACTTGCGCACGTCCGAGCTGCGTTACCGCAGGCTGTTTGAAACAGCCATGGACGGCATCCTGCTACTCAACGCCTCCACAGCCGAAATAGAAGACGCCAATCCGTTTTTGACCGACTTGTTGGGTTACTCACACGCCGAACTGCTGGGCAGGAAACTCTGGGAGGTTGGTGCCTTTTCCGATGTGGAAGAAAACAAGGATAAGTTTTCCGAACTGCAAAGCCGGGGCTTCGTCCGGTATGACGACCTGCCACTGCGCGCAAAGTCAGGCCATAACATCGCCGTTGAGTTTGTCAGCAATACCTATGACTGTGCAGGCGTCACCGTCATACAGTGCAATATTCGCGACATCAGTGCGCGCAAGCGGTCCGACGAGCGCATCAACGAACTGGCCTTCTTCGACCCGCTGACCCATCTGCCCAACCGCACGCTGTTGCTGGATCGCTTGCAGCAAGCCATGATCGGGGCTGGGCGCAACGAGAGTTATGGCGCAGCCATGTTTCTGGACCTGGACCATTTCAAGACCCTGAACGATACCCAGGGCCACGCCATGGGTGACCTGCTGTTGCAGCTGGTTGCGCAGCGCCTCACCGACTGTGTGCGCGAGGGCGACACCGTAGCGCGCCTGGGTGGCGACGAATTTGTCGTGGTGCTGGCCAACCTGCACCCCCACCCGCACGAGGCGGCCAGCCAGGCACAGGACATCGGTGAAAAGATACTGTTGGCGCTGAACCAGCCCTACACCCTTGGCAGTGTGGAGCACCGCTGCAGCGCCAGCCTGGGTGCCACGCTGTTCTGCGGCGCCACGGAAACGATGGAGGATCTGCTGCGCCAAGCCGACCTGGCCATGTACAAGGCCAAAGAAATGGGCCGCAACGGTCTGCAGTTTTTCGACCCCGCCATGCAAACCGCCATCCTGGAGCGCGCGGCGATGGAGCAGGAGCTGCGCCACGCGATTGCTGCGCAGCAGTTTGTGCTGCACTTCCAGCCCCAGGTGGTGGGGGATGGGCGCGCCACAGGTGCCGAGGTACTGGTGCGTTGGCAACATCCCGTACACGGCTTGATGCCGCCCGCTGACTTCATACCCCTTGCAGAAGAAACCGGCTTGATACTCCCGCTGGGGCAGTGGGTATTGAACGCCGCCTGTGAACAACTGGCCCGCTGGGCCAAAACACCCAAGACGGAGCACCTGTGTCTGGCTGTCAATGTCAGTGCCTTCCAGTTCCGCCAGCGCGACTTTGTGGAACAGGTGTTGTCTGCACTGAGCCGCAGTGGCGCCAATGCGCAACGCCTGAAGCTCGAACTGACCGAGAGTTTGCTGATAGACGATGTGCCCGCCGTCATAGAGAAGATGTTTATCCTCAAGGCCAAGGGTGTGTGTTTTTCACTGGACGACTTTGGTACGGGCTACTCGTCACTGTCTTACCTGAAGCGCATGCCGCTGGACGAGCTGAAGATTGACCGCACGTTTGTGCGCGACATCCTCAGTGACCACCATGACGCCTCCATCGCCAAGACCATTTTGGCGCTGGCCCACAGCCTGGGTCTAAACGTCATCGCCGAAGGTGTGGAAATTGAAGCCCAGCGTGATTTCCTGAGTGCCACCGGCTGCCACAGTTACCAGGGCTACTACTTCTGCATGCCGCTGCCGGTAGCCGCCTTCGAGCGGTATGCGCGTCGGGCGTTCTAAATTGATAGCAGCACCTCCATAACCGACGGGGGCTACAGCCACATTTCTCTTAAGCCACTCGCTCAGAGTGCGCTACCGAACGGAGCAATTGCCAACTCATCTGTAGGCTCGGTGTACTGGCCTTTTTTGCGCGCTGGCAACCCAATCGACACCAGTGCCACGGTATGCTCATAGAAAGGGCTAAACAGCGCGTTTGAGCCGAACAAGAAAGTATGTCCCCGTGAAAACCGCCCACAAAACATTCATCTGGCTTACTGCGGTAGTCGTGCTCCTGTCATTGGGCATGGGGTTCATATTCTGGTCTTACCACCAGATCGAGCAAGCCTCCAACCACCGCCGGGATTCACGCACCACCATCACCGCTGCGGACGATTGGTTGTATGCGCTGACGTTGGCCGAGACCAGCCAACGGGGTTATGCCCTGACCGGTAGCGAGACCTACCTGCGGCCCTATCTGGAGGTGCGCGACAACATCAACGCCCGCTTGGCGGTGCTGCGCGAGCTGACCCGCAGCGCACCCGCCCAAAAACATGCCGACACGATAGCGCCGCTGCTGGATGCCAAGCTGGATGACATGGACAAAACCATTGAAGCGCGGCGCAACAACGACACAGCACGCGCGATGGCCTTGATCAACAACGGCGAAGGCAAGCGCTTGATGGATGCCATACGCCAGGAGATGCGTGCAATCGTCCAGATCGAGACCGATCTCCAGACGCAGCGCAACGCCACATTTGACAGCAGCATGCGCCGCCTGTTAGCCGCCATCATCGCCATCTGTGTACTGACCCTGCTGCTTGCGCTCTACTTCGTCTACTCCAGCTACCGTGCCGGCCAGCAACGCCTCAAAAACATGCTGCTCCAGACAACCCAGCAGTTACTGGATGAACAGCTGGCCACCAACGCCCTGTTGCAAACCACCAATACTGAGCTGCAGGACAGCACCCAGAAGCTCACTGTCACGCTCAATTCCATTGGTGATGCTGTCATCGCCACCGACGCGCAGGCCCGCGTGACCCTGCTGAACCCAGTCGCGCAGAACCTGACGGGCTGGACCCAGGCGCAGGCCCATGGCCGACCGGTGGACGAAGTGTTCCACATCATCAACAAAGCGGACCGCCACATTGCGACGATCCCGGTCGCCCGCGTGTTGGAAATGGGCACCGCACAAGGCCTGGCCAACCACACGGTCTTGATCGCACGCGATGGCCGCGAGTTCGACATTGCCGACAGCTGCGCCCCGGTGCGTGACCAGTTGGGCGAAGTGGTCGGCACTGTGCTGGTGTTTCGCAATGTGACAGCCGAACACACCGCCCAGCAAACCCTACGCGACAGCGCAGCGCGGGTGCAGACCATACTGAACACGGTGGGCGACGGCATTGTGACGCTGCAGGCACTGGGCGGAACCATAGAGTCCGCCAACCCCGCCATTGAGAAAATGTTTGGCTACACCGCTGGGGAGCTGACGGGCAAGTCCTTTGGCTTTTTGGTGCCCGAGCTGGACCAGGAGCAACCCCACGTATCGCTGGAGCACTACGGTGCAAGCGCTGAGGCCCGCGCCCTGGGCCAAGGCCGCGAGGTCATGGGTTTTCGCAAAGACGGCAGTTTTTTCCCGCTGGAGATCGCGGTCAGCGAGATGACGCTGGGTGGCCAGCTCTACTTCACCGGCATCTTGCGCGACATCAGTGCCCGCAAGCAGGCCGAAGAAGCGCTACGCAAGGCCGGTGCCCTGCAGAGTGCCATCTTCAGCAGTGCCAACTTCTCCTGTATTGCCACCGACGCCCAAGGGGTGATCCAGATCTTCAATGTAGGTGCGGAGCGTATGCTGGGTTACGACGCAGGCGAGATGGTGAACGAGGTCACGGCAGCGGAAATTTTTGACCCCGAAGAGGTCGTTGCCCGGGCCATGGCCCTCGCGGCCGAACATGCCACCGATATCACACCCGGTTTCGAGGCCCTGGCTTTCAAGGCCTCCCGTGGGATGGAAGACATTTTTGAGCTGAGTTATGTTTGCAAGGACGGCACCCGCCTGCCCGCCCTGGTATCAGTTACCGCGCTGCGCAGCGACGACCACGACCTTATTGGATACCTGCTGATTGGCATCGACAACACCGCCCGCAAACTGGCCGAGGCCGAGCGCTATCAGCTGGACAAGGCGTTGCAGATCAAAAACGTAGAACTGGAGACTGCCCGCTCCATCGCCGACAAGGCCAATATGGCCAAGTCGGAGTTTTTGTCCAGCATGAGCCATGAGTTGCGCTCGCCGCTGAACGCCATTCTGGGCTTTGCCCAACTGATGGATTCTGGCGTCCCCCCGCCGACCACCACGCAGAAGGCCAGTATCGAACAGATCCTGAAGGCAGGCTGGTACCTGCTGGAGCTGATCAACGAGATACTGGATCTGGCGCTGATCGAATCCGGAAAACTGTCCATGTCCATGGAGCCGGTGTCCTTGCAACAGGTGCTGCGCGACTGCCAGACCATGATAGAGCCGCAGGCCCGCAGGCGCGGCATACAGATGCGCTTTCCCAAATTCAAGGCACCCTGTTATGTGCAGGCGGACCGCACCCGTGTGAAGCAGGTCTTTGTGAACCTGCTGACGAATGCCATCAAATACAACCGCCAGGGCGGCTCGCTGGACGTCACGTTTCGCCCAGCCGGCAAGACCCGTATGCACATCAGCGTGCGCGACACCGGTGAAGGCCTGTCTGCCAAGAAACTGGCCCAGTTGTTCGAGCCCTTCAACCGTCTGGGCCAGGAAGACAGCGAAGAAGAAGGCACGGGCATCGGCCTGGTGGTGAGCAAACGCCTGGTGGAGCTGATGAACGGCAGCATTGGCGCCCACAGCACGGTGGGGGTCGGCAGCGACTTCTGGATCGAACTTAACCTGGCGGACCCCCATTCATTGATACTGGACGCAGAGGAGGAGCTGGCGCTGCTGCCCGCCCCCGAGCTCTCCGGTGCCGCCGTGCGTACCTTGCTGTATGTGGAAGACAACGAGGCCAATATGGAGCTGGTTGCGCAGCTGATTGCGCGCCGGCCTGATATGCGCCTGCTGCGCGCCGAGGACGGCGTGCGCGGCATTGCCATGGCACGCACGCATTTGCCCGATGTCATACTCATGGACATCAACCTGCCGGGGATCAGCGGTCTGCAGGCCCTGGGCCTGCTGCACGACGACCCCATAACCGCCCGCATACCGGTACTGGCCCTGAGCGCCAACGCCATGCCGCGCGACGTGGAAAAGGGCCTGGAGGCAGGGTTTTTCCGCTACCTGACGAAACCGATAAAAATTGCCGAGTTCATGCTGGCGCTGGACCAGGGCTTGGAGCAGGCGCAGGCGCAGGCCAAAGCCCGTACCGAAGCAACCATTTGAGAGAAATAGGCCTCTAGCCCCCGTCGAATATAACTAGTTAGCTATCTTTTCAGGAGTAAGTATTTGACAGCCTCGGCCCCACCAGAACCGCCCGCTCCCGCAGTCTTCCCGATTGTGGGCATAGGCGCGTCTGCCGGGGGCTTGGCAGCGTTTGCAGCCTTCTTCTCGGGCATGCCGGCCGTGGAAGACCCGGGCATGGCATTTGTGTTGGTGCAGCATTTGGCACCCGACCACGACAGCCTGCTGACCGAACTCGTCCAGCGCACCACCCGCATGCCGGTGTTGGAGGTGACCGACGGCATGGTGGTGCGAGTCAACTGCGTCTACATCATCCCGCCCAACCGCGACATGGCGTTCTTGAACGGTGCGCTGCAGTTGCTGGAGCCCTCAGCACCCCGCGGCCACCGCCTGCCGATTGACTTCCTGTTCGCATCGCTGGCACAAGACCAGCAGGAGCGGGCCATAGGCATCGTGTTGTCGGGCACAGGCAGTGATGGCACCCAGGGCGTGCGGGCCATCAAGGACGGTGGCGGCATGGTCATGGCGCAAAACGGCGCCTCGTGTGAATACGACTCCATGCCCCACCACGCCATGGCCACCGGACTGGTGGACTATGAACTGCCACCGGCAGAAATGCCCAAGCAGCTCATGGCGTATGTAAGCCATGCCTTGGGTAAACCCCCACACACGGTTGGGACAGTAGCGCCCCAGTCATTGGCGTCATTGAAGCGGATATTCATTTTGCTGCGCGCCCAAACCGGGCACGACTTCTCGCAATACAAGCCCAGCACCATTTACCGCCGCATTGACAGGCGCATGGCAGTTCACCAGATCAACGGCATGGACGCCTATGTCAAATACCTGCAGCAGGCGCCCGCCGAGATAGAGGCGCTGTTCCGTGATCTGCTGATAGGCGTGACCAACTTCTTCCGCGACCCCGAGGCCTTTACCGCGCTGGAGACACTGGTCATACCCAAGTTGTTCAACGGCAAACCAGCGGGCGGCCTGGTGCGTGTCTGGACCACGGGCTGTTCCACCGGCGAAGAGGCCTATTCCATCGCCATCCTGCTGCAAGAACGCGTGGAGCTGCTCAAGCAAAGCTACAAGGTCCAGGTATTCGCCACCGACATTGACAGCCGCGCCATCGCCGTGGCCCGTGCCGGCGTTTACCCTGCCAGCATTGCGCAAGACATCACCCCCGAGCGGCTGGCACGTTTTTTCACACTCGAACCCTCGGGTGATGCCTACCGCGTACACAAGCTCATCCGTGACATGCTGGTGTTCTCGGAGCAAGACCTGATCCGGGACCCGCCGTTTTCCAAACTGGATCTGGTCAGTTGCCGCAATCTGCTCATTTATCTGGGTGCTGAGTTGCAGAAGAAGGTGATGTCCGTGTTCCACTATGCGCTGAATCCCGGAGGCCTGCTGTTTTTGGGCACGTCGGAATCGGTGGGGGATTTCAGCGATCTGTACATGCCTCTGGACCGCAAATCCAAGGTCTACCAGCGCAAGGAAGACTTCCAGGGTGCACAACGTGCGGCATTGGGCCGTTTTCTGCTGCCTCCCACCCAGAAGAACGGAGCCCCGCAAGTGAGTACTGACAAAAACACCTCACCGCCCAAACTGTCCTTGCGCGAGGTGACCGAACAGACCCTGTTGCGCCATGTGGCCAAGGCCGCTGCCCTGGTCAACAGCCAGGGGGACATTCTGTATCTGCATGGGCGCGTGGGCTTGTACCTGGAGCCGACACCCGGTGAAGCCGGCATCAGCAATATTCTGAAAATGGCGCGCGACGGCTTACGCCACGACCTGACCACCAGCCTGCACAAGGCGGCAACCCTCAAGATCCCCGTCCATGTTGCGGGCTTGCGTGTCAAGACCAATGGCCACCACACCCTGGTCAACCTGGGCGTGGTCCCTGCGGAGTCCGGGCCGGTCAATGTGCTGGAGTCCCAGCTGTACCTGGTGATGCTGGAAGAGGCGCCCCCTACGGGCATGCCCACGGCGCCCACTGCCACCCTGGCCCTGCCTGCCGGGTCAGACAAGCAGACACAGGACATCCAAACCCACATTGCTGAACTCAAGGAAGAACTGCAAGCCAAAGAAGACTACTTGCAAGCCGCCAACGAAGAGCTGGAGACTTCCAACGAGGAACTGAAGTCTTCCAACGAAGAGATGCAGTCGGTCAACGAAGAACTGCAATCCACCAACGAAGAGCTGGAAACCTCCAAGGAAGAGCTGCAGTCCATCAACGAAGAACTGTCCACCGTCAACACCGAACTGCAGACCAAGGTGGGCGACCTGTCCCGCGCCAACAACGACATGAACAACCTGCTGGCAGGCACCGGCATTGGCACCATTTTTGTCGACCACGGCCTGCGTATCCTGCGTTTTACGCCGGCAGCAACCCGCATCATCAATCTGATTCTGAGCGATGTGGGGCGCCCCATGAGCCACATCATGTCCAACCTGGTGGGTTATGACAAGCTGATTGCAGATGCACAAGAAGTACTGTCCACGCTGATCCCCAAAGAGGTTGCGGTAAAGACCAAAGACGGCAAGTCGTACACCATGCGCATACTGCCTTACCGCACACTGGACAACGTGATTGAAGGCGCGGTGATCACCTTTGTTGACATCTCCGAGATCGTGCGTGTGCGCGAGGACTTGCACAAGGCCAATGCGCTGCTGCGGCTGGCCGTGGTGGTGCGCGACGCACACGACGCCATCACGGTGCAGGATCTGCAGGGCCGCACCATCGCCTGGAACCCGGGTGCCACCCGCATGTACGGATGGACCGAGGCCGAGGCGTTGACCCTGAATGTGCGCGACCGATTGCCCAAGGCGCTGCGCGACAACGCAGCGGCCAAGGTCGAACAACTGGGTGCTGCCCAGACGCTGGAGCCCTACCGCTCGCGTCGCCTGGCCAAGGATGGGGCCGAGATCGAGGTCTCCATCACGTCCACCGCACTGACCGACGATGCCGGCGAGATGTATGCCATCGCCACCACCGAGCGCAGCACGTCCACTGAAGCGGACAACCAACCGAAAGCACGCCATGGCCCCGCACAGTGACCAGGCTCTGGATAGGCTGCGCGAACGCGCCGAAGGCTTTGTCGAGTCCGGCCCCCACCCAAGGGCGGCCGATCTGAAAGAGTTGTCGGTTGAAGCCATGCGGCAAATGCTGCACGAACTGCAGGTGCACCAGGTCGAGCTGGAAATGCAGAACGAAGAACTGCGCCAAACCCAGGCCAAGCTGGATGCGGCACGGGCCCGCTACTTTGACCTCTACGATCTGGCGCCCGTGGGGTATTTCACCGTCAGCGAGCAGGGGCAGATTCTGGAGGTGAACTTCACCGCTGCATCCCTGCTGAACATGGCTCGCAGCGACGTGGTCAACAAACCCATGAGCCGGCTGATTGTCAAGACAGGCCAGGACACCTATTACACCTGCCGCAAAGCCCTGTTTGAATCCGGGCTGCCGCAGGAATGTGAATTGCAGCTCGTCAGGCGCGACAGCGCAGTGTTCTGGGCCCACTTGCAGCTCTGCCTGGCACTGGACGCCGACCGCGGCCAGGTCCAGCGCCTGGTGCTGACCGACATCAGCGGGCGCAAAGCCGTGGAAGCCGCCTTGGCCGAGAAAACCCAGGAGCTGCTTCTGGCCCGCACCGTGGCCGAAAAGGCCAATCTGGCCAAATCCGACTTTCTATCCAATATGAGCCATGAGCTGCGTTCACCCCTGAACGCCATATTGGGCTTTGCGCAACTCCTGGAGCTGGGTGACCCCACCCCTACCGCCGCGCAGAAAAGCAATATAGACCAGATCCTGCGTGCCGGCTGGTACCTGCTGGATCTGATCGGTGAGATGCTGGACCTGACGGCCATTGAGACGGGGCGTTTGAAGCTGGAGTCTGAACCGGTAGCATTGGCTGACGTGCTGCGCTCCAGCCAGGCCCGTGTAGCCCCAGCGGCACAGGCGCGCAACATCCACATGCGGTGTGACCTGCCCCTGGAGATACTGAAAGTGGTGGCCGACCGCTCCCGGTTGCACCAGGTGTTGGTGCACCTGCTGTCCAACGCCATCCAGTACAACCACCCGGGAGGCTCGCTGGAGGTGTCTTGCAGTGTGGAGGCGGGGCTGCGTGTACGTGTCAGTGTCGTAGACAGTGGGTATGGCCTGTCTGCCGACAAGATCAGCCACCTGTTCCAGCCCTTCAACCGCCTGGGACGCGAGAGCGACACCAGTGAGGGCACGGGCGTAGGCCTGGCACTGAGCAAACGGCTGATGGAGTTGATGGGTGGCACCATAGGCGCGCGCAGCACCATCGGAGTGGGCAGTGTGTTTTGGGTAGAAATGCCCCTGTCAGATTCACCCCCACAAGGCGCGCCATGAAACAGTTCCCCATCGTATGTGTGGGCGGTTCAGCGGGCGGGCTGGATGCGTACATACGGCTGCTGCGCAACCTGCCGGCCGACATGGGTGTGGCCATCGTCATCGTGAACCACATCCGGCAGTTTCCAACCCGCCTGCACGAAATACTGCCGCACCACACCACCATGCCGGTCACACTGATCACGGATCACCTGAGCATTGCGCCCGACCATGTCTACATCATTCCGTCCAACTGCGATCTGCATGTGGACGGTGAAGACTTCCGGCTGGCGCCCATCTCCAAGCCGCGCGGCTGGCCCGATGTGATCACCGTGTTTCTGACCTCGCTGAGCGAGTACTGGAAAGGCAAACTGGTCGCGGTGATTGTCTCCGGCCTGGACGGGGACGGCGCCGCCGCGATGTGCGCCATCCAGGCCGTAGGTGGCACCACGTTTGCACAAAAACCCTGCACCGCCAGCGAACCGGATATGCCCGAGAGTGCCATGGACAGTGGCTGCATAGACCTGGTGCTGTCGCCTGAAGACATTGCCCACCACATCGTTCTGATCGCGCAAGCCGAACAAGGCCTGCACACCCCACTAGTCTGAGGAGACCCCCCATGATCCAACCTGCCGATATTCTCAACGCCAAGATACTGATCGTTGACGACCAGGAGTCCAACGTGCAGTTGCTGGAGCAGTTGCTGCAAGCGGCCGGATACACCGGCGTCACATCCACGCTGGCGCCAGATGCGGTGTGTGAACTGCACCGCAAAAATGCCTATGACCTGATACTGCTAGACCTGCAAATGCCGGTCATGGATGGTTTCCAGGTGATGGAAAACCTCAAGACCGACATGGTGGACCCCTACCTGCCGGTCATCGTGCTCACAGCCCAGCCGGGCCATAAGCTGCGTGCGCTACAGGCCGGTGCCAAGGACTTTGTCAGCAAGCCGTTTGACCTGATAGAGGTCAAAACCCGTATCCACAATATGCTGGAGGTGCGCCTGCTGTACAAAAGGCTGGAGGACTTCAACAAGGTGCTGGAGCAGACCGTGCTGGAGCGCACGGCCGAGTTGCGCGAGAGCGAGGCCCGTTACCGCAGCCTGACCGAGCTGGCGTCCGACTGGTACTGGGAGCAGGACGAAAACGGTCACTTCACCAAGGTATCGGGGCCCGTGCTGGAGATGCTGGGCGTGCAGGCCGACGCCGTGAAGGACGCTCCCAAAGACGCCCAGGCAGACGGTTGGGACGAAAATGACCGTGAAGCCCTGCGTGCCACCATCGCAGCGCGTGAGCCTTTTCTGGATTTGATCTTCCATCGGCACCTAGCGGACGGCTCTGAGCAGCAGTACAGGGTGAGCGGCGAGCCCATGTTCAACCGCAGCAGCCGTTTCCTGGGTTACCGGGGGATAGGCGTCGAGATCGTGGCAGGAGCTTGAATTGGTGCCCAAAACAATGCAAACCAAGCCTACCCTGCACAGTCCGCAACAGAACCATTTGCTGGCCGCGTTGCCGCCGGCGGACTTCGAACTTTTTGCCGAGCACCTCGAACTGGTTCCCATGGCCCTGGGCCAGATGCTGTACGAACCCGGGACCCAACTGCGCCACGCGTTTTTCCCAACCACATCCATCGTGTCGCTGCACTACGTGACCGAGACCGGTGCATCGGCCGAAACGGCCGGCGTGGGGAATGAAGGGGTGCTGGGCGTTTCTCTGTTCATGGGTGGCGACACCACGCCCAGTTCGGCCGTGGTGCAGACGGCGGGGTACGCCTACCGGCTGGACCGCCATGTGTTGCAGGCAGAGTTCAACCGTGCGGGCGCCCTGCAGCGCCTGCTGCTGCGTTACACCCAGGCATTGATGACCCAAATGGCGCAGTCGGCGGTGTGCAACCGCCACCATTCGGTGGAGCAGCAACTGTGCCGCTGGCTGCTGCTGACCATGGACCGCGTTCCGGCGCGCGAGCTGGTGATGACGCAGGAACTGGTGGCCAGCATGTTAGGCGTGCGCCGCGAAAGTGTTACCGAAGCGGCGGGCAACTTGCAGACAGCGGGCTACATACGCTACCGCCGAGGCCACATTGCGGTGCTGGAGCGCAATGGCTTGGAGGGACGGGCCTGCGAATGTTATGCCGTGGTCAAGAAAGAACTGGGCCGTCTGCTCAGTGATGTCGACCCGCGCTCAAACACTACTTTTTAATACTCATCTCGTTGCGCACCAGGCGCACGCCTTCTATGCTGCGCGCCACTTCCATGGCGCGGTCAACCTGGGCCTGGTTGTCGACAAAACCGGTGAGCAGCACTTCGTCGTCCCGGGTAACCACCTTGATGTCAAAGCTTTTGACCAAAGGATCCGCCAGCAGCTCGGCCTTGAGCTTGCTGGTGATGATGCCGGCGTCCACCTTTTTGCCAACGGTCGTGGGGCCGCCTTTCAGCACCACATTGTTCTGAATGGCCTTGACACCGGGCACGGCGCGGGTAATGGCCGTCGCCCGGTCCAGTTGGGCCTGGTTGTCAACAAAGCCGCTGAGCAAGACCTCACCCTTACGGGTTTCCACCTTGAAGTCAAAGCTCTTGATGTCAGCGTCTGCCAACAGCGCGGACTTGACGCTACTGGTGATAACACTGTCGTCGATATCGGTGCCGATGGTGGTGCCGACAACAGGTGCGCCAGCACTGTCCACCGGTTTGCTGCAGCCTACGGCGCAAAGCCCCAGCACGACGGCCAGGGCGGTGTTGATTGCATAAATTTCAGTGCGTGTTTGCATACGGTTTACTCCAAGTGCCAGACATGGGTATGTCTCTGTGGCCTCTAGCGTGCACGGATTCGGCCAACTCATCTGTTCGCTTGCGAACAAACAGGATGGTGGGTGCCCCCATAAGCTCAAACCTACGTATGAAACACCGCAGCGCGCCACGTGCTAGCGCCATCCAGACAAGTGCCCACGCGCTGACCCTGGTCGGCAGTTGGACTGCGCGCGGTCTGGGCGGCATTGGCCCGTCGCTGGCGGCCCTGCACGGCGATGCAGGCACCCCCACGCAGATAGACGCAGCCGGTATCAACCAGCTGGACACGGCAGGCGCATGGGTGCTGCACAAACTACTGAACCGTTTGCACGCAGAAGGTGTCCAATCCACGCTGCAAGGCCTGCACCCGGACTTTATGCGCCTGCTGCAGGCCGTCATCACGCACGAAGAGGCTCGGGTCAATGCGACCGCTGCAACGCCTGCAGTGCGACCACGAGCGCTGCTGGAACGGGTGGGACGCCGCGCCGGCGCGGCCTGGGAGCAGATTTTTGCGATGCTGGTTTTTGTGGGCGAGTTTGCCCAGGCCTTCGCCGGTTGCGTGGCCCACCCGTCGCGCATGCGCTGGCGCCCTATCCTGTTCAACATCCGCAGGGCCGGCTTTGATGCGCTGCCCATCGTAGGCCTGTTGGCGCTGTTGCTGGGCATTGTGGTGGCCTACCAGGGGGCCGACCAGTTGCGCCAGTACGGTGCCAATATCTTTGTGGCTGATCTGGTGGGCCTGTCCATGCTGCGCGAGTTTGCGCCGCTGATCACCGCCATCACGATTGCCGGGCGTTCAGGTTCGGCCTTTGCGGCCCAGATCGGAACCATGGCCGTGACAGAAGAAATCGACGCCATGCGCACCCTGGGCATTGCGCCACTGGAGCTGCTGGTGGTGCCCAAGGTCATAGCATTGGTCATCGCCATGCCCTTGCTGACGGTGTTCGCCGATGTGATGGGGGTGGCCGGCGGCATGCTGATGGCACAGACCCAACTGGATGTCAGTTACAACGAATTCCTGGACCGCATGGCCAAGGCCGTTAGCGTGACCTCGTATATGGTGGGCATTGCCAAGGCCCCGGTGTTTGCCATCATCATCAGCCTGGTCGGTTGTTTCCAGGGATTTCGCACACGCGGTGGTGCCGACAGCGTGGGCCTGCAGACCACCCGCAGTGTGGTGCAGTCCATCTTTTTGGTGATCGTGGCGGACGCCGTGTTCTCCATCGCTTTCAGCATACTGGGCCTGTGAGATGACCAACGCAGCCCATGCCGATGCACCCGTCATTGAGATGGAACAGGTGGTGACGCGTTTTGGCGACCATGTGGTGCACAAAGGTGTGGACCTGTCCGTGCGGCGCGCCGAGATCTTCGCCATCATTGGTGGCAGTGGTTCGGGCAAGTCGACGCTGCTGCGCGAAATGATCCTGCTGCAAAAGCCTACCGAAGGCACCATCCGCGTCCTCGGCACGGCGCTGGACGGCATCGATGCCGCTGGAGCACTGGCATTGCGCCAGCGCTGGGGGGTGCTGTTCCAGCATGGCGGTCTGTTCGGATCGCTGACCGTGCTGGAAAACATCGGCCTGCCGCTGCGTGAACACACCGACCTGGACGACACCCTGATTGACGAAATAGCCCACTGGAAGTTGTCCATGGCCGGTTTGCGGCCCGAGGTGGCAGACCAGTACCCCTCGGAGCTGAGCGGCGGCATGATGAAACGTGCGTCCCTGGCGCGAGCGCTGGCACTGGACCCCGAACTGCTGTTCCTGGATGAACCCACCGCGGGCCTAGACCCCACCAGCGCAGCGGGCGTGGACGACCTGGTGCGGTCTTTGCGCGACCTGTACGGCCTGACCATTGTGATGATCACCCACGACCTCGACATGTTGTGGCAGGTGGCCGACCGCGTGGCCGTGCTGGGCGATGGCACCGTGCAGGCCGTTGGCTCCATGCAGGAGCTTGCAGGTTCGGACAACCCGTTGATACGGCCCTTTTTCGATGGCCCGCGCGCACGCGGTGCACAGCAACAGGCGCAAGCCCCAACACCGCCCCAGGAGACCCCATGGAAACCAAAGTGAGTTTTGCCATAGTGGGCGCCTTTGTGCTGGGCCTCGGCGCCGTATTGGTTGTCGGGGCACTGTGGCTGGCCTCCGGCGGGGCTTGGCAGAAAAACTACGGCACCTTCTGGGCGATAGCCAACGAATCCGTAGCCGGCCTGAACCTGAATGCCCCGGTCAAATACAACGGTGTGGACGTAGGCAAGGTGCAACGAATTGACCTGGACCGGGCCACCCCGGAACGCGTGATACTGAGCTTTGCCATCGAAGAGGGTACGCCCATCAAGGAAGACACGATTGCGGTGCTGAAAACGCAAGGCTTGACCGGTATCACCTATGTGGAGCTCAGCGGCGGCACACTGAACTCGCCACCGCTGCGCACGGTCCCCCCCAATCTCTACCCGGTCATCCAGACCAAGCCTTCGTTGAGCGCCAGGCTGGAGAATGTGCTGACCAATGTGCTGGGCAAGCTGGACAGCACGTCGAACAACGTCAACACCATACTGAGCCCGGAAAACCAGGCGTCGTTCAAAAGCATACTGAACAACACGGCACAGGCAACCGCCAAGCTCGGCCCTCTGATAGACCGCGTGGGCCGCAGTGCGGACTCTGTGGGCAAGATGGGCGACGACTTGTCCAAGGCCGGGTTTAGTGCGTCCAAGGCAGCCGATGGCCTGGGCGCAGGCGTGCAGCGCCTGGGCACGGAAACACTGCCGGAAGTAGAACGCCTGCTAGGAGAACTAGGCAGCCTGAGCAACTCGCTCAAACGGCTGAGTGAGCAGACCACGCGCGACCCCAGCGGACTGCTGTTTGGTCGCACACCGGTAACCAAAGGCCCCGGCGAAGAGGACGTAAAACCATGAACCCTGCAACCGTAAAACATCTCGTCCCCAGGGCGCGTCTGGCGAGCGTGTGCCTGGCCGTCATAGCCCTTAGCGCCTGCAGCGTGCTGCAGCCCAAGGCCACTACGCCACCGAGCTTTTATGCGCTGGAGTACGCGGGCCCCGTTGCACCGTCTGCGGCTGCGCGCCCCCCAGTGCCCGCTAGCGCACCCACCCTGGTCATCAGCCCGGTGCGGGCCGCGTCAGGCTTTGACAGCCAACGCATCATCTACATGCGAGAGCCGCACAAGCTGGAATACTTCGCGCATAGCGAATGGATCGATACACCCGCACGCATGCTGGGGCCATTGATGGTGGCCTCCATAGAACAAACGGGTGCGTTCAGGGCCGTGGTGATGACACCGGGCTCGGCCGGTGGCGAACTGCGGCTCGATACCGAGATTGTCAGGCTGCAGCAGGATTTCCAAAGCCGACCCAGTACCGTGCAGTTCACACTGCGGGTTTACCTGGTCGAAGAAAAAACACGGAAGGTGGTGGCGTGGCGGTCCTTTGAAAGCAAGGTACCAGCCAGCATTGACGACCCGCGTGCGGGCGTTTTAGCCGCCAACCGGGCGGTGCAAACCGTGCTGGAAGAGTTGTCGCAGTTCCTGCTAAAAAGACCCCAATAGGCCGGACAATAAAAAAAGCCCCAGGGCTCCTTGTCGGAGCCCTGGGGCTTGTCAGTGGTCAGACCTGATTAAGGACGGACAGCGATCTCGTTCTTCACCGAGACCACGCCCTTGACGCCACGTGCAATGGATTCAGCGGTAGTACGCTCGGTGCCATTCTTGGCAAAGCCGGACAACATGACGGTACCGTTCAGGGTTTCAACCTTGATCGATGCGGCATCAACCTGCTTGTTTTCCACAAAGCGGGCTTTGATCGCGGTTGTGATGCCTGCGTCGTCGATGTAAGCACCAACGGTTTCCTGGCCGCGTTGTACGGCACAACCGGTGGCGGTCAGCAAAACGATGGCAGAAATGGCGATGGCGAGAGTTTGGCGGATTTGCATAGAGATTCTCCAGTAATTAATTAGAAGCGGACAACCCAACTATAAAAATACTGGGCTTTGGTGTCCGTGTGCTAGCGCACCGAGCCGCCATCCATCGCTCGAAGTGGGGAATTAATCCACCAGCAGGGGAATGACAAAACAGGCGTCGCCCGCCAGATCGGCCCAACGCAAGGTTTGACCAGGCCGCAGTGCATGGGCACCCACAGCCGTGGTGGCATTCAGTGCATCCCCCAGATTGGCCCGCAGGAACACAAAACGCATGCTGCGCCCGCCGCGGACCAGGGACATCTCCGCGCGGTCCCAGTGCGCGGGCAGGCAGGGTTGGAACGCCAACTCCTGCGCGCCCAATTGCAAGCCAAATATGGATTCGACCGCCGCCCGGTGCAACCAGGCGGCGGCGCCGGTGTACCAGCTCCACCCACCCCGCCCGACATAGGGCGGCTGTGAATACACGTCACCCGCCATGGCATAGGGTTCGATTCCATAGGCAAGGCCGTGGGTCAGGTGGTTGGAGCGGTGTGCCGGGCTGAGGTAGGTGAAATAGCGGTAAGGATCGTCACCACCACCCTGTGGGTGCTGCGCGTCTTTGGCCCGTGCCGCCTGTGCCATCAGGGCCCAGACGCCTGCGTGGGAATACTGCCCCCCGTTTTCGCGCACACCGGGCGGATAGGCTTGTATATAGCCCGGGCTAGGAACAGACTGGCTGAAGGGTGGATCCAGCAGCTTGATCAGCCCGTGCTCCGCATCGACCAGTTCGGAATCCATGGCCGACAGGGCCATGCTTTGCATGTCGTGCGGCGCTGCCCCGGACAACACAGACCAGGCTTGCGCAATAAGGTCTATACGGGCCTCGTCGTTGGCACTCGAGCCCAGTGGCTGGCCCTCGTCAAAAAATGCCCGTTTGAACCAGCGGCCATCCCACGCCGGGCCCTGCAGGGCGACTTTCCAACCTTGCAGTGCGGCTTGCCAGGCGTTAACCCGCGCCGTCTCGCCCCGCTCTGCGGCCAGTGGCACAAAGTCGGTTACCAGTCGGCACAGGAACCATGCCAACCAGACCGACTCACCACGGCCCTCAATACCCACACGGTTCATGCCGTCGTTCCAGTCGCCACTGCCCATCAACGGCAAACCATTGACTCCCACCCGCAGGCTGTGGTCAATGGCACGCGCGGCGTGTTCGTACACCGAGGCCGAGTGTGCGCTGATGTCCGGTGCGTAATACGCATCTTCTGCACCATCCGGAATAGCCGCACCCTCCAAAAATGGGACCTCCTGCTCCAACAGGGCCACATCACCGGTCATCTGCAAGTAGCGGGTACAGGCATACGGCAGCCACAACAAATCGTCCGAGAAATGGGTGCGCACCCCGGCGCCCAGGGGCGCATGCCACCAATGCTGCACGTCACCCTGCGCAAACTGGCGCGACGCACACAACACGATTTGGTCCCGCAGCATCTGCGGCGCTGCCCAGGCCAGCGCCATGGCGTCTTGCAATTGGTCGCGAAAACCGGTTGCGCCGCCGGCCTGGTAGAAGCCGGCCTTGGCCCACAGGCGGCAGCTGACCGTCTGGTACAGGAGCCAGCGGTTGACCATGGCATCAAACAGCGGGTCAGGAGTCGTTACCACCGTCGCGCCCAGCAACTGGTTCCAGGTGTCGTGCACGGCCTGCATTCGCTCACCGGCCGGTATCGCAGCAGCAGAGGTTGCCAGTGCCAGCGCGGCGTCGGCGGTTTCTGCATAACCCAACAGAAAGACCCGCTCACAGGATCCGCCCACGCCTATATCCATGCGGGAGGACAGCGCGGCACAGGGATCCAGCCCGATGCCACTGCGGCGTCCAAAACGTTCAGGCAGCGTAACCTGTCCCGACGCATCAAAACACTCACGCCGGTCACAGGTCCAGTCGTCTGTATCGTCCACTCCACGGCCCAGGCTGAGGAACGCAGTGCCTTCCCCAAAGCCTGCACTGCGCTCTCGCTGCGTGCCCAGTAATACCGAGAGGCTGCCATGGGGCAGCGGTTGGCTGCAGAAGTCGGTCTGTACCGTACCGCGGTCCGCGCGGTTGGCACCCATCATCCACTCCGCCATACCCACCACGCGCAAATGCACGGGCTTGGCGCTTCGGTTAACCACCACCAGCGTGACCTGCTTGACTGCTGTTTGCGGGTCTACACACCAATGTACATTGATGTCCAGGCCCTGGCGATGGTGGCTGATCATGCTGTAGCCTTGGCCATGGCGTATCTGGTATTGGCTGCCCTGCGCACCCCAGGCGTTCGGCGTAACACTCCAGACCTGCCCAGTCCGCAGATCCTGCAGCAGAAACCATTCCGAAGGCGGGTCTGCCACGGCATCGTTGGACCAGGCGGTCAGCTGGTTTAGCCGACTGTTCACGGCCCATGTGTAGCCGCCGCCAGCCTCGGACAGTTGCGCCCCGAAGCGGGGATTGGACAGTACATTGATCCAGGGTCGCAGGGGCCGCACGCCGGTGCCCACTGCAAAAACAAACTCACCCGACTC
Organism: Rhodoferax sp.; assembly: GCA_043738115.1. Classification (GTDB taxonomy): domain Bacteria; phylum Pseudomonadota; class Gammaproteobacteria; order Burkholderiales; family Burkholderiaceae_C; genus Allorhodoferax. The sequence goes on along the minus strand of JAYSZJ010000010.1, from coordinate 36,330 downwards.
CTTGGCAAACTCACCCTTGGGTGCGGTGACGGTCAGCCCCATGCGGGCATCTGTTCCCACAGCCGCGCCGGGCACGGTGCGGCGCTCGCCCAGGGCCTGTGCATGCAGATCGCTCCATTCCTGAACGTGGTGCGCCAGGGGGCGACCATCTGCATAGAGCCGCACCCTGGCGTGCGCCTTTAATGTACTGAGCTCCTCGGCCGACACTTCATTGGAGCGCAACAGCAGAAAGCCCGTGACGGCAGGACGTGAAGGCGCGCCGGTGTCAAAGAGATGGCGATCGCGCAGGGCGGCGATTTCGCGCTGCAATGCCATGTCGTAGGACGCCGGCTCGGAATTCACCACCACCAGATCACAGGCGATACCACCCCAGGCCCAAAAATTAAGCGCCTGCGCCATGGCACGCAACAGGCCCAAGCCCTGCAACACACCGGCGGACACGAGGATCAGGGGGCGATCGCCGGAGACGCCAAAGCGCCACAACAGACGGCGGTCACACACGCCCGGCTTGATGCTGCCTTCCACGGGTATGTGTTTGGACGGGCGTGTCAGCGTCAGCACCAGAGCGGTGGTCAAGCTCTGCATAGCGGCGAAGTTCTCGGCACTGATACGCAAGCTCCGAAGACGTATGCCCATCAGCGTCGCCGACATCAAGGACGCGCGTTTGACATGGTTGGTCTGGCGGTATTTGTCAATGACCGCGCGCAATGTGGCACCGTTATCTGACACCGCGGTTGCAAACGTCAACTGGATACGCGCTTTGGGCGCAATACGCACCTGGACTGCGAGTGCACACACAGGGTCCAGGCCCGTCACCAGGACTGCGCTGGTTTCGTCCCCGGTTGTAGGCACGGGGTCAAGCGCGGCCAGCGGGTCGGCCGAGCAGTGGTTGCGCCCCAACCAGCGCTGCCGGTCGGTCTGTATCGCCAAACCGCGGATGCGCGAATCCGATGTAGTCAGGAAGTGGGCCATGTGCAAGCCCTGTTCGGTGGGCAGGCGTGGCTTGCGCTCGAATACGAGGGACTGGTGGGTCACCAGCCATTCAGCCCGCACAAACAGGCTGGTGAATGCCGGATGGGCCTCATCGGCCAGGCGGTCTGCCAACGTGGGTTCAAAGGCCGAGATGAGTTCAATATCCAGCACCTGGTCACCGTCGTTGCGCAGTTCAACCATGCGAAATTCAATGTCGTCTTCCGGACTGACCCAGACCGTGGTCTGCGCATGGATTGCGGGCCACGTGGTTTCGAAACACACGCGGTCGGCATGGAAAACACTGCTGTAGGTTGCGCGTGGATCTGGAGCCGGGTGCTGCGTCAACGAGACAGGTATTCGGTCCTGCTCCCAGCGCAGGTACAAAAAGCTGCCGCGATCGTCCCGCAAGGCGTCGTCGCGCTGGCGGGTCACACCGGTCTGCCCCCAACGGCTCCAGCCCGCGCCATTGGCGCGCAGTGACACACTGTAGCGCCCGTTGGACAACAAGTGTGTGGGTTCAACCGCGGTGGAACCCGGGATCACTGGGCGCAACAGACTGGGTACCCGCCGACGCTGCTGCGACAAGGGGCGCAAACCCAGGGGTGGCGCATACAACAGGGACACTGCGCGCGGAACCGGCTCATGCAATAGCGAGGCCACAGACTCCATGGAAGCATTGGCCATGCCCCAACGCTGCGCTACCCCGTGCAACAAGGTATTGGCCAGTGAAACAATACTCATGCCCTGGTGGTGGGCCATAACAGTATCCACAGCGGTGAATGATTTTCCGTCCACACGCCGCGCCGGACTGTAGTCCAATGCGTCGATAAAACCATAACGGCCACGCGCGCCAAGGCTCTCCAACACGCGAAAGTTCTGCGTGGCACCACGCGGCGCGATCAGCGCGACCAATGCGGTTGCATAAGGCGCAATGACCAGTTCGTCTACGGGCGTGCGCCGAAGCGCCAACCGCGGTACGCCCTGGGGAGCGTATTGGTAGGCCAAGGTGTGGTCGCTGGCGGCATAGGCGGATTCGGAAATCCCCCATGGCAAGCCCAGAGTTTGTGTAAAGAGTATTTGTTCGCGTAGGGCGGTGCTGCAGGCGACCTGCAGCACACTTCCTTCGGGCTCTGCCAACACCAGGCTTGGCATCAGGTACTCGAACATCGAGCCTGTCCAGGAGCGCAAGCCCACGCCCGTGCCCACCGCGAAGAACGGGCGGCCCAATGCGGCCCAGTGGCGAACCGGCACATCTCCCTTTGCAATCGCCAGCAGACTGGTCAGCCGGGATTCGGATGCCAGCAGGTCATAGAACGCGGAGTCACGCTGCCGCTCGGCCACCCGGTAGCCGATATGGAACAGCCGGCGTTTGTTGTGGTACAGAAACGTGAAATCGGCCTGCCATGCCAGTTGTGTGAAAGCCTGCGCCAGCGCCCGCAGTCTTTGTGCAGCGTGCGCCGGCTCCAGCGTTTTGTCCAACGCGGCCGATTGCAGCGTGGCACGGTGGTCCGCCAGCATCCACCGCAGTTCCTCTCGCAGTTTGGGTGGCAATTGGGGTCGCAGCGCCAACAGTGGCGCCATGCGGTGTTGTGAGACCTGGATGGCCCGTTGTTGGGCGGCTTCGTCCAGCGGTGCTTGTGCCAGCTCCAGGCAGGCTTCTGCCACCGCCAGCAAGTGCCCGCATAGGTTTCCGCTGTCCACCGTGGAGACGTACATGGGCAACAGGGGCGAGCCGGTCTGCGTGTCATACCAGTTCAGGAAGTGGCCCCGGTGGCGTTCAAGCTCCAGCATCGTCGCGAGTGTTGCCTCCAGGCGGTTCACCATGTCGTGTGTGCCTATCCAGCCAAACTGCCGTGCACAGGCAACACTCAACAGATAAAGGCCAATATTGGTGGGCGAGGTACGGTGCGCCACAATGTCGTGTGGGGCAAGCTGCAGGTTGTCCGGCGGCAAATGTTTGTCTTCGGCACCCACGCACCGTTCAAACAGGCGCCAGGTATCCCGAGCCACGCCGTGCAAATAGACGGCATCCTGCGGGGACAACAGCTCAGTACGGGTCCGTGACCGGGGGCGACTGGCCCACCAGATCCAAACCGGTGAAGCGGCCCACAGCAGGCACAGGACCAGCGAAAACACGGGGTACGGTGTGCCCGCCACCAGCAGCAGAACCAGCAAAGCCAGTGCAGCCACCGGCTCTGCCCAGTGCTGCCGTGCGAGGGCGCCCAGTGTTGTCTTGGCATTGGATTGGGCAGCCGCGGCGGTGGTCCATTGCAACAACTGGCGCCTGCTGATGAACGTCCGGTACAGTGCGCGCGTGATTGCGTCGCCCGCCAGCAGGGTCTGCTGCAACAACTGCGCCACGTGCCAGACCCCACCGGCCAATGCACGCCCGAGGTCGGTTGCAGCCTCTACAAAGAAGCGCAGCTTGGCCAGGTCCACCTGCCTGGGGGAAAACCCGGCCAGCGAACCCATCAGGGGCCCCGCGGAAAACGCGAGGAACACCAGCGCAAGCGCGACCCAGGGCGATACACCCCCACCCGCCAACGATGCCAACAGAAAAATCAGCGACAGCGGGGCCACCAGGGACCGGCGCAGGTTGTCCAGCATCTTCCAGATATTGACGGCGCGTATCCCGTACTGGCGGGGTCGCGACATCGCGGCACCCAGTATCGGCAAGAGTTGCCAATCACCACGGGTCCAACGGTGCACCCGGGCGGCGGCCACGTCTGCGTGGAAAGGGGCGTCCTCAATCACCGATAAATCGGTGACAGCCGCACAACGTGCGATCGAGCCTTCCAGCAGGTCATGGCTCAGTATCTGGTCTTGCGGCAGGCGGCCGGTGAGGACTGCGTGCAGCGCCTGCACATGGAGCAGGCCCTTGCCCGTGAACGTGCCTTCGCCAAACAAATCCTGGTACACCTCAGAACTCGTGGCGCTATACGGGTCAATGCCACACTGGCCAGCAAACAACCAATGAAAGGGCGTTGCCTGCTCGGCAGCCGGCAACGGTGTGACGATGCGCGGCTGCAAAATGCCATAACCACTGACAATGCGGCGCCCTTCTGCATCCAATCTGGGCTGGTTGTGCGGATGGGCGGCAACGCTGACCAGGTCACGCAGACGCCCCGGTGGCAACAGCGTGTCACTGTCCAGCGTCACGACATAGCGCGTGTTACGGGCCAGTTGTGAGGCGGGTCCCAGGTCCAGAAAGCTGCTATTGCCTTCCGTTGCCAGGACACTTACCAATTGCTCCAGCTTGCCGCGCTTGCGCTCCCAGCCAATCCAGCGTTGCTCACTCTGGCTGAAGCTGCGTTGGCGGTGCAGCAGTACAAAACGCGGTGCGCGCTGCGCATCGTCCGGTGCACGGGGGTGGCGCAGATTAAGTGCGGTTATCTGTTGTTGCGCCAGCGCCAGCAACGGGCCATCAGTGGGCAACTGTGGTTCATCGGCATCGACCCAGTCCGTCAACAGCGCGAACTGTGCCTCGCGCTCGGGGTTGGCCAGGTAATGCAACTCAAGCTGGTGGAACAGATCCTGGGTGGCGGCGGCACTGGTCAACATGCCGGGAATGACGACCAATACACGGTCCTCGGGTGGAATTCCCTCCAACAAGGCCAGCCGGGGAAGGTGGTGCGGACGTGCCGACTCGCTTATCAATCGGTTGACCACGGCTACCACCGCTTCCGATGCAGGAAACAGCATCGCCAGCGCACACACGACGGTCAGCCATGGGTTGGCACTCAAACCCGCCATTCCCGGCCCCTGGTTCAACACCCACGCGACCAGCAGGAAGAGCGCTCCTGTCACGACCAGCAGATAGGCCGGCAAGACCAGATGGCGAACGCAGCTCCTCCAGAAAGCCCCTGCTGTGTGCGGCAGGCCAATGGCTCGCAACAGGGCGGGGCGGCCTGCACCGTGCAACCAGTGGTGCACCCCGGAGGCCAGGCTATCCGTGCTGTCGCCTGCCTGCACCTGCTTGAGAAGGGCCTGTGCGACCTCTACCTCGCGCTGGCCACTGCGCCTGGCCAGCTTCTCGATCGCGTGCAGCGTCTGGTCGCGCGTCGTGTCATCTTCTGCAGCAAACAGTGCCGAGCCCAGCATCAGCTGCATCAACGCACTGGTGCTGGCGACTATGCCCGACCAGTCGGCGTCACCAATCGCGCGCAATGAGATTACCGCATTGCTGACACTTAGATTGTCCTGTGCCTGCTCTGCACTCTGCTGAATCTGCATGGCGCCCAGGTCGGGCGAAGCCATGCGTAACCAGACCTGAACAATGGACTGGCCGTTGTCGTCACCTGCGGTGCGCCGGTCCTGCAAACGCTGCGCCATTTGCGCCAGAAACACACGCCCCACTCCGCGCAGAGTCAACTGGGTCAGCAGTTCGTCCAGTGCATCTGCGTCGAAATCGTCAACACGGTCGAAGCAGAGGTTTGCCACCTCGCGGGCAGCCTTATTGGTTGCCACCCGCTCAGCCAGGCGTCGCAGATTCTCAATCAGCACCACGCGTAATGTTGTTGGCAAGGCCCACACTTCGCTGAGCTTAAGTTCCCGTACCTCCTGGTAAGCCTTCAGGAAATGTGCCAGTAGTGCCTCGTCAAACGCGCCATCGCAGTGGGCGACAAATGCCCATGCAACGCCGTAGATGCGCGGCAACCCAGCCAGCGGCTCGTCTTGCAGTACAGGCAGGTTGCGAAAGTAGCTTCGCGGCAGACCCTCGTGGATTTCCTTGAGCTGTGCTTCTATGGTGTGGAAGTTATCCAACAACCATTCGGCAGCAGGACTGATGTCATACCCGGTGCTGGCGTGCACACCTATGTAGCGGTGTGCCTCGCGCAGGACCTGGATATTGTTATTGAGCCGCGGGAAGAAAGTGGCCGTAAAAATGGACACTTGTTCGGCACGGTGGGTTGCAGCCAGGCTCTGCCCGTGCTGCTGGAATCGCTGTGCGCCGAATATCTCGGATCGAATCGGTGGCTGGACCGGCCCACGCGATGGGTCCAGCATGGCGAACAGTGCGGGCGAAGCGCCCGGGAGCAACTCTGCCAGGGCGGATTGCGCCATCGTTTACAGCGTCAATGCCGCGATGCCAATCAGGACCGCCACACCCAGCATCGTCGTCACAAACCGTGCTGCCAGAAACCCACGCGTGGCCTCTGCCATGCACTGCAACATAAACAGGCGTGTGTGCGGATGTTTGCAGGCACCCAAGTGGTCGCCCAATAACATCAGCTCCCCAGGCGATGTTTCGGTGTTCCCCCCAAAGGAGGCTGTACTCCAGAACCGAACAGTATGGTTATTGTTTTTCATGGATCCTCCCTGTTTGGACGTTAACGCTTAGCGAGCAATCACAACACCGCGCTCATCGGAGAGAACGATCTCCACACGACGGTTCAACTGGCGGTTCGATGCGGTGTCATTGGGTGCAACCGGGTGCGCCTCGCCGTAACCCCGCACAGAAATCTGTGTACGCGCCACGCCCAGCTCCAGCAATGCATCGCGGACCGCCATAGCCCGTCGTTCAGACAGATCCTGGTTGTGCTGGCTGCTGCCTGTGCTGTCGGTAAAACCCTCCACCAAGACGACACGTTTTGGGTTTTGTTGCAAAACTGTGGCCAAGCGCTGCACCATGCTTACGCCATCCGCATTCAACCGCGCTTGGTCAACCGAGAACAGCACATCGCCCAGCGTAATGATGAGGCCACGCTCGGTTTTTTTGGCGGCCAGCTCCGAAAGTTGTGCTTCCAGTTGCTGGTTTCGGGCCAGGGCCTCGGCTGCCAGACGCTGGGCATCTGCTTCATTGGCCTGGGCAACATTCTTCTGCTGCGTTGCGGCAGCGGCGGCATCACGCGCGGCCTGGGCTGCACGCTCAGACTCCTGAGCCTTCAGTCGGGCCTGGTTGGCCTCCTGCGTGCGCTGGTCCAGACGCACCTGGTCGCGAACCGCAGCAGAGCCGGCAATATCGGCTTCAGATGACTTTCGGCTGGCCACCTCGTTGGCCAATGCAATCTTTTGCTTGGTCAGGTACGCCAGTTTGTCCACGGTTTCCACGCTCTCGCGTTCCTTGGACGCTGCTTCGGCTTTCGCCAATGCCTCGGATGCGGATTGCATCTCCAGCGCTGCATAGGTTGACACTTTGGGGTTGCGCTGGGCTTGCGCATAGTCCGCGCGAACTTGCTCCAGCAGACTGGTGGTCCTGGGGCTGCTGGCGCAAGCGCTGAGCGCCAGAACAGCACCTGCCAAAAGGATGTGTAGATAGATTTTTTTCATGGTGATGGTCTCGTACGGAAATTACTGGGTACCTGTGCGTTCAAGCTCACTGCGCAACACGCGAATGTCTTCCTGCAGGGTGGCGGATACGGCTTGTGCCTTGGCTGAGCCGGCTTTGGCCTGGGCGAGTTTGGCGTCGGCTTGCGCTTGGTTGGCATAGTCCGAAGCGGCCTTGTAGTCCTTGGCCGCGAGTGCCTGCTTGGCCGCGGCCAATTTGTTGCGGGCTGCTTGCATCTCCACCGGTGCGAACTCGGTGCCGTCAGCACTACTGGCGTTTTCCACCGCAGCCTGCGATACCGCGACATCCGCGGTGGCCGGCGCCTTCTTGCTGCTGGTACAGGCGCCGAGAGCGAGGGCTCCGACCATACATGCACTTACTAACAACCATGGTTTGGATTTGGACAGTTTCATATTCGACTTTCTACTTAAGAAGATGTGTCATTCGCGAATGCGGTGATGACGCAATGGTTATAAAACTGTTCAGTTGCTGCGTCTGTGTCTTGGCGCACGCACGCGCAGATGACCCGAAGAGGACCGGCAGAGTGGTGATAGCACGACAGCCACAGCACGGCAGCGTCTATGTGATTTGCCGCACGGACGAAAAGCAAGCACCGCTCGACCATACGGGCCGTACACACCGACCGCCGTGTGGACGAAGAAGTCACCGGCGAGCGTTAAGCGTATTTCGATTTTTTCAACCACCAAGGAGTAAGCATGAAACTACACACACTGAACTACATTGCCCTGGCCATCGGCCTGTCATTTGGCGCCAGCGCTTTTGCCGCTGACACCATGACCAAAACGGAATTCAAGGACGCAAAGGCCAAGATCGAAGCGGACTACAAGGCCGCGTTGGTTCCTTGCGACGCATTGACCGGTAACCCCAAGAAGATTTGTACCGTGGAAGCCAAAGGCAACAAGAATGTAGCCTTGAAGGTCCTGGACGCCAAGAACGATCCGACGGCCAAACAACAGCAGCAAGCCAGCGATGCCAAGGCCGAAGCAACGTACGACCTGGCGCACCAGAAGTGCCAGGAGCAGACCGGCAATGCCAAGGACGTTTGCATCAAGGAAGCCAAAGCCGCACAAGTTTCAGCCAAGGCCGACGCCAAAGCTCAGATGAAGTCCGCAGACGCGAACAAAGATGCCAACAAGACCATCACAAAGGCTGCCAACAAGGCCGGTGAAAAGGTCAGCGACGCACGTAGTGACGCAGCCGCAGACAAATCCGACGCCCAGTACAAGGTCGAGAAGGAAAAGTGCGATGCATTGGCAGGTGCCGCCAAGGACAACTGCATGACCCAGGCCAAAACACGCTTTAACAAGTAATACGTGCAAACCCACAACCCTATCCAGGAGAACTCCATGTTCAACCAGACAACTGATACACCCCACAACCTGATCAACCAGGCAGCCCAGTCCGCCGATGCGGCTATCCACAGCACCCAGCGTTTTGCCAACCAGGCGGTGGAGGGTGTATCCCATTCCTTGCAGAGCGCGGGCAGGCACGTTCGGGACAACGCCAACATGGTGTCCGACCGAACCGTAACCTATATCCGTGATGAACCCGTCAAGTCCATGCTGATTGCTGCAGCTGCCGGCGCTACGCTAGTGGCCCTGGCCCGCTTGCTGGGTCGCCCCCGCTCTTACTGATCAAACCACGACACCCCTTCGGGGGATGTGAACACAAGATCACGTAACAAAAAAGGGGCAGTGCCATATGGCACTGCCCCTTTTTTGATGGGAGCGACTTAAATTCGGCCCATCAGCAACAGAATCAGCAGTATCACGACGATCAATCCCAGGCCCCCGCTAGGCCCGTAGCCCCAGCTCTTGCTATGCCCCCAGCTCGGAAGTGAGCCAACCAGCATCAGCACCAACACAATCAGCAAAATCGTTCCTAAGCTCATATCGTTCTCCTTCAGTTATGAATCTGTCAAATAATTGGCACGGACCCTTGGCCCCACATGCACCAGGCTAGAGTAAAGGACTGGTGTGTATCCCTCTGTTCGGTGGAGCACCCACGGTGAAATTTGCTGTTGTGTGCGGGAGGCAACAGACGAGGTAGAAACTCTGGGGCAGCATTGGTTGTCTGGGCTCCATCGGGCTTAGCAGAATTGGAAATACATATGAACCTACAACTTGGCATCACGCCCCTGATTTCGCTGCTCGCCGGCATATTGATTCTTCTCATGCCAAGGCTGCTGAATTTCATTGTGGCGATCTATCTGATCGTGATCGGCCTCGTCGGCCTCTTTGGTGTTGGGGCCATGCGACTCAACTAGAGGGCGGATGCCACTCAGTCGCCTAGCAGTTCACCCACAGACTTGAAGTCGTCAATGCGGTCGCAGACCGCCTTGATGATGACCAGGATCGGTACACCCAGCAACAGGCCCCAGATGCCCCATAACCAGCCCCAAGCCAACACGCCAATGAAGATGGCCACAGGGTTCATCTTGTTAGCCCGGCTGGTGAGCCAGGGTGTCAGCAGGAATGCCTCCAGTCCATGGATAACCAGGGACGCCCCACTGACAACCACAGCCATCTCCAGCGTACCGAACTGAAGATAGGCAACCAGAGCGGAGCCTGTTGCGATGGCGATGCTTCCAACGTAGGGGATCAGGTCCAGCACACCCGCGGCAATCCCCCATACTGCAGCGTTCTCCAGGCCTAAAGCCAGGAAACACAGCCAAGTGGCCACCCCGACCATCACGCTGGTGAAAAGCTGCACCAACATATAGCGCTGTATCTGGTCATGGATCTCATTGAGAGCCTGCAGCGTGATTCGCTTTTTGCTCAATGTGGGGCCGGCCAGCTTGATCAACTTACGCCGAAATTGGTCCCCGGACGCCAACAGAAAAAACGTGATGAGTGCCACCATGCCGATCTGTCCCAAGGTGGTGAGCAGCCCCAAGGTGCCGGTCCACAAATGGTCCTTGATGTCAAATCTGGATCGGACGATCTGCACGCGTTGCACCCCGCGGTTGAGCGGTGCGGCCTGGGTGGATTCTTCAGCTGCCTGTTCAAGCTGTGTGGCTGCCTTTTGTACGGCGGATAGGGTGCTGTCGGACCCACGAGAGGGCGAGCGCACCGAGTCATGCAGTTTACGGGCAGCTGTAGGCAGCAGTTCGACCAGTTTGTTGGCATCGTCTCCCAGCGAGTAGGCTGCGGCACCCAAACCCGTAACAATACCAATGATGAGTAAGGCCGCACTGACTGCGCGCGGTATGCGGAAGCGAGCCATCCAGTTCACAACGGGAGACAGCGCGTAGCTGAACAGCAAGCCCACCATGACCGGGATAAAAACGGCGCTGGCCCAATGGAGCATGAATACGCAGGCGAGTGTCGCCAATACAACCAGTGAAATGCTGCGCACATTCACCGGCATGTGCAGCATCACACGTGCGGCGTCAGCAGATTCATGTTCTCCGTCTGCATCCTTCACGGTGAATCTTCCTCACCGACTAGAGGTGCATGCCCCGGCCCTGGCCGATAACACGTCTAGCCGATTCCTGATGGTCACCCAAGCGCCTTTCGGCAGCACCCAGAACCTGGCGCTGCAAACCACGCAGGATTTGCCTTCGGTTGCCTAGCACGTGGCCTGCGCGTTCCTGGGCTAGGCCCACAAGCGTTCTAAGGGTACCGTTGATCTGGTTGGCGTTCATGCTGGGCTTTCGAGAAAGATGAAAGTTTTGTCGCCTGATTGGCGTACTGTCATCGTAAAAAGCCCACCGTTTTATCTCCGTACGTTGGCATACATAAGCCCAGCAAAACGCTGGGGTGTCCCCCCGAAGCAACACTGTTTCTGCCGTGTGGCGAATGAATTGCAGCGTAACCTGCGGGGATAGGCGCGCACACAACCGGGGCTTGGTGTGCGGGCAATTCGACTAGGGATTACCCAGGAAGTCGCGCTTGCCAATTTCCACACCGTTGTGGCGCAGGATGCTGTACGCCGTGGTGATGTGGAAGTAGAAGTTGGGGATGGCGTGGCCCAACAGGAACTGCATGCCCTTGTAATGGGTTTCCTTCTCGCCACGCTTGGTGACGATAGCCTTGTCTTCGGTGCCATCGATCTGTTCCGGTGTGATGGTCTGGATGAAGGCGATGGTCTTGGCCACACGCGCCTTCAACTCCGCAATCGTCTTCTCGTTGTCTTCAAACGCCGGGATCTCCACGCCGGCCAGACGGGCCACGACACCCTTGGCCGTGTCGCAGGCAATCTGCACCTGGGTGGTCATGGGCAACATGTCGGGAAACAGGCGAAAGGCGGTCAAGCTGCTGTCGCTCAGCTTCTTGGCATCCACGTGGGCCTGGGCTTTATCCAGGATATTGGACAGATTGCCCAGGATGTTGACGAAACGGGGCACGCTGGCCTGGTACATGGAAATGGTCATGGGATAAGTCCTCAGAATGGTAGCTGCTAAGTCGCGGCGGGCCATGGTAACTGTTATCCCATTCCCCGGCACACCGCTCGGGCAAACACCCGCTTGCACCCACCCTCACCCCAAACCGACCCGCTGCCCTGCTGCGCGCGCAACATGGCGTTTTGTGTTTGCCCACTTCAGTTTTTGGTTTTGGCCTTGGTGGCGCGCGGCGCCTTGGTCGCGGGCACTGCAGCCTTTTCACCCTGGTCCAGGCTCAACAGCGTGTCCACATAGGTCATGAAACGGTTCAGGTAGTCCGGCGAGGTATCGCGCATCAGCGCCAGCGCGCGCAGTGCCACCACATGGGAGTTGATGGGGCCGGCATTTTTAGGGGCCTGCTCCAGTGCCTTGGCCACCTCCTTCTCTGCACTCAGTCTGGACCAGGTGCTGCGGAAATAGGTGACGGACTTCAGCTCGGTGCGGGGTGTTATGGGTGCATGCTCGGCCGCGTGTTCAGCCATGTGGCGAACAAGGTCGCCCAAGCTTGCGCGGCGCGTGGGCTCGGCTTGCGTGGTGGCGGCATGCGCGCTGCTGCTGGCTTGCTCCATGCGCTCGCGCAAAGCCGCAGCCGCTGACTCCAGCTTTCCATCCAGAATGCGCTTGACGTCGCCTTCGTATGCGCCAGCGCGCTGGGCCAGCACTGCAAGGTAATGGAAGCGCACCGGGTCAAACTGCTGCGCGCCTTGCAGCCGCAAAGCGTCGATCAAGGGGTGCGCGTCGCCAAGGCCCTCTACCATCATCATGGTGGCGGTGCTTTGGTATTAATGGCCTTGGGCACAGGCGCCATTTCCACCCGCCGGTTTTGCGCGCGCGACTTGTCATCCACATTGGGCGTTATGGGCTGCTCCGCGCCAAAGGCCGCAGCAAACACCATGCCCGAGGGCATGCCCTCAGCTATCAATGCGCGGGTGACGGTCAGGGCCCGCTGCGCCGACAGTTCCCAGTTGTCTTCGAACTGGCTCTTGCCACCGCGTATGGATTTGTTGTCGGTAAAACCGCTGATCATCAGCAACTCGTCCCGCGCGGTCAGGTAAGACTTGAGCGGCCCGACTAGGCTGCTGAGGAGTTGCAAACCTTCGGGCTGCAACTGGTCGGAGTTCATCGCAAACAACACCCGGCCGCTGATGCCAATACGCCCGTTGGTCAGCGTGATACGACCGGTGGACAAGGGGACTGCCAAGGCTTTCTCCAGCGTCATGCGGCGCTGCTCTTCGACTTGGCGCTTCTTAACCTCATCTTCGAGGTGCGTCACCAGTTGCAGATGGACGATCAACACACCGACCAGCAGCAGCACAAAGGCGCCCAGCAGGCCCGACATCAGGTCGCCAAAAACGGCCCAGGCGGGCGCCGTTTGCTCCATGCCTGCGTCTACGTCTACGTCTTCCATATTTATGCGACCTCTTCCGCAACCAACGCCTGCTTGGCAGGCAACTGGCGCAGCTCTTCAAACACTTCCTTCTGCGACAGGATGCTCAGATCAATGATTTCGCGCGCCTGGCCCACGTAGTAGGCCAATTGTTCGTCGCTGCGTGCCATGGACTTGTCCATGGCACTCTCGATGCGCTGCAGGTTGGCAATGAGTTTTTCGTTGGCGTCGTTGAATGACTTCACCGCAAAGCTGAAGGACTCGCTCAGGGCGGATACCTCCACCGCGCTGCCGGTCACATTGGCTGCAATGTCGGCGAGTTTGATGGCCTCTGCATCCACCTTTTCGGCGAACTGGCTGCCGGCTTGGGTCAGCGCCAGCGCCGAAGACGCTACCAGTGAATCGATAACGGCGCGTTGCTCCACGGATGCATGGTTGATGGCCTCCAGCAGCGAGCCCAGTGTGGCCATGATGCGGCCGCGCTCTTCCAGCAACTCGTTGTCGCGCGCGACGCTGCTGGACACTTCCTGGCGCAGCTTGCCAATCACCTCGGCCGCGGCACGGGGAGCCTCAGACGCGGTTGCTATCAAACGGGTGATGGGGTCTTCCAGCGCAGTGCCAAGGGTGGTCAGGTGGCCGGTCAGTGCCGTTTGCAATTCACCCAGGCGATCCACCGCTGCCTTGCCACGCAAAGCCTCTTCGTCGCGCAGTGCCGCTAGTTCGGTGCGTACCGCGCTGACAGCCTGGTCCATGTGTTCCTTGTGCTGCTCGGTCCAGCTGGCCTCGCTGGCAATGCGGGAGCGCACCAACTCTTCGGAGCTGGCGACGAGGCCTGCAATACCGTCCAGGGTCTTGCCGGCACTGGCCTGCGTGTGTTCGGCGATGTCCTGTGCGGTGCGGGTCAAGGTGTCGCAAATGGCTTGTTGTTGTTCCAGCGTTGCGGCACCCGCTTGTTGCCACGCGTGCTTCAAATGTGCGGCTGTGGTCTCCAGCGAACCCTGCCATGCCGCCAAGCGTTGTTGGTCGCTGGAAGTGTGATCCGCTTGCAACTTTGCATAGGCGTCGTTCACCGCTACCAGATGGGCCGCCGAGCGTTGTTCGAAAGTCTGGCCGAAGGTGTCCAGCGATTGGCCCAAGCCTGAGACCAGGGCTGCATGGGTGCGTTCCTGGTTGGCCAGCGCCACCGACCAACCATCGGTCACCGTGGCAGCGGCCGTGTTGAACCGGGCCGACACACCATCCAGCTGGGTCTGTGTGGTGTCCACCAAGCGGGTGTGCATTGCATGGGCTTCTTGTGCAATACCGGCCATCGTTGCTTCGAACACGGGTTTGATGCTGGCACCCACCGCATGGGCACTTTCGCTCAGGCTGTCGCGCAGTGATTGGCCGACCGAGCTGGCCAGTTCGGTATAGACGACTTTGACATCGCTGTGGAAGGCCTGTTGGTTGCTCAACAGCCGCTCGTTCAACTGGCGGCTCATGCTTTCCATCTGCTCCATCATGGTCTGCATCTGGTTGACCACCGCCGGCAGGGCCAGCGACTGCTGTTGCAGCGCCTTGTAGGTTTCCTGGCGCTGGTGCGCCAACGAAAACCCGCGCAGTGTTGTGGCAATGGCAGAGTCCAGCAGTTGCGCGGCTACCAGGCGTTCGCGCCGGCAGATGGCGGACATCAGGCCCAGCATGGCTGAGGTGGCAACACCTGCCACCGACGTGCCAAACGACAGGCCCAGGCCTTTGATGGGTGCTGCAAATGCAGAACGTATGGCTTGCAAATCGGTCGTGCTTTCCAGTGCAAACACGGCACCATTGAGCGTAACCACCATGCCCAGAAAGGTGCCCAGCATGCCCAGCATCACCAACAGGCCCACCAGGTACGGAGTCAACGCGGGGCCGGGCAAGCCTACACGCTCACCTTCGACACGCAAGCGCACCGTGTTTTGCAGTGGTGCAGGCACGCGGCTGAGCCAGTCGCCCAAGTGTTGCAGGTCTGCGGGGATGGAGGCCAGCGCCGCGCCCAGGCTTGCGGTAGCTTGGCGGAAGCGCTGCAGCTCCAGCGCACCAAAGCCATAGACCGCAGCGATAACAGCCGTCATCAACAAGGCCAGCACATTGGCAGAGCCAATAAATCCGGCGGCTACCCAGGCAACGGCCATGGCACCGAGCGCAAAGGCGCCGGCAAAAAGTTGTTTGTTCATAGGGCTTGTGTTTGTGTTGTGTCGTTGTGCAGCGCTTCCAGCAGACCTACGGCCGGTTGCAGACGCAGGTCCAGCTCGGCCAGCAGCACGGTTTGCAGTTCGGTGCAGAAGCGCGCCAGCCAGGCGCCGGGCTTCATCCACAGCGCAGGTTTGTCGTTAGCGGGCTGCGTTTGCAAGTAGGCTTTGCGCAGCTGGTTAAAACGTTTCTCCATCAGGGACGGAATGGTCGACAGCAGACGGGCTTCGCGCTCGATCAGGATGCCCTCAAAGGCTGCGTCCAGCGCCACCAGTTGCAGGAGTTGGGGTGCGGTTGCGGCAACGCCATCCCGCACTTTGGCCCGCACCAAACGCACGCTGTTTTCCATGTCGCGCTGGTGCGCCAGGTGGTAGCGGCGCAGGGGTGCGTAGACCTTGGGGTCTTCCAGCGGCGCGTCCAGCGTCGGCAAACTCAGCTCGGCCCGTGTGCGGCCCGTGTTGGGCGAACTGCTTTTGGTGATCGCCGCCTCAAGACCGGCCCGAGACTTCGCAAACTCGTCAGCCACGGATGGTCCCGCCACCGCCTGTACGGCAGATGGCGCGTCCAGGGTGCCGGTATTGAGTACACCCGTCAGGCTAATAGCGTCCGCAAAGTCAATCCACAGCCCCAGTTTTTCACCAAAGGCAGCCGCTGGCCCGGTTGTCTCTACAACAGCCAGGTCGGCGAGGGTACGGATGAGTTGGGAACTATGGAAGTTTGTACGCGTCAGGGCTCGCGTCATAGATAGGGGTGGTCCGGGGGTCAAGACATCGCCATCGGATGATGGGGCGGCGATTTTACCTTGCGAATCCATCCCCACAGACTTCCCTGACACAGGCACGCAGCCAGCGGTGCGCTGGGTCGGCCTGCATACGGGGGTGCCACAGCAGTGACACCGTGAATGCGGGTATGTCTACCGGCAGCGAAAAGCTGTGCATGCCGGCACGCAGGTTGCCGGTGTGCAGCTCGGGAACGGTGGCGATCAGATCCGAGGCTCTGGCCAGCGCCAGCGCGCTCGCAAAACCACCTACAGTCGCCGCAATGTCGCGCTCCAGCCCCAGAGGAAGCAGGGCTTGGTCAACCAGTCCCTTGTCATGATCCCTCTCCTCCCGCTGGCCCTGCCCCTCCCGCGACACGGCGATGTGCCTGCCCGCCGCGTAACGCGCGGGCGTGATCTCACCCAAGGCCAGCCCATGCCCGCTGCGCACAACACCCACGAAGCGATCCCTGAAAAGTGCCTGTGTGCGCACCTCGGGGCCCTCTGCACCACCTACAACGCCGGTTTCCAGGTCCACCGTGCCGTCGCGCAGCGGCCCGCTGTCCTTGTCCAGCTTTGGCACAAAACACAGACGCACACCGGGCGCCTCGCGGGTGACACGGGTTATCAGGTCGGCGCCAAAATTTTCCACAAACCCCTCGCGGGTGCGCAGCGTAAAGCTGCGCTCCAGCTGCTCCAGTTGGACCGTCTCGGCCGGGCGCAGGGCTGCGGTGGCGTCCTCCACCAGTTGGCCCACCTGCTCGCGCAGAGCCATCGCCCGGGGTGTAGGCACTAGGCCACGCCCGGCGCGCACTAGCAGCGGGTCGCCCGTGCTCTCCCGCAGGCGGGCCAGTGCGCGGCTCATGGCCGAGGGGCTGAGCCGCAAACGCCGGGCGGCCCCGGCCACGCTGCCCTCTTGCAGCAACACATCCAGGGCAATTAGCAGGTTGAGATCGGGTGGAGCCATGCAGCAACCATAGCGCAATTTGGCTGTGACATGGCGTCAAACGCACGTATACAGTGCAAATGCTGCGTCTTCCGCTTTGTATGGCAACGGCCTACGCTCCCAACAAGCCCATCGCTGGGCACGTTTAAAGGAGAAACTGATGGTTGTCATTACCCGCATTGCAGCGCCCACTGCTGTATTAACCAGCCTTTCGCTGTCCATGTTGCTTTCTTCTCTAGGCACCAGCATTGCCAATGTGGGCCTGCCAACCCTGGCACTAGCCTTCAACGCGTCGTTTGCGCAGGTCCAGTGGGTCGTGCTGGCCTATCTGCTGGCCATCACCACGCTGATCGTCAGCGTTGGGAGACTCGGTGACCTGCTGGGACGCCGCCGGCTGCTGTTGGGGGGCATCGCCGTATTCACCGTGGCTTCTTTGCTGAGCGGCATGGCCCCGACGCTGTGGATGCTGGTGGCCGCACGGGCGCTGCAAGGTCTGGGCGCAGCCACCATGATGGCCCTGACCCTGGCCTTTGTAGGAGAGACGGTCGCCAAAGAAAAGGCCGGCAGCGCCATGGGCCTCTTGGGCACCATGTCTGCCGTGGGCACAGCGCTCGGGCCGTCGCTGGGCGGTGTGTTGATTGCTGGCATGGGTTGGCAGGCCCTGTTTCTTGTGCATGTGCCGCTGGGCCTGCTGGCGTTTGCATTGGCCTACCGCTACCTGCCCGCCGACCGCCCAAAGCCACCCGGCGGCGGCGGAGCAGGCCTGGACCCGCTGGGCAGCTTGCTGCTGGCGCTGACACTAGCCGCCTATGCACTCGCCATGACCCTTCGCCCATTGGAAGGGGCCGGCAGCTTTGGTTCGCTCAATTGGGCTCTTTTATTGTCGGCGGGGCTTGGTATGGGACTGTTCGTATGGACCGAATCGAAGGTGGCATCCCCCTTGGTCCGACTGGCCATGTTCAACGATCCACGCCTGCGTGCCAGCCTGGCCACGGGCATGCTGGTGTCTACCGTGGTGATGGCGACGCTGGTGGTCGGGCCGTTTTACCTGTCCCGCGCACTCGGGCTGGATGCGGCGCTGGTTGGGCTGGTGCTGGCGGTGGGCCCCTTTTCGGCCGCTTTGGCGGGCATGCCCGCCGGGCGCCTGGTGGACCGTTTGGGAGCTCACCGCGTAGCCTTGGGCGGTCTCGTCGCCATGGCGGTGGGTGCCATCACCCTCAGCATGGCGCCCATGGCACTGGGCATACCGGGCTACGCCATGCCCATCGTGGTCCTCACCATCGGTTATGCCCTGTTCCAGACGGCCAACAACACCGCCACCATGGCTGATATTGCGGCAGACCAACGGGGCGTGGTGTCAGGCATGCTGAACTTGTCGCGCAACCTGGGGCTGATCACCGGTGCATCCGCCATGGGGGCGGTGTTTGCCTATGCCACGGCGGCGACCGACATCACTTCGGCGCAGCCCGGGGCGGTGGCCACCGGCCTGCGGGTCACATTTGCGGTCGCGGCGGCGCTGGTCGGGGTGGCGCTGGGCATCGCGGCACCCGTCATGCGGCGCAGGAAGACCGACAGCCAAGCCTGAAGCTGCGCGCGTGTCTTGCAAAGTGTGCATACTTGTACAAAAGCAGAGAAAAAAGGGAGGAATCGCATGGCACTGGGACAGCCCGTATTGGCAATGGCCCTCGCACGACCCATGCCGCGAGCGGCTGGCCTACCGCGGTCATACCGATTTCGCTATGGAATATATAGCTATATATCCATATTTCGCGGGGGCTAGAGGCGCATTTCACGAAAACAGCCCGGCCAAGGACCTGCATGCTGCAAAACGCCACAACCACTTCACCCGTAGGCAATCGCCGACGCCTGTTGCTGATCGTCTGGGTCTTTGTGGCGATTGTGGTGGGCTTGCTGGCCTTTGCGTACTACAGCTTTGGCTTGATGTCTGCGGCGCGCGCCTATGTGGGGGGTGAGGGCCTGTGGTCCAAATCGCAAAAAGACGCCGTGTTGGCACTGTCACGGTATGTGTACGAACAAAAGCCGCAAGACTACCAAGCCTTCCAGGCCGCGCTGCAGGTCAGCCTGGGCGACCGCCAGGCCCGGCTGGAACTGGACAAGCCTGACCCGGATCTGAAGCTTGCAGCACGGGGCTTTCTGCAGGGCCGCAACCACCCGGATGACATCGACGGCATGATTCACCTCTACCGCAACTTCCGCGCGGCCCCTGAACTGGACAATGCCATCGCCATATGGGCAGCGGCCGATGCCCGCATGGACGAGTTGATTGCGCTAGGTGCCGCGATACAGGCCGCCAGCCAGGGCTCCGGTTTGGATGACGCCACTCGGCGCGGCTTTCTGGCGCAACTGGCCCACATCAACGCACAGCTGACCCCGCTGGAGGATGCGTTCTCCTTTTCGCTGGGACAGATTTCCCGACGCTCCGTCCTGGTTCTGCGTTTTGTCATGACACTGACTGGGGCTGCACTGCTGCTTATTGCCTACCTGGTGTGGCGCCGTGTTGTACAGCAAAACGAGCAGTACCAACAGTCTCTGGTTGACAGCGAAACGCAGTTGCGCAACCTGCTGCAGTTCGCGCCCTTGCCGATCATCGTCGTCAGCCTTCCGGAGAACCAGGTGAGCTATGCCAACGAACGCGCGCTGGCGCAGTTTGGCGTGGATGCCGATGAGCTCGGCGATTTGACGACGGAAGGTTTTTACGTCGACCCCGCACAGCGGACCCGTGTTCTGGAAGCACTGCAAACACACGGCACGGTGCGCGACTGGGAGGTCCAGCTGAAAGACCGAAATGGCAAGGGCTTTTGGGTTTCGCTGTCGTCACAACGCCTACTGCTGGGTGGGCAAGCCTGCCTTTTAACAGCCCTGAACAATATCGACGAACGCAAACGGGCACAGGAAGAGTTGCGCCACCGTGCTTTTCACGACGAGCTGACCGACCTGCCCAACCGGGCCATGTTCATGGACACCCTCAGCCGCACACTGCACCGCGCCGAACGCAAAAAAGGCAGGTTCTCGATCCTCTTTGTCGACCTGGACCACTTCAAAGCCGTCAACGACAACTACGGCCACAGTGTGGGTGACCTGCTGCTGCAAGAGGTGGCCATGCGCCTGCGACTTTGCGTACGCGAGGGTGATCTGGTTGCCCGTATGGGTGGCGACGAATTTGTCGTCCTGATCGAAGACGAGCGCCGGGTGGGCGAAGTAGCCCACATTGCCAGGAAAATCCTGACCGTGCTGGAGCCCGTGCATAACCTGGATGGACACACTTTGCAGGTCACCGCCAGCATAGGCGTCAGCAGTTACCCGCAAGATGGCACGAGGCTCGAAGAGTTGTTGCGCAATGCAGACTCTGCGATGTACCGAGTCAAGGCGCAAGGGCGCAACAATTCCGAGTTCCATTCCTTTACTGAAAGCTGAAGATGAAACGCATCCTCAAGTGGGGGGCCGTCGGCATCGCCCTGGTGCTGGCGCTGTCCATCGCAGCGTTGGCCTGGATGCTGCAGCAGAATCCCTCGTTGCAACCGTATGCAGCGCTGGGGTGGAAGAGTGAACGCGCGCCCGCCGCCGCGCCGCTGCGGGTCAGCTTTCTAGGCGTGGCCACGCTGCTGCTGGACGACGGCGAAACCGCCATCCTGACCGATGGTTTCTTCTCCCGGCCGGACCGCATGCAAAGTTTTCTGGGCAAGGTAGAACCCGACCTGGGCAACATCACCCGTGGTCTGGCGCGCGCCGGCATACGGCTGAAAGACCAGTCAGCGGCGCCGGGGCGCAGCGGCCAGGTCGCGGCGGTGATTCCCCTGCACTCCCACTACGACCACGCCATGGACGCGCCCGAAGTGGCACGGCGTACCGGTGCCGTGTTGTTGGGCTCCGAATCGACTGCCAACGTGGGGCGTGGCTGGGGGCTGCCCGAGGCAGCCATCCGCGTTGCCACGCTGGGCCAGCCCATGCAGTTCGGCCGTTTCACCGTGACGCTGTACCCCACCCTGCACGCACCCACGGGTTTTACCGGTGGCGTGATTGCCCAGCCGCTAAAACCACCGGTGCGAGCCTCCGAATACAAGGAGGGTCAGAGTTACGCCATGTTGGTGCAACACGATGGCCGCGCCTTGTTGGTCACCGGCAGCGCCGGTTTTGTGCCCGGCGCACTGCAGGGCGTCAAGGCCGAAGTGGTGCTGCTGGGCATTGGCAGCCTGGGCCCACGCAGCGATACCTACCGCCAGGACTACTGGCGCGAAGTGGTTCAGGCCAGCGGTGCCAAACGGGTCATACCCATCCATTGGGATGACTTTTGGCTGCCGGCCGACCAGCCCATGCAGCCCCTTCCACCGCCCATCGACAAGTTTGACGTGAGCATGCAGTTCCTCATCACACGCGGTGGTGCGGATCGGGTGGAGATTCGCATGCCCCTGCCCTGGCAGCCCATGGATGTGTTCAGCGGCTTATGACATTCACGCGACCCAGCCCAGCTGTTGCAGGCGTGTGTGTATGCCGCTAGCCATGTGCTGGTAACCCAACGCATTCGGGTGGATCCGATCAGCACACAGCTCGGGGCGCGAGAGCGTGTCGGAAAACACATCGGGCACCAGGGGCACTTTCTCCTCTTCCGCCAGCTCCGCATAAATGGATGAGTCGCTGGGCTTGCCGGCAACGATGCCCATGACCGACAGTTCGGGGACCGCAACCAGTGCCACCTGTGCACCGGCCAGCAGACTGGTTTTAATCAACTGGCGAATGTCTTCCTTGACCGCTGTAGGTGCTGCCCTGCGCAAGAAGTCATTGCCACCAATCTCCAGTATCACCAGAGCTGGGCGGTGTTCATCCAGCAACGCCTGGATGCGGCCCTTGCCGTTGTGTGCCGTGTCGCCGGGGATGCCGGCGTTCACCACCTTCCAACCGGTTTTTTGTGCCAACAAACTGGGCCAATCCTCACCCCGTGCAGCGCCCGTTCCATACGTCACGCTGTCGCCAAATGCCAGAACCGTTTGCCCTGGTGCAATGGCAGAGAGCTTGGCGGCCTTGCGACACCCCGCCGCCACCACGCCTGCAAAGAGACCGGCAACGAGCAGCCTGCGCTGAATTCCGACAGTTGGAGGGGCGGATGGTATGTATGTCGAAGCTGTCATGAAATCTATACTACCCGCACACCCTCCTACATGCCAGCCGCCCATGCGCAACGTCCCCACCAAACTTCCGCCCATCTACTGCAGGCCGACCCACGGCATAGCGGTCTGCGCTTGGGTGTTGGCGTTGACACTCGCGCAGGCGAGTTGCACCACTGCGCCACCGACCAACGTTCAGCCACCACCGCCCGCCGCGGTATCGGTATCCAGCGAGGTCGACCACCGCGAGAAGTTTGACCGCTGGGTTGCGGAGTTTGGCGCTACGGCGCGCGCCGCCGGCATTACAGATGCAACACTGCACACCGCGTTTGACAGCGTGCGTTACCTGCCACGCGTCATCGAAGCGGACAGGGCGCAGCCCGAATTCACCCGCACCGTGTGGGACTACCTGGACAGCGCGGTGTCTGTGCAACGTATTGCCCGCGGACGGGACAGACTGCAGCAGTTGCATCTGCAGATAACACCCCAGGCAGTACGGTATGGCGTTCCGGCCGAAATGCTGGTTGCGATCTGGGGCATGGAGAGCAGTTACGGCAGCGTCATGGGCGACATACCCACCATAGACGCACTGGCCACCCTCGGCTTTGAGGGCCGGCGCGAAGCATGGGCCCGCAGCCAATTGCTCGCCGCCTTGCAGATTCTGCAAAACGGCGACATAGAGCGCACGTCCATGGTCGGGTCCTGGGCCGGGGCCATGGGCCAGACGCAGTTTTTGCCCACCAGCTTTCTGGCCCATGCGGTGGACGCCGATGGGGATGGTCGGCGCGGCATCTGGGCCAGCCTGCCCGATGTGATGGCATCGACCGCCAACTTTCTGGTCAAGTCCGGTTGGCAGACCGGCCAACCATGGGGAGCAGAGGTGCGATTGCCACCGGGTTTTGACTACGCGCGTGCCGACGATACCGTGCGGCAACCCTCCGCTGCCTGGGCGAGTGAGGGTGTGCAGTCGCTAGACGGCTCGGCGCTGCCCGCCTTAGCCGATGGCTCGGTGCTACTACCAGCCGGTGCACGCGGGCCAGCCTTTCTGGTGGGCCCCAACTTCCGCACCCTATTGCGTTACAACAACTCGACCAGTTATGCACTTGCGGTCCATTTGCTGGCCCAGCGCTTCACCAACGGGCCAGCTGTACAGACCGCCTGGCCGCGTGATGTACAGGCCCTGACGCGCGCCCAGATGCTGGTGCTACAGACGGCGCTGAACGCAGCAGGTTTCAACAGCGGCACGCCCGACGGCCTGCTGGGCCCGGCCACCCAGCGCGGCATTCGTGGTTTTCAGCGCAGCCTGGGCCTGCCCGCCGATGGTTACCCCACACTGGACCTGTTGCAGCGCCTGCAGTAACACGGCAACGCTGGTGCGCCACTGCGGTATATTGGCCCGCATCATTCAAACGGGAGTCAAGGCGTGCGCACCATCGGCAACATACTGTGGTTTGTGCTGGGCGGGTTTTTCATGGGCCTGGGCTGGTGGCTTGCCGGCCTGTTGTGTGCCATCACCATCGTGGGCCTGCCCTGGGCCAAGGCGTGTTTTGTGATTGGCCAGTTTGCCTTTCTGCCATTTGGCAAAGAGGCCGTGAGCCGCGCTGTTGTCAGTGGCGTGGAAGACATCGGCACCGGCACGCTGGGCACCATTGGCAATGTCCTCTGGTTCATTTTTGCCGGTGTGTGGCTGGCTCTGGGCCACCTGGCATCGGCGCTGTGCTGCTTTGTCACCATCATCGGCATCCCATTCGGGGTTCAGCACATCAAGTTGGCGCTGGTAGCACTCGCCCCGGTGGGCAAGACCATAGTGCCCTCTAACGCCGCCCGCGTGGGCGCCTGAGGCCGCGGACGCGGATGGCGGCTTGAGCACCGCCGGGCCGCCCCAAGGTGCGAAGGCCCCCTCGGGGGGCAGCGACCCGCGCAGCGGCGGAGTGTGGGTGCGTTATTTGAACTGCAGCTTGGCGCCGTTCAAGGGTACTGCCGTCAGGCTGTTCTTAGGGGACCCGTCTATCAGTTTGTCGCTATAGGTCAGGTACAGCAGCACCTGGCGCGCCGGGTCCACCATGCGCACAATACGCATCTTCTTGAACAGGATGGAACGGCTTTCGCTAAAGACCTCTTCGCTCATCGGTATGGGTACGGTGGCCGAAATGGGGCCTACCTGCCGACAGGCTATGGACGACTCCGACTTTTCGGTTGCCAAGCCAATCGCACCGCTTATGCCACCGGCCTTGGAACGGGACACATAACAGGTGATGCCCGCAACCTTGGGATCGTCAAAGGCCTCCACCACAATCTTGTGGTCGGGCCCAATCAGCTTGAAGGCCGTATCCACTTCGCCAATCTTGTCGGCAAACGCGGTGGATACAAACGGAACGCTCAGAGCGACAGCAATAAAGTGGTGGAGTTTCATGCGGCCTATGTGGGGGCATGTCGCCAGCTTGCAAGTGCGCCGTGGATTTTTAGCTTTACTTGCTGAACTCGGGAAAGTCGGGCAACTCAGCCGTTCAGCGGGAGGAGAAACATCACGCATTGTGGTACGCCGCACAGAAAACATGGCGTGTAAAAAAATAGAATGTATGTACTCCCTCTAATGAACCCACACTGAATACGATTGACTACTATGAAACGCATGAAATGTATTGGGGCGCAATCCATCGTTGTGCCCGAAAAAACCGAGCCACAACCCGTTATCGCTATGCCGTGCCGGCGCGATGACGGTCCTGCCCAGCACCGCACCTTTTTCAGAGTCGCGCCAATAGATGCTTCTGAATTGTCGGCAGTGCAGCTGCCGTTGTTTGAAGAGGCGCGTAGGGACACCCTGCATTGTTAAGCGTGGGGCCTGTGGCGGGCGGCATCGCTTTGTCAAAAGCGGCCCTAGCCCCCGTGCAATATAAATTTATTGCTATTGATTTAAGAGTAAATTCTAGTCAACGCGCTACGCCCAGCAGTTTGGCCAACAGCGCTGGCTGGTCCAGTAGATCCTGCGCCGTGCCGCTGTGGACCACGGTGCCGCGGTCCAGAACAGCGGCAGTATCTGATATCGCAAGAATCGCCTGCGGGTGTTGCTCCACGATGATGGCCGACAAGCCCTCCTCGCGCGTGATGCGGCGCAGGGCGCGCAACAGCTCCTGCACGATGTTGGGGGCCAGGCCTTCGCAGGGCTCGTCCAGCAGCAGCACGGTGGGGTTGAGTACCAGCGCACGGCCCAGGGCCAACATCTGCTGCTCACCGCCAGAGAGTTGTGTGCCCAGGTTCGTCTTGCGTTCAGCCAGGCGGGGGAACAGTTCGTAGACGCGGGCCGGCGTCCAGGGGCTGCTGCTGCGGCCAACACGCGCCGGGCGTGCCACCGCGGTCATGTTTTCATGCACCGTCAGTGACTTGAAGATATTGCGTTCCTGCGGCACCCAGCCAATGCCTGCGGCTGCGCGTTCGTGTGAGGGTAGCGTGTGCAGTGCGACAACCGAAGATGCAGAAGTGCCCAGCGTGATGCTGCCAGCATGCTGGCGTGTGGCGCCGACTAGCGTGTTGAGCAGGGTAGTCTTGCCAGTGCCGTTGCGGCCCAACAGGGCCAGCGTCTCGCCGGCGTTGATGGAGAGTGAGACGCCGTGCAAGACAACGGCTTCACCATAACCAGCGCTCAGGTTTTCTACCTTGAGCCACTCAGCCATGGTGGACCTCCACGCCGTGCACGTTGGGCACCGCTGCATCGCCATACCCCAGGTACACCGCCTTGACCCGCGGGTCGTTGGCGATTGTGTCGGGGTCGCCTTCGGTCAGCACCGCGCCGTTGACCATCACCGTCATCCTTTGGGCAAAACTAAAGACCAGGTCCATGTCATGTTCGATCAACAAGATGGACACATCGGCGGGCAGCGCGGCGACGGTTTGCAACAACTCTTCACGCTCCCCCGCCGGCACACCGGCCACGGGTTCGTCCAGCAGCAGCACACGCGGCTCGCAGGCCAGGGCAATCGCAATCTCCAGCAGGCGGCGTTTGCCGTAGGCCAGCACGCGGGTCTCTTGTGCCATCACGGCGGTCAGGTGGAACTGCTCCAGCAACTGTTCACACCGCTCGGTCACCTTGGAAGAACTACCCAGCGCCTGCCACCATTTGCCGCCCAGGCCTTGCTGCTGCGAGACCACCATGGCCAATGTTTCCAGCGGGGTCAGTGCGTCGAACAACTGGTTGAGTTGAAAAGTGCGCACCATGCCCCGGCGCACGCGCTGGTGCGGCGCCAGTGTGGTGATGTCCTGGCCCTCCAGCACGATCTTGCCGCTTGAGGGTTGCAACACACCGGTCAGCAAATTGATCAATGTGGTTTTGCCCGCGCCGTTGGGACCTATCAGCGCGTGGCGTGCGCCCTTGCGCAAATCCAGCGTCACGTTATTGGTGGCGGTGATGCCGCCAAAATACATGACCAGACCCTGCGCGGACAGTACGGGGTGGGTCATGGTTTGGGCTTCCCCGCTGAACCACTGCGCGTCCACGTCCACGGACGTATCAGGCGCTCACGCCCGACCAGAACCAGCACGACCAGAAACAGTCCAATCCAGAAGGTCCAGTACTGCGGTGTGATGCTCGATATCGCGTCCTGCATCAGCTTGAACACAATGGCCCCGGCCACGCCGCCGTACAACCAGCCGACGCCGCCAATCACCAGTATCAGCATCACATCGGCCGAGCGGTGGAACTCAAACACATCCAGCGACGCAAAACCCGTGGTTTGCGCCAGCAGGGCACCCGCGGCACCGGCCAGCGTGGCGGCCACGGTGTAGACCACGGCCAGGCGGCTGTTGACCGGGATGCCAATGGCCATAGCACGCAGCCGGTTGTCGCGTATGGCTTTCAACGTGGCGCCAAACGGCGAGTTCACAAAGCGCCGTGCGATCACAAATACGATCAGCAACACCGTCAGCGAATACCAGGCAGCGACACGGCCCGTCAAATCGAATTCAAACTGCCCCAGCAGCGGCCCCATGACCACGCCCTGCAAGCCATCGGCCCCACCGGTCAACCAGTCCAGCTTGTTGGCCAGCTCCATCAGGATGAGCCCCACACCCAGTGTGACCATCAGTCGTGTCAAATCGGTGCCGCGCAGAATGGTGGCGCTGCACAGCGCGCCCAACAGCCCTGCGGCACCCATGCCGACCAGCAGTCCCACCAAAGGATCGGGCATGATGAACTTGGCGAACAGCGCCGCGCTATACGCCCCCATACCAAAGAATGCCGCATGCCCGAGCGACACGATGCCGGTGTAACCCAAGATCAAATCCAGCGACAACGCAAACAGCGCAACGATGGCGATCTCATTAATGATGAGCGCATGGCTGGACAACAGCAGTGGTGAAGCCAGTGCCAATGCCCACAACAAAACCTCCCACCACGTCCAGCGCGCGCGGGCCAACAAAGTGTTTTGCGAAGGGCTAGGCATCATGACTTGCCGCCCTTGCGCACAAAAAGACCATGAGGCCGCCACACCAGAATCGCAATCATCAGGCTATACACAATAAAGCCGCCCAGCTTGGGGATGTAGTACTTGCCCGCCACATCGGCAATACCCAGCAGCAGTGCAGCCAGCAGCGGTCCGGTGATGCTGGACGTGCCGCCGACGGCGACAACGATCAAAAAGTAAATCATGAACTTGAGCGGAAAGCTCGGGTCCAGTCCCAGCACCTCGGCCCCCAGCGCACCACCCAGACCGGCAAGGCCAGAGCCCACGGCAAAGGTGCCCAGAAACACCCAGTTCACATTGATGCCCAGGCCCGCCGCGACACGCTGATCGTCCACTGCAGCGCGCAGGCGGCTGCCAAAGCGGGTTTGCGTCAAAACGTATTGCAAGCTGACAGTCAGCGCCGCACACACGGCGATGATGAACAGCCGGTAGTGCCCCATGCCCAACATCCAAGCGCCCTCACCCCACTCGGTCCGGCCCTTGAGCCAATGGGGCAACTGCACGATCTGCTGGCTGGAGCCAATGAAGTAGTCCACCGTGGCCACGGCCATAAAAGTCAGGCCAATGGAGAACAGCACCTGGTCCAGATGCGGCTTGTCGTATAGCGGCCGGTATAACGTGCGCTCCAGCACGGCACCCAACAACGCAGAACCGATAAACGCAAGGGGCAGGCACACCAGAAACGGCACGCCCCACTTTTGCATCAGTAACACGGTGATGTAGCCCCCCACCATGGCAAAGGCTCCGTGCGCCAGGTTGATGAAATTCATCAGCCCCATGGTCACCGACAGCCCCACGGCGAGGATAAAGAGCAGCATGCCGTAAGCAATGCCGTCGAACAGAATGGTCAACATAGTAGAAGCTTAGCCGTGTAGTGCACGATTGGGGTTGGGCTGGCGACTGCGCAAAGCGCTGCGGTTTTGGGGCGAAAACACACGTCCATCGGTAAGGCCGCGCGAAGAACGCCTCCGCGCCTTTCACCCCAAAGCCCGGTCCCTTCGCACAGCCACCATCCCAACCCCAATCCGGAGGCTATTTAGCCTTCCCAGGATCCTTCACATCCTTGATCACCTCAAACTCCACATTGTGCAACTGCCCATCCTGCCGCTGCACCTTGCGCAGGTAGATGTTGTGCACCACATCCCGCGTCTGGCTGTCGATAAACATAGGCCCACGCGGACTCTCAAAAATCTGGCCCTTCATGGCGGCCAACAACGCATCCCCTCCGCCCTGCCCCTTGCTGGCCTTCAGTGCCTCGTAAATTACGCGCATACCGTCATACCCACCAACTGCCATGAAATTGGGCCGCATGCCCTTGTTGGCCTTCTGAAAAGCCTCCACAAACTTCTTGTTGACGGCCGATGGGTGCGAAGCCGCGTAGTGGTGCGAGGTGACCACGTTCAACGCACCATCACCCATATCGTTCAACTGGTCGTCATCCGTCACGTCACCCGTGCCTATCAGCTTGATGCCGGCCTTGTCCATGCCGCGCTCTAAAAACTGCTTCATGACCGCCGCGCCCGCGCCCGAAGGCACAAACACAAACAGCGCATCTGGCTTCAGGTCCCGGACCTTTTGCAGGAAGGGCGCAAAGTCCGGGTTGCGCATAGGCACGCGCAAGGAGTCCGCCACCTGGCCACCGTTGAACAACAAACGCTCAATGAAATACTTTTCGGCATCGATGCCGGGGCCGTAGTCACTGACCAGGGTCACTACTTTCTTCATGCCGTTCTTGGGTGCCCAATCTCCCATGGCCACCGCGGCCTGGGCCAGTGTGAAGCTGGTGCGCACGATGTAGGGCGAGGCCTGCGTGATGCTGCTGGTGGCGGCGGCCATCACCACCATGGGGGTCTTGGACTGGGTGGCAATGGGAGCGGTGGCAAAGGCCGAAGGCGTGATACCAAAGCCGGCCAGTACATCCACTTTGTCGTTGACCACCAGTTCCTGCGCCAGCCGCTTGGTCACGTCGGGAATGGTGGTGTCGTCCTTGATGATGAGCTGGATTTTTTTGCCGGCCACGGTGTCGCCGTGTTGCGCCATATAGAGCTTGGCTGCGGCTTCGATCTGGCGACCGGTGCTGGCCTGTTGGCCTGTCATGGGCAGTATCAGGCCGATCTTGAAGCTGCCACCATTCGCTATAGATTGCGTAGCTGCAAGTGCAGTAACTACGAGGGCTACCGCCATTTTTCCCTGTCGTCTATGCATTTGAGTCTCCGGTTTTTGGGGGAAGCGCTTCTGGCTTGCCGCCACTATGCGTGCAAAGCACTGCCCATGCAATAGGCATTTGTGACCCCCGTTACCAATCTTGAATAGCCTGAAGCCCGCGAAGCGTCAATCCGGTGCCCGGTAGACCAGCACCTTCAGCGAACGATCGGCCGACACGTCAGCAAAGGAAGGGGGATTGGACACGCGCTGCACAAAGACCAAACTGGGAGCCAATGCCTGCATCTGGTCTTGCAGGAAGGCAACGCCCAGCTCGGGCGCATTGAGGCACAGCAAGGCGTGCCCGCCCACCTCCAACAGGTCGGGCAGGCGGCGCATCAGGCGGGCGTAGTCCTTGGAGGCCACAAAGCTGCCCTTCTGGTAGCTGGGCGGGTCCAGGATGATCAGGTCATAAGGACCACCGCGACTGATCTTGCCCCAGGTGGTGAAGATGTCGTGTGCAAGAAAACCAGCGCCCGACACCAGCCCATTGAGCTGGTGGTTTTGCTGCCCTATGGCCAGTGCCCCGTGGCTCATGTCCAGGTTGGTCACCTGCCGGGCGCCCGCTTGCCGGGCGACCACCGAGAAGGCGCAGGTGTAGGCAAACAGATTCAACACCTTGCGCCCCGGGTGTGCGGCCACGTGTGTACGTACCCAGCGCCGCCCCTCGGCCATGTCCAGAAACAGGCCATGGTTTTGCCCCTTGAGCACATGCACCAAATACTTGGCGCCGTTCTCCGTGACCACATGGGGGGTGGGCACGCTGCCGGCCATCAGCCGGGTTTCGGTCTTGCCCTCCATCCGACACTGGTAGACCCAGTTGAGACCTTGCTCCGGGGCGAGGTGCTCCAGACGCGCCGACAGGGCGGCATGGATAGACGCCAGCGCATCCTCGGTCATGGGTTGAAAACTGGTCAGCACCCAGACCGGCGGGTAGAAATCCAGAGCCAGGTGTTCACAACCCGGGTGCAGGCCGCCTCGGCCATGGAACAGGCGCTGGGCATCAGCCGGCAGATGGTCCACCGCTGCGATGGCGTTCAACAGTGCTTGCATAGGCAGGCCGGCGCTCACTGGCCAGCGGTCAGGTTCAGCGGGCCGTACCAGGCGCGCGTCTTGGTGCGGGTGTTGTCGGTATCCGTCATGATGCCTAGGCCGACCAAGGCACCGGGGGGTTCACCAAAGGCTTTTTCAAAATCCGCGCGGATGTTGCGGTCGTAATTCAACCAGCGGCTGAGCCCTTTGGCACCCGACTCCACCACCATCTTGCGCACGCGGTCGGTGCGCGGGTTGATGATGACGGTCCCTGGGGGGCGGGTGTTGCACCAGACGTACATCAATGTGGCGTAGGGCAATGCCTCACCCGTGATGGTGAGCGATAGCTCGGACAACATGGAATTTTTCATCGAAAACTTGGAACGGTCCCCCTCAAAGGCCAGCACCACCCGGACCGGTGAATCATCGGCCTGGCGCAGCGCCATGTCAGCGTGTGTTATCAAGTCGGGCACCATCCACGAAAAATTGATCTTGCCCAGGTCTGGCGCTTCCACTCGCAGCGGGCGGCGCAACATGCTGGCCGAGGCGTCGGCGGAAGCCACCACCACGTCACGGCCATCCATCTGCATCAGCGAGAACTTGGTCGCTTCCTTGCCTGGCAAGGGATAGTGTTCCCACGTATTAAATGCCGGTGTGCTAGCGACTGACGCCTCTGGCGACGCGGCCGCGGAAGGTGGCACCGATGTACACGCCACCGTCTGGACCAGCAGGCCCGCAAGCATGCACCACACCAGCCAGCGGCCCATGGGGGACGCGGCAATCATCGACACAGGCTTCACTTCCATACGTCCAACTTCTTTTTTATAGGCGAATAGGTTCTGCGGCTAGGGATTTCGCCCGCTTATCTTAGTGGGTCTTGTGCGCAGCAAGTTTGGGGCCAATAATGTAACGAGGGCCACCAATGGGGACACTATGACAAATATTGTTTGGCAAGATTCACCTGGTTTGCACACGGCGTTGGTGGATGGCGTGCCGGTCTGCGAGTTGAAACCCAAAGATATTGGCGGTGTTACCGCCAGTTGGCTGAATGACCGCCTGTGGGCGCCACCCGGGCACATGCCCAAGGCGGCGCCCCAGCCAACGCGCTTTTTCTCCGGATTGGAGGATGCAAAGTCGGCCGTGGAGCAGACCCTGCAGGGTTAACCGGCCTACATCGCGCAGGTGACACCACCTGCCAGGTTGCGGCGACTACCATGACCGTCTCTTGACGACGTTGTGCACTTCTATGGCCTGGGACTATCCAACACCTTTCACCCTGCCTGCCGTCCCGCTCAGCGGCGACATCGATGGCCTGAACCACACCAACAATGCCGTGTATGTGCAGTGGTGCGAAAAAATCGGATGGGCCCACTCCGAATCGCTGGGCCTGAATCTGGCCGACTACCAGCGCCTGGACAGGGCCATGGCCATCCGCCGCGGCGCGTACGACTACTTGTTGCCCACGTCTGCCCATGAAGAACTGACCATGGCGACCTGGCTGATGGCCACAACCAGCAAGCTGACCATGGAGCGGCGGTTTCAACTGGTGCGCAACCGCGACCAGGCCACCATACTGCGCGGCCGTTGGGACTTGGTGTGTATTGAACTGAGCACAGGTCAGGCACGGCGCATGCCACCCGAGTTCTGCGCCATCTATCTGCCGGCCGGCGTGGCGTTACCCCTTCCCGCGGGTGCATAAGGCGGATCTCACTGGGTCAAAAAAAGCCGCAAATTTGTTGGCACTTGCTGCGCGCGAAAATCTTGCGACAATATGGGCTCCGGCGCACCTTCAGCGTCGGGCATAAAAATAGGAATCACTTAAAAATGGCAACTGCGAAAAAAGCGGCCCCCAAGGCAGCAGCAACTTCAAAAGCGAAGACCCCTGCAAAGGCTACAAAGCCCATGGTCAAAGCGGCGCCCAAGAAAGCCCCTGTGTCAAAAACAGCCAAGGCCATCGCCAAGATCACTGCCAGCATTGCAAAGCTGACAGAGCGCAAAGACAAGCTGGGTGCTGACATCCAGGCCTTGCGTGACCAGCGCACCGCGCTGAAAACCACTGCTGCACCCGCAGCAGCACCGGTTGCAGCCAAGGGCAAGACCAGCGCAAAAGCCGCTGCCCCTGCCAAGAAGGCCGCGAAGAAAGTCGCCAAGAAGTAAACTCTTGGCCGCCACTCGGTGGCACCGGTAACAAAGGCCCCTTGTGGGCCTTTGTTTTTTGCTAACTGGCCTGTAGCCCCCGTCAATATTGATAGTAACGCTACTATTTTTATAGTATTCTGAAATCTAGACCGGGCTTCCCCTGTTGCCTCCGTCCCCGATACCGCACAGCATGCGAAACACCCCTACCTGCTATTACTGGCGTGACGACGCCATCCGCAGCCGCAGCGTGGGCGGCGTGGTGTTGTCTGGCACGGTCGATATACCCGCACTACCAGCGAGGCTGGTGGCGGATTGGGAGAGGGACATTCGGACGCATCTGTGCCTGGAGCCGGGCGACGTCGAAGAACTTCCATTGGCCCGCGCGCGTGCACGATGGCCTGACTACCGGCGCTGTGTGCAGGCCCAATCCGACTGGACGCATACGCTGGGTCTCCCCGGCGTGCTGGCCGCCAGTGACATCGCCTTGATGGCCTGCCGTGGCGCGCACTACCACCATGACGGCACACAGTATGGGGGCTCGGCTTTTTGCAATCTCTTCCTGAGTGAAGACAAGGGTCTGGACTTGCACTTTCCGTTCACCGGCCATCGCATCGCGCTGTGCAGGGGGACGGCGGTGGTGTTTGATACGGGTCAGCCGCACGCGGTGATCCGGCGCCATGGCAGTGGCTTTGATGCGGCAGACTTTCCCAACGAGCTCGATTGCACCCAGGTCTTTCTGACCTGGGAGCTTCCCATCGAACATGCCCCGGTCGCGCAAGCCTTGCAAGTCCGCTTCGACACCGACCTGTCGACTGCGCAGCTATTGGCGGCTGGACAAGTCTGGGTGGATGGCGCGCAGGCCAGCGTGTGCCCGAAATCTGGCCGGTGGTGCGGTACGAACTAGCTCGCTCCCACCGCCAGGCTTTTAAGGCTGGTAGCGAACGCGGTAGATAACACCTGCGCTGTCGTCGCTGATCAGCAGCGAGCCGTCGGGCAAAACCAGCACATCAACCGGGCGCCCGCTGACGGTCTCCTTGCCGGCTGCATCCTTGCTCAGCCAGCCATCGACGAAGGTCTCTTGCCCCAGCACCTTGCCCTGTGCGTCAAGCATCACACGCACGACCCGGTAGCCGACTTTGGCACTGCGGTTCCAGGAGCCATGCTCGGCAATGAAAATACTGTTGCGGTAGGCCACGGGAAACTGTTGGCCGGTATAGAAACGCATACCCAGCGCGGCCACATGCGCACCGAGCTTGGCAACCGGCGCTACGAACTCTGTGCACGGGCGCTTGCTGCCAAATTCGGGATCGCGTACGTCACCTTGGTGGCAATACGGGTAGCCAAAGTGCTGGCCTGTTTTTTCCACATGGTTGAGCTCGTCGCTGGGCATATCGTCGCCCAACATGTCACGGCCGTTATCGGTGAACCACAAGGCGCGGTCGCGCGGGTTCCAGTCGAAGCCGACGGAGTTGCGCACACCGGCCGCTACGGTTTCGAGCCCGCTGCCATCGGGCTTCATACGCTGGATATTGGCATACCGCGCGTCGGACTCGCAGACATTACAGGGCGCACCCACCGGCACATACAACAGCCCATCGGGACCGAAGGCAATGAATTTCCAGCCATGGTGGGTGTCCGTCGGAAACCCGCTGGTGACGGTGACGGGTGTTGGCGGGTTGCTAAGACGGCGGTCAATACCGTCCAAGCGCAGTATCTTGGACACCGCAGAGATAAACAACTGCCCATCGCGCCAGGCCACACCGACCGGCATCTGCAGGCCCGAGGCTACCGTGTGCACTGCTTTGGCCCGGCCCTGGTCTATCTCCACCGCATAAACTTTTCCGGCACCCATGCTGCCTACGTACAACACGCCATTGCCATCTTTGAATGCACCCAGCGCCATTTGTCGTGCATGGGGCACGGCATCGGTCAGCACTTCGATCTGAAACCCGGCCGGCACCCGCAGGCTGCGCATGTCCGGCGCAGCAGCCAGCGTGTCGGTCGGGCAGCACAGGCTGCCAAACGCACAGAGCACGGTTAGCAGTGTTGCTGCGAGGGTTGCCTTTTTTTGGAGTATTTGCATGGTGTAAATCCTAGTTGGTGAGCAACGCGACCAGCACGTCAGCGGCCGTTTCACACTGCGCGCGTGTGACGTCCAGGTGCGTGACTGCCCGCACTGTACGGGGTCCGAAGGCATTGACCAGGACACCGCGTTCCCGTGCACGTGCACTCAACGCTGGTGCATCCAGCGTTATCGACGGTGGTAGGCGAAAGACAACGATGTTGGTCTGTACGGTCGTCATATCCAGTTGCACCGGCGCACCCGCGCTCAGGCGTTCGGCGAAGGCTCGGGCGTTGGCGTGGTCCTCTGGGAGGCGTGTGAGGTGATGGTCCAGCGCATGCAGCGCGGCGGCGCTGAAGATGCCGTTCTGGCGCATGGCGCCGCCCAGGCGGCGACGGTGCCGGTCGGCAGGGGCTATCAAATCCCTGGAGCCCGCGAGCAGTGACCCGCCCGGCGCGCCCAGCCCTTTGCTGAAAGCCACTGCCACCAGGTCGAAGGGCTCAGCCAAAGTGTGCAGCGCCACACCACTTGCGGCGCTGGCATTCCACAGCCTTGCACCGTCCAGGAACGTTGCCAAACCCAAGTCGCGTGCGACGGCGCAGATGCGCAGAACCTCGGGCTGGGGCACCACTATGCCGCCCGCCCGGTTGTGGGTGTTCTCGATCTGGACCAGGGTTGTAAGCGAAAAAATGGGGAAGTTGCGTGGTTTAGTGGCAGCGCGCAGGTCTTCGGCGGTGAACATGCCGCCCTGCCCAATCTCGTGGATCTGCACGCCAGCGTTGGCGGCCGCGCCTCCGGCCTCGTGCCATGCGGCATGGGATTCGCGACAGGCCACCACTTCATCACCAGGTCGAGTTAATGTGCGCAGCGCCACTTGGTTGGCCATGGTGCCGCTGGGCAGCCACACCGCGGCCTCCTTGCCCAGCATCTCGGCCACCCGCGCCTGCAGGCGGTTGGTGCTAGGGTCTTCGCCATACTGGTCATCACCGACTTCTGCGGTGGCCATTGCCGAACGCATGGCGTCGGTTGGGCGGGTTACGGTGTCGGAGCGAAGATCAATGGCAGCGTTCATGGGTGGCTTCAGAGGCGGGGTCTCAAAAGCCCGATTGTGTCAAAGGACTAAACGGTTTGCACGGACCTAGATGCGGCGGCCGAAGATGATGCCTTCAACCGCCACCGTTTAACTCATCCGTTCGGCACTTCCGATATCACCAACAACACCGCGTCAAGCGATGGTGTTGCCGTTGTGGCATAGTCTGAAAGAGTCCTTGTTGTGCGAGACGCCGCGTTGTCAGCGGGCCTGTCTCCAGTTCATCTCCCCGATGGCATACGGATACGCCGCCGTGGCAACACCTTATTCGCCTTCAACTACA
>JAYSZJ010000009.1:0-34676 GCA_043738115.1 Rhodoferax sp. | reverse complement strand
CGGGCTCCTCCTTGACCTGCGCAGAACGCTTTGCCGCCCAGGCGCCTAGCCAGGAGTCAGCGCGTTGTGCTCGCCGTCGTCCCACTGGGTGGGCAGCTTTTGCGCCAGCGGTGGACTGTCCCACACCGCATCCACCCAGCCGCGTAGGCTGTTGACAAAGGCCATGCTCTGCACCCGTGGCAAATCGTTCAGGTGCACAACGGCCTCCACCATGCGGCCCTGCGCCAACCAGTGTGCACGCCCCACGCCGGGTAACAGACCGCAGTGCGCGGCCGGGGTTACCCACCGGCCACCCAGCAGCAGGGCGATGTTGCCGCGGGTGCATTCGGTGATCTCGCCTTTGGTATTCCACAGCACAGCGTCAAAAACGGCCGTGTTAGTGGGCGCAAACTGTTCGTAGTGGGCGCGGCGCGTGGTCTTATGGCGTACAAATTCACTCTTGGCCAGCAGTAGCGGGCGGGGCGCCAGTTGCAAGCGCACGGTGGCGGGAGTTAGTGGCAGCGCAAAGGTCTCGACGCGGGCTGTGCCCGCAGCATCCAGCAGCAGGCGCACGCGCCAGGCGCCACTGGGGTGCTGATGGCTGAGCGCAGCCAATGTTCGTTGCACCACATCCGGCTGCCAGGCAAATCCAAAGTGCGCGGCAGACACCGCCATGCGCGCCAGGTGGGCGTTGGCATGCAGCAGCTTCCCGTCGTGCAGGGCCAATGTTTCCAGCAGTGCAAAGGATTGGCTGGCGCGGGTGAGGTAGGCCTGTTTGTGCCGCCATTCCTGCCATTCACCAGCCGCTTCGGCATCCGATGTGATGGCGCTGCCGGTGCCGGTTCGTATGTGCTCTCCCTGGGCCAGCACGGTGCGGATCGGCACATTAAACGTGGCGCTGCCGCCCGGGCGCACCACGCCGACCGCCCCGCAATAGACGGCGCGGTCGCTGTCCTCCAGTTCGCGTATCAGTCGCATGGCCTGTACCTTGGGTGCGCCGGTCACAGATCCGCAGGGAAACAGCGCGGTGAATACGTCCACCAAGCTGCAACCGGGCCGTGTATCGGCATGTACGTCACTCACCATCTGCCATACGGTGGACAGGGGCTGTACACGGCACAGGCCATCCACGCTGACTGAAAACGGCAGCGCCAGGCGCGACAAATCGTTGCGTATCAGGTCCACGATCATCACGTTTTCGGCCCGCTCCTTGGGTGAACTGCGCAGGGCCTCGGCCAGCGCGGCGTCTTCGTCGGGCGTGCGGCCGCGTGGGGCCGTGCCTTTCATCGGTCGGGTCACCACATGGCCATCGTGCCAGTCAAAAAACAGTTCGGGTGATACGGACAACACCTGTTCGTCGCCGGTGTCGATGTAGGCGGCGAAACCACCGGGTTGGGCCTGGCGCATGGCGCTGAACAGGTCCCACGGTGGCACATGCAACTGTCCCACATTGCGCGAGGTGAAGTTGGCCTGGTAAATCTCGCCGTCTGATATGGCCTGGTGCAGGCGGGCAAGGGCTGTGTCGAATGTGCCGCGTTGAATGCCGGGATGCCAGATGGCGCGGCACGTGGCATTGGCGGTCGGGGCCAGATCGGGCGACGTGTTGGTGGGCGCCTTGCAGGGTGTAGCGTCCGCCGATGGCAGCGGCGCGTCGTGCACGCCGAACCACACCAAGGGCCCAGTCGCCGGGTGCACGGCCAATGCGCCGTCGAATGCCGGAGCCGCTTCATAACGCACATACCCTACACACCACTGGCCTTGCAGAGCGCGGTTTTCCACCGCCTGCAGCACGGTTTTGACCTGGTCCAGTGTGTACGCCACCAGGACTTCAACAGGGTCACCAAAAGCGACACGCAAGGCCTGGGAGCCTGCGGGCAGCGCCTTGGGAGACAGGGCCGTGCCACTGCCGGGCTGCGCAGGAGGAGCCTGTATGGCGGTGAAGTCGATCAGGGCGCGCATGGTGCTGGCTGGAAGGTGGGGGCTGGAACTTAGGCTGCCGATTATGCTCAGGTGTAGAAGACCCTCTTGGAGCAATGACGGCAATGGCAAAAAATGACAGTGATGCTGGGGTGGTGGATTCCGTGGGTCTAGTCAACAGCTTCCCACCTTTGTCATCACCTAGGGCAAAGGTGTTGATCTTGGGCAGCATGCCAGGTGTGGCGTCGTTGACCGCGCAGCAGTATTACGCCCATCCGCGCAACCATTTCTGGCCCATCATGGCCCGACTGGCCGGTTTCGATGCGACGGCTCCCTATGTGGACCGGGTGCAAGCTGTCACCCGGGCGGGTTATGCGGTATGGGACGTGTTGCAGAGTTGTGTGCGCCCGGGCAGCCTGGACAGTGCGATACAGGCAGGTACACGTGTGCCCAATGACTTTGCAGCATTTTTCGCTGCCCATCCGGGAATAGACCTAGTGTGTTTTAACGGGGCCGAGGCAGAGAAAAGTTTCAACACCCACGTATTACCCGGCTTGCAGTTTGTAGCGGGGCTGCGTTATGCCCGGTTACCGTCAACCAGTCCGGCACATGCGGTGGGGTTTGACTACAAACTAGGGGTGTGGCGCGCCGCGTTGGGACGCCAGTAGTTTGTAGGATAGCTATTGTTTATATAGCTGTCTGCACAGTACGGACGGGGGCTGGAGGCAGTATTTGCTCGCAGCCCCTGTACACTCAAGCCGCTGCGGACTTGTTGTTACGGCGACGGCGTGCGATGCCACCCACCAGGGCCAGGCCAGCCAGCATCATTGCGTAGGTTTCTGGTTCAGGCACTGCGGACACCATGTACAACTGGTCTTGCGCGTGGCGCGTGTAGTTGCCTTGGTTGTCTTTGCTGTACAGGTTCAACACCCGCACTGAGCCGATACCACTCCATGCGCCAGAGGTGACGGCTGCGTTGGCCAAGCTTTTGTAGGACGTTGCCAGGGTGCTCATGGTGCCAAAAGACTCACCTTCCAGCGACCAGATGGCTTGTTGCACGGCGGTGTTCTTCAGTGTCTGGTTGGCATTGCCCCAAATGGCGGTATTGGACAGATGGGTGGTGTAGAACTGTGTGAACAACCATGCGGTGCTGGCGCTGATGGGGTCTTGGGTGGACGTATGACCGGGTTCGCTACCGCTGTAGGTGCCATAAACACCCGCCGCGTTGACCGTGTGGTTGCTTACGCCGCCGACCTTGTGGTTGGTGCCAAAGCTGATGTTTTCGTTGTATTCAAGGCAGAAGCTCTCGAAGGAGTTGTTCCAGGTGCCAGCTGCACCGGACACCACCGAACCATTAAACGCACCGCCGGGGTTGTTGCCAACGCCGTCGGCAAACTTGACGATCGTGCCGGTGACCACTTCGGCCGCGGCCCACTGTGTACCTACCAACAAAGCCGCCGCCAGGGCGGAACGAACCAAAATTCCGAAATTCTTATTGCGCATTGTCTGAAGTCCCTATTGAGTCCATGTGTAAAAATTTGTTACCTGAACTGTAGGGGGTGGGGCGGGGACGGTAAATAGTCCAAATGGACTAACCAATCCGAATGGACTAATACCGCCCCCAAGGGGACCGTATCCGTCAGTTGTTGGGCACCAGCTCCACCCGCCGATTCTTGGCCTTGCCATCCTCGCTGGTGTTCGGTGCAATGGGGCTGGCAAACGACACGCCCACAGGCGTCAGGCGCTTGCGGTCGGCCTTGTACTGGCTGGCCAGCAGGTTGATCACCGCATCGGCCCGGCGTTTGGAAAGGTCCGTGTTGGACGCAAACTCGCCCACGTTATCGGTGTGGCCCACGACCAACAGCTTGAGTGTGGGTGTGCCAGCCAACAGTCTGGCGATCTGTTCCAGTGTGTCTTTTGACTCCGGTTTGACATCGGCCTTGCCCGAATCAAAGTACAGGCCATACAACGCGACGCGGCCGTTGGTGGTGATGGATTGCGCCAT
This sequence comes from Rhodoferax sp., assembly GCA_043738115.1. Classification (GTDB taxonomy): domain Bacteria; phylum Pseudomonadota; class Gammaproteobacteria; order Burkholderiales; family Burkholderiaceae_C; genus Allorhodoferax. The sequence goes on along the minus strand of JAYSZJ010000009.1, from coordinate 30,775 downwards.
CTCTTCGGCTTTGACGGTCACCATCTTCTGTTCCATGGCCTTGAGTTCCAGCACGTCTACCACCACGACGGTGCGGTTCTCAAACGCCTTGCAATAGGTACCACCGTCCAGTGTGTAGGCCAGCACGGAGACAAAGGCATTGGACTTGGGCAGCTCCAGCGCGGCATAGCGTTGTTCACCGGTGCGGCCGGTTTGTGCACATGCGCCATTGGTAAAGGCCTTGTCCTTGATCTTGTCTTCGGGCGTCAGGATCATGGCCAGGCTCTGGTCACCGCCGCCACCTTCGCTGCTGCGGGTGCCGTCGCCACCGCAATCGGGGCTTTTGCATTCAAACAGGGTCTTGCCACCCTTGGCGGTGGCGTCATTCTGGTAGTTGCGCACGGCCTGCAGTGGCGACACGTTGGCCGGTAGCAAATAAACGATGTGGCTGCGTTTGCCCTCCAGTACCTTGCTTTGCGCGGGCTCGAAAACCATATTGTTGTGGGAGTCCCGCTTGGATTTGTCCGCAACAGGCTTGAGCGGTCCCAGCGGCAGCTTGAGTTCGTCGAAGTCGCGGTTGTCTTGCGACACGATGAAGGAGCCAGCAAAACGACCGATCAGCGGCGAATCCTTGGCGCCCGGGATATCTGCCTTGGGGATGGTTGCATCCGCCAGCGCGGCCCCCGCTAGCAGCAGAGTTAAGAGGGCAAGTCCAAAACGTTTCATGTCTATGCTCCAGGGATCAGTTAAAACAATATGCTATGCATTACATAGCGCAATAGCCATATTCGACGGGGGCTGGTGGCCAATTTGATCAATAGGGATTCTTGAAACCCAGCCTGGCCATGATCTCGGTCTCGCGCAGCTCCATGACCTGTGCGTCTTCGTCCATCTCGTGGTCCCAGCCCTGGGCGTGCAGCGTGCCGTGCACGATCAGGTGGGCGTAGTGGGCCTGCAGTGTCTTCTTCTGTTCCTTGGCCTCGGCAGCGACGACCGGTGCGCACAACACCAAGTCTGCGCTGACCACCGGCTCCTGGGTGTAGTCAAAGGTCAGCACATTGGTGGCGTAGTCCTTTTTGCGGTACTCGCGGTTCAGCGTTTGGCCCTCTTCGGCATCCACGATGCGCACCGTGATTTCGGCATCGCTTTGCAGCGCATGGCGAATCCACTTTTTGACCGCATGGCGGGGCAGGGCGGCGCGGTGTTTGTCGGGTTTGGCGACGGAGCTGAATTGCAGGGAGAGGGTGAGTTCGGGCAGCATGATGAAACGGAATGGGCTCAGGATTTTCTGGCAGATTGGCGACCGGGTGTGCGCAGCTTGGGCAGGCCCACACGCGGCAATTCGGGTTCTTCGTCAGGGATCGCAATCGACGGCAGTTCGGTCAGCCGCGCCGCGTCATACGCATCGACCACACGGGCCACCAGCGGGTGGCGCACGATGTCGGCACTGGTCAGGTGGGTGATGGCAATACCGCTGACACGGCGCAACACCCGCTCAGCATCGACCAGGCCGCTGAGCTGGGTCTTTGGTAGGTCGATCTGGCTCACATCGCCGGTGATGACGGCCTTGGCACCAAAACCGATGCGTGTCAAAAACATCTTCATCTGCTCAGGCGTGGTGTTTTGCGCCTCGTCCAGGATCACAAAGGCATTGTTCAGCGTGCGCCCGCGCATAAAGCCCAGCGGTGCGATTTCGAGTTGTTGTTTCTCGAACGCCTTGTGCACCTGGTCGTAACCCATCAGGTCGTACAAGGCGTCGTACAGCGGGCGCAAATAAGGGTCTACCTTCTGGTTCAGATCACCGGGCAAAAAGCCCAGGCGTTCGCCGGCTTCCACCGCCGGGCGGGTCAGGATGATGCGTTGCACTGCGCTGCGCTGCAGGGCGTCCACCGCGGCCGCCACCGCCAGATACGTTTTGCCGGTACCGGCCGGGCCAATACCAAAGGTGATGTCGTGCTCTGCAATATTGTCCAGGTACAGCGCCTGGTTCTTGCTGCGGGGTTTGAGGTCGGCGCGGCGCGTGGCCAGGCTGGGGCCATCGCCCTCGTCGGCAGAGCCGTCGCCCGACAGCATCAGCTGCACGGTGGCCGCGCTGATGGGTTTGGCCGCCAGCTCATACAGCGCCTGGATCAAGTCCATGCCGCGCTGCGCCTTGGCCTTGGGGCCTTCGACCTTGAACTGCTCGTGGCGGTGCGCGATGCGAATGTCCAGCGCGACCTCGATGGTGCGCAGGTGTTCGTCGGTCGGGCCGCACAGGTGGGACAGGCGGTTGTTGTTCAGCGGTTTGAAAGTGTGTCGGAGGATCAAGCTGATAATTCCAGTCAAAGAGATGAGAGGGGGCTGGATAGCCAACGGCAAAAAAGGCCCCCATCATAGGCAACAAACCGCAAACCACCCAGGGCACAACACGATGATTGGCAAACTCACAGGCATTCTCAGCGACAAAAACCCGCCCCAGGTGCTGGTGGATTGCGGCGGCGTGGGTTACGAGGTGCAGGTGCCCATGAGCACGTTTTACAACCTGCCTGCGAGCGGAGAAAAGGTGTCGCTGCTGACACATTTTGTGGTGCGCGAGGATGCGCAGATTCTGTACGGCTTCCAGTCGGCAGAGGAGCGCGCCGCCTTTCGCGAGCTGATCAAGATTTCCGGTGTCGGCCCGCGCACGGCCTTGTCGGTGTTGTCCGGCATGAGTGTGGGGGAGCTGTCGCAGGCGGTGACTTTGCAAGAGGCGGGCCGCCTGATCAAGGTGCCTGGCATTGGCAAGAAGACCGCCGAGCGCCTGCTGCTGGAACTCAAGGGCAAGCTGGGTGCGGATATTGGGGCCAGCGCTACGCTGGTCAATGATGCGCAGGCCGACATCCTGCAAGCGCTGCTCGCGCTGGGTTATAGCGACAAGGAAGCGGCGGCTGCGCTGAAGGCGCTGCCTGCCGATGTGGGGGTCAGTGATGGCATCAAGCTGGCGCTGCGGGCGCTGGCAAAGTAGGGTTGGTTTATAGGTTGCCTTGGGGCGGTTGGCGTCTTTAGCCTGCCTGAAATTGTCGCAACGCGACCATTCAAGGCTGCTGGATTTTTTAGCGCCACGGGGGCCATCACTTTGAGTGACGTGTTGGAGGGTCGACAGAAACGCAGCCGGGTCAAAACGCTCCGGCGCGAACTCAATCAGGGAATTCATAGGTTCGTGCTAGGTTTCGGGCGCTTGTCGCATTGCGCTGGATCAGTTGCAAAAGCCTCGTCACCATAGCGAGCATATTAATCAAGGAGCTCAACCATGAAATTCAAAGCACTGATCGCCGCACCGCTCGTCGCCTGGCTGATGATCGCCAGCGCATCCACTATCGTGAAGCCCACCGGATGGTCCTATGGCTCGAGTGGCGACGGACCGCAGAGTTACCAGATGGGTGTGGATATCTCGGTAACTTGGGAAGGAAAGCCCGCGCTGACGGTCGTGGCCAGCGGCCAGCGCGGCACTGCTTTCGGGGATATCCACAACTTCACAAGAACCTCAGGATATGGCGGAAGGCGCGTTCGGTTTTCCGGAATGCTTAAGGTTTCGGGTGTTGACGGCTGGGCGGGTCCGTATTTGTCGGCTGCGCTACCGGAGATGGCCAGAATGCCTCTCGTGCCGTCAGGCAGCGGTGCCAAAGGATCTACTGGGCAATGGGTTCCCGTCAGCGTCGTGATTGAGGTGCCTATGGATGCTGAATTTATTCAGATGGGTTTGAAGCTCGTCGGCAACGGCCAAGCTTGGCTGTCAGACTTGAAATTTGAAGAAGTGGGCAGCGATGTGGCCTTGACCACCAGCAAAGTTGAAATGGACTTGGAGCAACTGCTGCGAGATCGTCAGGCCGCGATACTTGCCATGCAAAACACGGGGCAGCGTGTCCCTCGCAATTTGGAGCTGAAGACTCAGTGAGCCACGTCAAGTCTGGAACGCTTCCCGCCTGGATGGTGGCGGTGCTGTCGATCACCGCTTTCGCCGCAGCGTGGCTGGTGCTGGGCAGGTCGCCGTGGTTGATACTGAGCACGCAATTCTGGTTGAGTTATGCGATGGCTTGGCTGGTGATACAGGCGACAAGTCGGTGGACCAGGCAGCGTGCATGGCCGGCCCTGCTGGGCCTCACGCTGCTGGCTGCGGTTGTGGCGGGGTTGTTGGTGTTGCCACTGTCGCACGACTTTCTGCCAGATCGGCTGACCTCTTGGACCTGGGTGTCCGCGCGTGGCCTGCCGCCGGCAGTATTTGCGCTAGTGTTCTTGCTGCCCGGCATGGTCGTCGATTGGCGTGAACAGCAGAAACATCAGCGCCAGTTGGCGCTGGCCGAGCAGCGTCGTGCGGTGGCGGAGTTGTCGAAACAGGTTACGTTGGCCGAGCTGAAGTCTTTACAGGCACAAGTGGAGCCGCACTTCCTGTACAACACGCTGGCTGGTGTGCAGTATCTGGTGCGCCGCAACGCAGCGCTGGCCGACGAAATGCTGGGGCACCTGATCACCTATTTACGCCGCGCGGTGCCGTCTATGCGCTCGCCAACGTCCACGGTACAGGCCGAATGCGAACTGGTACAAGCGTATCTGGAAGTCATGAAACTTCGGCTCGGAGAGCGGCTGCAAGCCAAGGTGGATTGCAGTCCCGATGCCGCAGCCTTGTCGATGCCCCCGATGATGCTGGCCACTTTGGTGGAGAACGCCATCAAGCATGGCATTGAGCCGCTTCCCCGTGGTGGCCGGATTGATGTTACGGCGGAGATCAATGGCGCAGACCTGTGTTTGACCGTGAGCGATACCGGCGCTGGCCTGGCTGGCAATTCAGGTTCCGGCGCTCAGGTGGGTAGTGGCACCGGACTTGCCAACACCACGGATCGTCTGCGTGCCCTTTTTGGTGACGCCGCAAGTCTGACCGTGGAGAGTGGGGTGCAGGGTGGTGTAGTTGCGACCTTGCGTATTGCCCTGACCGCTTTGCAAACCCACACAAATTGGGAGCGTGTATGAACCCGGTGGCGCTGGTCGTTGAAGACGAGCCTTTGCCGCGCGCCCAACTGCTGGAGTTGCTGCATGCCTTGTGGCCTGAACTGACGTTGATCACTGCGAATGATGGCGTCGAGGGGTTGCAACGCTTGACTGCCGACAGACCCAGCGTCGCCTTCATTGACATTCGTTTGCCCGGCCTGGACGGTATCGAGCTGGCGCGCGCCGCCGGTGCAAGCTGCCATGTGGTGTTCGTCACCGCCCACGACGACCGCGCACTGGCTGCATTTGAGCAAGGCGCCGTTGACTATGTGCTTAAGCCTGTCACCGTATCGCGCTTGGCACTGACCGTCTCGCGTTTGAAGCAACGGTTGTCGCAGCCACCTGCTGACTTGTCACGCATCTTGACGGCGTTGTCCACGCCGCCAGCCATGCGTTTACGTTGGCTGCAAGTGGGGTCTGCCACGCGCCAAAGGCTGGTCACGGTTGGGGACGTGTTCTATTTTCAAAGCGATAGCAAATACACCCGCGTGGTGTTGAAGGATGGGGAAGAGCTGATCCGTACCTCCGTGACCGATTTGCTCTCACAGCTTGACCCTGAAGAGTTCTGGCAAATTCACCGCAGTACTATCGTCAATCTGCAGCGCGTCGCCGGCGTGGTCCGGCAGATGCCGGGACGGATGTTTTTGGAGCTGTCTGGACGGCGTGAGAGTTTGGCCGTGAGCCAGGCGTTTCAGTCGCGATTCAAGCTGATGTAACGGGACCTTAATCGTCAAACTCCTAGACTCAGTCAGTTGCAAGTTCTGGGGGTGTCGGATATTTACACTGTGCAATGATTTGAATCTGACTTCCACAGACCCAGACCTGATGCATTTCTTTCAACAATTCCGCGGTACTTTGCTGGTGTGCCTTGTGCTGAGCACTTCGAGTACCGGCACTTTTGCCCAGCCCGTCCCAAAGCCCACCACCCTAGCATTGCCACAGACGGCGGCGCAATGGCGGGAAGCCGCGATACGTGATATTCAGGCTGGGTACACCATCACTTTAAGAAATCATCCTGGTACCTATGATCGCGCCAACCCCGGGTTTGTAAAAAACCTGTTGGCGGCCAAGCAAGACGGGTTGCAACTGGCCGCGAAGGTGCACAACGGAGCTGGCTACACCGCCGCTATTGAGGCGTTCAATGTGCGCATTCACGACGGCCATGCTGGCATGGTCACCAAACTGGACCCCTCCGCGCTGCCGCCCGAGCGCTGGCCTGGCTTTGTCACGGTATGGCGTGGCGAGGCGCTGCACGTTGCGGCCGCTGAGCCAGGACAACTCCCCATAGGTGCGAAGTTAGTGTCGTGTGACGGCGTGCCCATGACTACCCTGATCACTCAAAATGTCTTCACGTTTATGGGGCGCGTGGATGAGCCGGGGCATTGGTGGACTATGGCGCGCGAGGTGTTTGTGGACCGGGGCAACCCGTTCATTGCGCTGCCGCAGCTATGCGAGTATGAGGTGGACGGCAAGACAAACACTCAACAATTGACCTGGGTTCCCAGGACCGACCAGGCCAAGCAGTGGTACTACGCCACTTCCTACGGAGACGAATTGGCGGTTGGCATCACCGAACCACGTGCGAGACTGTATTGGGTGGCCATGCCCACATTCCAGCCCGACGACAAGCAACGCGAAGCTTACCGCGCTATGACCGACGAGGTGCAGCAACAGCGGCAGCGTTTTCTTGACGCCGATGCCATCGTCATTGATCTGCGTCACAACCTCGGCGGCTCGTCCATGTGGAGCCAAGAGTTTGCGGGCGCATTGTGGGGGAAGGGGCGCGTTCAACGACGCCTTCAGGCCTACTCTGCAAAGACCGAAGTGTGGTGGCGTGCCTCCAAAGACAACACCGCCCATGTGGAAAACCTGGTGAAGACTTTGACCCAACAGAAACAAACAGAGGCCGCCCATTGGGTCAAGGGCTGGGCCGCCGGCATGCGTAAGGCCCTGAATAGTGGGCAGAAATTTTTTGTGGCAGAGCGTGCCGCAACGGTAGCCAACCCCGCAGATTCAATGGGCGACGTGGCGGGCGACCCTGCGGCGTTCACCCAACCTGTGTATGTCGTGGTGCCAGGCCAATGCGCCAGCGCCTGTCTGGATGCCTTGGATGTGTTCACGCGATTCCCCAACACCAAATTGATTGGTGCGCCCAGTTCAGCGGACTCCACTTACATGGAGGTGCGCCATCAGACGCTGGCCTCTGGCCGGGCAGTAGTGGTTGTCCCCAACAAGGTATACGTCAACCGGCCACGCGCCAATGGGCAAGTCTACAAGCCCGAGATTTATGTGAACGATCTGGACTGGTCCACCGCGAACTTTTTGGCGGTAGTGGAGAGGGATTTGCTTCGCAGTAGAAAGTAGCCTCTATCCTTGCCTGGCTTCCATCCGGTGTGTTGGGGAGAATGTCAACAAACCGAGACGGTACGAACGAACTCATTTTTTAATGGACAAGGTGTGCTTTCGCCCGTTCGCGTCCACAAAATCGAACCCAGTAACTCTAGGCTTTATCAATCGGGCGGACTGCTCTTTGGATAACACCGAAATAACGTGGTAATTTGCCGAATCAATGGTTGTCCGTTTCCGTGTTCCGTTTTCCCAAACATAGTTAACCATGAAGCGGCCACGAATCACTGATATTTCTGCTGGTGTGCAGGTTAGCTCTTCGCAAATCTCGTCATCCGTCCAATCGGCGTTGAGATATTCGATGATCTTCGCTTGCTTTTCTGTGCAAGCCTTCTGGGTAGACAGAGATTCCAATTGCGCCCCTCAAAGTAGTCGGTAACTTGTTGCAGGCTACGTGGCGACGAATTGTTGAAACTCAATACGGATTCCTTACGTCCAACGGCGCCGAACACGTCGCCATTGCGAAGTGAGTTTGCTTTCTAAGTTGCTAGAGCTACAGCGAACTACAGCGCCTCCCGCACCACCCGCCCATTCACCGCCTGCACCGGTCGTGCATTGTTGGGATATAGCTGGCTGAACAACCGGTACTGCCCCTTGCTGATCGTGACCGGCTGCTTCAGCACCATCCACAACACACCCTCAGAGCAGGGCGGCGTGGTCAGCGAACCCATGAACTGGTAATAACGCTGGTCGGTGGGTAGTAGTTCGGCCAGGTTCAGCAGGCCTTGCGGCATGCCCACACGGTCATTGGCGTCCAGCGGCATATAGGTCCAGACCTTGTCGATGAAGGGGCTGGCGGCTCCCTCGTCCAGCAGTACGGCCACCACCGCCAATTGCCCCTCGTCGTTCTTGTGCACCAGATGCGCCACCATGGGGTAACGTTTGGAATTGATCTGTTCTTCGGACGGGGTATGGAAGTGGAACTGCAGCAGCCGGTAGCTGGAGCCACGCACGGTGATGGTGTTTTCGCCCTGCACATCCACCTGGATTGTGTGGCCGTTGTTGACCACCGTGCCATTGCTGGGCGTGTAGGCAAACTGCACCGGCTCGGCCGGGCCTTGCAAGGTGTTGCCGGCTTCGATGTGGATGGGTGACTGGCGCTTGCCGGTGGCGCAGGTGTTGAAGTCGGGTTTGAGTTTGCCCCAGGCCTGTGGGCCAGTGTCGCCCTCATAGGCCCAATGTGCCTCGCCGCCGCCATGGGCTTTGCCGCCAGCGGCTGGGGCTGCTCCACCGGCGTGGCCGGCAACGGCGGCGGCTCGGGCCTGCTGGTATCGCTGGCTGGACAGCGTGCGCACCGCGGGGGATGGCGGTGGGGCCGTGCGGGGCGCTGGCTTGTTGTCTTCCACGGTGACCGTCATCTTCTTGCTGACCACCGCTGTCCCGGATAGGGCTGCCCGTATCTTCTCCGCCATGGCCGACCCGTTGTTGGTGGGCAGGCTGTCTACCGGCGTGGTCTTTTTCGCGGTGGCGCTGCTTTCCTTGGACGCGGCCGGGGCTGGGCCCGAGGCGGCGGCCGCCGGCGCGCGCGATGCCGCATTTTGGGGGGCGATTACTGGATCGGACGCCCAGGCGTGGGAGCCCAGTGCAAGCCACACGGCAAGGCACGCTGTTCGCAGCGCGGGCAGGGGAGTAGGTGATCCGGAAGCTGGGGTCATGCCAAGGTATCGGCCCAAAGCACCGTTAACTTGAATGGCGCGCGCGGCGGCGTGCGGGCCTCGCGCTATAGTGGGCGCCTACCAGCCCTTGCCCTAACCCGTACCCGCCCCGTGAGCATCCAGACCGACGATTTCGCAGTCCCGCCTTCCAAACGCATGGTGTCGGCCGCACCTACCTCACCCCAGGAAGAGGCCATTGAGCGCGCGCTGCGCCCCAAGCTGCTGGACGAGTATGTGGGCCAGGCCAAGATCCGCGAGCAGTTGGAGATCTTCATCAGCGCCGCCAAAATGCGCGGCGAGGCGCTGGACCATGTGCTGCTGTTTGGCCCGCCCGGCCTGGGCAAAACCACGCTCTCGCACATCGTCGCGGCAGAGCTGGGCGTCAACCTGCGCCAGACCAGCGGCCCGGTGCTGGAAAAGCCCAAGGACTTGGCCGCGTTGCTGACCAATCTGGAAAAGAACGATGTGTTGTTCATCGACGAGATCCACCGACTCTCGCCGGTGGTCGAAGAAATTTTGTACCCCGCGCTGGAAGACTACAAGATCGACATCATGATCGGCGAAGGCCCCGCCGCCCGCTCCATCAAGCTGGACCTGCAGCCCTTCACGCTGGTCGGCGCCACCACGCGCGCCGGCATGCTGACCAACCCGCTGCGCGACCGTTTTGGCATCGTGGCGCGGCTGGAGTTTTACACGCCTGAAGAGTTGGGCCGTATTGTCAAACGCAGTGCTGGCCTGCTGAAGGCGCCGATGGATGCGGAGGGTGGTTTCGAGATTGCCCGCCGCTCCCGCGGCACACCGCGCATTGCCAACCGCCTGCTGCGCCGTGTGCGCGACTATGCGGACGTGAAGGGCAGTGGTCACATCACACTGGACATTGCCAACCGCGCGCTCGCCATGCTGGACGTGGACCCACAAGGCTTTGACGTGATGGACCGCAAGCTGCTGGAGGCGGTGATCCACCGCTTCGACGGCGGCCCGGTGGGCTTGGACAATATTGCGGCCAGCATTGGCGAAGAGCGCGAGACGATTGAAGACGTCATCGAGCCCTATTTGATACAGCAGGGTTATTTGCAGCGCACTCCGCGCGGGCGCATCGCCACGCTGGCGGCCTACCGCCACCTGGGTGTAGCGCCGCGCAACCCGCCCGAGGCTGCACTGTTTGCCGAGTGAGCTTATGAAAATCGGCCGATAGCCCCGGTGTAATATGCTTCATGCGCTCCTGAAACGATAGCAAATGATGGAAGCCATCTTTGAGTTCGTGTTTAGCATCTTCGGCGAATTGCTGCTGCAGGTGCTGGGGGAACTGCTGGTCAATATGGGTTTTCATTCGCTGGCCGGATCCGTGCGCCGCAAGCCCAATCCGTGGCTGGCAGCGCTGGGTTACCTGGTGTTTGGCGCCATCGCGGGTGGTTTGAGCCTGCTGGTGTTTCCGGACTATCTGGTGGCCAGCAAGAACCTGCGCGTGGCCAATGCCGCGCTGTCCCCCATCCTGGCCGGCCTGTGCATGGCCGCCCTGGGCGCCTGGCGCGCGCGCCATGGTCAGGCGGTGCTGCGCATTGACAAGTTTGCGTACGGCTATTTGTTTGCGTTGAGCTTTGGGCTGATGCGGTTCTGGTTCGCGAGTCCGGGCTAAGCCAAGCTAATCCCCGCCAGACACCCGCCCCCGCAGCTTCTTCACATCGCCCCTCGAGGCCTTGCCGTCCAGCCGCTTGCGCTGCGAGCTTCTGGTCGGTTTGGTAGCCTTGCGGCGTTTGGGCAACACGGCCACGCTGTCCACCAGGGCCTGCAGGCGCTCCACCGCTTCGGCCTTGTTCTGCTCCTGGCTGCGCGTGGTCTGGGCCTTGATGACCACCACACCATCGGTCGTGATGCGCTGGTCGCTCAGGGCCAGCAGCCGTTCCTTGATCGCATCCGGCAGGGATGAGTCCGGTATCGAGTAGCGCAGGTGGATGGCGGTGGATACCTTGTTGACGTTTTGCCCCCCTGACCCCTGCGCGCGTATGGCGGAGAAGTCGATCTCGTCTTCGTTCAGTGGTATCAAAGGTTCGGGCATGGGGGTGTGGCTTGCAACGGCGTGTATTGTCTTTGTTTTACGATCACCGTCTCATGAATACCCCTGCTGCTAGCACCAGGCGCTTCACGAAATATTGCAGAATCGCCCTGTAAAAACTGAGCAAATCTTACAAACCAATCTCAGGGAGAACTTTTGTTGCCATTCGACATTAAAAAAGCAGTTTTTGCACTGGTAATTTCGTGCATATCTACACTTTTGGCCGTCTATTTTGACGGTCTTGTAATCAAAGAAATTAGCTTCGACAACCCACTCATATTGGGGACCAATCTTATTTGGGCTCTCGTTGTCGCTTGGATCATTTGGGACCTGTTAAAGGGCAAAAATATCAAGCCAACGCTCATACTAGTAGGGGCTATTTTGCTAGCCTTTGTAGGCTGGGAGGTGTATGAGTATGGTTTCGGTGTACCGCAAATGTTCTACGTATTAGAGCTAGCCATGTTCGGAGTCGCATATTTCTTTGTCAGCTCGAAGGAAAGTACAGCTTGGCGTATACAAAAAGCTTCATAACAAGGCGTTGCAACACCGTTGCACTTCGCGTGAATCGACCGAATTGCTACGGAATTTGGCGGATACAGCAGTTTTTCCGCCCATCATGATGACTATTGAATTACTTGAAGCAAAGGGCAAAGGCCTGCAGCGTATCGAAAACATGATGCAGTTCTATATGTATGACTTCAGCGAGTGGCTACCGCTACCGTTTAACGAAGATGGTTGGTTTTCTATTCGGTCCAAAGCCGAATATTGGGCGAAGTCTTCGACGAAGCCGTTCTTGATTGCGGTGGATGGGGAAACGGCTGGTTTTCTGACAGTGGACGACGAGGTCACCCATCAGGATGCAGACTTCAGCATCGGATATTTCTTTGTTGGCAGGCGGTTTCGCGGAGCCGGGGTTGGCAAGGCTGCAGTTGCACAGCTACTGCAACTGTTTCCCGGATGTTGGCAGATATTTCACGTCAACCAGAACGCGTCAGCGAGTGCCTTTTGGAAGAAGGTGGTTCCGATTGCAACGGGTGGGAAGTTCACGGTGCATAGGGAAACGATTGACGACTATGAATGCACTCTGTACAAGTTTCATAGCGGTTAACTGTCGCCCCTCGCTGGCCGCCGCTCCGATCCGTGCCGGGCAGCGCAGCGGCGATTATCTATGCCTTGGTACCGGGCTTGCGCGCGTTGTGCACGATCAGCAATTGCGCCGCGTAGTAGGTGGCCAGAATCCACAGCGATGACAGCGCCACGGGAGTCACAAACTTGTTGATGGCGATCAGCGAATCGCTGACCATGAACACACAGGCGCCCAGGGCCACCCAGCCTGCGCCGGTGCCATTTGGCGACACAGCAGCGCGGCCTATGGCTTGGGCCGCCATCAGCGAGATGACGCCCACATAAGCGGCCACGGCCGCCTTCAACACCGGGTCGCCCAGGCCGCCCCAAACGATGGCATACATGCCTGCGCCTATGGCCAGCACGGCTACCAAGGCCTTTTTGCTGGGGAACCAGGCGTGGCCCTGGCGGAACAGTGCGATGTAGAAGATGTGGGCCACTAGGAAGGATGCCAAGCCGGGGATGAAGTAGTTGCCCGGCAGCATCAGGAACACATCACCAATCAGCGAAAACACTAGCGCCACCAAGAGCAATATGTCAAAACGGCCTATAGCCCCCGCCGATATTGCTCGAATAGCTACAAAAACAATAGCAATCAACATGGTCAAGGGTTTGAAGACCATATAGCCATCCATCATCCCCAGGGCGCCCAGCGTGGCCAGGGCGCCGCTTTCCACCGCCAGCACCTCCAGCATGTGCAACCGCCCCTGCATGAAGTGGCCATTCGCCCACAGGCCGGCTGCAATAGCTGCGCACCAGATCGCACTGTGGGTGAAGGACATGGTGTCCACATGCCACAGAAAGGCTAGCACCGCGCCCAAGGCCAACAGGAACTGGAAACCGGCAAACCACTGCTGTGTTGTGTTCAGCGGTGGGTTGTAGGTGGTGACCGATGCAAGCGTGAACGGGGGCTTGGGGTTGGTGCGCGCCATCTCGGCACTCTGCCAGCCCGGCGGTTTGAACCACAGCTTGATCTTGTCGCCCCAGTTGGGGGTACGCCAGGAGTCCTTGGCCAGGGATGCGTACGTATCCACATTGGCCCACAACGGGTCCCAGCTGTTGAGCAAGCCGCGGGTGCCGTAGACGCAGGGCTCGGCTTCTTCGCGGAAGCTGCCAAACATGCGGTCCCACAGGATCAGGATGCCGCCGTAGTTCTTGTCGATATACGGGTCGTTCACGGCATGGTGCACGCGGTGGTTGCTGGGCGAGCAGAACACGCGGTCAAACCAGCCCAGCTTGCCGACCTGCTCGGTGTGCACCCAGAACTGGTACAGCAGGTCGATCAAGGCCACGATGCCAAACACCAGGGGCGGCACACCAGCCAGCGCCATGGGCAGGTAGAAGATCCAGCCAAACAGGAAGCCGGTGGAGGTCTGGCGCAGCGCCGTGGTCAGGTTGTAGTGCTGGCTCTGGTGGTGTACCACGTGTGCCGCCCAGAACAGCGCCACTTCATGGCCTGCGCGGTGCAGCCAGTAGTAGCAAAAATCGTAAAACACCAGGGCCAGCAACACGCCGTACCAGGTGCTCCAGAACGCCATATCGGGGTAAAGCGCCAGCGCATTAAACGTCAGCACGTAGATGCCGATGCTGAACAGCTTGCTCAACACACCGGTCAACTGGCTCAGCATGCCCAGGCTGATGCTGTTGATGGCGTCGTTCAGCCGGTAGGGCGTTTGCCCGGCGGTGCGGCTGGTGCGCCTGCGGCTCCACAGCAGCTCCAGCGCGATCAATAACAGGAAGACAGGGGTGGCGAAAACGATGACTTTGCTCATGGATATATTTTCGCCGAGCACATGCTTTGTTAAATCCGGGGCAACCCTAGCAACTGCCATTGTTGACGCAGGACAGCGGATACAGTTGTAGTTGGGCGATGGTTAGGGGTGAGTGTTTATTTCAGATCGCCGTAATTTTTAGAATGCATTTGTTAATGCGAGATCGCTCTGAATGACACCAAAATTTAAGCAAATAACTTTAGCGTTATTGCTAGTATTAATTTCAACGTTATTGATCCGATCGCTTTTCTTCGGCAGTCAATTGTTGGAGGAAGGTGTTGGGGCGAAAAGCATTGATGTTGCTATTGCCGCGGCATCGGAAATGGCTTTAAACAGGGGCGTCCCCAACTGGGTGAAAGTAAGGGAGTCAGCGTTCGAGATATTTAACAAAAATAGAAGTAGTCGAGATCTGGATGACGCTATTAGATATATCGGCGCAGTCTTGGAGGACCCACATACGATCTATTTGCCGAGCTACGAACCGAGAAAGCTGATGGCGGCTGATGAAATCTCAACAGAAATATCAACGGTTAAACATGATGGCAGTGCTCCCGTTTTAGAAATTCGTGGATTTTTAGGCATGGAAAGTCAATTGGCCCATCGTGCTGCAGAGCAAGTTAGGGCAAATTTAACCTCAGTGTTAAACCAAACACACTGTGGGTTGGTTCTGGATTTGACCAAAAATACTGGTGGAAATATGTATCCCATGATCGCAGGGGTGCTGCCTTTACTGAACAAAGGCAATATCGGATATTTTGAAAACGCTGATGGCGAATTGATGGCCATAAGAAACGAAAACGACTCCCTCTATCTGGATGCAGTTAAATACATGGGACCAATTGCCCCTCCCAATTTAACAACAGACCGAAAGCCAATGAAGCGTATCGCTTTGATTGTTGGCGAAAACACCGGAAGCTCCGGGGAAATGTTAGCGGCGGTCTTTTTAGGACAGAAAAATGTCCGCTACTTTGGCAAAGAGACGGCCGGATTCACCACCGGGAACCATGCAGTACCACTGCCGAATGGAGGCATTTTGGCTTTACCAACCAGTAGATTCCTAGACCGCAATAAAAAACGGGTGTCTGGAACCATAAAGCCTGATGAGGTAGTCTCTAGCTGGAGTATTCATACAGCCAGGTCCAGGGCGGAGAAATGGATTCAGCAGGCTTGCCAGTAGTTTTTGTCGCTGAATTTTGATAACTTTGTATATGTTGAATGTCCCTAGGCTGGCTTGACCCTGGCTCCAACTGTGACCATACTTCAAACGGGAGTTGAAAGCCATTTAGGGGTATGCCATGGATTGCAGAAACCTTTGCTCAGTCGTTTTGGTGGTGCTGGGTCTGAGCGGATGCGCCGCGACAACGGTGACGCCCCCGGCGCCTGACAACCTGTGGCAAGACAGAGCCTTTCAGTACGACCGCGCGTTGGTGGTGGAGACGCGTGCAACACTGTTTGCGCTGGACGCCGAGGTGGTAAAAAACTTGCGCTTGGACGAAGGCCTTGGCAGGACAACAGAGGCCCGCCTCAACCGGCTGATTGCCAGACTGTACGGCCCCAATGGCATTCGCTTAGCCTACTCTGCGGGGCATACCACCGGTGCGTCCGAGACCTGGCACAACAAGCGGGGGGATTGCCTGTCCTTAACCGTTTTGGCCTATTCCGCGGCCCGCTTTCTGGGCCTTAATGCGCAGATGCAAGAAGTGCGGACACCGGCTTCGGTGGACAGGCGCGACGGCGTGGACTTCGTCAGTGGCCATGTCAATGTCATCGTGCGGCATGCGGCGGAAGTAACGCTCCATGGCCAGTTTTATGGACCGGGAAGTTTCATCATTGACTTTGAGCCCCAGGCAGGGTCCCGCCGCACGGGTGAGGGGCTGACAGAGGACGCCATTCTGGCGCGCTATTACAACAACCGTGCCACCGAATACCTGGTGCAAAAGGACGATAGACGCGCCTACGCCTACTACCGCGCCGCGATAGAAGCAGCACCAGATTACGCAGCACCGTTTGGCAATTTGGCGCAGTTGTATGCGCAACGTGGTTTGGTGCAGGGCGCAGAACAATTGTTGCGACACGCCATTGCTCTCGGTGGACCATCGTATGCGGCATTGCGGGCCATGCACAATTTGCTGACTGGTCAAGGCCGGGGTGTAGAGGCGCAACAGTATGCGCATCTGCTCGCACAACGCCAGGGCGAAGATCCGTACTACTGGATGGGCGTGGGGCTGGCCGCTTTGCGAGAAGGGCGTGACCGTGCTGCCATCGGTGCGCTGGAAAGGGCCGTGGCGTTGACAACAGGCTTTGAAGAGCTGCACTACTACCTGGGCGTGGCCTATTGGCGCAATGATCAGCGAGAAGCCGCCAACAAACAGCTGGCGGCCATGCGCGCCATCAACAACCAGGCACCCAGTGTCGCGTTGCTCAGCAAAAAAATGCAGGGGCTGTCTGGGTCAACAGCGGTGAATTGACGCAGCGCCGCTTTTACAGGGCCGGCCCAACCTCAGACCAGCGCCGCTGCGTGATGGCGCAGATGGTCTTCCATGAACGTGCTGATGAAGTAATAACCGTGGTCGTAGCCCGCATGGCGGCGCAGTGTCAGCGGCTGGCCCGCAGTGGCGCAGGCCTGCTCGAACAGGTGCGGATGCAATTGGGTGTCCAGAAACTTGTCGCCAAGACCCTGGTCAATCAGGATGCCCTGCGTAAACAGCGCGCCGCTGCGCAAACCCATTAACTTTGACGCGTCGTGTTGTGCCCAAAGTTCTGGCGCATCGCCCAGGTAACCGGTAAACGCCTTGTGGCCCCAGGGGCACTGGCTGGGTGCGCAAATGGGCGCAAAGGCCGACAGCGACTGAAAGCGACCGGGGTGGCGCAGGGCCAGCGTTAACGCACCGTGACCGCCCATGGAATGGCCAGTGATGCCGAGGCGTTGGGTATCGATGGGCAGCGCATCACCTAACAGTGGCAGCAGATCCTGTAGCAGGTAACTTTCCATGCGGTAGTGCGTGGACCAGGGGGCTTGCGTGGCATCCAGGTAAAACCCGGCACCTACACCAAAGTCCCAGCTATCGGCTTCTCCGGCGAGCTTGGCGCCCCGCGGACTGGTGTCGGGTGCGATCAGGGCCATGCCCAACTCGGCGGCCTGGCGTTGTGCGCCGGCTTTGATGGCGAAGGTTTCCTCTGTGCAGGTCAGACCGGCGAGGTACAACAGTGCGGGGACCTTGTGGCTGCTGGCTTTGGGTGGCAAGTAGACCGAGAACCGCATGGGCAGGCCAATGGCGGCCGAGTCGTGCTGGTAAAAGCGTTGCACGCCGCCAAAACACGCGTGTTCGCTGAGCAATTGCAAATCGTTCGCCATCAGAACAGCACAACCCCGCGAATCGACTCGCCGTTTTTCATCAAATCAAAGCCCTTGTTGATGTCTTCCAGCGGCATCGTGTGGGTGATCAGGCTGTCAATATTGATCTTGCCGTCCATGTACCAGTCCACAATTTTGGGCACATCGGTGCGGCCACGTGCGCCGCCAAAGGCCGAGCCTTCCCACTTGCGGCCGGTGACCAACTGGAAGGGGCGGGTGCTGATCTCGGCACCGGCTTCGGCCACACCAATGATGATGCTGCGGCCCCAGCCCTTGTGGGTGCATTCCAGCGCCTGGCGCATGACCTTGGTGTTGCCGATGCATTCGAAGCTGTAGTCGGCGCCGCCATCGGTCAATTGCACGATGGCGTCGACGATGTTGCCGCCCGCGGCTTCGATGTCCTTGGGGTTCAAAAAGTGTGTCATGCCAAACTGGCGCGCCATGGCCTCGCGACCCGGGTTGATATCCACCCCAATGATCTTGTCGGCGCCCACCATCTTCAGGCCCTGGATCACGTTCAGGCCAATGCCACCCAGGCCAAACACCACGGCGTTCGCACCGGCTTCCACCTTGGCAGTGAAGATCACCGCGCCAATGCCGGTGGTGACGCCGCAGCCGATGTAACAAACCTTGTCGAACGGCGCGTCGCTGCGGATCTTGGCCAGCGCAATCTCCGGCACTACGGTGTGGTTGCTGAAGGTGCTGGTACCCATGTAATGGAAGATGGGGTCGCCATTCAGGCTGAAGCGGCTGGTGGCATCGGGCATCAGGCCCTTGCCCTGTGTGCCGCGGATCAGCTGACACAGATTGGTCTTGCGGCTCAGGCAAAACTTGCAGGTGCGGCATTCCGGTGTGTACAGCGGAATGACGTGGTCGCCTTTTTTGAGCGTGGTTACGCCGGGGCCCACATCGACCACAATGCCTGCGCCTTCGTGGCCCAGGATGGCGGGGAAGATACCCTCGGGGTCGGCGCCGCTCAGCGTGTAGTAATCGGTGTGGCAAATGCCCGAGGCCTTGATCTCCACCAAAACCTCGCCGAATTTGGGGCCCTGCAGGTCCACGGTTTCTATGGTCAGTGGCTGGCCGGATTTCCAGGCGACAGCGGCTTTGGTTTGCATGGGATCAATTCTTGTCTAAGTACTTGTTTCGTCTAGTGTGGCGTCGTCCAGGTGCCGGGTGTCGGACCAACCTACCAGGCTCAGGCCGTCGGGTGTCCACAGCAGTCGGTTGATGGCGGCGTTGCCCAGGTCCCAGGTGCGGGGGGATTCAATCTCTTGCCGCGTGGCCAGGCGGTACAACGCATCCATGACGCCACCGTGCGCCACCAGCACAATTTGTTCACCCACATGTTGGCTGGCCAGTGTGTTGACAGTGGCGGCAATGCGATCGCGCAGTTGTGTCAGCGTTTCACCACCGTGCGGCGCAAAGTGCGGGTCCCGCTGTCGCCAGCGTTTCGACTCTTCGGGCCAGTCGGAGGCAATCTGTGCATAGGTCTGGCCTTCAAAAATGCCAAAACCGCGTTCGCGCAATCCGGTGTTCAGTCGTAGTTGCCGTGCGCCCAGTCGGCTGGATTTGTCGGCAATCGCCTGTGCTGTGGCACTGGCGCGTGACAGGTCGCTGCTGTAGATGGCGGCTATCTCTTCGTCAGCTAGCGCCTCGGCAGCGCGCTGGGCCTGCCATTCGCCACGCTCGTTCAGGCCAATGTCCAGGTGCCCTTGCAGCCGGGTAGCCACATTCCACGCGGTCTCCCCGTGGCGTATGGCAATGATGCGGGTCGCGCCTGTCATCGTTGCGGCGCTCACGCCATCACAACCGACAGGCCTGGCAGGCCCGACAGCTTGGGCGCTACAGGTTCTTCCTGGTCAAAGGCCGTGTCGCCATTGGCGTCGGGCAAACCAGTGGCCTTGATGGCTTTGAAATCGTGTTTGGTGTGGTCCATCAGGTGGGATGGCACCACGTTTTGCAGCGCGGTGAACATGGTCTCGGCGCGGCCGGGGTATTGTTTCTCCCACTCGCGCAGCATCTTGCCGATCTGCACACGCTGCAGGTTCTGCTGGCTGCCACACAGCGTACAGGGGATGATGGGGAACTGGCGGTGTTCGGCCCAGCGGATCAGGTCTTTCTCGGCCACGTAGGCCAGCGGGCGGATGACGATGAATTCACCGTTGTCGCTGTTGAGCTTGGGCGGCATGCCCTTCAACTTGCCGCCGAAGAACATGTTCAAAAAGAAGGTTTGCAGCATGTCGTCGCGGTGGTGGCCGAGTGCCAGCTTGTTGCACTTGAGCTTGCGCGCCACGTTGTACAGAATGCCCCGGCGCAGGCGGCTGCACAGGCTGCACATGGTCTTGCCTTCGGGGATGTTCTTCTTGACGATGGAGTAGGTGTCCTGCGTCTCGATGTGGTACTCCACACCCAGGTTTTTCAGGTATTCGGGCAGGATGTGGTCGGGGAAGCCGGGTTGCTTCTGGTCCAGGTTCACGGCCACAATTTCAAAGCTGATGGGCGCGCGCTGTTGCATCTTCAGCAGGATGTCGAGCATGCCGTAGCTGTCCTTGCCGCCGGACATACATACCATGATGCGGTCACCTTCTTCGATCATGTTGAAGTCGATGATGGCCTGGCCCACCTGGCGGCACAGGCGTTTTTC
This sequence comes from Rhodoferax sp., assembly GCA_043738115.1. GTDB lineage: Bacteria > Pseudomonadota > Gammaproteobacteria > Burkholderiales > Burkholderiaceae_C > Allorhodoferax. The sequence continues at coordinate 10,782 of JAYSZJ010000009.1, read as the reverse complement.
CAGCTTGTGGGTCTCGTGGGCGGCGCGCTCCTCGGCGCTGCGCTCGCGCTTGGCCACTTCTTCCTTCGCCTCTTCGGCGACGGGTGCCACTTCGTTTTCAATCCAGACTGCTGCGCTCATTCTCAATGCTCCAGATGCCTGGCGGGTTGCCGGCACGGTAAGGGTGTATTTTCGGTTGTTTCTCTGTGTTACCACTGGCCGGCTTCGACGCGGATTGCTACTTCGCAGTCGTCAAAAATCTCCAGCTTGGCGATCTTGACGCGCACGCCCAGCACGCCGGGCAGCTGCATCAGGCGGTGGGCCAGCTTGCCGATCAGGGTCTCCAGCAGGTTCACGTGTTCGGCCGTGCATTCATTGATGATGATTTGGCGCACCTTGCGGTAGTCCAGCACGTGGTGGATATCGTCGTCGTGCGGCAACAGGGGCTGGGCGCCCAGGCTCAGTTCGGCGTCCACCTGTATGGGTTGGGGCGCGATTTTTTCGGACTCCAGTATCCCGAGGTTGGCGTCAAAACGCAGGCCGATCAGGGTCAGGGTCTGGTTTCCCGTGGTGTGTTGCATAGTTTGTGTGGCTTTCACATCAGGGAAAAATCGCGCTCAAAGCGCATCAGGTGTTGTCCACCGTCCACCAGCAGCGTGGTGCCGGTGATGGACTGGTTTTGTAGAGCAAACAGCACGGTGGCGGCCACGTCTTGGGGGGTGGAGGATCGGCCCAGGGGTGACAGCTTGTGCAGTGCCTGGAACTTGTCGTCGCTGAGCATATGGCTGGTGAGTGTGAGGCCCGGCGCCACGCCGACCACCCGGACCAGCGGGCTCAGCGCCATAGCTAGCATGGTGTTGGCGGCCTCCAAGGCGGCCTTGGACAGCGTGTAGCTCATAAAGTCGGGGTTCTGGTTCCACAACTTCTGATCCAGCAGGTTGACGACCGCTCCACGTCCATGCCCCCACGCTCCGCCGCTGTGTGGGTCGCTGCCCCCATCCGGGGGAGGGGCTCCGGATTTTCCGTCGCGTGGGGCCAATTCCCCTTGGGGCGGCCCGGCGGGGAATTCTCCACGCTCGGCGATGTGCGTGTGCAGGGCCTGGGCCAGCAGAATGGGCGCGCCAGCATTGCTGCGCATGTGTTTTTCCAGCGCCGCAAAGCTGAAGCTTGCACTGGTATCGTGCTCAAACGTGGACGCGCTGTTGACCACGGCATCCACATGACCCAGGGACTGGATCACCGTGGGCAGCAGGCCACGGACTGCCGATTCATCCGAGAGGTCTGCATGAAAAGCGGTTGCACCCCCCGCCAATGCTGAACAATCCGCTACTGTTTTGGTAGCGTCTTCCAGGGAACCCCGGTAGTGCACGGCCACCCGCCAGCCTGCGGCCGCCAGCGCCAGCGCAATATCTCGGCCCAGGCGCTTGGCTGCGCCTGTCACCAAAACGGTGGGCACACGGCTGCGGGGAGCGGAATCGGAAGACATGGAGGGGAAAGGGGCCTGGGGTGGAAGAACCACCGATTTTAACGACCCGCCCATTCCTCGGCCACAATACGCCCGCCAAGCCCTGCTAACGGCCTTGGACCTCTAACACCAATCCCCCTTCTATGTTTTCTATCAAAGACAAGCCAATAGTGAAATGGATGATCGGTTTTGCCGCGCTGGTGGCGTTGGCATGTGTTCTGCTCGCGGGGTACACACTGCTTGTATTGGCACCCGGCCTGCCTTCATTGGAGGCCGTGACGGACTACAAGCCCAAGATGCCCTTGCGCATCTACACCGCCGACAACGTGCTGATTGGCGAGTTCGGCCAGGAACGACGGGATTTTGTGTCCATCGAAGACACCCCTCAGATGCTGAAAAACGCGCTGCTGGCGATAGAGGACGAGCGCTTTTACAGCCACAGCGGCTTGGACTACCGGGGGCTTGCGCGCGCGCTGGTGTCTGACCTGACCGGCGGCGTGCAACAGGGTGGCTCCACCATCACCATGCAAGTGGCGCGCACCTTCTTCCTGAACCAGGAGCGAACCTTGCCACGCAAGCTCAAGGAGGCCTTGTTGTCTTACCGCATCGAAGACGCGCTGAGCAAGGACAAGATTCTGGAGCTGTACATGAACCAGATCTACCTGGGCCAACGCAGCTACGGCTTCTCCAGCGCGGCACGTACCTACTTTGGCAAGCCTCTGCAGGACCTCAGCCTTGCGCAACATGCGATGCTGGCCGGTTTGCCGCAAAACCCGTCACGGCACAACCCGGTGGTCAACCCGGCGCGCGCCAAGAAGCGCCAAATGATGGTGCTAAAAAACATGCTGCGCCTGGGCCACATCAGCCAGGCCCAGTTTGACCAGGCCAGTGTCGAAGCCATTCCCACCACCACCAGCCCAACCGTGGGCGCGCATGGCGCCTATGTAGCGGAGATGGTGCGCCAGAACATGTTCAGCCAATACCAGGAGGCCGCCTACACCATGGGTCTGAAGGTGGTGACCACCATCAACAATGCCGAGCAATTGGCGGCCTATGAATCGGTCCGGCGCCATGTGCTGGCCTACGACCAGCGCCATGGCTACCGCGGCCCGGAAGCTTTTGTTGACCTGCCCACGGATGAAGACGCCCGCGATGACGCCATAGATTCGTTGCTGCAAAAGCACCCGGCCAGTGAAGGCCTGTTGCCCGCCGTGGTGATCGAGGTGGCGGCCAAGTCCTTGAAGGCCGAGCTGGCGTCGGGGGAGGTGGTGCAAATCAGTGGTGGTGAGCTGGGTTTTGCCGCACCGGCCTTGCATGCCAATGCCAGCAAAGCCGTGCGCCTGCGCCCCGGTGCGCTGATTCGTGTGGTGCAAAACAGCAAACAAAAGTGGCTGGTCTCGCAGATGCCCGACGTGGACGCTGCCTATGTCTCGCTCAACGCGCAGAGTGGTGCGTACCGAGCCTTGGTGGGGGGCTTTGACTTTAGACGCAAGAATTTCAACCACGCCACCAGCGCCTGGCGCCAGCCCGGCTCGGCCATCAAACCCTTTGTGTACTCGGCCGCGCTGGAGCGTGGTTTTGCCCCGGCCACCGTTATCAACGATGTGCAACTGTCTGCCACCACGACGGAGAGTCTGCAGTGGGACCCACGCAACGACGATGGCAATTACGCCGGCCCCATTCGTATGCAGGATGCACTGGCCCAGTCCAAGAATGTGGTGTCGGTGCGCATTCTGAAGGCTATCGGTGTGCCCTTTGCACTGGAGTATTTGCCGAAGTTTGGTTTTGATGCCGACAAACATCCGGCCAACCTGACCTTGGCCCTGGGCACGGGCTCGGTCACGCCGGTGCAACTGGCCAGCGCCTACGGCGTGTTTGCCAACGGTGGTTATCTGGTGAAACCCTGGTTGGTGCAGCGTATCAGTGATGCGCGGGGCAATGTTCTGTTTGAGTCGGACCGCATGCCCACCCCGGCAGAAGATGCCCGTGTGATCGATGAACGCAATGCCTTTGTCACCGACAGCATGTTGCGCGAAGTGGCGCGCTCGGGCACGGCCGCAGCGGCCAGCCAACGCTTGGCGCGCCAGGACCTGGCCGGCAAAACCGGCACCACCACCGATGCGGTCGATGGCTGGTTCGCCGGTTATGCCAACGACATTGTGTCGGTCGCGTGGATGGGTTTTGACGAGCCCAAGTCCTTGGGCGGGCGCGAGTTCGGATCCACCGTGGCCATGCCCATATGGATAGACAGCATGCGCCAGGCCCTGCTGGGAACCAAGCCCGCTGATCGCCCGGTTCCGGAGAACGTGGTCCGTATGGATGGCCTGTGGAACTTCACCGAATTTGACACGGAGGCAGGGGTCAAGACCTTGGGGTTGGACGACCCATCCGCCGACTAAAACGATCTTCGATACACCCCAATGACACCGAGCCGTAACGAATCCCTGTTGCAGCGCAGCCGCGCTGCGGTGTGGCACCCCTGCACACAAATGAAACACCACGAGTCGCAGCCCCTGGTTCCGATCGTGCGTGGCGAAGGTGCCTGGCTGTTTGACGCGGACGGCAAACGTTACCTGGATGCGGTCAGTTCCTGGTGGGTCAACCTGTTTGGCCACGGCCACCCGCATATCAAGGCCGCATTGCATGCGCAATTGGAAACCCTGGACCATGTGATGCTGGCGGGCCTGACACACGAACCGGTCATCGAGTTGTCGGAGCGCCTGGCACAACTGACTGGCCTGGGCCATGCTTTTTATGCCAGCGACGGCGCCAGCGCCACTGAGATTGCGCTGAAGATGAGTGTGCACTTCTGGCGTAACCAGGGCAAGGACGAGAAGAATGGTTTTGTCAGTCTGGCCCAGGGGTACCACGGCGAAACCGTGGGCGCATTGGCTGTGACGGACATCCCGCTCTTTCGCAGTGCCTATGCGCCCCTGGTGCGCGGCGCGGCCGTGGTGCCCAGCCCGGATGCGCGCCTGGCTGCGCCTGGCATGGATGCCGAGCAACAGGCTGAGGCTGCTGCGCAGGCGCTGGAAGCCTGGTTGCAGCAGAACCATGCAAATACCGCTGCGCTAATCGTCGAGCCCATGGTGCAGTGCGCGGCTGGAATGGCCATCTACCACCCGCACTATCTGCGGCGTGCGCGGGCACTTTGCACACAGTTCGACGTGCACCTGATCGCCGACGAAATCGCCACCGGCTTTGGCCGAACCGGCGAGCGTTTTGCATGTGATGTGGCCGGCATTCGCGCCGACTTCATCTGCTTGTCCAAGGGGCTCACTGGTGGCACCTTGCCCCTGTCGGCCGTGCTGACCACCGATGCCATCTATGCCGCGTTTTACGATGACGACACGGCGCGAGGATTTCTGCATTCACATTCCTACACCGGCAACCCGCTGGCCTGCCGCGCGGCATTGGCCACGCTGGACTTGTTGGACGATGCCCAACTGGCATGCAACCGCGTCACGGCCCAGCGCCTGAGCCTGGCCGCGCAGCCCTTGGATGCGCACCCCCGCCTGCAGAATGCACGCCGACTCGGCATGGTTTGGGCCTGGGATGCGGTGACGGATGACCCGCTGTTCTCGCGCCGATTCCACCGTGCCGCACTGGACCAGGGTCTGCTGCTGCGCCCCATTGGCCGCACGTTGTACTTCATGCCGCCCTATGTCGTCAACGACGCCGACATGGCCCATCTGGTGGAGGGCAGCCTGAAGGCCTTGGACTGCGCACTCGTATGAGCCTTGCATGGTTTGTGACAGGCACCGACACCGGTGTTGGCAAGTCACGGGTGGCGTGTGCGCTGATGGTCCACCTGCGTGCGCGGTATGCGCGTGTCGCTGGCATGAAGCCGGTGGCCGCTGGCTCCGAGCGTGCGCCCGATGGACACTGGAGCAATGAAGATGTGCTGGCCCTGCAGGCCGCGGCAACGGTGGACCTGCCCCGGTCCTTGGTCAACCCTTATTTGTTGCACGCACCCGTGTCGCCCCACATCGCCGCACAACGTGATGGTGTCAGCATTGAACTGGACACGATAGTCGACGCATGCGCCCAGCTGCGTGCGCAGACCGATGCCCTGGTTGTAGAAGGCGCGGGCGGTTTTCGCGTGCCGCTGTCGGCCACGCTGGATGGTGCGGACCTGGCGGTGGCGCTGGGCCTGCCCGTGGTTCTGGTCGTGGGACTGCGCCTGGGTTGTTTAAACCACGCTGTGTTGACCGCTGAATCCATCGCTGCCCGCGGTCTCACGTTGACAGGCTGGGTGGCCAACCACATAGACCCCCATATGCCGGAGCAACAAGCCAATATCGACTGGTTGCAATCGCAGTTGAACGTGCCCTGTCTTGCCGATCTGCCGCACAGGCCCCCCCCCGACGCCCAGCAGATGGCTGCGTACTTTGATTTGCCACAGGAATTTTTTGCATGAGTGTGCTCGACAGCCTTTCCGAAGAAATCAGCGCGTTGGATGGCGCGAAGCTGCTGCGTGTGCGCCGCACGGTGGAGGCGGTGCAGGGGGCTTCCCTGCGCGTCAATGGACGCGACATGCTGGCCTTTTGTGGCAACGACTACCTGGGCCTGAGCCAGCATCCGCAAGTGGTGGAAGCCGCGCAGCGGGCCGCTGCGCGCTGGGGAGTGGGCGCGACAGCCTCGCCGCTGGTGTGCGGCCATAGTGCCTCACACGAGGCGCTGGAGAGCGAGTTGGCGGAGTTTTTGGGCCTGCCACGTGCGCTGTATTTCGCGTCGGGCTTTACGGCCAATGTAGGCTTGGTGCCTACCCTGGTAGGCCGTGGTGACGCCGTGTTCTGCGACGCACTCAACCACGCCAGTTTGATTGATGGTGCACGCTTGTCACGCGCGCAGATTGCGGTCTACCCGCATGCCGATCTGCAGGCGCTGGAAAACCAGCTACAGGCATCCACCGCGCGTCGCAAACTGATCGTTACCGATGCCGTGTTCAGCATGGATGGAGACATCGCCGATCTGCCGGCGCTGCTGCGCCTGGCCGAGCAATACGACGCTTTGTTGTTGGTCGACGATGCCCATGGCTTTGGTGTGCTGGGTGCCGGTTGCCGCGGTATTGCCGAACATGCGGGCGTGTCTTCGCCGCGCCTCATCCTGATGGGCACGCTGAGCAAGGCTGCTGGGTCCGCCGGAGCTTTTGTCGCGGGGGATGCCCGTGTCGTGGAACTGGTGATGCAGCGCGCGCGCAGCTATATTTTTGCGACCACAGCGCCAGCCATGGTGACCGAGGCATTGCGTGCCAGTCTGCGCGTGATCCAGACTGAAGTCTGGCGGCGCGAGCGTTTGCAGTCCCACGCGACACGGCTGCGCGCGGCCCTGGCCGGCCGTGCCGATGTTGGCCGGTTGCTGCCCTCCATCACACCGATACAACCACTGGTCATTGGTGAGAATGCACAGGCTCTGGATCGCATGGCGCGCCTGTGGGAGCAGGGCATTTGGGTGCCCGCCATTCGCCCACCCACCGTGCCGGCGGGTACCGCGCGTTTGCGCATTTCGCTGTCGGCTGCGCACAGCGATGCGGATGTGGAGCGGCTGATTGGCGCGCTCCTTCCGACCTGATGCCCATTAGGCCCCCACGCTTTTCGCTGCGCGTACTGCGCTGCCCCCCGAGGGGGCGCAGCCTTGCTTGGGGCGGCCCGGCGCGGCGGCTTAGGCTTCAATCGCCCGCAGGCTCTCCAGCGTTTGCACGCAGGCCCGCGCGGCCTCCTGGCCTTTGGTGACAAAGTGGTTTGCAAAAAACTGCTGGTGGTCGGCGTGCTCATGGAAGTGCAGAGGGGTTAACACCACGGAGAACACCGGCACACCGCTGTCCAGTTGCACGTTCATCAAACCTTTGATAACCGCATCGGCCACAAAGTCGTGGCGGTAGATGCCACCATTCACGACAATACCGCAGGCCACTATTGCTGCGTAGCGGCCGGTGCGGGCCAGCTTCTGCACATGCAGCGGGATCTCGAACGCTCCAGGCACCTTGAAGAGGTCAAGGCTGTCTGCGGGTGTGCCCAGCGTTTGCATTTCGGCCTGGAAGGCGTCGCGCCCCTGGTTGACGATTTCGCTGTGCCAGCTGGACTGGATGAAGGCAATGCGGGTACCGGATACAGCGGGGGCTGCGGGGGAGGGGTTAGTGGTATGAACCATGGTGCTGCGGTTGCTCAAAGGTTTGTGTCGACAAAAACCCAGGGCGCAGCATGCGGCAGCGCCCCTTGTGCAAAAAGCACAAAAGGGGTCGCTGACGCCGCGTCTCTTTCATCCGGACTATTACCGTCGGCCTCGGGATCACACCGAATCTGCTGACCCCGCGCCGGCCAAAAGAAGCCAATGCGGGCGCTCGCGGGCTTGTGCAAAAAAGTTGCCATCACCGCCGGTGGGGAATTACACCCCGCCCTGAGAACGCATGCCCGGGATTGCTCGCGGGCTCAATAATTCTAAAGGCGGTGTGGGGTGGGACCTGTCACCCTTGCAAGAACCCTGTGGCCCCCATGGGTGCTGCTAACTTGGCCCCGCCCGCTTGGACTCCAGCCGCTGCCGCCCCGCGCGGCTTACCACTTTCCAACGCGCCAACTGGGCCTGGCGCTCCAGCGCGCCCAGGGTGTCGCGCCGACTCTCACGCAGCAACTTCTGGTAGTTTTTCAACCGCTCCGGGCTCACCTGCGCCCGCACCGCGCAACCCGGTTCCTCCTGGTGCCGGCAGTCGCGGAAGCGGCAGGTGTGGGCCAGCGTGCTGATGTCTTCAAACAACTGGCCCAGTGTGTGGCCGTCCACATCCGGCCGCAGTGTGCGCACACCGGGCGTGTCGATGACACAAGCCCCGCTGGGCAGCAGGTGGAGCGAACGCGCGGTGGTCGTGTGTTTGCCGCGGCTGTCATGCTCGCGCACCGCACCCGTGTCCTGCGTGACGCTGCCCAACAGACTGTTCGTCAACGTGCTTTTACCGGCGCCGGAAGAGCCCAGCAGCACCAGGGTTTGTCCTGCGCTCAGGTAGGGCTGCAGCAGGGCGGTTGCCTGGGCACTGCGCCCATCCACCGCCACTACGTCCACATGCTGGCCAACGCGCTCGCGCACATCCTGCACGCGCGCTGGCACGCTGCCCGGTGCAGCCAGCTCGGCTACGTCGGCCTTGGTGAGCACGACCACGGGCAGCACGCCACTGCTGCCCACCAGTGCCAGGTAACGCTCCAGCCGCTGCAGGTTGAAGTCCAGGTCCAGGCCCATGACCAGCAGCGCGGTGTCCACGTTGCTGACCACGGTGTGGCGGCTGCCGTCGGCATCGCGTCGCACGATCTGGTTCAAAGGTGGCACGCGCATGGTGACCCACAGCTGCTGGTGTTCGTCCTGCGTGCACAACACCCAGTCGCCAACGGCCAGGGCGCTGCCCTCGTCGATCAGTTCCCGGGTCAGGCGCGCAGCGCAACGGGCCGAGCGTTGCACGGTGCCGTCGTGCACTTCTACTGTTTCGCGGTGCACGGCGGCGACCCGCATCCATTGGGACGTGGATTTGTCTGCTTGGTTGTCGGCCACATCAGCAGTGGCCAGGCTTTGCGCCATGGCGGGAGTCAGCCCCAGGCGGCGCAGTGTTTCAAACGAAAATTCGATGTTCATGATGGTGTCTGTGTCTTTGTGTGACCCTGCGCCAGACGTGCCGATACGACACGCCACAAGGGGCGACAGAGCCAAATTTAAAAATGGAATAGGCGGGACCAGCGGGCGGCCCGACAAAGACAGAGAAGACACATGCCCTGTGCAACAGGGCGAAACCAGCGTTGTGGTTTAGTTCAGAAAGTAACGCAGGTAATGGGCAAACTCAAGCATCTCAGGCGGCCAGCACGAGGGGGGTGGGTGTATGAACAATCATGGAAGCACTCCTTCGCGTGTGGGTTGAGAACGTTTGCATTGCGGAGCGGGGCCACTGCAGATGAAGGCGCAATTGTGGTGACATGGGGTTGGCTTGTCAACGCGTTGCTACGCGGCTGGTGCTGTTTTGCAACAGGTCTTGGCTATGCAGGTGCTGCAAATGTTGGGGGACAATTCACACCTACATGACGACAACACCCGCATCTACCATGGCCGCTTCCGAGCCCACACGCCAAACCGACACCACAACAGAGCCCATGCTTGCGCACATGCAGTCATTGATCGCCACCCACGGCGGCTGGATAGGTTTTGACACGTTTATGGAGCAAGCCCTGTACGCTCCTGGCCTGGGTTATTACAGCCGGGGTGCCACCGTGTTTGGTGCCATGCCCCAGGGCTTACGTGATGCCACGGGTGAAGTGAAAGGCGCGGGCAGTGATTTCGTCACCGCACCCGAGATGACACCGCTGTTCGGCCAGGCACTGGCCCGCCAGATTGCGCAAGCCTTGCAGGTCACGGGTACTGATGAGATCTGGGAATTTGGCGCTGGCACCGGTGCACTGGCCTTGCAGATATTGGATGCGCTCGATGCCCTGGGTGCGCCGCTGCGCCGCTACACGATTGTCGATTTGTCGCAGCCTCTGAAAGAGCGCCAGCAGGTCACGCTGAAGGCCCATGTGAGCCGCGTGTTATGGGCAGATGCCTTGCCCGAGCAGATGCACGGCGTGGTGGTGGGTAACGAGGTACTGGATGCGATGCCCGTCAAGTTGCTTGCGCGCATACAAGGTGTGTGGCTTGAGCGTGGTGTGGTGTGGGATGCAGACAGTGCGCGCTTTGCATGGCAAGACCGCCCAACCGAACTGCGCCCACCGGCTGATGTGCCAGGCGAACACGATTACGTGACCGAAATCCACCCCCAAGGGGAAGCCTTTGTACGCACGCTAGCGGACCGGTTAAAGGCTGGCGCCATCTTCCTGCTGGACTACGGTTTTCCCGAGCACGAGTACTACCACGAGCAGCGCCACATGGGCACCGTGATGTGCCACCGCGCCCACCAGGCCGATGGCGACCCATTGGTGCTGGTAGGTGAGAAAGACATCACGGCCCATGTGAACTTCACCGGTATTGCGGTGGCTGCGCAGGACGCTGGTCTGGAGGTGCTGGGTTACACCAGCCAGGCGCATTTCTTGATGAACTGTGGCCTGGTCGATGCGATGCAGGCCGCGTCTCTGGCCGACCGCGTGGCAGGGCAGAAGCTGATCCTGGAACACGAGATGGGTGAGTTCTTCAAGGTCATCGGTTTGACCCAGGGCAGCTACTGGGACGCCATGGGTTTTGCCCGTGGCGACCGTACGCATCGGCTCTAAGCAAATCTACAAGGGCTTCCCACTTTTTGCAAACAGAATTTCATCGTGGTTGAATCGCGCAGCGATTGACCACGAAATCTGCCTTCATTTTTACTTCAACATCAC
>JAYSZJ010000008.1:0-9615 GCA_043738115.1 Rhodoferax sp. | reverse complement strand
CATCGCATCGGACCCACAGACGCCTTCGCGGCAGGAGCGGCGGAAACTGATGGTGGGGTCTTGTGCCTTGAGCTTCATCAAGGCGTCGAGCAGCATGCGCTCGCTACCGTCGAGTTCCACCTCGATGGTCTGCATGTAGGGCTTGGCGTCGGTGTCAGGGTCGTAACGGTAAATCTGGAATGTGCGTTTGGACATGGGGTGCTCTCGCTGATCTTGTTAGCTTGACTTTGACTTAGAAACTGCGCACGGTAAGCGGCACGGAATCAACCGTCAGCGGTTTCATCTGCACGGGCTTGTAGGTCAGCGAATTGCTTTCGCTGTGCCACAGCGTGTGCTTGTGCCATTCGACGTCGTTGCGGCCGTTGGGGTGTGCGGGGCTGTCACTGTAGTCGTCCACAGTGTGGGCACCGCGGCTTTCGTGGCGGGCTGCGGCGGACACGATGGTGGCCTGTGCGGCCTCGATCAGGTTGTCCACTTCCAACGCTTCGATACGCGCGGTGTTGAAGACCTTGGACTTGTCCTTCAGCGTGATGGCATCCACGCGCTTGCGCAGTTCGGCGATCTTGACCACGCCTTCGTCCATGCTCTTTTGTGTGCGGAACACACCGGCATGCAACTGCATGCTGGCACGCAGGTCGTCGGCCACGTTTTGTGCGTACTCGCCGCTGGTGGAGTTGTCTAGGCGTGCCAGACGCTCCAGCGTCCGGTCGGCTGCATCCTTGGGCAACGGTTTGTGGGCCTTGGTCTTGCTTGCGAAGTCCACGATGTGGTTGCCCGCAGCGCGGCCGAACACCAGCAAGTCAAGCAGCGAATTCGTGCCCAGGCGGTTGGCACCGTGTACGCTGACGCAGGAGCATTCGCCCACCGCGTAGAGGCCGTTGACGACGGCGTTGTGCACATCACCCTTGGGTGTGACAACCTGGCCATTGATGTTGGTGGGGATGCCGCCCATCTGGTAGTGGATGGTGGGCACAACCGGAATGGGTTCGCGGGTGATGTCCACGTTGGCAAAGTTGACGCCAATCTCGTAGACCGACGGCAGGCGTTTGTGGATGGTGTCGGCGCCCAGGTGGTCCAGCTTGAGCAGCACGTAGTCCTTGTTGGGACCGCATCCTCGGCCTTCCTTGATTTCCTGGTCCATGGAGCGGGACACGAAGTCGCGCGGCGCCAGGTCCTTCAAGGTGGGCGCATAACGCTCCATGAAACGTTCGCCATTGCTGTTCAGCAAGATCGCGCCCTCGCCGCGGCAACCCTCAGTCAACAAGACGCCGGCACCGGCCACGCCGGTGGGGTGGAACTGCCAGAACTCCATGTCCTGCAGCGGAATACCAGCACGTGCCGCCATGCCCAGGCCGTCACCGGTGTTGATGAAGGCATTGGTGGACGCAGCAAAGATGCGGCCCGCGCCGCCGGTGGCCAGCAGTACGGTCTTGGCGTGCAACACGTGCAGGTCGCCGGTTTCCATTTCCAAAGCGGTCACACCGACCACATCGCCTTCGGCGTCGCGGATCAGGTCCAGCGCCATCCATTCGACGAAGAAGCTGGTCTTGGCCGCAACGTTTTGCTGGTACAGCGTGTGCAGCATGGCGTGGCCGGTACGGTCGGCCGCGGCGCAGGCGCGCTCTACGGCCTTTTCGCCATAGTTGGCAGTGTGGCCGCCGAACGGGCGCTGGTAAATCGTGCCGTCGGGGTTGCGGTCAAATGGCATGCCCATGTGCTCCAGGTCGTAGACGACCTTGGGGGCTTCGCGGCACATGAATTCGATGGCGTCCTGGTCGCCGAGCCAGTCGGAGCCTTTGACGGTGTCGTAGAAGTGGTAGTGCCAGTTGTCGTCGTTCATGTTGCCCAGCGAGGCACCGATGCCGCCTTGGGCTGCAACGGTGTGTGAGCGGGTGGGGAACACTTTGGACAGCACGGCCACATTCAAACCGGCACGCGCCAGTTGCAGCGATGCGCGCATGCCGGAGCCGCCAGCGCCGACGATAACGACGTCAAATTTTCTGGTTACAGGGGAGTAGGTCATGGGTTCAATCTCGATCGTTCGGTGGAATCAAAGGCGCCACAGGACCTGGATGGCCCAGCCCGCGCAGGCAACAAGCCAGACAATGGAAAACACTTGCAGCGCCAGCCGTACATACACCGGCTGGATGTAATCCATGAAGATTTCGCGCATGCCCACCCACGCGTGGTACAGCAGGGAAATGATGACGCAGAAGGTCAGGGTCTTCATCCACTGGCTGGAGAAGATGCCAGCCCATTTGTCATAGCCCATGGGGCCTTTGCGCAAGAGAATTTGGGCTAACACGATGAGTGTGAAGAGTGCCATCAGCAAGCCGGTGACACGTTGGGCCAGCCAATCGCGAAGACCGTAGTGCGCGCCAACGACGACACGCTTGGATCCATAGTTAACAGACATGATCAATTCCTGGTTTGAATAGTTAGATGCAGAAGCAATGGAGCGTTGTGGTCAGTACAGACCGAACAACTTGGCGCCGAAAACTACGGTCAACCCCAGGCTCAGTACGAGTGTCCATTGGGCGGTGGAGCGTCCGGCTTCCTTGCTGACAGTGTGGAACAGATCCATGCGGATGTGGCGCAGACCGGCAAAGAAATGGTGCAGGTAGGACCAGATCAGCACCAGGGCTGTCAGCTTGACGATGAAGCCCGGCACAAACCCGATGCCGTTGTTGAACGCCGACGTGAAGCGCGCAAAAGAATACTCCGAGCTGACGGACGTATCAAACATCCAGATGATGAAGGGCATCAGCAAAAACATGAATAGGCCGCTGCCACGGTGCAATATGGAGACTATTGCAGCTACCGTCATACGGTAGGTGGGCAAGTCCGTAAATGCGTTGATGTTGCGGAACTCAGGCCGCTTGGCCCGGGTGGATGAGGGGAGCTCAGACATGGATGGGCTTTCTGTATGTAACCGTGTGTAATTATTGCCGGCGCGGACAAAATTCTATTGCACTGCAACAGGCTGACGCTGGACTTGCAACATTAAGCTGTTCAATTTAGCGCATTTCGATAGTAATGTTTGCTGGTCAGGTACAAGCCCCTGCGCATTTCCATGGGCGCGTCGTTGTAGGTGTAGGCAATACGTTCTACGCTGAGCAAAGGTGTGTGTGCATCGGTTTTCAACAGTGCACACTGCTCTGTATCGGGCAACACCGCGCGGATTTTTTCTTCGGCGCGCACCATGCGGACATCAAACTCGGTCTCGAACAGGGCATACATGGGGCCGTTGTAGTCCCGCAGGCGCTCTGCCGTCAAGCCCTTGAACGGCGCTGCCGGCAGCCACAGGTCTTCCAGAATGGTGGGCGTGGCGGCAAAGGACAAGACGCGGCGCACCTGTAGCACCGCGTCGCCCGTGCGAATGGCCAAGGCCCTGGCTACTTCGACGGAAGCCCGGGTGCGTTTGCAATCGATGATGTCGCGTTGGGCAGGGCCCTCACTGCTGGGGTCGCCGTTATCTGGGATCAGTTTCAAAAAGCGGTACTGGATCTGCCGCTCGGCATGGGTGGCCACAAAAGTGCCCTTGCCCTGACGCCGAACCAGCAGGTTTTCAGACGCCAACTCGTCGATGGCCTTGCGCACGGTGCCCTGACTGACCTTGAAGCGGCCGGCCAATTCGATCTCGCTAGGGATGGCGGTGCTGGGTTTCCATTCACCGGCCTGCAGGCTTTGCAAAATCAGCACCTTGATTTGCTGGTACAGCGGGCTGAAGGCCGGCGTGGGTTGCGCCAATGCAATGGATTCACCGCCCTCCATACTGGGGGCAGCAGCGCTGTCGTTGGGCAAAGTGGGCGTGGCGGACATGAAAAGGCTTGTTGAAGTCAGCTGGGAGTCAGTCTCGGATTCAAGCCCAATCATATCTTATATAAGACATAAGACAAATTGACTTGGCGACTATTTCAAGGGTAAACTCTGAGACATTCTGAAGGATTCAGCCTTTTGCTTGGGTCCCCGGACAGTCACCGTTTCTACAACACTTCCTGGAGTTATCACCATGAGCAAAAAGCCCGTTCGCGTTGCCGTCACCGGAGCAGCCGGTCAAATCGGATATGCCATTCTGTTCCGCATCGCCTCTGGCGAAATGCTGGGTAAAGACCAGCCTGTGGTGCTGAGCCTGCTGGAAGTGCCGGTTGAAAAGGCCCAGCAAGCCCTGCAAGGCGTGATCATGGAGTTGCAAGACTGCGCATTCCCCCTGCTGGTGGGCATCGAAGCGCACAGCGACCCGCTGGCTGCGTTCAAAGACGTGGACTACGCACTGTTGATCGGTTCACGCCCCCGCGGCCCCGGCATGGAACGTGCCGAGTTGTTGGCCGTCAACGCCGAAATTTTCACCGCACAAGGCAAGGCCTTGGACAAGGTTGCCAGCCGCAACGTCAAGGTGCTGGTTGTCGGCAACCCCGCCAACACCAATGCCTACATCGCGATGAAGTCGGCTCCTAGCCTGCCACGCAAGAACTTCACCGCCATGCTGCGCCTGGACCACAACCGTGCCTTGAGCCAGCTCGCCGCCAAGACCGGCAAGGCTGTGGCCGACATCGAGAAGATGACTGTGTGGGGCAACCACTCGCCCACGATGTACGCCGACTACCGCTTCGCCACCATCAACGGTGAAAGCGTCAAGTCCATGATCAACGACGAAGTCTGGAACAAAGACACCTTCCTGCCCACCGTCGGCAAGCGCGGCGCGGCCATCATTGCTGCGCGTGGCGTGTCTTCCGCTGCATCCGCTGCCAACGCTGCCATCGACCACATGCGCGATTGGGCCCTGGGCACCAATGGCAAGTGGGTCACCATGGGTATCCCGTCGGACGGCCAGTACGGCATCCCCAAGGACACGATGTTCGGCTTTGCCGTGACCTGCGAAGGCGGCGAATACAAGCTGGTCGAAGGCCTGGAAGTGGACGCGTTCAGCCAAGAGCGCATCAACGTCACGCTGAAAGAACTGCAAGACGAGCAAGCTGGCGTCGCCCACCTGCTGTAACAAGCGAAAGTGACCGTGCGCAGCGCTGGGCCGCCCCAAGCAAGCACAGCCCCTTTGGGGGGCAGCGCAGCACATGCAATGGCAAGCGTGGGGGCTCAACGCCCCCGCGACGTACTTTTAGGCGCCCAGGGCGCGGCAGGTTTGTTACCTGTCTGCGACCACTACAGCGGTGTCGAAGCGAGGATGGTCAAAAGCCTGCAACTGCAGGCAGAAATGACCCAGGAGTTCGGTGTTTGCGTGTTTGACGTGACGCTGGACTGTGAAGACGGGGCGCCTGTTGGTGGCGAACGGGATCAGGCAAATCTAGTTGTAGCCCTCGCCAATGCTGCATATAGCGCTCCTGATTTAGTAGCAAAATCACTGCGCCGCCGTATCGGGGCCCGCCTGCATGCGGTGGACCACCCGGCCTTTGCGGCCGATGTGGACATCGTTGTGGGTGGTGCAGCCGAATCTCTGAGTTACATCATGGTTCCCAAGGTGGAGTCGCTGGCCGACGTGCAAACTGCCGTCGCCGCGATCGACGCCGCCGTGCGCACCGGCCAACGCGATGGCGCCTTGCCTTTGCATGTTCTGATCGAATCCCCAGCTGCCGCACACCGCGCATTTGAGATTGCCGCCCATCCCAGGGTGCAGTCCGTCAGCTTTGGTTTGATGGATTTTGTGTCGGCCCACGCCGGCGCCATTCCCCACACGGCCATGGGCGTGCGTTCGGCCGATGACGGCCAGACGCTGGACCAATTCCACCACCCGCTGGTCGTGCGGGCCAAGCTGGACATCGCCAGCGCCTGCCATGCGGCCGGCAAGGTGCCGTCCCATTGTGTGGTGACGGAATTGCGCGATGCCCATATCGTTGAACGTTCCGCCCACACTGCCGCCACGTCCTTCGGTTACACCCGGATGTGGAGCATCCATCCATTCCAGATCCGGCCCATCCTGCGGGCGTTTACGCCGACCGAGGCAAACATCGAGTTGGCTGCGCGTATCGTCGAGCAGGCTAGCCTTGCCGATTGGGCGCCCATCTCGGTCGATGGCAAGCTGCATGACCGCGCAAGCTTTCGGTATTTTTGGCAAGTCTTGGAGCGGGCCCACCAGACCGGTAGCGCGCTTCCTGAGCCTATGCGCCAGTATTTCCCGCCACGGGTTCACTAATATAAAAACGAGGACACATATCTCATGACTAAACGATTTACACCAAGCCTGTTGCTGTTAGCACTGGCCATGGCCTTCCCAGCGGTGGCCGTGGAAAAGGCTGCAGCCAAATCGACAGCAAAGACCAGCCCTGCGCCTGCGAAACGTACTGAGCCAAAGGTTCTGGAGCCCGTGGTGGTATCACCGGAGCAAATGGCCATTGCCAACAAAGTGCTGGTTGGCAAGATCAATTGCGAATTGGGCGCCGTGGTGACGATGACGAATGACGAACATTCGCCAGGGCGCTTCTTCCTGGACATGGGTAACAAGCGTTATGCCATGCTGCCCGTGGTGACCAGTACTGGTGCCGTGCGCCTGGAGGACGAGTCCAGCGGCGCCGTATGGCTGCAGCTGGGCAATAAGTCCATGATGATGAATCAGAAAGAGGGCAAGCGCATGGCGGACGAGTGCATGAACCCCGACCAATTGTTGGTGGCCCAGGCGCTGGAGCGCAACCCGCAGCCCAGTTTGCTGGACGCGCCCACGGATGCTCTCGTGCCAATTGGAGCCGGTGGCTCAGTTCAAGAGTTGGTGCCCAATCCGGCGCCACCGCCCAAGCCCGTAAAGGCAAAGAAAAAATCAAAATAGATAGCAGTCCAGACCCTACTGACGGGAGCTGGCGAGTAATTTGTGTTGCATAAGAAGGAGTAAGTACGATGTTGAAAGCCTACCGTGACCATGTGGCCGAACGTGCCGCATTGGGTATCCCCCCGCTGCCCTTGTCGGCCAAGCAGACCGGCGAAGTGATTGAGCTGCTGAAGGCGCCGCCCGCGGGCGAAGAGGCATTTTTGGTGGACCTGATCACGCACCGCGTACCCGCCGGTGTGGACGATGCCGCCAAGGTCAAAGCCAGCTACCTGGCTGCCGTGGCACACGGCACCGAGATCTGTTCGCTGATCAGCCGCGCACGTGCGACCGAATTGCTGGGCACCATGCTGGGTGGCTACAACATCAGCCCCTTGGTGGATTTGCTGGACGACGTGTCGGTGGGCTCGCAAGCCGCTGAAGGCCTGAAGAAGACCTTGCTGATGTTTGACCAGTTCCACGACGTCAAGGAAAAAGCCGACAAGGGCAACGCCTTTGCAAAGGCCGTGCTGCAAAGCTGGGCGGATGCTGAATGGTTCACTAGCCGCCCCGAAGTGCCAGCCAGCATAACGCTGACGGTGTTCAAGGTCGCCGGTGAAATCAACACCGACGATCTGTCGCCCGCACCCGACGCCTTCAGCCGCCCAGACATCCCAATGCACGCTCTGGCCATGCACAAAAATGCGCGCCCTGGCATCGTGCCCGAAGAAGACGGCAAACGTGGCCCGGTCAAGTTCATTGAAAGCCTGAAGGCCAAGGGCAACCTGGTGGCCTATGTAGGTGACGTCGTGGGCACAGGCTCATCGCGCAAGTCGGCCACCAACTCGGTGTTGTGGTTCACCGGTGAAGACATTCCCTTTGTGCCGAACAAGCGTTTTGGCGGTGTGTGTCTGGGCAGCAAGATCGCCCCGATTTTCTACAACACCATGGAAGACTCCGGCGCATTGCCGATCGAGCTGGACGTGGGCCAGATGAACATGGGCGACGTCATCGAGCTGCGTCCCTACGACGGCAAGGCTTTGAAGGACGGCAAGGTGATTGCCGAATTCACAGTCAAGAGTGACGTGTTGTTTGACGAAGTGCGTGCCGGTGGCCGCATTCCGCTGATCATTGGCCGTGGCCTGACCACGAAGGCACGCGAAGCCCTGGGTCTGCCCGTCAGCACGCTGTTCCGTTTGCCACACAACCCGGCCGATACCCACAAGGGTTTCACGCTGGCGCAAAAAATGGTCGGTCGCGCCTGCGGTCTGCCCGTCGTTGGTGGCAACCAGCAAGGTGTGCGTCCAGGCACCTACTGCGAGCCCAAGATGACCAGCGTGGGTTCACAAGACACCACCGGCCCCATGACCCGCGACGAGTTGAAAGACCTGGCCTGCCTGGGCTTCAGCGCCGACCTGGTGATGCAATCCTTCTGCCACACCGCCGCTTATCCCAAGCCCGTGGATGTGAAGATGCACCACGAGTTGCCCGACTTCATCAGCACCCGCGGCGGTGTGCCGCTGCGTCCGGGTGACGGCATCATCCACAGCTGGCTCAATCGCATGTTGTTGCCCGACACCGTGGGCACCGGCGGCGACAGCCACACACGTTTCCCCATTGGTATCAGTTTCCCAGCCGGTTCCGGCCTGGTGGCGTTTGGCGCGGCTACAGGTGTCATGCCTTTGGATATGCCCGAATCCGTGCTGGTTCGTTTCAAGGGCAAGATGCAGCCCGGCGTCACATTGCGTGATTTGGTCAACGCCATTCCGCTGTACGCCATCAAAGCCGGTTTGCTGACCGTGGCCAAGCAGGGCAAGAAGAACATCTTCTCGGGCCGTATTCTGGAAATTGAAGGTTTGCCAGATTTGAAGGTCGAGCAAGCGTTTGAGCTGAGCGACGCGTCCGCCGAGCGCAGCGCCGGTGGTTGCACCGTGCACCTGAACAAAGAGCCCATCATCGAGTACATCAACAGCAACATCACGATGTTGAAGTGGATGATCGCGACGGGCTACTCGGATGTGCGCACCATCAACCGCCGCATCAAGGCGATGGAAGCCTGGTTGGCCGATCCCCAGTTGCTCAAGGGCGATGCGGACGCAGAATATGCAGCCGTTATCGAAATCGATCTGGCCGACATCCATGAACCTATCGTGGCCTGCCCGAACGATCCGGACGACGTGAAGACCTTGTCGGAAGTGGCTGGTGCTGCGATTGACGAAGTGTTCATCGGCTCCTGCATGACCAATATCGGCCACTTCCGCGCAGCGTCCAAGCTGTTGGAAAACAAGCGCGACATCCCGGTCAAGCTGTGGATGGCACCGCCCACCAAGATGGACGCCAAGCAGTTGACTGAAGAAGGTCACTATGGCGTATTGGGTTCCGCCGGCGCACGTATGGAAATGCCGGGCTGCAGCTTGTGCATGGGTAACCAGGCACAGGTGAAGGAGGGCGCCACCGTGTTCTCCACCTCCACCCGCAACTTCCCCAACCGCTTGGGCAAGAACAGCAATGTGTACCTGGGTTCCGCCGAGTTGGCCGCCATCTGCTCCAAGCTGGGTCGCATTCCGACCAAGGTTGAGTACATGGCCGACATGGGCGTCTTGACCGCAGCCAGCGACAAGATTTACCAGTACCTGAACTTTGACCAGGTCAAGGATTACACCGACCTGGCCAA
This sequence comes from Rhodoferax sp., assembly GCA_043738115.1. Taxonomy (GTDB): domain Bacteria; phylum Pseudomonadota; class Gammaproteobacteria; order Burkholderiales; family Burkholderiaceae_C; genus Allorhodoferax. Next base: position 190 of record JAYSZJ010000008.1, on the reverse strand, counting down.
CACGGTGAAGGACGGTGTGGCGGCGTAAGTCTTACGCCTTCCGTTTCGAATCTGAAGCCCCGTGGTGCAAGCTGCGGGGCTTTTTATTTAGTGGTGGGGGTGTCGCTACGCTCGCCCGCTTCAGGCCAGGGGCGGCCGTTTTGCTCGTTGTCCCCCGCCCTTCGGGCTCCTCCTTTACCTGCGCAAAACG
>JAYSZJ010000007.1:0-35610 GCA_043738115.1 Rhodoferax sp. | reverse complement strand
TGCAGCGGCGCATGGTCCACCCTTGCGCGCCACCCCTCCCATGTCCACTGACAGCCACAACCCCGTGTCCCGCGACCCCCTTGCCAACAAGGGCCAGGCCTGGTCTGCGCTTTTCAGTGAACCGATGAGCGCGCTGGTGCAGCGCTACACCGCCAGTGTCACCTTCGACCAGCGCCTGTGGCGCGCCGACATCGACGGCAGCCTGGCGCATGCCGACATGCTGTGCGCCCAAGGGGTGATCAGCGCTGACGACCTGCAGTCCATCCAGCGCGGCATGGCGCAGATCGTGGCCGACATCGAGGCCGGCCGCTTCGACTGGAAGCTGGAACTGGAAGACGTGCACCTCAACATCGAGGCGCGGCTGACGCAGCTGGTGGGCGACGCGGGCAAGCGGCTGCACACCGGCCGTTCGCGCAACGACCAGGTGGCCACCGATGTGCGGCTGTGGCTGCGCGGCGAGATCGACCGCCTGGCGCCGCTGCTGGCCGCGATGCAGCGTGCGCTGGTCGACCTGGCCGACAACCACGCCGAGACCGTGATGCCCGGCTACACGCACATGCAGGTGGCGCAGCCGGTGAGCTTCGCCCACCACCTGCTGGCCTACGTGGAGATGTTCTCGCGTGATAGCGAACGGCTTGCCGACGCGCGCAAACGGGTTAACCGCTCGCCGCTCGGCGCCGCGGCGCTGGCCGGCACCAGCTACCCGCTCGACCGCGAACGCGTCGCGCGCACGCTGGGCATGGTCGATGAACTGGGCCAACCGCAGGTCTGCCAGAACAGCCTCGACGCCGTGAGCGACCGCGACTTTGCTATCGAGTTCACCGCCGCCGCCGCACTGGCCATGGTGCATATCAGCCGCCTCAGTGAAGAGCTGGTGCTGTGGATGAGCCAGAGCTTCGGCTTCATCGACATCGCGGACGGTTTCTGTACCGGCTCGTCGATCATGCCTCAGAAGAAAAATCCCGATGTGCCGGAGCTGGCCCGCGGCAAAACGGGACGGGTGGTGGGCCACTTGATGGGCCTGCTCACCTTGATGAAGGGGCAGCCCCTGGCCTACAACAAGGACAACCAGGAAGACAAGGAGCCGCTGTTCGACACCGTGGATACGCTCAAGGACACGCTGCGCATCTTCAGCGAGATGATTGGCGGCCAGCTGAACCCGGCAACTGGCGTCAAGGAAGGCGGCATCACCGTCAACGCCCCCGCCATGGAGCAGGCCACATTGAAAGGCTACGCCACCGCCACCGACCTGGCCGACTACCTGGTCAAGAAGGGACTGCCTTTCCGTGATGCACACGAGATCGTGGCCCATGCCGTGAAGGCCGCAACCTCACACGCCTGCGACCTGTCCGAACTGCCTTTGGCGGTGCTGCAGGAATTCAATCCGATGATTGAGAAAGATGTCTACGAGTGCCTGAGCCTGCGCGGATCACTGAACGCGCGCAAGACACTGGGCGGCACGGCGCCGGTGCAGGTGCAGGCGCAGATTGCGCGGCACCGGGTGCGACTGGGGTAAGTTAGCTTTACTTCTATTTTGATAGCAACCCGTTGATATTTCACGGGGGCTAGGGGCATAAATTCCATGCATCGACTTTCTGCATTGAAGGTCTGCAATTGGGCCACCAGACTTCTGCAGTGGGGCGGAAGGAGTCATAGGATTTAGCGCCTCGGATGACTCTTGCAGGCACATAGCGGTCATGGGCGGCGCTCCAAAGCAGTCGCTCAAAATGCAGATTTAACGCAAAGGTAACCGGCGGCTTGCACCCGTAAGGCGCGCTGCACCGGAACGCCGCAAGCCGTCCGTGTTAAACGAAATGTTAGAAGGCATGGGCACGATCCCCGCCTTCGGATTCACTCTTCCAGATGACACGGACTCCAAACACCCTCACGACGAGTACAAGCATGGAAATGGCAGTGAAGAGCCAAGCTCCAGCCAGAACCAAGAGCATAGATAGCGCGAGCGACACCCTTGCACGCCAGACTGCGCCCCCTTCATCCGAAAGTGCGAGCTGTCCAAAAGCATAGCCAATCAGTTCGAGTGAGACCCAGGCCAAAAACGGTGAGCCGAAGGCAATGAACAGTGTCGCCGCGAAAGCAGGATGATCAGACAATGTTTGCTTCGTCACGCCAAAAATCTTGCAGAGCAGAGCCGCGACGATGAGCCCAGCGCAAGAGACCTTGAGCCAAGTGAACACCCCGGCCATGTGGGTCGAAACAAAATCGGCGCTGGTGCGCCAGCTTAGGGCGTTGCGGAGTGCATCATCGCTTAGCAGTCCCATGAAACCCCACTGGTGCTGTTGAAGTTCACTACTCGGCCCCAGCTTGAGGCCAATTGCAAATGCGGCGATCAAAGCGGACGCGGCGAGCAAATACTTTGACAGGTGGCGAGAGATCGCAACCGTTTCAACGAGGCGCATTGCGAGCGCCACGGCAATCGCGATCACAGCAGCGCACAAGGCGAATGCCGACCAGCCGCTAAAGTGCGCTGGGGGTGCGCGCCAATACTGGAGATACATGTGTCCGGTCCCGAGGCCCACCAAAGACCAACACCCCAAGATAGTAATGCTTGCCGCAACTACCAATGCCCGGCTTTGAAGGGTGCGCTTGCTTTCGCCCACAGGTTTCGTCTGCCTTCTAACGTAATGCCCAGAGACACAAAAGGTGCTCTATAAGTCGGGAACTGCTCCATAAGTTGGCCATCAAATCCTCCTGAATGTGGTTTGCGGCCTCGCTGCGGGCAGTTTTACCACCTGTTGAATGTATCTCTATATTCTTGCAGAAGAGACGACGAGCCAAGACGATTCTGAGCCTAGTGGAAAATTAGAGCAAATTGGGTAAAGGTAACCCATGTCGGCTTGCGCCCCACAACGGCAGCACATTGTGCTCCAGACCGGCCACATAGATTTTTTCAATCGCCACCGTCCGCCATCGGCCCCAAAAGACACATAGCCGACCTAGAAGTCTCCCGAAAGCCGTCATTCAGCCGACCGATTTTTACGTTTTAACGCAGAAGTGAGGGGCGGCCGGAGCGATGCGTAGGGAACGACAAGCGCAGCTTGTGGCCATTCCTCTCAACTGCCGGGTTAGCCTGCGCGCCTGAGAAGAGGTAGCGCACAAACTAGAACCTGACCTCGATGAGCACGACGCAACCGCGGACCGGTGAGGAAACAGACGCTCGATATTGCAAGAGGTGCTGCATGGCCATAGCGTCATACAAACCCGCGGGACTGCTCGAAACGACCTGCAGATTCTGAGCGACTCCGGCAAGCACATCGTACCGAATAGCCACCAGCCCATCCTGCCGATAGGCTTGAGCAGCCGCGGGTATGGCGCTCATTGGGAATGGCTCGTGGGGCGGCAGTTTTGCTGCCAAGCACTCCCGCGAACTGAACGGAATGGCCGCCCTTTGGACGGGAGGCGGGGTGCCTGAATCGGTAGTTTTCGTGCCAGCGCAGGCGGACAGGAGGAGGCTGACGAGCGAGACGAGGAGTGTGTTAGTTGAATTCATGAAGGTAGAAAAGAGTGGGGGTTGGTCTCGCAGGCCTATTGATATATCCAGCAGATTTGCGGGATAAAACCGGCGCCAGTCGGATAACGTGGCAGCGAAAATCTCAGATTGGTCATTTAAATCAAGTACTTAAGCTTGAGGACTAGCTAAATGTAAAGGTATATTGAAAACGACAAAGTCGCCGGTTAACTTTGTTCCGGCTGTAGGGACTTCTTTCAACTGGAGACTCCATCCATACGACCGCTTCCGCTGCGTACCCGACTGATGTAAGTACTTCGGGAGCGTCCGCAATGTGTCTTTAGCTTCCACCAACTCGCCACAGATCTAATACGCCGGGTCCCGCATCTCCAACCGAATCGCATCAATCGCCGCCAGTGTCTCGGGTGCGAGCGTCGTCCCAAATGCGTTGATGTCCTCGTCCAGCTGCGCCACCGACGTAACACCAATGATGGTGCTCGCCACCTGCCACTTGGTATAACAAAACGCCAGCGCCAGTTGGGTGGGCGTCAGCCCCACCGAGTGCGCCAGCGCGTTGTAGCGCCTGGCCGCGGCCAGCGATTGCGGGCGGCCCCAGCGCTGTTTGCGCACTGACTCAAAACGGGCGATGCGAGCATCCTGCGGCGCATTGGGTCCCTCAGTGCCGGAGGCGTCGTATTTGCCCGTCAACAATCCAAACGCCAGCGGTGAATACGCCAACAGCGACACGCCCAGCCGGTGCATGGTCTCGTCCAAGCCGTTCTCCAGCCCCCGGCTGATAAGGTTGTAGACGTTTTGCACGGTGGCGATGCGCGGCAGACCGTGCTGCTCGGCCAGGTGCACCATTTCATGCACGCCATAGGGCGTCTCGTTGGACAAACCCACGGCGCGCACCTTGCCCGCCTTGACCAACTGGCCAAGAGCGTCGAGCTGCGCATGCAGGCTGGTCACTTGGCTGTCGTCGGCCGGCTTGTAGTACAGCCCGCCAAACATGGGCACCGAGCGGTTGGGCCAGTGGATCTGGAATAGGTCAATCACATCGGTCTTGAGCCGCTGCAGGCTGCCATCACACGCATCGATGATGTCTTGCGCCGACGTATCACCCTTGCCGTCGCGCACCCACGGCATGCCGCGTGATGGGCCTGCCACCTTGGTGGCAATAACCAGCTTCTGGCGCAGGCCGGGACGTGCGGCCAGCCAGTTACCCATGATTTTTTCAGTGGCGTTGAAGGTCTCGGCGCGTGCGGGCACAGCATACATCTCGGCTGTGTCCAGGAAGTTGATGCCGCGCTCCACCGCGTGGTCCATGATGTTGTGGGCGATGAGCTCATCCACCTGTTCACCAAAGGTCATGGTGCCCAGGCATATGGGGGTGACGTATAGGTCGCTGCGGCCGAGTTGTACTGTTTGCATGTTTGTTGTATGGGGGTCTAGGTATTGGGGTTTCCCGTGGCATTCTTGCACGTAGAAGCCGTATAGTTGTTCACCATGGAATACTTCAACACCCGTGTGAGGGGCACCCTTTAATGATGAAGCAGCGCGGCTTGGCGCTTTGCAAAGCCGTGTGGGCGTGTCTGCTGATGGCCGCCCTACTGCTGCCGACTGCGCAGGCCGCACCAAGCTCGGGCATACCGCTTACAGCGGAACAAGCCGCATGGCTCAACCAGCGCAAGAGCCAGACGTTTACCGTGGGTTTTGACCCGTTTGGCGGCGTGGACAGTTTCGAGCTGCGCGGCAAGCGCTACGGCTTTTTGCACCTGCTGCTGGCTGATATCCAACAACAAACCGGCTTGCGCCTGGTCCCTGCCAACAGTGCCGGCTGGGACGACGCCTACAGCCGTTTTGTGGCCGGCAAGATTGACATCCTGTACGGAGCCAACGCCACCCCCGAGCGGGAAAAGATCATGCGCTTCACCGCGCCTGCCCAGCGCTACCCCTATGTTGTGCTGGCACCCAAGGGCGGCGGTGTACAGACACTGGGCGATCTGGACGGCAAGCGCGTGGGTGTGATCGCCAATGACTTTGTGATGGAGGCCCTGCCCCGTGTCTACCCCAACGTGCGCTTCAAGCCAACAGTGTTTGCGGACCAGAACCAGGCACTGGCGGCACTGACACAGGGCAACGTCGATGCCTTTGTCACGTCGGGTGGCGGTGTGGAAGTGGAGTATCTGGTGGGCAACCCCGATCTGGCCATCGTCACGCAGCTGCGGGCCATTACCTCTGACATGACGCTGGCCGTGCTGCACAAAGATGCCATGCTGGCCAGCATTCTGGAGCGTTACCTGGACCAAAACCAGGACAGCATCATCGACATGGCCCGAGAGGCCCGCAAGATCTACAACCGCAAGGCCCTGCGGCTGTCGGATGCCGAGCTGGACTGGCTTGACACGTCCAACCAAGCCGTGGTGGGCGTGGCCGAAGACTACCTGCCGTTTGACTACTACAACAAGGGGCGCTACCTGGGCATTGCGGGTGAGTATTTCCGCGCAATCGCCGATACAGTCGGCATCCGTTACACCGTGGTGTCCGCGCCGTTTGCAAACATCATGGACCAGGCCCGCGCCGGCAAGGTGCACGTGGTGGACATGGCCAAGACCGAAGACCGGTTGCGCGACTTTTTGTTCCCGCACCCCATCAGCAAAGAGCGGGACATTGTGGTGGGCCTCAAGACCAGCCCGCCAGTGTCTGACATCTACGCGCTGGATGGACTACGGGTTGCAGTGATAGACGGTTTCTGGCACGAAGAATACCTGCGCAAAAACCTGCGAGACCCCCGCATGGTCAAAACGCAGGACATCATGGAATCCCTGCAAAAGGTGCGCAAGGGTGAGGCCGATTACCTGATAGAAAACCCGACCGTAGCGGAGTTTTATATCAACGGCCTGGGTTACCAAGATCTGGTCAAGCGCGGCAACACGTCCAGCGATTCGTTTGTTTACTTCGGTGTGAGCCGTACCCAGCCGCAGCTGGCCAGCATCATGGACAAGGTGATTCCGCTGCTGTCATTTGAAGAAATGAAGTACCGTGGCATACAAAGCGTGCCAACCCTCACCAATGAAGGCACCGGTCGCCTGCGCTGGATCGCCGGGCTGCTGGGCCTGGCACTGGTGGCCATTGTGGTGGTGACCGCGGTGACTGCGCGCAAGCTGACCAACGAACGCCTGACCACGCAGTTTCTGCGTGAACGCGAAGAACTGCTCTACACCGACACCCTGACCGGCCTGTTCAACCGCAACCACTACAGCCACCATGCCGACGCACTGAGCGCCAGCCTGGGCTTTCCGCAGGCGGTGGTGGTAGCCGACCTGAATAACCTGAAACGCACAAACGACACCTACGGCCATGCGGCCGGTGACCGGCTGATCCGGATGCTGGCAGACGCCGCCCGCGCCCACTGGCCCACCGCCAAGGGCTACCGCATGGGCGGCGACGAATTTCTCTTTCTCGTGCCACTCACCGATGTAGGCACGTCTGTGCAGCAACAGCTGGAAGCCTTTCAGACGCGCTGCACCACGCTGACCCACACCCTGCCCGATGGCACCCCGTTGCACCCCAACAGCGCACTCGGCTACGCCCTGCGGATGGACAACAACAGCACCCTGGATCAGTGTCTGGCCACGGCCGACGCACGAATGTATGCCATGAAGGCCAGCCAGAAAAAGCGGCGTACGGATGTGACGCAACAGGGCGTGGCACCCGATCTGCACCTACAAAAATGACTACATCGGACACGGGGCAGCCCATGACTGAAGAGACACCGTTTTGGCATCGCATGGTCTGGGACGGGATTGAGTCGGCAGTCTCCAACCCCGACGTGTTGGCGCTGCTGTTTGCCTGGCAGGCGCTGCCCCGGCGCGACGGCGGGCTTCCCGATATCGCCGATTTCGCGCTGCACACAGCATCGGTCGCAGAGCCTTTGCGCGCATTTGCGCCCAAGGTCATGGTGTTGGATGCGCTGGACGACGGTGACTTCAAATACCTGCACTATGGGATGGAGATCAGCCGGCACAGCCAAAGCAATATGACGGGAAAACGGGTCTCGGACTTTGGCGGCTTTCTGTCCCACTTTTTCCTCGACTGCTACCGCAGCGTGCAGGCACAGCAAAGGCCCGTGTACACCCTGCACTACTCGGACCGGGCGGCATCGGTGTACACCTGGGAACGGCTGATACTGCCTCTGCGGCGTGCCGATGGTGGGCTGACACTGGTCGTCTACAACCAGCCACTGGAGATGCGGGCCCATCTGCTGAACGCGGTTCTGGATGGCAGCCGCGACGCGATTTTGGCGCTGCGGCGTGTGGTTGGCGAAGTACCCGGGCGAACCGACTGGATGGTTCTGGTAGCCAACAAGACCATGTTGGCGTTAGGCGGCGCAGGCACCGCCAAGATCGAAGGCCGCCCGGCGGCGCTGGCGTTTCCCCACTGGCACGTCCTTGGTTTCGCAGACCTGTGTGATCGCGCGCTCGCAACGGGGCATGCGCTGGAAGAAGAGCGCTGCATTGCGGTGGACGCCGCCCCGGGTGGCGAGGGGCACTGGTTTTCGGTCTATTGCTCCCCGTTGCAAGAGGGTTGCCTTGTGCGCCTGAGCGATATCACGGAGGCCAAGGTGCGGGAGCAACAGCTGGAAACACGTGTTGCCGAGCGCACGGTGGAATTGAGCAATATGCTTGCCCTGCTCAAACGCTCGCAGGAAGAACTGGTGGAGTCGGAGAAGCTGGCATCGCTGGGCTCTTTGGTGGCGGGGGTATCGCATGAGCTCAACACCCCTATTGGCAATGTGCTGATGCTCTCCAGCACGCTGCAAGACCGGGTGGGCGAGTTCAGCGCCCTGTTGTCTGGCGCAGGCTTGAAGCGTGCCGAACTCGAACAATTCCTGGTATTCCTGAGCGAGGTCAGCGCGCTGCAGGTCAGTACCAGCCGCAAGGCTGCCGACCTGATTGCCAGTTTCAAACAGGTAGCAGTTGACCAGACCTCACAGCGGCGGCGCCACTTCCTTTTGCACGATGTGATCGAAGACGTACTCCACACCCTGGGGCCGGCCATGCAAGAATCTGGCGCCGTCCACATACACAATGCGGTGCCGCCGGGCATAGGCTGCGACGGCTTTCCCGGCCCTCTGGGTCAGGTCATTACCAACCTGGTGCAAAACTCTCTGACCCACGGTTTCGCAGGTGCGTCGGATGACGCCATTACGCTAAAAGCGGCACACGACGCGGCCAGTGGATGGGTGCACCTGCAGGTGATGGACAACGGCGTGGGAATGGAACTGGGCGTGATGTCGCGCATCTTCGACCCCTTCTTCACGACCCGACTGGGGCAAGGGGGTTCGGGCCTTGGGTTGGCGATTTCGCACCGCATTGTGACCTCTCTGCTGGGTGGGAAGTTAACGGTTGCATCCACACCCGGCCAAGGGAGCTGTTTTACCGTGGCGTTCCCGGCGAAGGCCCCTTCTCAGCTATAGATCCATCGACGATCAAGGCGTCACGGGCTGCGCTGCTGGCCAGTCGGTATCACCCGTGCGTTTGAGCGTCATCTCGATGATCTGGCGAGGCGGTTGGTCTTTGGCCAGGTACTGGCCCACCTCCCGCCACACGCCGTCCTCAATGGTAATGGTGTAACGCACGGTGGCGTTTGGCCCGGCCGCCAGATCCCAAGTCACACCGTTGGGGATGGCGTCCATGCGGTAGTTACCCGACCGGCCCTGCGCATAAGCCTTGAAGTCGTACGCGCCGGTCTTGGCATCGGCCGATACCGTGCCAAAAGCATTAAACGCCAGAGAGCCATCACTCTTGTAACCCCGCCCCTCGATCACCAACACTTCACCGTTCAGCATGGAGCCCACCCTTTCCGTTTGCCGCACCGTGTAGGGCTTGCCGTCTGGCCCCACACCTTTGGCATCACCCACCCAGGTGCCCTTGAGGATGTCGAGCTTGCGCATCATCGGATTGGGTGCCGTGGGCTCCTGGGCGGTAGCGGGGCCACTCCACAACAGCAGGGGGCAGGCCAACAGTGTGCCCGCCATGCGTGTGGCAAGCGACCAGGTTACGGCTGTGTATTTCATCTGGAGTAGTCCTGAAAGTTTGGAAAACCCAAGCTTACAAAATTGCTGCGCCCAGGCATAGAAGATTTCGGACACGGTGGCAACCAGGCTGGCACGCTTAGCTGGGACGCTGCAGCTCCAGCACATTCGTGTGCTGTATCTGGCGCAAGTAGTGGTGCAGCAGCTGGGGCGACATGCCAAATACCGCGCGCAGCTCGCGTGAAAAGTGCGCCTGGTCCGAGTATCCGTGGTCATACGAAATGGCAGCCACCCCCGCCGGCGCATGCTGCAGCAGATCCGCACAGGCCCTGCGCACGCGCCGCAAGCGGGAAAAGACCTTTGGCGTCAACCCCACCTCGGCCACAAAGCGCCGGCGCAGCTGCCTCTCACCCAATCCAAACGACTCCAGCAACGCACCCAACGGCGCCTCGCCCTCGCTCTGTATCAACAGCGCCACCAGATCTTGCACGGCGCGATCCAGCACGTGCGTATGCTCGGCGCGGTCCGCAAACAGCTGCCCGGCTTTGGCGGCAAACTCGGCCAGCGAGCTTGGCAAGGGCGACAGGCCTTGCTGCAAGGCCGCGTAGCAATCGGGCAGTATGGCTTGCAGCGGCGTGTTCTTGTTAGCCACCAGCGCCACATCCAACCCCAAGAAAGCGCGCACCGCCCCGGGCTTGAGCCGGATGCCGCGGTAGCGCACCCCCTTGAATACCGGCACCCGCAACGCCAAGGCATTGGGCCCCGTCAGCGACACAAAAAAATTCCCGCCCGGACCGGGTTCCACCAGAGTCAGATTGCAAGCACCATCGGGCATAACCACATGGTCGATTTGCGAAGATCCGTCGCTGGATACGTCGAAGGCCCAGAAGCGGTCTATCAGGTCGGCCAGTGCAGTGGGTGGAGGTTGTTCTTCGTAGCGCATAGAACTTTCATTGGGGGTCTACGTGTGAGAAGCTGAGAGCGAGACAAAGACCTGTTGGCCCGCTCCTTGCCGATCAAGTAGTTCGACTTGCAAGCGTTTCAATTTCAATACCTGCGTAGCGCAACATTGCGCAGAACTCCGGTTGAAACAGTGCGTCCTCTGAGATGTAGTGACCCTTCCCATCCAGGGTGGCACTTTGGGCCACTCCGCCAGCGGCAGTGATGCTAGCTACGAAACTACTTGTACTCGGCCAGGGATCCAGTTCTCCTTGAATGGCGAAGAATTTCGTTCCAATTTGGGTCGCCTCTACCCTTTCAGGTGCTTGCCCGGCGATTGCAACCGCTACATCTACCAAGGGACCGTATCGGCTGACAACTTCGCATACACCTGAGGCCCCCAGGCTGTAACCGATAAGTGCAGTCTTCTGCGTCTTTGTGGTCGCAGCTTCTATAAACCGTGCGACTCGGTCTGCCTCCCAGTTTGCGCCAGTTTCCAACTGTGGGAATAAAACGGAGCAATTGACCGAGACCTCGGATCGGGCCAAAAGGGACGGAAGACCGTATCGCTTCACCAAAGAAAGATCGTCACCACGTTCACCACTGCCATGAAGGTAAATCAAGACTGCGCTAAACACCGGCATGTCGCATGCCAGATACTCAATAAAGCGAAACTCAGAAGTAGGCTCAATACGTTGATGCTCAATCATGGCGCATAGCTTAGCCATATCCCGATGTGTCACACACTCCCGCAGAGTTTGGGGCAGTGGTCCCCGCCGATTTTTGGGCCTTTGACACCATGAGGCGGGGGCCACTGACCCAAACTCTGCCAAAACCACCGCAAGATGCTTCCGATTTGATAGCTAGTGAGGTCCATCCGACGGGGGCTAGAGGCCAATATTCCTTAAGCCCATCCGTACAAGCACCTTGGTAGCAGCACACACACCGTGTTAGCATCCCCGCGCCCTGCCACTGCCTCCCTGCCGCCCTTCCCCTCCCATGACCCCGCTGAACCGCGAAGACAACCGCTTCGACATCCTGCGCCTGTTCGCGGCTTGGATGGTGCTGTTCAGCCACTGCTACCCGCTGGGCGCACGGCCAAGCAGCGAGCCGTTGGCTAGCACACTGGGCCTGGATACGCTGGGCGGCGTGGGTGTGTCTATATTCTTTGTGCTCAGCGGTTACCTGGTGACGCTTTCGCTGGAGCGCAGTCCCAACCTGTTCGAATTTGCTCGGCGCCGCGCGCTGCGCATCTACCCGGCGCTGGTCACCATCTGCCTGCTGTGTGTGCTGGTGCTGGGGCCGCTGATGACCACGTGGCCGCTGGCGGCATATTGGCGGCATGCGCTGACATGGACCTACCTGCAGACGGCCAGCGCCTGGTTCATCCATTACCCGCTGCCGGGTGTGTTTTATACCAATCCACAACCCATCACGGTCAATGGTGCGCTGTGGTCACTGCCATACGAGATCACTTGCTACGGCGTGCTGGCGCTGGCCAGTCTGTTGCCGGGGTCTTTGCGAATCAAGACCGTGCTACTGGGCGCAGGTCTGGTGGCGTTGTTGTTGCTACGCCCTACTGCGCCACAGCTCGGCGTGTTTGAACTGTTTCTGGGCCTGGACTATTACCACGTCAAGTTGGGCTTGTTATTTGCGCTGGGCGCCGTCTTAGCCTGCTGGCGTACGCACATCCGCCCCCTGCTGTGGCCTGCGTTGTTGCTGTTGGTGCTTGCGCTGTTCCTGCCCAAGGCCAGCGCGTGGCAGTTGTTGGCCTACCTGCTGGGCGTGGGCACGTTGACCCTATGGCTGGCGCTGTATGCGCGTTGGCTGCCCCGGGTGCCCACACGTGTGGGTGACTGGTCGTATGGGGCCTACCTGTATGGCTTTCCGGTGCAGCAAGTGCTGGCGCACTACAAGCTACACGAGGTCAGCTTTGCAGCTTATGTGCTGGCCAGCACGGTGATCACGTTTGTACTGGCCGGGCTGTCGTGGCACCTGGTGGAGAAGCAGGCGCTGCGTTGGAAGTGAGTTGCTGTGCGCGGTCCAGCGCGCGCTCTTCCTCTTGCAGGCGTAACACGCGGCGCTGCACCTTGCCGGTGGTCGTCATGGGCAGGGCGTCCACAAACTCTATCTCTTTGGGGTATTCGTAAGGCGCCAGAAGGCCTTTGACGTGGGCCTGCAATTCCACGGCAAGCTTTTCATGAAATTGGGCTCTAGCCCCCTTATTACCTTCATACTGCGCTACAAAATCAGGAGCGATGACGACATAGGCTTTGACCACCGCGCCACGCTCGGCATCGGGCTTGGGCACCACGGCGGCGTTGGCCACGGCCGGGTGTTTGACCAGGCAGTTCTCGATCTCGCCCGGGCCAATGCGGTAACCGGCGGCCTTGAACACGTCGTCGCTGCGGCCCTGGTACCACAGGTAATCATCGGCATCGCGAACGGCCATGTCGCCGGTGCGGCACCAGTCACCGGTGAACTTGGCAGCGGTTGCGGCATCGTTTTTCCAATAGCCCAGAAAAAAGATAGGGTCGGGCTGGCCGTGTATATCAAACCGGTTCAACGCCACGTCGCCCGGCACGCCCACAGCGCATTCATTGCCGGCATCGTCTATCACCTGCACGCGGTGGCCCGGGTAGGCCATGCCCATGCTGCCCGGTTTGGATGGCCATAACGCGTTGCAGTTGCCGACGATGTAGTTGATCTCGGTCTGGCCAAACATCTCGTTGGGTTTGACACCCAACTGCTGCTCGCAATAAGTAAACACTGCATCACCCACGGCCTCACCGGCGCTCATGATGGCCTGCAACTGCAGTTTGAACTGCTGGCGGACCGTGCGCTGCGCCGTGCCGGGGAAGGCCTTCATCATGGCCTTGAGCGCGGTGGGAAACAAAAAACTGTGGGTGACGCCGCATTGCTCCATCAGATCCAGCGCGGCCTGCGGGCTGAAGCGCCCGCGGTAGGCCACGATGGGGCGGCCAAAGTATAGCGTGGGCAAGAGTGCGTCCATCAGCCCGCCCGTCCAGGCCCAGTCCGCGGGGCTCCAGAACACGGCTTGCGAGGTCGACTCGGCATTCGCATCGAAGCCAAACCAGTTCTGGCTGGCCACAAAACCCGGCAGGTTGCCGATCAGCGCCCGGTGCGCCTGCAGCGCGCCCTTGGGATTGCCGGTGGTGCCGCTGGTGTAGATCAATATGGCGGGGTCGTCCGCCAGCGTCAGCACGGGCGTGAACTGGGTGCTGAATTGCGCCAGTGCTTCGGCAAATTCGCAGTCTGCCTGGGTCAACACGGAATCGGGCCCACCCACGCCCATCACGGTGCGCAATGTGGAGCAGTGTTTGCGGGCCAGCTGTATGTCTGCCAGTGCGGTGCTGTCGGCAATGGCGAACACGGCCTCGCTGTCCTGCAGGCGGAACTCCAGCGCGTCGGGGCCAAACAACAAGGAGAGCGGCATGGCGACCGCACCCATTTGCAGCACGGCCATGTAGGCCACGGCCGTCTCAAAACACTGGGGCATCACAATGGCTACGCGGTCGCCGCGCTGCACGCCCTGCGCAACCAGCACGTTGGAGAGGCGGTTGGCCTGCTCCTGCAGCAAGGCATATGAGTAAAAAGTACCTGTAGCCCCCGCAGAATATGAGTGTATCGCTATGTTTTCGGTAGCATCTGGCAGTGCTGCCCAGCGCGCGCAACACACCTGCGCAATGTTGAAGTGTGCGGGTACCGCCCAGGTGAAGCTGCTGTGTACGCGGCTATAGGCTTCAGGCACGCTGCCTGCGGCTGATAAGTGCGCCCGACTGGCGGGCTTGGAATTGTCTCTGGGCTGACTGACTGGCATCCACTGCCTCCGTATGATGGGTTAAATGTACCAAGTCAAAAGAAAATTCCGCAGCGAGTTTGTCCCTATACGCAATCTGCAGTACCACGTGCAAATTTGGGGCCAACCCTCTCCCGACAAAACCCCTCTGGTCATGGTCCATGGCTGGATGGACGTGGCGGCCAGCTACCAGTTCGTCGTGGACGCCTTTGCCGAGGACCACTACATCATTGCGCCCGACTGGCGCGGTTATGGCAAAACACCGTCAGGGGAAGTAGACAACTACTGGTTTCCCGACTACATGGCGGACCTGGACTTTTTGCTGGACCACTATTCACCCGACCAAGCCGTCAACCTGGTCGGCCACAGCCTGGGCGGCAATGTGGTGATGCTGTACGGTGGTGTGCGCCCCGAGCGCATCCGCCGCCTGGTCAATCTGGAAGGTTTTGGCCTGCCCGCCACCACGCCTGACATGGCCCCGGCCCGGTATGCCAAGTGGATGGACGAACTGAAGAAACTGCACCGCGGCGAGATGGACCTCAAGGCCTATGACACCGTCAGCGGTGTGGCCCGCCGTCTGATGAAAACCAATCCCCGTCTGAGCCAGGACAAGGCCGACTGGCTGGCCCAGCACTGGGCCGAAGAAAACGCCGAGGGCAAATGGACCATCCTGGGCCAGCCCGCGCACAAGGTCATCAGCGCCCACCTGTACCAGTCCGAAGAGGTTCTGGAACTCTACCGCCGCCTGAACATGCCGGTGCTGGCCGTAGAAGCGTCGGACAACAGCCTGGACCTGTGGTGGAAGGGCAAATTCACGCTGGAGCAGTACCACGAGCGCATCAAAAACGTGCCCAACGTCGAAATCGGCTTCATACCCGACGCGGGCCACATGATGCACCACGACCAACCGGAGGTATTGGCCGGGCTGATCGAGCGGTTTATCGCCTGAGTGGTGTTCCCGTGAGAAAATGCAGGGTTATTCCCCCGAATTCACCGCATAGGACAGCACACCATGGACGCAGAACGCATCAACCTCATTGGCACCCAACTCAACGGCCTGACCGCAAGGACCCAAGAGTTACGGGGGTATCTTTGACTACGATGCCAAATCTGAGCGTCTGCGCACCGTTGTTGCATCGTTAGAAGACCCCACAGTCTGGAACGACCCCAAGCGCGCCCAGGAGCTGGGCAAAGAGAAAAAAGCCCTGGACGGCGTGGTGGTCACCATCACCGATCTGGAGCGTGAACTGAGCGACAACCTCGAACTGTTCGAGATGAGCAAGGACGACGGCGATGAGGCCGGCCTGATGACGATTGAGGGCGAGACGGCCAAGCTGTCCGCCATCATTGAAGGGCTGGAGTTCCGCCGCATGTTCAGCAACCAGGCCGACCCGCTGAACTGCTTTTTGGACATCCAGGCCGGCGCCGGCGGCACCGAGGCCTGCGACTGGGCCAGCATGTTGTTGCGCCAGTACCTCAAATATGCCGAGCGCAAGGGCTTCAAGACCACGATCGAAGACGAAACCGCGGGCGACACGGCCGGCATCAAGGGCGCCACCATCAAGATCGAGGGTGAATACGCCTTTGGCTTGCTGCGCACGGAGACCGGTGTGCACCGCCTGGTGCGCAAGAGCCCGTTCGACTCGTCGGGCGGTCGCCACACCAGCTTTGCCAGCGTGTTTGTCTACCCCGAGATCGACGACTCCATCGAGATCGAGATCAACCCCAGCGATGTGCGCACCGACACCTTCCGCGCCAGCGGCGCCGGCGGCCAGCACATCAACAAGACCGACTCGGCCGTGCGACTGACGCACATCCCGACCGGTATCGTGGTGCAGTGCCAGGACGGACGCAGCCAGCACGGCAACCGAGATGTGGCGTGGAAGCGCCTGCGCTCGCGCCTGTATGACTTCGAGTTGCGCAAGCAGCAGGAAGCACAACAAAAGCTGGAAGACACCAAGACCGACGTGGGCTGGGGCCACCAGATCCGCTCGTACGTGCTGGACAACAGCCGCATCAAAGACCTGCGGACCAATGTCGAGGTCTCGGCTACGCAGAAGGTTTTGGATGGCGATTTGGACGTGTTTATTGAAGCCTCGCTGAAGCAAGGCGTTTAAGAAAAAATCAGGAGAACAACATGCTGCAATTCCGCGATAGCGAAGGCTCCCCCACCGTCATCAACCGCGCCGACTACACGGCCCCGGCCTACCGCATCGACACGGTGGAGCTGACCTTTGATCTGGACCCGGCCAAGACCCGCGTGCTGAACAAGATGACACTGCGCCGCAACCCAGACGTGCCTGCGCAGGCGCTGGTACTGGATGGCGAAGAGCTGAACCTGGCACGTGTGCTGGTCAACGGCCAGGGCACATCCTTCAAGATGGAGGGTGAGCGCCTGGTGCTGGAAAACCTGCCCGAAGGCCATGAGCCCTTCCAACTGGAAATCTTCACCACCTGCGCCCCGGTCAAGAACACCAAGCTGTCGGGCCTGTACACCAGCAATGACTCGTTCTTTACACAGTGCGAGGCAGAAGGCTTTAGACGTATCACCTATTTCCTGGACCGCCCGGATGTGATGGCCATGTATACCGTCACGCTGCGCGCCGACAAGGCCAAGTACCCCGTGCTGCTGAGCAACGGCAACCTGGTCGACAGCGGCACTCTGGAAGACGGCCGCCATTTCGCCAAGTGGGTCGATCCGCACAAGAAACCCTGTTACCTGTTCGCACTGGTCGCGGGCCAGTTGGTGGCGCGTGAACAGCGCATCACCTCCCGCGCTGGCAAGGACCATTTGCTGCAGGTCTTTGTGCGCCCCGGTGACCTGGACAAGACCGAACACGCGATGAACTCGCTGATGGCGTCGGTCGCCTGGGACGAAGCCCGCTTCGGCCTGCCGCTGGACCTGGAACGTTTCATGATCGTCGCCACGGCCGACTTCAACATGGGCGCCATGGAGAACAAGGGCCTGAACATCTTCAACTCCAAATACGTGCTGGCCAACCAGGCCACCGCCACAGACGTGGATTTCGCCAACATCGAAAGTGTGGTCGGCCACGAATATTTCCACAACTGGACCGGCAACCGCATCACCTGCCGCGACTGGTTCCAGCTGAGCCTGAAGGAAGGCCTGACCGTGTTCCGCGACCAGGAATTCAGCCAGGACATGTGCAGTGATCCATCGGCCCGTGCCGTCAAGCGCATTGAAGACGTGCGGGTGTTACGCACCGCCCAGTTCCCCGAAGATGCAGGCCCCATGGCACACCCCGTGCGCCCGGACAGCTACATCGAGATCAACAACTTCTACACCGTCACCATCTACGAAAAAGGTGCCGAAGTGGTGCGCATGATGCAGACCCTGGTCGGTAGGGATGGTTTTGCCAAAGGCATGAAGCTGTACTTTGAGCGTTTTGACGGCCAGGCAGTCACCTGCGACGACTTTGCGCAGAGCATGGCGGATGCCAACCCCGGCTCAAGCCTTGCGCAGCTGCTGCCCCAGTTCAAGCTCTGGTACAGCCAGGCGGGCACACCGCGCCTGGCCGCCAGCGGTAGCTACGATGCCGATGCCAAGACCTACACGCTGCAGTTCACGCAAAGCTGCGCCGCCACCGCCAACCAGACCGCCAAACAAGCCTTTGTGATCCCGGTGCTGCTGGGCCTGGTGGGCAGCCATACGGGCGCCGCCTTGCCACTGACCGTGCAGGCCAGCAATGATGCCGCCGCCGACAACCACCTGTTTGTGATGACCGGCGACACGGCCAGCATCACCTTCACCGACGTGGCCGAAGAACCCGTGCCCTCCATCCTGCGCGGCTTCTCCGCACCCGTGGTGCTGAACTTTGACTACACCGATGCCCAGTTGCTGACGCTGCTGGCCAACGACCCAGATCCCTTTAACCGATGGGAAGCCGGCCAGCGCCTCGCGCTGCGAAGCGCTATCAATGCGATAGCGAACAATGCAGCGTCTACGGGGGCTAGTGTGCTAAATGACGCATACCTGTCTGCGATGCGCAGCGTGTTGCGCAACCCCGCGCTGGACGCCGCATTTAAGGAGCTGGTGCTGACGCTGCCCAGCGAGACCTATATCGCCGAGCAGCTCGACGTAGTCGACCCCCAGCGCATCCACGCGGTGCGCGAAGCCATGCGCCTGCAGATCGCAGTCGGCCTGCAAACCGACTGGGAGTGGGCGTTCGAGGACCACCAGGAGAATGGCGCCTACAGCCCGGACGCCACATCCGCCGGCCGCCGCGCGTTGGCCGGCATGACCCTGAGCTACCTGTGCCTGGCCGCCACCCACAGCGGTGATGCAGTCTGGCCCGGCAAGGCCCTGCAGCGCTTTAAAGACGCCGGCAACATGACCGACCAGGCCAATGCGCTCCAAGCTCTGGTGGCCAGCGGCCATGCACTCGCTGCGCCCGCACTGGCACGTTTCCACGCCACGTTTAAACACGAAGACCTGGTGCTGGACAAGTGGTTCTCGCTGCAAGCCGGTGCGCCGGACCGTGGTGGCAATGTGTTACCCGCCGTACGCCAGCTGATGGCCCACGCCGACTTCAACATCCGCAACCCCAACCGCGCACGCAGCGTGATCTTCAGCTACTGCAATGCTAACCCCGGCGGTTTCCACCGTGCGGACGCGGCAGGTTATGTGTACTGGAGCGAACGTGTCATTGAGCTGGACGGCATCAACCCACAAGTGGCCGCCCGCCTGGCACGCGCGCTGGACCGCTGGAAACGCCTGGCAGAACCCTACCGCAGCGCTGCCCGTGAGGCCCTGGCCCGCGTGGCCGCGAAAACCGATTTGAGCAACGATGTGCGCGAAGTGATCGACCGTGCATTGGCAGACTGAAATTTATATATGGCACAAAAAATATCCCTGACCCGCTACCTCGTAGAAGAACAACGCGTAGACGGTTCCATCCCCGCGCAACTGCGCCTGCTACTGGAAGTAGTCGCGCGCTCGTGCAAGAGCATCAGCCATGCCGTCAACAAAGGCGCCTTGGGTGGTGTGCTGGGCACGGCCGAGAGCGAAAACATCCAGGGTGAAGTCCAGAAGAAGCTGGACATCATCTCCAACGAAGTGCTGATCGAAGCCAATGAATGGGGCGGCCACCTGGCGGCCATGGCTTCGGAAGAAATGGAAGGCATCTACTTGGTGCCCAACCGCTACCCGCAGGGTGAATACCTGCTGCTGTTTGATCCCCTGGACGGCTCCAGCAACATCGATGTGAATGTGAGCATCGGCACGATCTTCAGTGTGCTGAAGAAGCCCGAAGGCGCAGGTGTATCAGAGCAAGACTTCCTGCAAGCCGGCTGCAAACAGGTGGCCGCTGGTTACTGCGTCTACGGCCCGCAAACCACCTTGGTGCTGACCGTGGGCAACGGCGTGGCCATGTTCACGCTGGACCGCGAGCAGGGTTCGTTTGTGCTGACGCAGGAGCAGATGCGTATCCCCGAAGACACCAAGGAATTTGCGATCAACATGAGCAATATGCGCCACTGGGATGCCCCGGTGAAGCGTTATATCGACGAATGCTTGGCTGGCAAGGAAGGTCCTCGCGGCAAGGACTTCAATATGCGCTGGATCGCCAGCATGGTGGCCGACGTACACCGCATCCTGATGCGCGGCGGCGTCTTCATGTACCCCTGGGACAAACGCGAACCCGAGAAGCCCGGCAAGCTGCGCCTGATGTACGAGGCCAACCCCATGGCCTGGATCGTCGAACAGGCCGGCGGCGCGGCCACCAACTGCAGAGAGCGCATCATGGACATCGTGCCGGGCAAGCTGCACGAGCGCGTAAGTGTGTGCCTAGGCTCGAAAAACGAGGTGGAACGTGTGACCCGTTACCACCTGGAAGGCTAGTCGCAGCCAGGATTTCCCAAGGCTCATCGCTATAATTTGAGTCTGATTAGCCGCTTTAGCTCAGTTGGTAGAGCAGCTCCTTCGTAAGGAGAAGGTCAACAGTTCGATTCCGTTAAGCGGCACCACGAAACTACCCGTCAGATATAGAAAGCCTGCTACTTAATTGATAGCTGGCTTTTTTGTCGGTGTCGTTTTTAAGTGTCTAACAGACTATTTACAGACTGCGGTACCGGGTTTTGTACCAACGCCACCAGCGCCAGACACAAGAAAACCCGCAATAGGCGGGCAAAAAAAACCCCAGCACATGGCCGGGGCTTGAACCCTCTAAGCTGTCACACGTCGAGGCCCGCTCAGGGAGGTGAAGCGGGAGGCTTGCGCCTGAAAGAATTATGCGCCTATTTCTACCAGCCCCAAAAGCAGAACACCCGCACTTGGCGGGTCTTACTTGCTTGATGCGCTCTGCAACGTCCGCACATCCAATTGATGATGCAACACCAACATCCAATTAGCAACGACGTGACCCATAACGGCATCGTGTGCCCGTAAAGGCTTCCGCTAGTCCGAATGGACTATTGCCCACCCGGTCCGCTACGAGTGAAACTAGCGCCAATGTTGAAATAACCCGTTTCTGCAGAAGTTAAATTTTTAAAGATTTTCACTGGAGAAACAGATGCTAAAACTCGGAAAAACTACTTTGGTAGCGGCGCTGGTTGCTTTGTGCCTGCAAACTAATGCCTTGGCCGCTGACACGGCGAGCTACACGATTACAGGCTCGGCCAACAATTGGACCCTTGATTTCACTTTCACCAATGGAATTGGTTCAAACAACCTAGACATCTACTTTGTCGGTGTCGACATCCCTGACGGCAGTTTTGTTTCTGCACCCGCCAATTGGACTAATTTTGGGGGTTACATGGGTTACAACATCACGCCATTCAACTACGGCGCTTCCATTCCCGACATGATTCAAAACGGTGAGTCTGTCAGTGGATTTAAGTTCCTGTCGACTGCCAGCAACGCGCCAACTAGCATTAACTGGTTTGCCTACCACTACGACTGGGTCAATGGTGGTGCTCAGGGTAACCCAGTGGAATTTGGTACCGCCACGGTTTCGGCAGTTCCTGAGCCAGAAACCTACGCCATGTTGTTGGCGGGTCTGGGTGTAATGGGTGCTGTGGCACGTCGCCGCAAAGCCAAGCAAGCCTAATACGCTGCGACTCAAACTAACGGGGGCTACGGCTCCCGTTTTGCTTTGTGTCTGAACTCCCATGGCGGTACAGGCTCTACATCGGCCCATAAACCACGCTTGGCGGCCTTGGCTTCGTTTTCGGCATCGGCGTACACCTTGCGGTCACTCGGTGATTGCTCGCGCTCATAAGCCTTGTAATGCCACGCAAAGCCCCGTTGCACCTGAGCTAAGTTGGCGTCCAAGCCATCCACCAGTACCTTACCCACCTCGCGGCCATAGCGGTCTGTCTTGCCAGTTTCCATGGTTACGAACTTGGAGAACACTAGTTCGCTTAGGCTTTCTTTGGAGCGATGGCCGAACGGTTGCTTTTTCTCCGGTGCATCAATCCCAGCCAGCCTTATCTTGTGCTGGGTGTGGGTTTCATCCAGAACTGTGATGGTGTCACCGTCTGCCACCGAGACCACGCGCCCTATAACAGTATCAGCACTGCAGCCGATGGAAGCAAGTAAGAGCGCGCCAGCACAAAGGATGTCCAGCAGCCTATTTACTTTTCCTATGCACGCCACGTCATGCCGCAATTAGCGCAACTCAGTCCGGTGAATGCATGGCCATGCGTAGACGACCCTTCCTAGGCTAGTTATCAAGTGATGACTGTTCAAGTTAGCCTAGTCACTGTAATGCGTACCCAGGCCAAGTAAAGTCATTCTGAGGCTTGTATGCGCATTTCTCATTTGGAGCAAATTGTCCTGTTTGTCTACCACGGCAGGCCCATACAAGTTGGTAGTACTGGTTGTGGAATTGGTCCCAAGCCCAGTCATAGTCAGTTGTCGCGGCGTACTGATTAGAGGGGGCTCCACCACCACCACCACGGCTCCGTGCTGCTGCTCCAACGACCAAGGCAGCACCCACAACAGCAAGAGCTGCCCCTACACTTTGCTTGGTCATTGCTGATTCGCACTGTTGGGGGGTTATGTTTCTTCGGTCTATTTCAGTTTTGACATCCCTCGAGAAGGAGTAGTCCCCCTTTTCCTGTGCTTCCTTGTACGTACGACACAGATTAGCCTCGCTCAGGGAGTAGCGCTTTTCGGCAAATTGTTGAGGTGTAGAGCTACAGGCAAATAAGCTGAAAACTACAAGCAATGAAACCAGTCGGCGACTCCATGCATACATAACATTGCTCCAAAGTTGAGTAGATTCTCAGCCATGAGGTTGTGAATGTCTACCCCCCCAAACGGGTGACTTTGCAAAGCATTTTCCGGCCCCGTTATCGTTTCTCTCCGTTATTTAAAGCAGCGTACACCGGTCTGGCTCTCTCTCTCTATCTGGCTCTACTTTAGATTGCTGGCGTTTGCCCGGCACCATATAGAAAGAACAACCTCGCCGCAACCTCGCCGTCGGTGGCGTCGAAAACCTTTCCGTTACCTTGACGTTCTCGGTCAAACCCTTGCCGTTACCTTACCGTTCAGTGTGGACCGTCTCGCGCGTGCATGCGTGTGGTTTCCGCAATTTTACGGAGACATATTTTCAGGCGAGCCGTCTCGCGCGATGGCACTCGCCTATGGACTGCGAAAATTCCGCTTAAACGTCGTACAGTACGCGCGCCTGTGCGGCCTTTCTTGACCGCGCCTAAAAATTCAGCAATTTCCAGCCGGGTCGCGCGCGTGCGCGTGCGCGTACTGTACGGGTGCATATTGGTCAGACCCTACCCGTATCCTCCCCGCTACCTTATCGCTCTCGGGTCCAACCTTTGCAAGCCTTAGCGTGCAGAGCGTCCCAGCATTGGCATTTGTCGGCACTTTGTTGCAGTTCATCCTGAGCTTTCCTGATGTGCAGACTTGATTTATTTGGATTGGTGGCTGGCCGCTCTCGCGCCCTTCTTTGACCTTGCCCGAAAATTCACCTCACGCGCGAGCGCGCGCGCGCAGGCGATGGCCGCAGGAATTACCCGACTCACCGTCCACCCTTGAGATTCCGCAAGCCTTCAGTGCGGATAGCCTGAATTATTGCGTCAATGGACTTGCCATCCTGCATGTGAGCGCGGGCCAATTCCCGTAGCGACATGCGGATTTCAGCAAACATGCCAGCGGCAAGCATGTGCGCCTGTTCGTTGATGGCACGGGCCAATTCTGGTTTGGATGATTTATTCATCGCTCAGACCCCTTTGATTCCAAGTTGCTGAAAACGTCTCGGCAATTCCGTGCAACGAATGCCACACCGCCAGCCCCACGGATGCGCTCAAGGAATACAGCCTGTTCAGAGCTCAGCTTGCCAGTCGGACCCTTTACTTCCACACCCAATAGGCGGCCATCCTTCAATTGGCCCAGCACATCAGGGCACCCCGGCCAGCCAAAGCGAATAAACCGATTACCCACGCGGGCGGCACCGCTGTTCATCCTTTCGCACCAGACAACGGCAGGATGGGCGCGTAGCGCCTTCAATACTTCAATCAAGGCCACGGCCTCGGGTTGGTCGTTTTTGCGCTTGGTGGGGCTGGTAGCCATGCCGAATAGGTCGATAGAAGGCTTTGCACCAGAAAGTGATTTACTCATTTTCACCCCCGGCGGTTGCGCTCACATCGGGGTGAAAGTGGGTGCGCTCTTCCCCCGTACCCCCTACATATGTGGGTGCTGTGGGTGCACCCCCATTTGCGCCCTGTTCACCCAGTGCACCATCATCGTATGTGGGTGTTGTGGGTGCTGCGGGCGCAGGCAGTCCCGCGAATGTGCGGCCCTCGGTTGTTAGCGTCCAGCGTTGGCAGTATTTGCGTGTGTGTGCGCTTTTGTAATCCAGTGCATCAATCCACTTCGCACGCTGGCACTGGTTCACGATTCGCTTGGTATCGTCCGGGCGCAATTTGAGGGCCAGGAATGCAGGCTCACTTTTCAGCATTGCGTGCACATTGTTTCGGGCTTGAACGGCAGGACTGCAATACTGCCCACGGCCTTCAAACTCCGCTATCAGCTTCAATAGTGCGGCGGCGCGGTCGTCATCTGCGCGGCCTTGAACCCGACCCATCACGCCATCCATATCGAAACCAGCCCCGTGCGCTATCAATTGCGGTAGGCCACCATCCAGCCATTCCAGCACCACCGGCTCACGCATCCGGCCTAAGTTGCTTTTCTGGTGCTCCAACGTCAGCAGGCCATCGTCACCACGGGTCAGGAATAGGCGGCTGCGTGCGCTGTTGTGCCAGGCGGTAGACCCTGAGTAGCCCTCGCCCCCTTCGGCCTTCTTGTTGCGGCTTGTCGCCTTGTCAACGTGTGCCAGCAACAACACGGCGCAATTGGTCAGGCGTGCCACCTCCACCAATGCACGCATAAAGGCGCGCACCTGTCGGCGTTGGATTTCATCGCCACCGTAGGCGTCGCTGGCGTTGTCAACCACCACCAGCCCCACATCCTCAGTCTGCACCAGCTTGCGCAGTTCGTGATAGGTTGGTGTCCTATCACCAGCCCCACGGGTTTCAGCGGCGAATAACTCCGGGTGCTCTGTCCCGTCCACGATATGCAGCCGGTTGGTCAACGTCGCAGGGTCAATGTTCCATGCCCGGCAGATGGCGGCCAATCGGTGCCTCACGATGTTTGCGCCATCCTCAAGGCTCACGAACACGACTTTGCAAGGCTCAGTTTCAATCCCAAATAGTGGGCGGCCCAGCGCATTGCAAACCCCCAACATCAATGCAATGGTGCTTTTGCCAGTGCCACCATGCGCCCCCAACAAAGCAACCACGCCACGGGGTAAATATCCGTCCCACACGAATTGCGGTGGTGGGGCTGGATTGGTCAGCACATCGAACACACTCACAGGTTTTAGCAACGGTGGCGGCTTGGGCGGTTCGGTCGCTGATTCCAATAGCAGCGCCAGCACGTCCATACCGTCACGTTGTGCAAGGTCGTTCACGTCGCTGTTTTTCTCCCAGCCCTCCGGCATTGCAGCAACTGCGGCTCCAACATCGGCAGCTATTGTTGCGGCGGCATCTTCCTGCCCAACGTCAGGCACCAGCACCAGCCGGGCGGTATCGTCTTGCTGGCGCAGGGCTTTGGCCACCTTGGCGGTGTTGCTTGCGCCGAACGTCACCACAGCAGCGGCCCCGGTAGCCTGCCAGCACGCCCATGCAGTACCAATGCCCTCTACGATGTAAACAACGCCAGCGGGCGCAATAGTGCCCACGGTGAACCAGCCTTGCACTGAATGGCCAGGCAAATTCAGCTTGTCAGGCTTGCCCTTGGCCTTGAGGCGAACTGCAACATCTGGCGGCGTAATGAATTGCAGGCTTGATAGCGTGCCATCGGGTTGCATGACAGGCACCACCAGTGCCCCGGCCATACGTTCGCCTTGAACGGTCAGGCTGTCACCAGCGGGAACCACGCGCAGGCTATCGAGTGAAACCTCGGCGGCGTTCTTTTTGACAACGTACGGATGCCCATTTGTAGCAGGCTGGCAGCGGTCATAGACTTCGCTGGCACCCATGCCAGGGGCAGGCTTGCGCGGCGGCTCTATGGGCTTGTATATCCGTTCTGGCGCGGGTCTTGGTGTGCTGTTGCCCTCATTCCATCCGTGGTCACGGGCCATGCCATACAGTGCGCCAGCACCAACACCACCGGGCGAAGTCTTGAAACTCCGAAAAGTAGCGCGGCAGGCTTGCGCGTTGTAGCTGTCGGCTTGAGCGCTCCACTGGTCGAAGTCGTCAAAGCGACCACCAGCAGCATGAAAAGCCATCCCAATCTTTACCCATGTTGGGCGGTCGCAATCGGCGGGTAGCGAATACAGCGCATCACGGGCGCGGTCGGGGTCGTGTCCGTTAAGCATCGGCACCCCCTTGGCGCATAGATGCTACAAACTGCTTTGCCTTTACAGGTAGTGAGTAACGCGCAATCGGTCGGCGGCGGGTTGGTGTGTGTACCCGGATTGACTTAGGGCACCAGCCCAGGTAATCCAGTTCCTTCACAGCGGCTGCTAGTCTCCAGCCCTTACCCTCGTTTAGCCAGTCGATTTGCGTCAGGTCTCGCGCCAGCAGGTCATGCAGCGCAATATCGGCATAAGTGCCAGCGGTTGGCATTAGAGGGAAAAATGGGGGCTCTGGAAGCAATGAAAGCTGTTCACTCATGGCACACCCCCAGACGCACAGCGAAGGCTTGCAGGTCGGCTATATCGTCGGCTTGGTAGGTGTAACCCCACTTCGCCACGAAATAGCCACCATCGCGCAATGGGTGCACGGAATGCCCAGCCAGCGCCAGCACTGCGCAAAGGGTTGATTCCGCTTTACTGCGGCGCTGGTTTGCCGGAAAATCTAGGTCGTTAGTGCTTACCTCTGCGTTCTGCCCGGCTCCACCCGGGCATTCGCTTTTGTGGGGTTGGTATTTCATTACGCGACACCCAGCAGCTTGCGAATGTCGGCAGTTTTCCAGTGAAGGTGTGCACCGACACGGATAGGACGGATAGGTCCGTTTTCCTTGCAGGCGTATATCCGCATGGTTTGCTGCGCCAGGTGCAAATAGTGGGCAGCGGCAGCGGTGTTTACTGTGGGGCGGGTTTCCAGTTCCAGCGGTGTGAACTGTTGCGGGGGGGTTGCCTCGCTCTTGGTGTCATGGCTGTGGTGTGCAGCCTTGGTCGTAGTAAGCATTTAAGCCTCCTGTAGCGTATGCAATACGTTTACAAAAGCCCTCGGGTCGAATTACCTTAAGGGCACAAGCGGCACATTACTGTGTTTGCCTGTTGCACTGAGTTTATGAGTATTGATTGATTGCTAAAAGGCAAGAAGTGTTTACTTAATTCCCGTTTGCGTGCTCGGCAATGGCCGATTTCGAAGTTGGAAATATTCATCCCAGTCTTCCCCGTTTGGGTCCATCCATTGCGGGCCTTGCTTGACAAGTTTGCGTACGCCGCTGACATCCATGAAAAAAGTGTCTGACGCTAGTTGGATGGCGTCCGCCCGAGCAAATCCGCGCTTTATGGTCACTTCAACCCAGCAGGCTATGTCCCATCCGTGCTGGGGGTTAGAGGGTCGATTTTTTGGTCGGGGCATAAGTCCAAGCGTCTCACGTGCATCCGCATATCCGACGATGGCCCCCAGTACGTCACTTAGCCACTTCAATGTCACGGCGCTCTGTGGCACCCCGAGGAACTGCCTCAATCGAAAGTCCCCGATGACGGCGCGCGCGAGACCATCGGCCTGTGCGCCTCTCTCGCCGCTTTGAAGGCGCTTTATCCAATGCCGCAACAGAATGTCGTCAGGATGCGAAGGCGGACCGTCCTCGTTGTAGAACTTCCTTAACTCGTCGTCATTGCGAATCATGCACACCCCTTCAAGGTGTCGCTTCATTAGGAGCCCCAGCCTGTCGGTGAAGGTGTCCGACTTTTCGCCAGCGGTAATTAGGCGCGGGCTAGGCAGGGGCAAAACAGTTAGTGAGGCGCGAGTGGCAGACTATCGCGGAATGTGAGCAACGCCCCCACGTCTTCTATCTTTTCTTTTGATGCGAATCTGTGCAACTGTTCGTTGGTGACATTTCGCCCAATTACAAGATACATTGGCCCGTCCACGTCCCCGCATATGCCGCCAGAACTCTCGGGGTAGACGGGAGCGATTCGCTCGTCCCATACGGGCACCAGAATCAGGTCACCCCGCCCTGAGGTTGTTACAGTGTCAATAGCCATTTTTGAACTCTCTTTCAATTTTGGTTAGGGGCTGGCTGGTGTTTGCGCACTTACCGGCCCCGCCTATTTGCCCTGAAGTGTCCGCGTCAGGGCTTCGCGGTTTATCAAGAGCTGCTGCGAAACTTGTGGAACAAAGCAATTGCCTCTCTCGGCGTTGGTAGCGCTTGCCAGATAACTCCGCACAGCAGATACATGAACAGGGACGGCATCCACTGCGCACCCCTGAGCATGACTGATTCATCAACCAGCATCCAATACGCTGTGTAGCTGCCATCCACAGCGAACCACACGAAAAACAGCGCCAGCGGCCATTTACGGTACTCGCTGCGCCGAAGTACGCCGACCACCCAATCAGCGGTGCAGTACGTGCAAAACGCCATCACCAGCGATACACCAACGTCCCAATCCTGAATGTCGAACGTCAACGCACCCAGCAGCAGGAATGCCAGCCCGAGAGCGAATGTGATGTTTTTGACGGCTAGTTTCGAGTCCATTGCAATCTCCAGTCTGTTGAGGCCAATGTACGAGCCGCGCAAGAAGTGAGTGTGAAGTCTGGGCGAAGTCAAAACTAAGTCAGTCATCCTCGGATGATGGTTTTTCGTGACGCTTTGGTTAAGGTCTTTTGCAGGGTACGGTTCGCCTTTGCCGCTTTCAGCTTGTCCCCTTCAGGGTCGGGCCATTGCAGGTCCTTTGTTAGGTCGGCTAACGCGCCAATGCAACCAAGAATTGCGCAAACCATACCGGGCTTGCAACCACGCGTATCACCGCTCATCTGCCTGCGCCCCTCTTTGACCATGTTTTCAATTGCGTCGTACGCCAGAACGATTGTTTCTTTGTCACTTTTAGACATGAGGCACCTACATTCAGTTTTGGTCAGGGGCTAGCCAGCGTACAGCGCCAACCATGCCCGTCTGTTTGCCCTGGGAACCACCGCGCCACGGCTTCGCGTTTTTGAGGTTCTATTCCTGTACCGGGAACCCCATTGAAACCAGTTTCCCCAATGAAAACGGCCTGTTTCTCTGGTGTTGTTGTCTAAAAGTACCGTCTTTTTTCAAAGTGCCCCCGAACTCTTGCGGGCATTCTTTACCGCTTGGAATCGTTCATACCGATGCACCCAATCCTCTGGGGTTCCGTCGATTTCCACGTCGATAGGCTTGCGAATCAATACCGCTTCGGCTTCGCTTCGTTCTGTATGGAATAGCGCAATGTCTGACTTGGAAACTTCGGCTGCCAGCACCAGCGGAAAGCCGTTGGTCTCTGCAAAGCGCATCGCAAACCAGCAGGCCACATCCCTATCATTTGTCCAGGAATAACCCTCTCGGGCTTCGTCTAACGTTAGCTTTGACGTCCCTCGCCATAGCGTCACCACATCAGGAAATTCGGAGGGTATCGGAAAAGCGGCATAGCGAAACATATGTCCCAGCGTGCGGCGGTTTTCGGCGGCCTCAATTACATAGCGGTGGTCGTGGTCCCATGCGGAACTTAAAAAGGCTCGGAATGCTGTTACTGGTACTTTGTTCCGCCACATTGCAACTGCAACAATTCCACGCTTATCGTTGTTCAAACTAATGCAGAAACTTAAGGCAGCTTTCTCATCGCCATCAAATGCGGCTCGCGCGTTCTTTACTTCGTATGGTTCGCAATTTCGTTCAAGATATTTCAGTGCATATTCCTTCTGAAACGACTTGCTCACGTGACACCCCCTGCCACCACGCGCAGGGCACCGGGCTCGGCCTTGGCATCAAAGACTATCCCGGCCTGTTCCAGAATGTGCGCCTCAATCATTGCAAGGTACGGCTTCAAAGCGTCCACAGAGCGGGGCCTGTAGGACTCTGTTATCGAATTGGGTGAATGCCCCATGATTTGCGCAATGGCACCAGCAGGTGCACCAGCAGACTCACCCAGCAGCGAAAACGAACGGCGAAGCCCGTGAATGGTCAGCTTGGAAACGCCAGCGTGTTGATTGACCTTGGCAAAGTTGGAGCGCGGTTCTTCAACGTGACCACTGGCAGACTTGGCAGCGAACACGTACGGGTTTGCTGTGCCATCAGGTTTGGAGACTCGCGGCAGGGTCACCAGCATCTGCGCCATGTAAGGGCTTAAGGGGATGATGCGGGTGTCATGTACCTTGTCGGCAATGGTCAAACGGCACCACCTGAAATCCACATCGTCCCAGCGTAGCGCGGCCATTTCTTCACGGCGCGCACCTGTCAGCAATAGCGCCTTCAAGTAAGTTGCAATTGTTCGATTCCCCAGCATGTCAGCGCCAGCGAACCAGCCGGGCAACTGTGCGGCTTCTAAGCAGTCTTTGCGCTTATTTGCGTTGGTGCTGGGCAGCGCGTCCAAAATGGCGGCGGCGCGGCCAGCATCCCTGTTCACCATGTTGCGGTATTCCTGCTTACTGGAAGCCCAGCGCAGAAAGCCGCGAAACATCATCAAGGCTCGGGCGGCATAGTCGGCCCCCTTCTTCGCTTCGCTGTCGTGCCATGCCTTCAGCGTGTCTTCGTTCACTTGAGTTAGCGGCATCGCCATCAGTGGGTACAGCGGCCCCACCCGTGTAACGCCCTGCCCTCGCACCTTCTTCACCCCACCAGGGGAGGACATTAAAAGAATGTCGGCACGGTAGCGCGGCTTCCATGCGGCGCGGCGTTTGGGTTTACCTTCCTCAAGGTACTGCGGCCATATGTCGCCAACTGTAATGGCGGCTACTTTGACGGCTTCCATCTTGGCGGCTTCGGCTGCAATCTCGACGGCAATGGCTTCCTGTTGCTGGCGCTCGCCCTCCCGTGGGTCAATACCCTTTTCGGTCAATCCTCGCAGGCGGTGCGCTTCCTCTTTGGCATCGTCAATCGACACGGTAGGCCACTCACCCAAAGCCCGAGTGAATAGCTTTCCTCTTACGCGGGTTTCAAACTGCCAGTGTTTGCCCCCAGCCTTGGTGACCCGCAGGCGTAAGCCCTTTTTGTCGGCATCACGCACCAGCACAAACGGCAGTCCAGCGGTGCAAGCGGCACGCTCAAGCAGGCCATGCGTTAGCTCGTGCGTGGTGGCGTAGTCAATCGATGCTGTCTTGCTTGGTCGTGCCACGGCTAGTCCCTTTTGTGGAATTTACAGACTATTTACAGACTGAAATGCGCAATTTAGCTAAATTGCAATCAACGCGATGACTGTTCACCCATCCAGCAAAATGAACGTAAGCTGTTGATTTATATCGATTCTACTACTCGAATCAACATCGTGAAATATATTTATTCTGTCATTCGTAAGGAGAAGGTCGACAGTTCGATTCCGTCAAGCGGCACCACAGTACACAGCCCTGGTATTCACCTATCGGGGCTTTTTTACGTCCGCCAACACTTGCATATGGCTACAATCGCGCCAGGGTCAGCAGTTCACCCAGGCGTTGCCAGAGTCTTTTTTGACTCACGCTAAACCTGATTGGTAATCGCAAGTACGCATCAAAAAAACTTTTGTGTGCCTACGCTGCAAGTGGCAACCCCAGCACTCTTGACGGAGTCAATGGCGCACGAGGAACTTTGATGACTCGCATGCTTTTACCCCTGTCCATAACGGACATTTCTTCCTTTGCGAAGAAGCTCAAAACAGATCTGGACGAACGCGCCGACCAGGGGCAATCGCCGCCCACCCATTTGGAACTCCTAAACCTGCTGGCCCGCGCGGCCGGCATGCGCAATTTCCAGACGTTCAGGGCCTCCGTGGAAGGAAGCGCCACCGCGCTGCCAGACGCCGACTTGCCACCACCCTTGCTGGCCCCTGACGTCGAAGCCACTATCAACTATGGCACTTTGTCCCCCACGGTGCGCAAAACGCTGATGCAGTTTGACACTGCCGGCCGCTTGGTGCGTTTGCCCAACAAGTTCTCCGTGCAGCAAATGGCCATGTGGTGGATGTGGACGCAGTTTGCGGTACGGCGCAAATACACCGAGAAGGAAGTGAACCAGGTGCTGAATGCCCACCACACGTTTGGCGACCAAGCCACACTGCGGCGCGAATTGGTCAACATGAAGCTGCTGGGCCGTAAGTCCGACTGCAGCGAATACTGGAAAGAACCCGTGCGGCCCAGTGATGAGGTGCAAGACTTCCTGCGGGCCTTGCGCCAGGCCATAGCGGGCGCACAACCGACCAAGGCGCTGACTGCATTGACCGCGCGCCAGGCACACCAATCCCGACCGCACAGCCCTGCCGTCAACTAGCGTGCAGCCATTCCTCTTCGGGCAGGGCTCTGAGGAAGGCGCCAACCGCAACCAGCGCACCATGTTCTGCCGCCCACTCGATGTGTTCGGCCAGGCGCAGGGTTTTCAGTGGACCTGGTGTGTTGTCCCATGCCTCCAAAATCAATGGTAGGGGCGGCTCCCAACCCAGCGCCGTACGCCTGCGGTTGGGCAGCATCTCAAACAAAGCGTTCCAGTGTTTGGGCATGGGGCAGACGCGGTTGTTACCGCGGCAAAAAGCAATCAGACTCTGTGGCGTTTCTGGCATGGCCTGCACTCCCGAACCTAAAACTGCTTTATCGGCCCAGGAGCGCCCCATGGGTATTGCTGTAAACCCTCGCCACAGGTTTAATCTTCGTGGAATGCCTCTTCCCGCTTCTTTCTCAGGTTGGGGCTGAGTACCACCATCATGGCCACAGCTGACAGTGCCAGCATGGTGGCGCTGATGGGGCGCTGCACAAATACCATGGGGTCGCTGTGCGACAGCAGCAAGGCCCGACGCAGGTATTCTTCCATCATTGGTCCGATGATGAAGCCCAAAAGCATAGGTGTCGCTTCACAGTCCAGTTTGGCGCAGATGTAGCCGAGCAAGCCAAACAAGGCCATCAGGTACACATCAAACTCGCTGTTGGTGAGGCTGAATACGCCAATGGCGCAGAACATCAGGATCGCCGGGTACAGGCGGTGGTAGGGCACCGTGATCATCTTGACCCACAGGCCAATCATCGGCAGATTCAACACCACGAGGAAGAAGTTACCGATCCACATCGACACGATCAAACCCCAGAACAGCGCGGGCTGCTCGGTCATCACGGCCGGACCCGGTTGGATGCCCTGGATAATCATCGCTCCTATCATCAGCGCCATCACCGGATTTGATGGAATCCCCAGCGTCAGCATCGGAATGAACGAAGTCTGGGCACCGGCGTTGTTGGCCGCTTCCGGTGCAGCCACGCCTTCGATGGCTCCCTTGCCGAACTGTGCCGAGTTTTTCGACACTTTTTTCTCGATCGAATACGCTGCGAACGACGCCAGCATCGCACCACCGCCCGGCAAAATACCAAGAGCCGAGCCCAGCACCGTGCCACGAAACACCGGCGCAACGATGCGTTTGAAATCATCCTTGGTCAGCATCAAGCCGGACACTTTTTTCATCACCAAGTTGCGGGTTTCGTCATGCTCCAGATTGCGGATGATTTCGCCAATGCCGAACATACCCATCGCAACGATGACAAAGTTGATGCCGTCCGCCAACTCCGGTGCGTCGAAGGTGTAACGCGCCGTGCCCGAGTTGACATCGGTGCCGATCAGCGCCAGCAACAAACCAAGGATCACCATGCCAATCGCGTTCAACATCGAACCACTGGCCAGTACAACCGATGCCACCAACCCCATCACCATCAACGAGAAATACTCGGCCGGACCGAACTTGAGCGCCAGGTCAGCCAACGGTGGCGCGAACAGTGCCAGCAACACGGTTGCGACGGTGCCGGCAACGAACGAGCCGATGGCTGCTGTAGCTAGGGCCTTGCCCGCTTGGCCGTTGCGCGCCATCTGGTAACCATCGATGGCGGTCACCACCGAGGATGACTCGCCCGGCAAGTTGACCAGGATGGCCGTGGTAGAGCCGCCATATTGCGCACCGTAATAGATGCCGGACAACATGATTAGTGATGAAATGGGCGGCAAGCCAAAAGTGGCCGGCAGCAGCATCGCGATGGTGGCGACAGGGCCAAGCCCTGGCAACACGCCCACAGCGGTTCCGACAAAAACCCCGACCAGGCAATAGAACAGGTTGGTTAGGGTGAAGGCGGTCTCGAGGCCCAAGGCCAGATTGCTGAAAATTTCCATGTCGATTCCTAATCAGAAGCCAAACCAGGGGCCGACCATTGGCATCGGCAAACCCAACAGCTTGACGAACACCAGCACGCTGAAGGCGGCCAGGCCGCCCGCCAGCAACAGCGCGGGACCCCATTTAAATTTGGGACTGGCATAGGCGCTGAGCACCACCAGCACCGCCACGGCCGCAATCAGCCCGGCGCCACGCATCAGCGCACCGAACAGCAGAACCGCCGACAGGATGAGGATGATTTCCTTGATGTAGAACTTGCCGACGGGCTCACCACTACGCACAAAGGAACGGATCACGGCGGTGGCCCCGATCAGCGCAAGCAGCGAGCCCAGTACGGTCGGGAAGTAGGCTGGGCCCATTTTTCCTGCAGTGCCCATCGGGTAATCCTGGCCGATGATCACGGCCGCCAGACCGAAGAAGAGAAAGATGGTGCCGGTCCAAAAATCTTTGGGATGGCGTATGAATGATGGCACTTTGGGTTCCCTGCCTGACTAGTCGGCGTACGCGCCGGCCTTTTTGATGATGGGTGCCCACTTGTCAACTTCAGCCTTCAGGTGTGCTTTCAGGGCGTCCGGTTTGGCGCGGCTCTCAACCACGGGCTCGGTACCGAGGTCGGCAAAACGCTGCTTGACCATCGGATCCTTCAACGCAACCTGCAGTGCGCTGGAGAGGGTGTCAATGATCGCCTTGGGCGTGCCCTGCGGCGCATACATGCCATGCCACACGGCCACCTCAAAGCCCGGCAAACCGGCTTCATTGAGAGTCGGCACATCAGGCAGCGACGGCACACGTGTTTTGGTGGTGACGCCGTACACCTTAACTTTGCCCGCTTTGATTTGGCCGGTGGTGTTGGTGGTTTGGTCACACATGAAATCAACCTGGCCGCCCAGCAAATCGTTCATGGCCGGGCCGGTGCCCTTGTAAGGAACGGTGGTCAGATCAGTTTCAATAGCCGTCATGAACAACATACCGCACAAGTGGGAGGCTGAACCCAGACCGGCATTGGCGTAGGTCACCTTGTCTTTATTGGCTTTGACATAGGCCAGCAATTCTTTGAAGTCCTTGGCTGGAAAATCCTTGCGCGCTACCAGTGTCATCGGCACATCGGTCACCAGGCCGATGGGCTCAAAACCGTCGATCGCGTTATAGGTCAACTTGCGGTACAGCGCAGGCGCCGTGGACTGGCCGATGTGGTGCAGGAAAAGCGTATAACCGTCAGGTGCCGACTTGGCCACGCGCGCCGCACCGATGGTGCCGCCAGCGCCACCGACGTTTTCAACAATGATCTGCTGTTTGAGCTTGGTCCCCATGGACTGTGCGACCAGACGCGCCACGGTGTCGGTCGGACCACCGGCGGCGAACGGCACAACCATGGTGATGGTCTTGCTTGGATACTCTTGTGCATGGGCAACAGCACTACCCAGCAGCGCCAGGCAGGCAACCGATCGTAAAAATTTGGTATTCATGTACGTAGCTCCTCTAGTTAAATTGAAGTAAAGAGATAAGAAAAAGAAAGGACAGGCGATGCAATACAAACCCAGCTGTCCAGGCTGGATGGCAT
>JAYSZJ010000006.1:0-35851 GCA_043738115.1 Rhodoferax sp. | reverse complement strand
GCCTCTTCGGCTTCCTGGAAGGCGGCGGGAAAATGATCCTGACCGAGCCGCACGCGCTCCTTACGCAAGCGTCTCGGATGCCGGGCCTCGACGGCCAGAAAATGTCGAAGTCGTATAACAACACCATCGGGCTGCGGGAAGAGCCGGAGAGCATCACCAGGAAAATCCGCACCATGCCGACCGACCCGGCGCGGGTGAAGCGCACCGATCCCGGCGAGCCGGAGAAATGTCCCGTGTGGCAGCTGCACCTCGTGTATTCGAACCAGAAGATCCAGGACTGGGTCCAGCAGGGCTGCCGCAGCGCCGGTATCGGCTGCCTCGAGTGCAAGCAGCCGGTCATCGACGGCGTCCTGACCGAGCTCGGCCCCATCCGGGAGCGGGCGGAGCGCTACCTGGATGACCCCACCCTGGTTCGCAACATCATCTCCGATGGCGCGGAAAAGGCCGAGAAAATGGCCGAGGAGACGCTGCGGGACGTGAGGCAGGCGATGGGGCTCGATTACGCCTAGTTTCAGGGGTTTGGGCGCTTTGGCGGATTTTGCCCGAGCGCCGCCCGTAGTGTTTTCGGCCCGCGCCGACCACAACAGCTTGTAGTCCGCTTCCCGATTCGCGTTAGAATACGGCCATGCCCGCCGTATCCCGTCCAGAGCCCTCATGAACACCGCAGTCGCCCCGTCCATGGTCGACGCGCCCCCCGTCGCGCGGGTCTACGGCCAGCCGATGCTGGAGATGCCGCGCGACCTCTACATCCCCCCGGAGGCGCTCGAGGTGTTCCTGGAGCAGTTCGAGGGGCCGCTCGACCTGCTCCTCTATCTCATCCGCAAGGACAATATCAGCGTCCTCGATATTCCGATGGCGAAGCTGACGCTCCAGTATCTCGAATACGTCGAGATGATGCGGTCGAAGCAGCTCGAGCTCGCCGCGGAATACCTCCTGATGGCGGCCATGCTGATCGAGATCAAGTCGCGCATGCTGCTGCCGCCCAAAAAGGTGGCCGAGGGGCTGGAGGCCGAAGATCCGCGCGCCGAGTTGGTGCGCCGCCTGATCGAATACGAACAGATGAAGCTGGCTGCGGCCCGCCTGAACGCCATCCCGCAGTTTGGCCGCGATTTCTTGAAGGCCGAGATCACCATCGAGCAATCGTTGGTGCCCCGCTTCCCCGATGTGCACGTGGTGGACCTGCAAGAGGCCTGGCGCGATATTCTTAAGCGCGCCAAGCTGGTCCAGCACCACAAGATCACCCGCGAAGAGTTATCGGTGCGTGAACACATGGGCATGGTGCTCAAGCGCCTGCAGGGCCGGCGCTTTGTCGGTTTTGAAGACCTGTTTGACCCTGAGAGTGGTGCGCCGGTGTTGGTCGTCACTTTTATCGCATTGCTGGAATTGGCCAAGGAAACCCTGATCGAAATCACGCAGGCCGAGGCGTTTGCGCCTATCTACGTGCGCCTGGCTTACTCGCCCACGTAAACAGCACGTTGGTTGCGATACGGTTAGTATTCGCCCGTTCACGCACCAAAACCGTCACCGGAACCTCCCCCCCTCTATGACACAACCCACCGACAGCAACGCAGCCGCGCTGCACGCCACGCCCTACGGCACGCTCCCCCCCGCATCCCCCATGCCCAGCCGCAAGCCCATCAGCCTGCCGCGCCTGCTGGAGATGCGCACCCGGGGTGAAAAAATTACGATGATCACCTCCTACGACGCCACATTTGCGGCCGTGGCAGATGCAGCGGGTATCGACAGCATCCTGGTCGGCGACTCGCTGGGCATGGTCTGCCAAGGTCTGCACACCACCGTAGGCGTGACGCTGGAGCACATGCGGTACCACACCGAAATGGTCTCGCGTGGCTTGCGCCGCGCCCAGGCAACCGCTTGGCTGATTGGTGACCTGCCGTTTGGTTCGTACCAAGAGTCCAAAGAGCAAGCCATTCGCAGCGCCGGGGTTTTGATGCAGGCCGGCGCCCACATGGTCAAGCTGGAAGGCGGTGGCTGGACCACCGAGACCGTGCGCTTTTTGGTAGAGCGCGGCATTCCGGTGTGCGCCCACCTGGGGCTGACACCCCAGACCGTGCACTCGCTGGGTGGCTACCGCGTGCAGGGCAAGACCCAGGTCAGTGCCGATCTGCTCAAACGCCAGGCGCACGAGCTGCAAGACGCCGGTGCCAGCATGCTGGTGCTGGAGATGGTGCCCGCACCGCTGTCCAAGGAACTGACCGATGAACTGGTGCACTGCGCCACCATCGGTATTGGTGCCGGCAAGGGCACGGCTGGCCAGGTGCTGGTGATGCACGACATGCTGGGTCTGAACCTGGGCAAGAACCCAAAATTTGTACGCAACTTCATGGACGATGCCAGCAGCATCCGCGGCGCGTTTGAAGCCTACGTCGCTGCCGTCAAAAACGGCAGCTTCCCCGACGACAGCCTGCACGCCTGGTAATCAAGATGGCTATGAAACTCGTCCACACCCTCTCCGACCTACGCGACCACCTGAGCGCGTTCCGCCACCCGGCTGTAGTGCCCACCATGGGCAATTTACACGCTGGCCACCTGGCCTTGGTGCGCCAGGCCAAACCGCTGGGCGACATCACGGTGTCCACCATCTTTGTGAACCGGCTGCAGTTCGCACCGCACGAAGATTTCGATACTTACCCCCGCACGCTGGACGCTGATTGCCAGCAGCTTGAAGCCGCTGGTTGTGACCTGGTCTTTGCGCCCAAAGAGGCCGAGATGTACCCGCAGCCCCAGACCTTCAAGGTGCACCCTCCCGGCGAACTGGCTGACATTCTGGAAGGCCACTTCCGCCCCGGCTTTTTTATTGGTGTCTGCACCGTGGTACTGAAGCTGCTGTCGTGCACACAAGCCCGCACGGCGCTGTTTGGCAAGAAGGACTACCAGCAGCTGATGGTCATTCGCAATATGGTGAAGCAGTTCGCCATGCCAGTGAATATCGTCGGTGGCGAAACGCAGCGCAGTGAAGACGGTCTGGCCCTGTCGTCCCGCAATGGCTACTTGAGTGCTGCCGAGCGCCAGCAGGCCGTGCAACTATCCGCCACGTTAAAGACCGTGGCCGAGGCGCTGCGCGCAAACACCGCATTGGATGCAACGGGCATCAGCCGGCTGGAATCCCAAGCCATGCAAAGCCTGAGCAACCTGGGATGGCGCCCGGACTATGTGGCCGTGCGCCGCCAAGCGGACCTGCAGCCCGCGCAAACGGGCGACGCCATGGTGGTACTAGCGGCGGCCAGGTTGGGAGCGACCCGCCTGATTGACAATCTGGAGGTGTGACGATGGGGTGCGGTACACCACATTCAAAATCGATCCTGGAGGCTATAGTCCTGAAACTATGCCATCCATATCCGAAAGAGCGCGCACCCGAGTAATGCGGCCAACGCCGTTAACCCCGTTGGGCCGGCCATCGGCAGGGGTTCTCGGCCGATCCTACGGCCACTGGGTCCTCTGGCTGATATTGATCGTGATCGTGGTGCCATGGCTGTCGGCCTGCGCATCACTGCCTTCGCCTGTCGACAGGCCCGTATCTACCGCATTGGCCAACCCCGCAGAAACGCGCTTGGGCAGCGTGATTGCTGACCGTGCAAAAAGAGCCGGCACACGCAATGACTCTGGTTTTGCACTGGTGGGCAGTGCCGAACTGGCATTTACCAGTCGCATGGCCCTGATCAAGGCCGCTGAAAAGACGCTGGACATCCAGTACTACGCCATATTTGCCGACAAGACCACTGATCGCCTGTTTGACGCGTTGCGCGAGGCCGCCGCCCGCGGAGTGCGCATCCGCATCTTGCTGGACGACTTCAACACTTCGGGCAAAAACTCTCAAGTGCTCAAGCTCGCGTTTGAAAAGAATATGGAGCTTCGCCTGTTCAACCCACTGCCGGGTGGCCGCGGCTCGTTGGCCCTGCGCATCCTGACCAATTTGCACGCGGTTGACCGAATCCAGCGGCGTATGCACAACAAGATATTTGTGGCAGACAATGCACTGGCCATTACGGGTGGCCGCAACCTCGGTGAAACCTACTTTGGCCAGAGCCCTGGCACCAACTTTGTAGACATTGACGTGCTGGCTGCAGGCCGCATCACACGGGACCTATCCCGCAGTTTTGACCAATACTGGAACAACCCGCTGGCCTATCCTGTGCAGTCATTGATGACACCCGAGGAGATCGAGGCCCTCAAACCCGCAACCGCCATCGACAGAGCGGGGGAGCCGTCCGACCCCGCTGCAGCCGCATCCGCTGGGACGGTCGCAGCCGAATCGCTGCTGCCTCTCGCCCCGGAAGCGGTGCCGGGCGGCCCCAGCGCCAAGATTGAACCCCTGCCGGAGTCAACGGACCTGCGCTTGCTGCGCTGGACTTGGGCGCCCTCTACGCTGCTGGTGGACAAACCCGGCAAGATCGCCGCTGATGCCGACAGCACGGAAGCCGCAGAAGACACAACAGTAGACGGTCTGCTGCATCTGATGGCACAAGCCAAGACCAGCGTGCTGATCGTATCGCCCTATTTCGTACCGGGCGAACGGACGATGGGCCAGTTTGCCGACCTGCGCAAGCGCGGCGTGCGTGTACGGGTGCTGACCAACTCACTGGCGTCCAACGACGCACCCGCTGCCCATGTGGGATACGCGCGCTACCGCAAGGCATTGTTGCAAATGGGTGTAGAAATTTACGAAATGCGCGCCGAACAGGAAGGCACTTTCCGCAGTTTTGGCTCTTCGACCATATCAACTGGTTCTATTGGTGGCTCTGGTGAAGGCCGTGGCGGCGATGGCGGCAGCTCTCGCGCCAGCCTGCACTCCAAGGTGGTCGTCATCGATGACCGGCTGCTGGTTGTGGGCTCCATGAACCTGGATTTACGCTCGCAACTGCAAAACAGCGAAGTAGCCGTGGCCATCCGCAACCGGGACATTTCTGCCGAAGCAAGCCGGCTGATCGAACCGACCATGGCCACAGGTGCCTACCGGGTTGAGCTCGAAGGCGACCAACTGATCTGGCGTGCGCCACAAGGCTCTAACTTGAAAGACAGCACCACCGAGCCGGACTCCAGCGTTGTATTGCGACTGGTGCTCAAACTACTTGGACCTTTTGCGCCTGAAGAGATGTTGTGAAGGATAAGCTCCCTCCAGGAGCCCTCGCTACGATTCCAATCTGAGCGCGGCAGCACCCTAACGCAACAACCAAAATGCCAATGCCGCCACTACCGTAGGTGGAAGGGCCGCCGCCAGCAGGCCCAAGGGGTGTACCTCCTCCTCGTCAAAGTAGGGGCGCAGTATTGCAATGCCAGCCGGGTTGGGGGCATTGGCAATGATGGTCAAGCCGCCACCGGTCACCGCACCCGCCACCAGGGCGTATTTGAAGTCATCACTCAGCCCCTCCACCAGCGAGCCCAGGTAGGTCAGCGCCGCGTTGTCGGTAAAGGCGGTCAGCGCAATGGCGCCCACAAAAACCACATCGCTGCTCATGCGCATCAGCAGCGGCTGCAGCCACCACTGCTGCTGGCCACCCAGCACCACCAGCCCGGCCAGGAAGAAGGCCACCAACAGGCCCTCCTTGAGCATCAGCCGGTCCTGGTGGTGTTCATAGGCATGGGTGATGCCCAAGAAGAACAAGAACAACCCCATGAAGATAGCCGGGTGGTGCGCAAACACCACCACACCCACCAGAAACGCCAGGTGCACCGCCACCAGCAGCAACGGCACAGCGGGGGCCGCGTCCTGCGCCTCGGTTTGCAGCGGCAACTGAGCCAACTCCTTGCGAAACCACACCGACACCGCCACTGCGTTCACCACCACGGCGATGGCGGCCTTCCAGCCAAAGGTGCTTGCCATGAAGACCGTATCCCAGCCCCACTGGGCGGCCACCATCAGCACCGGCGGTGCGGCGAACGCAGTGAGCGTGCCGCCGATCGAGATGTTGACAAACAGCACCCCCAGCGTGGCGTACTTCAGGCGGGTAGACAGTTCGCGGGCAAAAAAGCGCTTGCCCAGGATCAGCGCGGCCAGTGTCATGGCTGCGGGCTCGGTGATGAACGAG
This sequence comes from Rhodoferax sp., assembly GCA_043738115.1. Taxonomy (GTDB): domain Bacteria; phylum Pseudomonadota; class Gammaproteobacteria; order Burkholderiales; family Burkholderiaceae_C; genus Allorhodoferax. The sequence goes on along the minus strand of JAYSZJ010000006.1, from coordinate 29,804 downwards.
CCCAGCAGCGGCACCATCACCATCACTACCAAGTAGTAGCCTAGGCTGCCCCCAAGCGGCACCGCCCGCGCCATCCACTGCACCAGCCCCATGGCCGCCTGCAATATGGGCCGGGTGGCGGCGATCACCATGATTGCGAACACAAACATGGGCTCGGTGTAATTGCGGGTATCGATGTACTCGATGGCGGGGGCTGCCCCCAGCATCGCCACCATCGTTATGGCCAACACCAGTGCCCAGAAGCCAAACACCACCTCCACCTCGCCCAGCCAATGCCACAGACCCGCATGGCGTGGGTAGCGATGGGCCAGGTGGTCGAAAAACTTGGTCGAGAAGGTGTGAACAATGGCCAGCGCGAATAGCAGGCTGCAGACGAGTTGGAATGAACTCATGGGTGGGGGGTGGAAGTGGCTAAGTGTTGGCGCATGGGGCCATTGTTACCCAATTGGCGCGAACGGCCTGGAGATAGGCGAAGGAAGTTGGAGGTACATCTGCTATTAATTGCATAGCGATAAATGTCCATTTGACGGGGGCTATGACCCGATTTTCCTTCAATGGTTTCGGCGAAACGCGTGCCGATCAAGCCGCTCGTCGCGCAGGACTTATATCCAACGACTGCTCCAGCCAACCCAACTGTTGGTCCCACAGTGCGGTGGGTGTTTGGCGGCGGAAGAAACCAAAGTGGCCCAGACTGGCAAGCTGCCACGCCACCGGATCAATGGACTGCATCTCTGGCTGGGTTGCAGTGTAGAAGCCAGCTAACTCGCGCACGGCGCGTTCGGGTGCGATGGCCTGGTCGTCTGTAAAGTAGACGAACCGTGTAGCAGCGGCAAGCTGATCAAAATGCGGGCGCAAAGGTTTGCCATCGGCGTAGCACATATAGGCTGGGTTGCGGCACCAGCGCGCCCATTCCAACGCAACTTCCCTGGGCAAGGTTTCACCACCCATCAGCCGCCCAGGCAAGTGCCCGAGCAACCGTGTGACGAGTGGCACGACCACATACCAGTTGATAGCCAGGCGAGCTTGCAATGCCAGAGGCCACAGGCGCCAATAACCCGACTGGGCTGCTACGCCCAGCATGGCCTGGATACGACCAGCGTTGTCGGCCAGCCCCGGTAATTGGCCACCCACCGAATGCCCCAGCACGGCGAGTGGCAGATCGTTGGGCATGTGGTCTATCAAACTGGCCACGTCCAGCGTTCCCCAGTCCGACATAGCTGGCGCCGGACCTTTCCACATTCGGCTATGGCTGGCGCCTATACCGCGGTAGTCATAGTGGAAAACACGAGCGCCGCGTTGGGCCGCATGGTGGGCAAAATGCTGGTAAAAGCGTTGGTTGATCCCGGTGGCGCTGTTGATCAGCAAGTTGTACCTCGGTGCGGCCGGGCTGTACGAGGTGACGGCCAGCGGATAGCCGTCGCGGGCGTTGAGGATATAGTTTTTGACTTCCATGGCAATACTCCTTTGCGTCTTATCGGTTGACGCCCAGTATTACCCGCACTAGACCCCATGAAAAGTGAGCATTCAGCTGTGTAGAGCTGAGAAAAACTCAGTGCAGCGACCTTCTAACGCAGTGAATTTCTGCGCCAAACAATTAACGATGGCCGCCATTTCTGGGCCGTCCACTGCGTCAGGCCAAACCGCCCACAGCGCGCCGTTGTGTACTGGCGGCTGCGGCCAGACGGGGCGCAGTCTGCCGGCTTCCAGGTCTGCAATGCACAGTGGCAAAAAACCCATCGCCACACCCAGTCCTTGTTCTGCAGCGCTCAGCACTGCAGCATAACTGTCCAACACCAGTTCGTCGCCCTTGGGCTGCCAGCCATGCACCTTGGCCCAGTTCGGCCATCCAGTGTTTTCCTTGGTCAGACGAATGGTGGGCACATGGGCGCTTGGCGGCCAGGACTGGGCGGGAAACGGGCCGCCTACAACCGGCAGTCCGGCGCAAGCACACAGGCGTCTGGCTTGTAAACCAGGCCAACGCGTATCGTCGGGCGCGTAGCGCAGACCCAAATCAATCCCGTGACGGGCCAAAGCCAACGTGTCGCGTTTGGTGTCCATGCTCAGCTGCCGACCCGGGGTCAAGGCCTGCAACTCGGCCAAAGCAGGCAAAACCACGGCTTGCGCCAAATACGGAAAGGCAGAGATACGCAGCGGCCGCAGCGCCAACCGCGCCAACGTGGCCTGTATCAATTGCTCCATCGCCGGTGCGATGTCGGCCCAAAATTGTTGCCCACTGTCGGTAAAGGCCAGCCCGCGCGGCAAGCGAACAAACAGTTTGCAGCCCAACGCTGTTTCCAACTCACGCAGCTGGTGGCTAACCGCAGTGGGTGTGACATGCAGTCTCTCAGACGCTAGCCTGACGTTCAAACTATCGCCCAATACGACGAAGGTACGCAGCAGGTTCAGAGATGGCAGAGACATGGACGAAGCCTATCGAACCCAAGAGCTCCCTACAAAAACCGATCCAGTATCTTCTTGCTCCTCGCATCCAGCGCCAGATGGTCCTTGATCAAGAACTGGATGCCATGTGAATCCGCCACCAGCAAGCTGCCCGCCGTGCCAATGCGGCGAATATCTTCATCGCCCTTCAACACAAACTCGGTCTCACCACGGTCGGTTTCCACCTTCCAGGTGCAGGGCGTCGAGAAGCTGGTCACCGACACTATAGTGCTGATCACGGGCATGAACTCTCGCATGGCCAGTTCATGGCGAATCAGTCCTTGTGCGGGTTCGGCCAACGCGCTCAAAGCTTCAATCCAGGCGACCTCATGGCCATCGGTATCCACCATGGAAATGCCGACCTCGGGCGACTGGATCGGGAAGGCCCGCACCGGCACCACACCAACAAAATGCTCGCCCTGCGCGTTGGTCAGTATCAGCTTGCCAAAGGTATCGCGCTGCAGCGTCCAGCCGCTGGTAATCACAATGCTTTGTTCGTTCATTTCTCGGATGCGTCCATGTCAACGTCCATATTGCGGGCCTGCGCCTGGTACAGGTTGAAGTAGGCGCCCTCGGCGGCCATCAACACATCGTGCGAGCCCTCTTCCACCACACGGCCACGGTCCAGCACCACCAGGCGGTCGGCACGGTGCAGCGTGGACAAGCGGTGTGCAATGGCGATGGTGGTGCGACCTTTTACCAAGTTCTCCAGCGCCTTCTGGATTTCTTTTTCGGTCTCGGAATCCACCGACGAGGTGGCTTCGTCCAGGATCAAAATACGAGGGTCAATCAGCAAGGCGCGTGCAATGGAAATGCGCTGGCGCTCCCCCCCCGACAGGCCCTGGCCACGCTCACCGACCATGGAGTCATAACCCTGTGGCAGGCGCAAGATGAACTCGTGTGCATGCGCCGCGCGTGCTGCGGCGATGATCTCGGCGCGTGTCGCATCCGGCTTGCCGTAAGCGATGTTCTCGGCAATCGTGCCGAAGAACAAAAACGGCTCTTGCAAGACCAAGCCAATGTTCTGGCGGTAGTCTGAAATGGCGTAAGAACGGATGTCCACACCGTCGACCAGGATCGCACCTTCCGACACATCGTAAAAACGGCAGATCAGATTGACAAGTGTGCTCTTGCCTGAGCCACTGTGGCCCACCAGGCCTATCATTTCACCGGGCTCTATCTTCAGGTTGATACCGCGGTTCACCTCGCGGTTGCCATACCGAAACCCCACATCGCGCACTTCAATACGACCTTGCACTTTGCCCATGGCCACCGGTTGTGCGGGTTCGGGCACGCTGGAGACGTGGTCCAGGATGTCAAAAATACGCTTGGCAGCGGAGGCCGACTTTTGCGTGACGGACACGATGCGGCTCATGGAGTCCAGCCGGCCATAAAAGCGGCTGATGTAGGCAATGGCCATCAGCAGCATACCGACCGTAATCTTGCCGTTGGACACCTGCCAGATACCAAAGGCCCAGACGACCAACAGGCCGATCTCGGTCAGCAGCGACACGCTGGGCGAGAACAGTGACCAGATTTTGTTGATGCGGTCATTGACCAGCAGGTTGTGGTGGTTGGCCTCACGGAAACGTTTGGCTTCGCGCTGCTCTTGTGCAAAGGCCTTGACGACACGGATGCCGGGGATGGTGTCGGCCAGCACATTGGTGACCTCGCCCCACACACGGTCGATTTTCTCGAAGCCGGTGCGCAGGCGGTAACGCACAAAATGGATCATCCAGCCGATAAAAGGCAACGGCACCAGCGTGATCAGGGCCAGGTACGGGTCCATCGTGAACAGGATTGCGGCGGTCATCACAATCATGACCACGTCGCTGGCAAAGTCGGTCAGGTGCAGCGACAGGTAGACGGCGATACGGTCGCTCTCGCTGCCCACGCGTGACAACAAATCGCCCGTGCGTTTACCACCAAAGTATTCCAAAGAGAGTTTCAATAGGTGTTCATAGGTGGTGGTGCGCAAATCGGCCGCAATACGCTCGGACACCAGGGCCAGCACATAGGTCTTGCCCCAACTGAGCACCCAGGCCAGCATCCCTGCGCCCAGCAAGGCGGACAGGTACATCGCAATCGTGCCAGGCGGGACGGTCTGGCCGCTTTGCAGCGGAATCAGCACCTTGTCTACCAAAGGCGCCGTCAGATACGGCGGCACCTGGTGGGCGGCGGTGCCCAACAACATCAACACAAAGCCCAGGGCCAACTGCCCCTTGTAGGGTTTGGCGAAACGCCACAGGCGGAACAGCGTCCAGGTGGAGGGTGGTGTGTGAACCACCTTGGTGCAAATGGGGCACTCATCCTGGTCCGGCTCCAGCGGGGCCTTGCAAGTGGGGCAAATGTTTTGCAAGACCTGGGCCAGGGGCTTGCCGGAGACATAACTGTCTAATTGGGCCTGAAACTGCTTCACCAAGCGGATCGCGTGCAGGTTTTGCCCCAAGGTAAAACGCCAGTTGGCCAGCAGGCCCTTGGTATCGACCAGGTTCAGGTGGCCCACACCTGCGTGGTCGTGGTGGCGCAGTTCCAGGCCTTCGCGGAAGGCCCATTCCTGCCACACGCTGGCACCGGCCGCCCGGCTGAGCAGGCGCTGGTTGGTAATGACCACCAGACTGGGCACAAAATGCAGGTTGGCGTCAAGGTCAACCTCCAGCGCCGCCAGAACGTTCTCATGTGGGCGTAGCTGCGATTGGGTGGCCTCGCGCCAACGGGCAGAGATGTCACCAGTCTGGGCGCTCTCGGATAGAAGAACAGGGGTCATGGGTACAGCAGAAAGATCGAACACTTGGCACCTGAAACCGGGTGCAAACGGATTGCAGCAAGCTGCATACTTTACGATACTCAGTTTGGAACACCTTGCACCGAGCCCCCTTGGGGGCCGGGTCAAGCGAGAATACACAACGCAGTCAGCACCACAACGGTGGACTGGCCCCCCTGAAAAGCAGCCATGACGGACCAGAAAAAGATAGCAATTTTGCGGGTGACACACCTGCGCGGCCCCAACATCTGGACCTACCGCCCGGTCATCGAGGCTTGGGTAGACATTGGGGAACTGGAAGATTTCCCCTCCAACACCATTGACGGCTTTTACGAGCGCCTCACCAGTTTCCTGCCCAGCCTGATAGAACACCACTGCAGCCCCGGTGTGCGCGGCGGCTTTTTGCAGCGGGTCAAAGACGGCACGTATGCGGCGCATATCGTAGAACACGTCACGCTGGAACTGCAAAACCTGGCCGGCATGCGCACCGGCTTTGGCAAGGCCCGGCAAACTTCCCAACGTGGGGTTTACAAGATCGCCTTTCGCACCCGCCAGGAGCACGTGGGCCGTGAGGCCCTGGTAGCCGCCCGCGATCTGGTCGAAGCCGCCATCAACAACACCCCCTATGACGTGGCCGCGGTCGTGGCCCAATTGCACGAAAAGGTGGACGACCTGTGCCTGGGCCCCAGCACAGCACACATTGTGGACGCCGCCACCGAGCGCCGCATACCGTCCATTCGGCTGACCGAAGGCAATCTGGTGCAACTGGGCTATGGCATCAACCAGCGCCGCATCTGGACGGCCGAGACCGACCAGACCTCGGCCATCGCCGAGGAAATCGCCAGCGACAAGGACCTGACCAAGGCCCTGCTCAAATCTTGCGGCGTGCCGGTGCCCGAAGGCCAATTGGTGCGTAGTGCCGAGGCGGCCTGGGAAGCGGCGCAAGACATCGGGGTGCCGGTGGTGCTGAAGCCTTATGACGGCAACCATGGCCGCGGCGTATCGCTGAACTTGTGTACACAGGCGGATGTGGAAGCAGCCTATGCGCTGGCACACCGCAAGGGCGGTGGCAGCAGCGTAATCGTCGAGAAATTCATCCCCGGCAATGAACACCGCATCTTGGTGGTGGGCAAAAAAGTCGTCGCGGCGGCACGGGGCGAGGCCTTGTGGGTGGTGGGTGATGGGGTTTCCAACATCGACCAGCTGACCGATGACCAGATCAACTCCGACCCCCGGCGCGGCAGCGGAGAAGATGCACCGCTGAACGCATTGATGCCCAGCAAATCGGGCGAAATCATTCTGGAGCTGGAGCGTGCGGGTTTGACTGCCGAATCCATCCCCCAAAAAGACCAGAAGGTGCTGATACAGCGCAACGGCAATGTGGCCTTCGACGTGACCGATGCCCTGCATCCCAGTGTGGCCGCCGCCGCAGCACTGGCCGCACGTGTGGTTGGGCTGGACATTGCCGGTGTGGACATGGTGCTGGAAGATGTTTCCAAGCCCATGCATGCACAACAGGCGGCTGTCATAGAGGTCAATGCCAGCCCCGGCCTGCTGGCCCACATCAAACCCGCCGAAGGCCAGGGCCGCCCGGTGGGCAAGGCCATCATCGAACACCTGTTCGGCATGGACCGCGATGGCCGCATACCCATCGTGGGTATCACCGGCACCCAAAAGACCGGTCGCATCGCCCGCATGGTGGCGTGGCTGGCCCACATCAGCGGCAAACACGTGGGCCTAGCCTGCAGCGAAGGCCTGTACCTGGATGGCCGCCAGGTGGATGCCAAGGATTGCGCCCACTGGGAGCCGGGCCAGCGCCTGCTGATCAACCGCTCGGTGCAGGCGGCCGTGTTCGAAAACGGCAGCCAGACCATCTTGGCCGAAGGCCTGGCCTATGACAAGTGCTCCGTGGGTGTGGTCACCGACGTCAGCTGGCACGAATCCCTGGTGCCGTTTGACATTCTGGACGCCGAGCAGGCCTACAAGGTCGCCCGCACCCAAGTTGATGTGATCCTGCCTACCGGAACTGCGGTCTTGAACGCGGCTGACCCACAGGTCGTGGAGATGGCCGAATTGTGCGATGGCAAGGTGATTTTTTACGGCATGGACGGCAACAGTGCCGTGTTGTCGCAGCACCGTGAAGCGGGTGAACGCGTGGTGTTTGTGCGCGACGACCAGATCGTGCTGGCCCAGGGGGCGCAAGACGTGGCCCTGCTGCCATTGGCATCACTGAAGCCGGCCAAGGCCTCGCAGCCCGAAATGGTGATGGCGGCCGTAGCGGCGGCATGGGCCCTGAACATCCCACCCGAACTGATTGGCGCAGGCCTTCGGACCTTTGAGTCCAATCCCAAAAAAACACCTTACTGATTGATAGACCATGGAAGTAACCCGCGTCCGAGCCCTGCGTGGCCCCAATTTGTGGAGCCACCACACCGCCATACAGTCCATCGTGTCCTGCCAGCCGGAAGAACGCGACATTGGCAAGATATCGGGCTTTGAAGAACGGCTCCGCGCCCGTTTTCCCGAGATCAGCCCGTTCCAACCCAATGGACATGACGACTCCATCCCCATGGTGCATGTGCTGGAGCTGGCCGCGCTGGGCCTGCAGGCGCAAGCGGGTTGCCCGGTCACCTTCAGCTGCTGCACACCCACCGTGGACACCGACGTGTACCAACTGGTCGTGGAGTACAGCGAAGAGCCGGTGGGCCGTTTGGCCATGGACCTGGCGCAGACCCTGTGCCAATCCGCACTGGACGACACGCCGTTTGATCTGGCCGGTGCACTGACCCAGTTGCGCGACTTGGACGAAGACGTGCGTCTGGGCCCCAGCACCGGTTGCATCGTGGACGCCGCGGTGGCGCGTGGCATACCCTTCAGCCGCATGACCGAAGGCAGCATGGTGCGTTTTGGCTGGGGCAGCAAACAACGCCGCATTCAGGCCGCCGAGATAGACGCAACCAGTGCGATTGCAGAGGCGATCGCGCAGGACAAAGATCTGACCAAGAAACTGCTCGCCGCCGCCGGTGTGCCGGTGCCAGCGGGGCGTGAAGTGAGCGATGCAGAAGATGCCTGGGTGGCAGCCTGTGAGATCGGCGTGCCAGTCGTCGTGAAGCCAAAGGATGGCAACCAGGGCAAAGGTGTCACGGTCAACATCACGACCAAGGAACAATTGGTCAAGGCCTACGCAACTGCCGCCGAGTTTCGCGACGACATCCTGGTCGAACGTTACATGCCCGGCAACGACTTCCGCCTGCTGGTGGTGGGCGACAAGCTGGTGGCCGCCGCACGGCGGGACCCACCCAAGGTAGTAGGCGATGGCGTACATACGATTACCGAGCTGGTGCATCAGGTCAACCAGGACCCGCGACGCGGCTCAGGCCATTCCACATCGCTGACAAAAATCCGTTTTGACGATATCGCCCACGCCTGCCTGGCCGGCCAAGGCTTTACGGCCGATGCCATTCCCGCCAAAGGCCAGCGCGTCAACCTGCGCAACAACGCCAACCTGTCCACCGGCGGCTCCGCCACCGACGTGACGGACGATGTGCACCCCGAGGTGGCGGCCCGCGCGGTGGCCGCGGCCCATATGGTGGGTCTGGACATCTGTGGCGTGGACCTGGTGTGCGACAGCATCCTGCGGCCCATTGAAGAACTGGGTGGCGGCATTGTGGAAGTCAACGCCGCACCCGGCCTGCGTATGCACCTGAGCCCGTCTTTCGGCAAGGGCCGCGCCGTGGGCGAGGCCATCATCTCCAGCCTGTTCAAGAATGGCCAAAACGGCCGTATACCGATTGTTGCGGTGACCGGCACCAATGGCAAAACTACGACGGTTCGCCTGATCTCGCACCTGCTGGCGCAAAAAGGCCTGTGTGTGGGCATGACCAACACAGACGGCGTTTATGTGGGCGGCAACGTCATCGACACCGGCGACTGCAGCGGCCCCAAGAGCGCCAAAAGCGTGCTGCTGCACCCGGACGTGGATGCTGCCGTATTGGAAACCGCGCGCGGTGGTGTGCTGCGTGAAGGCCTGGCCTTTGACCGCTGCGACGTGGCCGTGGTCACCAATGTGGGCAGCGGTGACCACCTGGGCCTGAACTACATCACCACAGTGCAGGACTTGGCCGTGCTCAAGCGCGTCATCGTGCAAAACGTGTCGCCCAACGGTGTAGCGGTGCTCAATGCCACCGACCCCACGGTGGCAGCCATGGCCAGCAAATGCCGCGGCTCGGTCACCTTCTTTGCGGTCGACAAATTCCACCCCATCATGGCCACGCACCGCGCCCAGGGCCAAGCCGTTGTTTATGTGGAGAACGGCCATATCGTTGCCACCAAGGGTGAGTTCCAGCAAACCATTCCGCTGGCGGCGATCCCCATCACCATGGGCGGTTTGATCCCGTTCCAGGTCGAAAACGTGATGGCCTCCGTGGCGGCGGCCTGGGCTCTCGATTTGGACTGGGACACCATCCGCGCAGGGCTGGCCGGTTTTTCCAACGACACCCACAACGCCCAGGGCCGTTTCAATTTCTTCCAGTACCGCGGTGCCACGGTGATTGCCGACTACGGCCACAACCCCGACGCCATGATTGCGCTGGTCCAGGCCGTGCAAGCCATGCCGGCGGCCCGCCGTTCGGTGGTGATCAGCGGTGCCGGCGACCGGCGCGACCAGGACATTCGCCAGCAGACCGAAATCCTGGGCGATGCCTTTGACGAAGTCATTCTGTATGAAGACCAGTGCCAGCGCGGCCGGCAAGACGGTGAAGTCATCGCCCTGCTGCGCCAGGGATTGGCCCATGCGCAGCGCACCACACAAACGTCGGAAATCAAGGGGGAGTTTCTGGCGATTGACACCGCCATGGACAAGCTCGCGGCGGGTGACCTGTGTCTGATCTTGGTGGACCAGGTCGAAGAGGCCTTGGCCCATATCGCGGCCAAGGTGCAAAAAGGCTGACGCCCCTTTAGACGCCCTCAGCGGTGGGGCCGCGCCCCATCAGGGTGGCCACGGCCTGCGCGGGTTGCAGACGGGCGTCCAGCAAATCTACCACGCAGTGTGCAATCGGCATGTCTATTCCCAGGCTGGCGGCCCGCTGCACCACGGTGCGGGCGCTGTACACACCTTCGGCAACGTGGCCCAGTGATGCAATCGCCTGCTCCAGGGTTTGGCCCTGGGCTAGCGCCTGACCGACGCGCCGGTTGCGTGACAAGTCTCCGGTGGCGGTCAGCACCAAATCACCGAGCCCGCTAAGTCCCATGAAAGTCTCGGCCTTGGCACCCAGCGCCAGGCCCAGACGGGTCATTTCAGCCAGTCCCCGAGTCACCAGGGCGGCGCGGGCATTCAGTCCCAACTGCAGTCCATCACACAAACCGGTGGCAATGGCCAGCACGTTCTTCACGGCACCGCCCACTTCCACACCCACCACATCGTCGTTGGCATAGACCCGCAGTGTGGAACTGTGGAAGGCGGCGACCAGGGCGTCGCGCACCGAGGCGTCGGCACTGGCTGCCACCAAGGCAGTGGGTTTGCCCAATGCGACCTCTTGCGCAAAGCTGGGGCCGCTCAACACACCAGCGCGCAGGCCGCTGGCGACCTGGGCCTGGATTTCATGGCCCATCAGCCCCGGTGCAGTACCGATGCCGGCCTCAAAACCTTTGCACAGCCAAGCCACTGCGGCTTTGCAGTCCTTTGACTGGGTGAGCAGACCACGCAGGCCCGCCATGGGAGAAGCAAGAATGACCAGGGCGTCTGTGTGCAGGCTTGCCAGCAGCTCCGGCAAGGCCTGGCTACTAATCTGCAAACTGGTCGGCAGGGCAATGCCCGGCAAATAACGCTGGTTTTCACGGCCCTGTTGCAGGGCCTGGGCCTGGGCCGCATCGCGCACCCAGAGGGTCACGGCATGCGGCGCTGCTGCATTGCGGCTGGCATTGGCAGCCAGCGCAGTACCCCAGGCGCCACCCCCGATTACTATTAATTTCATAGCATTATGAGCAATGAGTACGGGGGGCTAGAGGGCGATTTCGCCCAAATGCTTACTGTGTCAGCGCGCTGGCAGGAGCGTTAGCGGAGGCAGCTGCCTGGGCTTGCTGCTGCTGCTCGTACATGGCCTGGAAGTTGATTTCTGTCAGGTGCACGGGTGGGAAGCCACCGCGCTGGATCAGGTCAGCCACGTTACCGCGCAGGTAAGGGTAGACGATCTGGGGGCAAGCGATACCCATCAGAGGACCCATTTGGTCTTGGGGCACGTCGCGGATTTCGAAAATACCGGCCTGTTTGGCTTCGACCAGAAACACGGTCTTGTCCTTGATCTTGGTGTGCACGGTGGCAGTCACAGCCACTTCAAAAATGCCGTCGGTCACAGGGGATGCTTCCACGCCCAGTTGGATGTCCACGGTGGGCTGCTCCTGCTCCAGCAGGATGGCGGGGGAATTGGGTTGCTCCAGCGAAGCCTCTTTGAGGTAAACGCGTTGGATCTGGAAAACAGGGTTTGCAGGAGTCTGGTCGGACATAAAAACAGTCTTTCAAAGTAAAACAATGCCCGCCCAAAAACACTCCGGGCAAGCCAGTAACGGTAATTAACGGAAATTTCGTTAACTGAAGATTATCTCAGGCCGCCAAGACCGTTCTTCAAGGGCAGCTTGCTAGGGGTCATCCCTAGGTAGCCTGGAGCAAGGGTAGCAACCCACCCTGGCCGTCCAGTGCCATCAAGTCATCACAGCCACCCACATGGGTATCGCCAATGAAGATTTGCGGCACGGTGCGCCGGCCGGTGATCTCCATCATCTTCACACGTTCCTGGGGCAGGTTGTCCACCCGGATTTCGTCAATACTTTCCACCCCTTTTGACAGCAGGATGCGCTTGGCCTGCACGCAGTACGGGCAAAACGCCGTGGTGTACATCTTCACGGATTGCACGGTATCAACCCTTTTCGACCGGAAGGTTGGCGGCCTTCCAGCCCATCAGACCACCGGCCAGGCTTTGCGCCTTCTCGTAGCCCAGTTTTTTGGCGGTAGCCACGGCGCGGGCAGACCGGGCACCGGACTGGCAAACCAGAATCAAAGGGAAAGCCTTGTTTTTGACGACCGTGCCCAGCTTGCTCTCCAGCTCGGCAAGCGGAATATTTTTGGCACCCCCGACATGCCCCGCAGCGAATTCGGTGGGGTCGCAGACGTCAATAACCACGCCTTTTTCGCGGTTGATGAGTTGTACTGCAGCAGCCGGGTCCAGCCCGGTAGTGGCCGCGCCCTGGATCAGGGGCCACAGCAGCATTGCGCCGGATGCCATGGCAACGGCAATCAGCATCCAGTTATCGAGAATGAATTTCACTTTGTTCCTTGTAAGTAATCGGGCGTCCAACCCGCTATTTTAGAATGCTGGCTGCATCAAAGCCCAACCCTCCCCTCTATCCCCGCATTTACCGCCGCACCATGTACAAACTCGTTCTCGTTCGCCACGGCGAATCCACCTGGAATCTCGACAACCGTTTCACCGGCTGGACCGATGTGGACCTGACACCCACCGGTGTGGAGCAAGCCAAAAGCTCCGGGCGCCTGCTCAAGGCCGACGGTTACGAGTTTGACTTGGCTTACACCAGCGTTCTGAAACGTGCCACCCGCACGTTATGGCATTGCCTGGACGAAATGGACCGCACCTGGCTCCCCGTGGTGCACTCCTGGCGTCTGAATGAGCGCCATTACGGCGCGCTACAGGGCCTAAACAAGGCCGATATGGCCAAGCAGTATGGCGAAGCCCAGGTGCTGCAATGGCGCCGCAGCTACGACACGCCACCGCCTGCGCTGGAACCCACCGACAGCCGCAGCGAGCGTGGTGACCTGCGTTACGCCAAACTGGAAGCGGGACAGGTGCCGCTGACCGAATGCCTGAAAGACACAGTGGCGCGTGTGCTCCCGTTCTGGAACGACACCATTGCTCCCGCCATCCTGGGCGGCCAGCGCGTGCTGGTGGCTGCACACGGCAACTCCATCCGGGCCCTGGTCAAGTACCTGGACAACATCGGTGATGACGACATCGTGGGCGTGAACATCCCCAATGGCATCCCGCTGGTGTATGAACTGGACGCCAACCTCAAGCCCATCCGCCACTACTACCTGGGCGATGCAGAAGCCGCCGCCAAAGCCGCCGCCGCAGTCGCCTCACAAGGCAAGGCCTGATGCATTTGGGAAATGCGGGATTTCTCCCGCTTTTCCCGCGCTAAACGCGCGGCAACCGAAGGAACTCGCCACAAGCCACCTCCTCCAAGGTGTATATTGAAGTGGCACTGGAATACTTATGGGTCAAAAACTGAAAATTGCGGGCTGGATTGGTTTGGGCGTCATGGCCGGCGCATTGACCACGGTCTCGCTGCAGACTGTGGCCCGCGGCACGCTTGCGCCGCTTCCGCTCGAAGAATTGCAACAGCTCGCCGCCGTGTTTGGCATGGTCAAGAGCGACTATGTGGAGCCGGTCGATGAGAAAAAACTCATCACCGAAGCCATCGCTGGCATGGTGGCCAGCTTGGACCCTCACTCCCAGTATTTTGACAAAAAGTCATTCAGGGAGTTCAAGGAAGGAACGTCAGGCAAGTTCGTCGGTGTGGGTATCGAAATCACCCAGGAAGACGGCATCGTCAAGGTCGTAACACCCATCGAGGGTTCCCCGGCCTTCCGCGCCGGCCTCAAGCCTAATGACCTGATTACGCGAATAGACGATACAGCCGTGAAGGGATTGACCCTGAATGAAGCCGTCAAACGCATGCGCGGAGAGCCCAATACCAATGTCGTTTTGACCATCTTTCGCAAGGACGAGAACAGAACCTTCCCTGTCGACATCGTCCGCGAAGAAATCAAGCAGCAGTCGGTGCGCGGCAAGATCGTCGAGCCTGGGTACGGCTGGATTCGGGTTAGCCAGTTCCAAGAGCAGACGGTGGACGACTTCGCTAGAAAAGTTGAAGAGATCTACAAACAGGACCCGCATCTGAAGGGCTTGGTCTTGGACTTGCGCAACGATCCCGGCGGCCTTCTGAACGCTGCGGTAGCCGTTTCGGCGGCATTCCTGCCGGAAAACGTGACAGTGGTCTCCACCAACGGCCAGACGGCCGACAGCAAACAAATCCTGAAGGCCAATGTGCGGGACTACCTGGGGCGGGATGGATCTGACCCACTGAAAAAGCTACCTGCAAGCCTGAAGAAAGTGCCTCTGGTGGTGCTGGTTAACGAAGGGTCGGCATCGGCCAGTGAAATTGTGGCCGGCGCTTTGCAAGACCACAAACGGGCCACGCTAATGGGAAGCCAGACCTTTGGCAAGGGTTCGGTGCAAACTTTCCGGCCCTTGGGCCCAGATACCGGCTTGAAGATCACCACATCGCGCTACTACACACCCAGCGGCAAATCCATACAAGCCAAAGGCATAGTACCTGACGTGATGGTGGACGACACCCAAGAAGGCAGCCCTTATGCAGCGCTGCGAACCCGCGAGGCCGACCTGGGCAAACACCTGGGCAGTGGCCAGGGAGAAGAGGTGAAGGACATGGCCCGCGAAAAAGCCCGAGACGAGGCTCTCAAACGTCTGGAAGAAGAATCGCGCAAGCCGGCATCGGAGCGACGCCCGCCCGAATTTGGTTCGGAAAAAGACTTCCAGTTGCAGCAGGCACTGAACCAGTTGAAGGGCCGTCCGGTCCAGGTCAGCAAGACCCAGGTGGAACGCAAGGAAGAGTCCAAGGAAAATTGAAGGCATGGATGACTCGCAACTACTGCGCTACTCGCGGCACATCCTGCTGGACGAAATTGGAGTCGAAGGCCAAGAGCGCATCATGCAGGCGCGGGCACTGGTGATCGGCGTCGGGGGATTGGGCTCACCGGTTGCGCTCTATCTGGCAACAGCCGGCATCGGCCACCTGACTTTGGTGGACCACGACACGGTAGATCTGACCAATTTGCAGCGCCAGATCGCCCACACTGAAGCACGGGTGGGTCAAGCCAAGGTGGAGTCGGCCAAGCAAGCCCTGCTGGCCATCAACCCCCAGCTGAAAATTACTACCGTGGCAGAGCGTGCCGACAGTGCGCGCATGGATGCACTGGTGGCTAACACTGATGTGGTGCTGGACTGCAGCGACAACTTTGCAACCCGCCAAACCATCAACGCCGCCTGCGTACGCCACGCTGTGCCACTGGTCTCTGGAGCCGCCATCCGGTTTGACGGCCAACTGGCAGTTTATGACCCACGGGACCACGACTCGCCGTGTTACGCCTGTGTGTTTCCGCCAGATGCCGATTTCGAAGAAACGCGCTGCGCCACCATGGGCGTGTTTGCGCCACTGGTGGGAATCATTGGCAGCATGCAAGCGGCAGAGGCGCTCAAACTGCTCAGTGGTGCCGGTGAACCCGCCGTCGGACGCCTGCTGATGCTGGACGGACGTCACATGGGATGGAACGACATCCGCCTGGCGCGCAACCCGGATTGCCCGGTGTGCGCAAGACCACACTGAGGCAAGCGCGGGGTGCACTAGCACCACAATAAGCTAGTAAAGCGACCGCAAACGTGCCGCTGCCAGGCCGCATTTTGTGACACCATTAGGGCAGTTCCTGTTATGCTTTATTGGCACAGCTTAAAGACTTACAGTGGCCACCGAATCGTCCTCTTCATCCATTGAATTGCAGCAGTTGCGGCTGGACGATGCACGCGCATTGCTGGATCACGCCATGCTGGTTGCACTCCCATCTCGCGAAGATTCTCCACTGGACTACCTGCAAAGTGTAATTAACGGACTGTGCGAGTTGTCCCTGAAGGACCCATTGACAGGCCTTGGCAATCGCAGGCACTTCAGCTCTGTACAGGAGCGCACCATAGACGGTGTTGCGCGCTCTGGCGATCCGGCGCTGTTGTTGATGCTGGACATTGACCATTTCAAAAAAATCAACGACACCCACGGCCACCAGACGGGTGACCAGGTATTGCAGGCCGTAGCCCGCTGCGTGGCCAGTTGCGTGCGCCCCATGGATACCGTAGCACGTTACGGTGGCGAAGAATTTTCTGTGGTGCTGCCCAATTGCCACACGGCATTTGGCGCAACCGTGGCCGAACGTATCCGAGCCACCATAGAAGCACTGGTCATCACCATTTCACCAACCCTGTCGCTCAAAGTGACGATCAGCATCGGTGGCGCCTATGCACCCGAATGGGTGCGCTCCACCGCCGCCTTGTGGACCGAGCGTGCTGATGTTCAGTTGTACCGGGCCAAGAAAGAAGGCCGCAACCGCGTCTGCCTGGACCACCAGCAAGAAATTTATGTCAGTGCAGAAGAGAAGAATTTGCTGTTTGGCCATCTCGCGCTGGGTGACCCGGCATGGATTGAAAGTGTTTCCAGCGAAGCACCGGGCGGCTCTGTCGGCGGTGCCATGCAAAGGGCGAATTGATGGCTGACGTATTAACCCCCCCAATTCCCAGCGAGGCCGCATCGCCTCTGCCGTTCAAACCCCTTGGCAAGGTCATTGCTGTGACCAGCGGCAAAGGTGGCGTGGGCAAAACCTTTGTCTCTGCCAACCTCGCCTCTGCATTGGCCAAGCTCGGCCTGCGCGTGTTGGTACTGGATGCGGACCTCGGGCTGGCCAACCTGGACGTGGTGCTCAACCTCTACCCCAAGATCACGCTGCACGATGTGTTCACCGGCAAGGCCAAGCTAGAAGATGCCATCGTGCGGGCGCCAGGCGGGTTCTCTGTGTTGCTGGCCGGGTCCGGCATGGTCGAGTATTCCCGTCTGACCCCGGAAGTGCGCGATGACTTTCTGCGCATCATGGGCGGGCTGATTCCCCACTATGACGTGGTCCTGCTGGATACCGGAGCGGGCATCTCGGACGTCGTGCTGTTCGCAGTGTCACTGGCGTCTGAAGTCATTGTCGTCGCAACACCCGAACCCACCTCGTTGACCGACGCCTATGCCACGATCAAGGTTTTGGTGGGCCAGCAGAAGCGCCAGACCATTCGCATGGTTATCAACCAGACGGCCCGGTTGGGCGACGGACGCGCCATCACCGTGCAGTTGCAGCAGGTGCTGGACCGCTTTGTGCCCACAGAGCCAGGCCGGCCCATCAAGCTGGTACACATGGGTGACATTCCGGCCGACCCGGCCGTGCGCCAGGCCATCATGCGCCGCCAGTTGTTGATGCAGTCCACCCCCAGTTGCCCGGCCGCCATGGCCATTGCGCAGCTGGCACTCAAGCTCGAAGAGAGCGTGATCTCGCGCAAAAAGTAACGCCGCGCAATAGCGACAGCCTTAGGCCGTCACAATCCAGCCCTCCAAGGGGTCCATGTCTGCTGGCATGCCGTAGAGCGGGTCACCCTCAGCATGCCGTCGATCGCCCCAGGCAGCCTGCACCAGACACAACACCGCGTCCAAGGCATCGCCTTTGGCGTCATCCACCAACGCGTCGCGCTGCGCGTTCGTCAGCTTCAGGCGCAGGCCTAAACGGGTTTGCCCCACCTCCAGTGCGGTGAGCAAGTCCTTGCGGGCGATCAAGCGCTCAGCGGTTTGCCGAGCACGGTCATCACTCTTGTAGCTGCGATTGCCCAGAATTTCGCGCGCCAGCAGGCCGGGATAGGCCTCCAACGCGACGCGCGTACCCTGCCCCTTACGCGCAGCTGGCGCGTGCAAGCCCGGCATCGCAACGCCCGCAGCCAATAAGCGGGGCACACCTGCATGCAGCATGAAGGCCACCGGAGGATTCACCCATTTCATCGATGGGCTGGAGCCTGCAGGTCGGTCGCAGGCCCGGTGCGCGAACTTGCCGCCCACCGGCCGCACATTGCAAAACGCGGCAAACGCGTCGCGGATCTCTGCACGGCTCAGGCTCGCGTAATATTGCATGCAGGGCTGCCACTCCAAGGGCCAACCCAGAGTCTGCAGCAATTCACGCGGCAGCCCGAATGGCAAGTCAAAGCCTCCGGTCCAGGCCCCATCTGGCTGCTGCAACCATTGCTCAAAGGCTGCAAGCGACGGCAAAAACTCCAACCGGTTCAGCACCACAACAGACCCGCGCGTACTGCCCCAGGCCAGCACAATGGGTTTGTTGCGAGTGGGCGCACTGGAAAAATCACAACCGACCAGCATCGCCACCCTTTCAAATCCGTTGAGAACAGAGCCACGCCTGGCTTTGGTCTGTCCCACAATCCTCAGGATAAGCTCAACAAGCGCTCACCGGTGGGGGAAGCGACGCGCGCAGGGCGGAGGGAGGTGGTCACACCCTCAGGCGCGCCCGATGATGGAGGCGGTGGCCATCAATTCCTCAAGAAGCGCCAGAGACACTTTGCCCGAAACCGAATACGGGTCCAGCTCAGGCTTCTCTGCATATTTCAGCAAAATGTTGGTGTTGATCTTGGACATATTGACCTGTCCCATGGTCCATCCACCAAAGCGACGTTCGGTGATTTCTTCGTAGTGCAGCAAGACCACATCCTTATGGCGCGCATCGCGCTGGATATGGCCATACAAATCACTGACGGCCATGCGCCCACCTTCTATAGCCTGCAAGAAAATGCCGCCGCCGTAACACAGGATGCCGGTGATGCCACAGGTGGGGTTGTAGTGGCGGGACTGGCTGAGAATGGTCTCGATCGCCTCGGCGCTGGGATCTACCGCGCGGCTGGCGTACAACAAACGTACCAACATGGTTTAGCCTCTCCGTGGAATCAAGGACAAAAATTCGCGCCGCAAGTTGGGATCCTTCAGGAACACGCCGCGCATGACCGAGTTGATCATTTTGCTGTCCATGTCCTTCACACCGCGCCAGGCCATGCAGTAGTGGCTGGCTTCCATGACGATAGCCAAGCCATCGGGCTGGGTCTTTTCCTGGATCAGGTCAGCCAGTTGCACCACGGCCTCCTCCTGGATCTGGGGCCGGCCCATGATCCACTCGGCCAGCCGTGCGTATTTCGACAGGCCAATCACATTGGTGTGTTCATTGGGCATGACGCCGATCCAGATCTTGCCGATGACGGGGCAGAAGTGGTGGCTGCAGGCACTGCGCACGGTAATGGGGCCTACGATCATCAGCTCGTTGAGGTGGCCCACATTGGGAAACTCGGTGATGCTGGGGCAAGTGACATAACGGCCGCGAAACACCTCGTTCAGGTACATCTTGGCAACACGGCGCGCGGTGTTGTCGGTGTTGTGGTCGTTGACGGTGTCGATCACCAGGCTGTCGAGCACGCCTTGCATCTTGACCTCCACCTCGTCGAGCAGTTTTTCCAGTTCGCCGGGGGTCACAAATTCTGCAATGTTGTCGTTGGCGTGGAAGCGTTTGCGCGCGGCCACCAGGCGCTCGCGGATCTTGACGGAAACAGGCGTTCCCTCATCGGTGTCGGATGGATTCATGGTCGTCGGGGTTTTCATAAGCATTGCTGGAATACTACCAGCCTTTGCCTATTAGGGTTTTTAGCCCCTAGCCCCCGTGTAGATTACACGATGCGCTATCAATTTAGTAGCGTCGTCCTGCCAGAAAGAGCAATAGCCGCATCACACCAAATGCAAAACGGTCCAACAGGCGCTGGCGCCAGGGACGCAAGGCGTACGTGGGGGCATCCAGCAAGGTGCCTTGCGTGTCCATGGCGGTCACCAGACAAGCGCGCAGCGACTGGGCAAATGGCACATCGTCCACCACCACATTGGCCTCACGGGCCAGCAACAGGCTCAAGGGGTCGAGATTAGACGAACCCACCGTGGCCCAGCGTCCATCCACCACCGCCACCTTGGCGTGCAGAAAGCCGGCCGAATACTCGTGGATCTCCACGCCAGCAGCCAACAAGATACCAAAGACTGGACGGGCGCCGTGGTACTGCATGAAGTATTCGTAACGCCCCTGCACCAGCAGGCGGACCCGCACCCCCCGCTTGGCCGCGAGCACCAGTGCCCGGCGCAACTTGGCACCCGGCAGAAAATAGGCATTGGCAATCACGATCTCGGTTCGTGCACTGGCAATAGCCCTTCGGTAGGCGTGCTCGATGCGGGTGCGGTTGCGTACGTTGTCACGCAAGACCAGCATGGCATTGATGCCGCCGGGCGCACTTTCGGCGGTAACAGCGGGCTTGGACTTGGACGCGCGGGCCGACACATTGGAGTCCTTCCAGGTCTGGCGTGCGTCCTTGAATTCCATGTGCTCCAGCTGGCGGGTGA
Source organism: Rhodoferax sp. (assembly GCA_043738115.1). Taxonomy (GTDB): domain Bacteria; phylum Pseudomonadota; class Gammaproteobacteria; order Burkholderiales; family Burkholderiaceae_C; genus Allorhodoferax. The sequence continues at coordinate 9,445 of JAYSZJ010000006.1, read as the reverse complement.
TCTGCAAACGGCCCCAGAACTGAACCATGGCCCAATGCACATCCGCTACCAGCGGCCCCCGAACCGCAACCGCAAAGTCAAAACGGGCCGACTCCAGCACGCCGTACCCAGGGTCGAAATAGTCGTCCAGAATATTGATGCCACCACAAAAGGCCAGCTGCGCATCGATCACACACAACTTGCGGTGCAAGCGCCGCCAACCCACCGGCAGCAATAGCCCCCAGCGGCCCAACGGTGAGAACAAATGCCAGCGCACCCCGGCATCGGTGAACCGCTGGGCCCACACCAGCGGAACGCTGGGCGTACCGAAGCCATCCATGACCAAGTACACCTTGACGCCACGCAGTGCCGCACGCTCCAGTGCCGCCGCCACTCGCTCACCGGCCGCGTCAAAATTGAAAATATAGGTCTCGAGCCGGACTTCCCGCTGACCGACATCGATCGCCGCCACCAATGCCGGAAACAGCTCGTCACCGCCCTGCAACAGTTGGACTTGGTGGCCTTGTTTGAGCTGCGGCGCTGTCAAGGTGCGTCCACGTCCATTTCGAAGTCGGCAATCAGTGGCAAATGGTCAGACATCTGTGCCCAGATCCGCCCGCGCGGCACATGAACCGCCACAGGAGTCAGCCCTCTGGCATACACGTAATCCAGCTGCACCACCGGCAGGCGTGAGGGGAAGGTAGCCGCCTTGTGCTGTGTGAACGCCGAGAGACCGGCCTTGCCCAGGGCGTGTTGCACGGTCGTGCCCCAGTCGTTGAAGTCACCCGCCACGACCACCGCGGCGTCGGCCGGAATCTCTCGGGCAATGTACTGGTTGAGTTGTGCCAGCTGGCGCACGCGACTGGCCTTGATCAGCCCGAGGTGCACCACTACGACATGCACCGTCACCCCATGGACCTGCACCTCCGAGTGCAACAGGCCCCGCTGCTCAAACCGGTGGTCCGACATGTCTTCGTGCTGGTGCGCCACCACTGGCCAACGCGTCAGCATGGCATTGCCGTGTTCCCCGTGGCGGGTGTGGGCGTTGGTGCGGTACACCGCCGTATAACCCTCTGGCGCCAAATAGTCGGCCTGTGGCATGTCGGGCCAATGGGGAAAGTATTCTGCTTCACGCCGGTGCAATTTGCGCACCTCTTGCAGGCACACAATGTCTGCATCCAGCTGCTCCACCGCGTGGCCCAGATTGTGGATCTCCAGTCGTCGTACGGGGCCAATGCCCTGCACGCCTTTGTGAATGTTGTAAGTTGCAACCCGAACCAGTGTCATACGGTACCCTTGTCGTTCAAAGCAAATTGCGCTGTAAATCGCGGGAGTTGCAGAATGGCTTCTGCATTAGAAGGTGAAAAACACCGTTCCGCCGCCTGTTGGTATGGCAGCCATTGGTAGTCTGTGTGTTCGCGCGGGCTCAGCCGTACGGTGCAGCGCTCCAGCAAGCGCAGACCAAACAACCGCTCCGTATTGCGCATAACACCCGGCGCATAACGGTGCCGCCATTGGGGGTAGATGTCGTAGAGGTTTTCCAGTTGCCAATCCGTCAGTGTGGCGTGTGTCGCTGCTTGTGGTGTGCAGACAATGCCGGTTTCCTCAAGAACTTCGCGCTCGGCGGTGTGTCGCCAGTCCTCATCCAGGCTGTCTTTGCTGCCGGTCACCGACTGCCAATATTCCGCGCCCAGGCCATCACCGTCGGTGCGCCGCAGCACCAAAACGTCCAACGCCGCTGTGTGGATCACCACCAGCACGGATTGGGGAATTTTGAAGGATTTGGGCATAAAAAAGGGCGCCCTGTGAGCGCCCTTTTATTGTGCACCAAGCTGCAGATTACGCAGTCTTGGCCGCCTCGGGGGTGCGCAGGCGGATGTGCAATTCGCGCAGCTGCTTTTCGTCCACAGGGCTGGGAGCCTGGGTCAACAGGCACTGGGCACGCTGGGTCTTGGGGAAAGCAATCACGTCGCGGATGGACTCTGCGCCGGTCATCAGCGTCACGATGCGGTCCAGGCCAAAGGCCAAGCCGCCATGTGGGGGGGCACCGTATTGCAGGGCATCGAGCAAGAAGCCAAACTTGAGCTGGGCTTCTTCGGGCGTGATCTTCAGTGCATCGAACACCTTTTGCTGCACGTCGGCACGGTGGATACGCACAGAGCCGCCACCCATTTCCCAGCCGTTCAGGACCATGTCATATCCCTTGGAGATGCATTTCTCGGGGGCGGTGACCATCCAGTCCTCGTGGCCATCCTTGGGTGCGGTGAACGGGTGGTGCGTGGCGGTGTAACGCTCAGCTTCCTCGTCGTATTCAAACATGGGGAAGTCGACCACCCACATCGGACGCCAGGCGTTCTCGAACAGGCCGTTCTTCTTACCGAAATCGCTGTGGCCGATCTTGATACGCAAAGCGCCAATCGCGTCGTTGACGATCTTGGCCTTGTCGGCACCGAAGAAGATCAGGTCACCGTTTTGCGCGCCCGTGCGCTCCAGCACGGCGTTCAAAGCCGTGTCGTGGATGTTCTTGACGATAGGCGACTGCAGACCGTCGCGACCCTTGGACAGGTCGTTGACACGGATGTAGGCCAGGCCCTTGGCACCGTAGATCTTGACGAATTCGGTGTAGGCGTCAATCTCGCCGCGGCTGATGCCACCACCCTCGACAGAACCACCGGGCACGCGCAGGGCGACCACACGGCCATTCTTCATCGTCGCAGCGCCCGAGAACACCTTGAAGTCCACATCGGCCATCACGTCGGTGACTTCGGCGAACTTCAGCTTGACGCGCAAGTCGGGCTTGTCCGAGCCATAGACGTGCATGGCTTCCTGGTAGGTCATGACCGGGAACTCGCCCAGATCGACGTTGATGGTGTTCTTAAAGACTGTCGTGATCATGCCCTGGAACATGTCACGGATTTCTTCTTCACCCAGGAAAGATGTTTCGATATCGATCTGCGTGAACTCGGGTTGGCGGTCGGCGCGCAGATCTTCGTCGCGAAAGCATTTTGTGATCTGGTAGTAACGGTCGTAGCCAGCCACCATCAGCAACTGCTTGAACAGCTGGGGCGACTGGGGCAGCGCGAAAAAGTGGCCGTCATGCACACGGCTGGGCACCAGGTAGTCACGGGCGCCTTCGGGCGTGGACTTGGTCAACATGGGGGTTTCGATGTCCACAAAACCGTTGGCATCCAGGAACTTGCGCACTTCCATGGACACGCGGTAACGCAACATCAGGTTGTTTTGCATGTAAGGGCGACGCAGATCCAGCACACGGTGTGTCAGGCGTGTGGTTTCCGACAGGTTGTCGTCATCCAGCTGGAATGGAGGCGTGACCGAGGGATTGAGCACCACGAGTTCGTAGCACAACACTTCAATCTTGCCGCTCTTCAGACCTTCGTTGACGGTGCCTTCAGGGCGCGCACGCACCAAGCCTTTGATCTGCACGCAGAACTCATTGCGCAAGCCTTCGGCTGTGGCGAACATATCGGCGCGGTCAGGGTCGCAGACCACCTGCACATAACCTTCGCGGTCGCGCAGATCAACAAAAATCACGCCACCGTGGTCGCGCCGGCGGTTGACCCAGCCGCACAGGGAAACGGTTTTGCCCATTTGGGCTTCGGTCACCAGACCGCAATAGTGAGAACGCATGGCCATAACTGTCTTTCAATGCGCCGCCAAAAAGGCAGCGGGTTTCGCAAACTAAGAGGATTTGGGCACGACTGCCTTGTGGGGCAGGTGCGCGGCGGGTGGAACAGAGCCCATGGAGATCACGTACGTGAGTGCCTGGTCCACACTCATGTCCAGCTCAATCACATCCGCTCGCGGCAGTATCAGAAAAAAACCGCTGGTCGGATTGGGCGTAGTCGGTACATAAACGCTGACGAAATCCGCGCCCAGATGGGTTGCCACTTCGCCAGTGGGCGTACCAGTTTGGAATGCAATGGTCCAGCTCCCGGCACGCGGGTACTGGATCAACAAGGCCGTGCGAAACGCATTGCCATTGCTGGAAAACAGCGTGTCGGACACCTTCTTGACGCTGTTGTAAATGGACTTGACGATGGGGATACGGGTGAACAAGCCGTCCCACTGTTTCAGCAGCCATCGGCCGGCGACATTGGACACCAGCGCACCGGTTATCAGCATGAATGCCGCCACGATCAACACACCCAGGCCCGGAATATTGCCCAGACGCCCAATTGCAGGGGCCATGCTGGCCGGCGCCACGGCAGCTATGCCGAACAACACACCGCCCAGCACACCGTCCAGGGATTTGACCAACCAAGACAGGACCCAGATGGTGATGGCCAAGGGCAACCACACCATCAATCCGGTCAGCATGTATTTCTTGAATGGCACAGAACCTCCCGACGCAGTGGAAGACAAATCAGGAACCGGATGCGGCAGGCGCCGCCCCAGCGGTGGGCGTTGCGTCTGGCTTGGCGGCAGCGGGCTCACTGGCGGGTGCAGCCGAACCGGCCTCCGTAGCAGGCGCCACAGTGGACGTCGCCGCGCTGCCGCCTTTGAAATCGGTGGCGTACCAGCCAGACCCCTTGAGCTGGAAGCCGGCAGCGGTGACTTGTTTCGTGAACGAAGCTTTGGAGCACGCAGGACAAATCTCTAGCGGAGCGTCGGACATTTTCTGCAATACGTCCTTGGCAAACCCGCAGGACTCGCATTTATAGGCGTATATAGGCATGGATGGAAAGCTCAGGCTTCAAGTTGCAAAGCCCTCAATTATAGGGCGCTGGCTAAAACAGCCGAACCCGAATCACCAACTGCATCACCACCAGCCCCAAAGCAAAGCCAATCACGGCGTAAACCAGGCCTTGCAGAAGTTTATTGGTGCGCCGCTGCTCTACCAGCAATTCCTGGAGGGCCCGGTTGGAATCCGCAGGGCTGCTGCGCAGGTAGTTGTGCAGCAGCATGGGCAGCTCCGGCAATAACTTCGCATAGTGCGGCGCCTGGGCTTTGAGCTGGTCCATCAGCTTTTGCGGGCCCACCTGCCCCAGCATCCACTGCTCCAGGAAAGGCTTGGCGGTCGCCCACAAATCCAGATCGGGGTCGAGTTCGCGGCCCAGGCCTTCGATGTTCAGCAGGGTTTTTTGCAGCAGCACCAGTTGTGGCTGGATCTCTACCTGGAAACGTCTGGAGATCTGGAACAGGCGCATCAGCAGCAGGCCCAACGAGATCTCCTTCAATGGCCGGTCAAAGTAGGGCTCGCAGACAGAGCGGATGCCTGCCTCGAGCTCGTCCACCCGCGTGGTGCGTGGCACCCAGCCGGACTCGATATGCAGCTCTGCAACCCGTTTGTAGTCCCGTCGGAAGAAGGCCGTGAAGTTTTGCGCCAGATAGTCCTTGTCGGACTCGGTCAGCGTGCCAACGATGCCAAAGTCCAGCGAGATGTATCGACCCAAGGTCTTGGGATCCAGGCTGACCTGGATATTGCCCGGATGCATGTCGGCATGGAAAAACCCATCTCGAAAAACCTGGGTGAAGAAAATGGTCACACCATCCCGCGCCAGCTTGGGCAGGTCCACACCCGCTTCGCGCAAGCGCTCTGTTTGACTGATAGGAACACCAACCATGCGCTCCATGACCATGACTTCGGTGGTGCACAGGTCCCAATGTATTTCGGGAATCATCACCAGCTGCAAGCTGTCCATATTGCGACGCAACTGTGCCGCGCTGGAGGCTTCTCGCACCAGATCCAGCTCGTCGTGAAGGTGTTTGTCAAATTCGGCCACCACTTCGCGGGGGCGCAGGCGCTTGCCCTCTGACGAGAGGTTGTCGACCCAACCAGCCATCATGCGCATCAGCTGCAGGTCTTTTTCGATGGCCACCAGCATGCCAGGGCGCAACACCTTCACTGCGACTTCGCGGTCCTGGCCCTGTCGGTCCCGTAACACGGCGAAATGGACCTGGGCGATGGATGCGCTGGCAACCGGTTCGCGCTCGAAAGAGACAAAAATCTCCTTCAGCGGTTTACGCAATGCGCGCTCAATGGTTGCCACTGCGACCTCGGACGGAAACGGCGGCACGCGGTCTTGCAAGCGTGCCAATTCGTCGGCAATGTCCAGCGGCAACAGGTCACGGCGGGTGGACAATACCTGGCCAAATTTGACAAATATCGGGCCCAACCGCTCCAGCGCCTCACGCAAGCGCTGGCCTCGTGGCGCGTCCAGCTTGCGCCCCAGCGTGAGCAAGCGCGTCAGTCGCCGCAACCAAGGCTTGTCAAAACCATTGAGTACCAGTTCGTCGAGCCCATAGTGGAAGACGACCCAGACGATGAAAAAGCCGCGGTGCAGTCGGCTCATGCAGGCGATCCGCCAGTTCTATCCTTGTTCCCACGACCTACAAACTGTTGCAGGGCATGGGCTATCGCACGCGCGGCCTGCATCAGCCCATGGGCAGGGGCATCGCCCACCAGGCGTGCCATGTCTTCCTCCAGATCCCAGCGCACATGGTCTATGAGCCAACTCACGTCGGCCGCCAATTGCACGTCTCCCTCGATGCGCACGCCAGGCTTGTCGCCGGCCATCAGGCGCTGGGCAATGTCGAAGGGAGATTCATCGGTGACAACTAACGAGAGATCGGTTTGCGCATCAGCGGCGGCTACATCCAGCAAGCCGGCAGGCGTAACCACAACCACAAAGGTCATGTCGCGCCACTGCAGGCGCACAACGCTGCCCTTTTGCCGGACCAGGCGCTCCATGGCCTGGGGCTCCTGCATCAGCACATGGTTGAGCAACAAGACGATGCGGCGGTGCGCCTCGTCTATCGCCCATGCGGGCGGTTTAAACGGAAGGCTGAAATTCTGGAGGAAACCCTCCAGCAATGAAAAAGGGGACTGTGTTGCCATAGTCCCCATTATTCCCTGAATCGGGTGAATGGCCGTGAACACCACGGCCAAACAAGCGGCTACTGCAGGGCTTGGACGCCTGCGACCAACCAGCCACGGCTTCCGTCCGTCGGCTTGCTCATATTCCACACTTCGCGGAACGGGCTCGGGCCGGCAGAAGGTTCTTCGCGGATCATGCCGGAGAACTCTACGCTGGCCAGGTACTCATCAGCGGTCTCTTCAATACCCAGCAACCGGGCTTCGAGCATCACCACGTCGGTACGGTTGGGGCTGGAGCCGGGCTGCGCCTCGCGCTCGGCCAGTTGGGCCTGGATCTCGCGCAGCATGGTGTTGGTCATCATGGACCGCAGTGCGCCAATGTCCGATTTGTCCCAGGCAACCTGCAGGGTCACAAAATTGGTCTTGGCCGCAGCCAGGAAACCTACGCTATCAAAGCCTTCAGGAACGCCCCAGTTCTGCGAACCCTTCAAACCCGATCCGATCATGGATCCAGAGCCACTAGGGTTGGACGCCTCAAAGCCCATGCTGCTGCGCTCCCATGGGCGGGCAGACGCGTCGTTGCCAACGTTTTCCGGGCGGTAAGGTTTGGAGTCGGTCACAGGGACACCGGCTGTGTTGCCCGCACCTTGAAAGGCGAAAGGCCCGGCCTGCGCCTGTGGTGCAGCTGCTGCCGCGCGGCGGCGCATGAACCAGCCTATGCCCATCACCACCACCATGGCCAGAAGCGCAAACATCAGGACTTGGCCCATGCCTTCACCCATGCCCAAGGAGTGGGCAAGCCAGGCCAGCCCCAGGCCCGCAGCCAAGCCGCCCAACATGGCGCCCCAAGGCCTCTTGGCAGCCGCAGGCGGCGTAGCAGCAGCGGGTTTGGCCGCCGCCGCGTTGTTGTTCATGCCCTGGCTAGGTGCCGCAGGTGCGGCGGGTGTGGCATCGCGCTGCGTGACATTGGACGATTGTTGACCAACCGATTTGCCTCCGCCTAAGCGTCTTGCTGCCTCTGCATTGATGCTGGCCAGTGCCAGTGTGGCGACCAAAAAAACCGTCCAAATTTTCATATTGACTCCTAAGATACTGTTGTCACGTGAGGATGGTTGCCGGATTCGCAAGCCTCAGCACTTGATTCCAACGTGCAATGCTACTACCCCACCCGTCATGTTGTGATAGTCCACATGCCCAAAGCCCCCTTTGTGCATCATGGCTTTCAGCTCAGCCTGGCCGGGATGCATGCGGATGGACTCGGCCAGGTATCGGTAGCTGGAATCGTCGCCCGCGACCAGCTTGCCCAATTTGGGCAGCACCTTGAACGAATACCAGTCGTACATCTTCTCCAACGGTGCGGCAACCTTGGAAAACTCCAGCACCAGCAATTTGCCGCCGGGTTTGAGCACTCGGTGCATTTCGGCCAGCGCCACGTCTTTGTGGGTCATATTGCGCAGGCCAAATGCCACACTGACCAGGTTGAAATAATTGTCGGCAAAGGGCAGCTTTTCAGCATCACACACCAGCGTAGGCAGAGCTACACCTTCGTCGATCAGCCGGTTGCGGCCGGTACTAAGCATGGCTTCGTTGATGTCGGTATGCACCACCTGCCCTGTGTTGCCCACTTTTTTGGAGAAGGCCAATGCCAAGTCGCCCGTGCCGCCCGCAATGTCCAGTGCCTTGTCACCCTCCTGCAAATTGGCGACCATCACGGTGTAGGCCTTCCAGGCGCGGTGTAAACCCATGGACATGAGGTCGTTCATCACATCGTATTTGGGCGCAACCGAGTCGAAAACACCGCGCACGTGGTGCGCCTTCTCTGCTTCGTCTACCGATTTGAAGCCAAAATGTGTTGATGTCATGTTATGGGTATTGGTAAAAACGGCCTATAGCCCCTGCAAATGTTGCGTTATTAGCTATATTTTTAATAGCACTGAAGTTCTCAGTGGCTGGCGCAGGCATTCCCCGATTTTGCCACCATCGGCGCGTCGCGGTCAGCGTGGGCAGCTTGGAGCCGTTCCGCATACTCCTGCCACAGCCGATCTTGCTGCGAACCCAAAAAATACAGGTAGTCCCAGGAGAAGATGCCGGTGTTGTGCCCGTCTGAAAAGCGGGGCTGTACGGCGTAGTTGCCAACAGGCTCCAACGCTTCCAGCTCTATATCACGCTTGCCCGTCTGCAGGGTCTCCTGGCCCGGGCCATGCCCTTGCACTTCGGCTGACGGCGAATACACGCGCATCAACTCGAACTCGATGGCGAAAGTGACGCCGTCGTCGAAGCTGACTTCGAGCAGCTTCGATTGCTGGTGCACGGTTAGCGAAGTCGGACGCGGTTTGTCGGCCATATGACAGTGTAGCGGCAGGCGGGAGATGACTTTGTTCACGCAGTCCGCCGCGCGCACCGCCACCGCTGCCGGGGAGAATCTGGGTGTCGCCCCATCGTGCACGCCTGCGGCCCAGCCGGCGTGACAAGTTGTTCCGGATCCTCCTGTGACCTACCTGCATATTCTGGTAAGTGCCGCCACTACGTTTGCGCCCAGCGCGCTGCTGCTTTGGCTGGCGGCCACGTTGGCTGCCCAGGCGCGCCGCGACGACATGGCGTGGGACCTCCGCCTGTGCGGCATCGCCA
>JAYSZJ010000005.1:0-35987 GCA_043738115.1 Rhodoferax sp. | reverse complement strand
GTTGGTCGCAATAGACGCGGACACCAGGGCCGCGTATTGGGCGCTTTGGGTGCGGATGCCGATTTGCGAGATCAGTCCGGCATAACCGTCGGTCAGGGCTGCACCATCGAACATGGCGACATCGCGCAGGTTCATCATGGCATGGGCGTTGCCGGACGACAGGGTGGGGTACAGATTGCTGTTAACGGTTACGGTGTCGCCCACTTTGGGCGTGCCCTGCAGCGTCAGGGACCAATCCGCCAGTGGAGGGCCGGTCACCGTAGCCTCTATGGCCTGGCCGGGGGTGTAGGTGAAGACGGTTGCACCCTGGTCACTGCGGGTGTAGGTGTTGGTGCCGGTAAAGGTCAGCACCACGCCCAGAGAGGCCGGGGCAATCGGATTGCTGCGTGCGCTGATCGAAATCTGTTGCAGGCTTCCGGTATTGGCCGTGCCCATGGTGGCCGCGACAGGGCTGGCCACGGCCAGCGCACGGGGCGTAGAGAACATGCTGCTGATGTTGCTCGCCGAGGTACTGAAGGGCTTGAACAAAAAGCGGTCACCGGGGTTGGCGGCGCCAGCCAAGGGGTTGTGGATTTGCAGGCCGTCGATTTCGGCAATCACATCCGGCCCGGCGGTGGCAGAGGGCGGAACCTGGGCCTGGGTGAACACGGCACCGTCTGAGCGGCGGGTAATGGTAAAGCTGCCACCAGCGAACCGCATTTCGTAGTCGGAGGCGACGAGTTTGGTCGCGTCCGACACGCTGAGTGTGGGTGCGGCGGCACCACTCATGGAGCCTGTGTTCAGCGCGGCGGGGGCCTTGGGCTCAAACACGTTGGCGGCAGCCAGGGTGATTGGGCTGAACAGGTCGCCGCCTACATTGCCGTCCAGGTCCAGACCCAGTCGGTGCTGGGCATTCATGGCCGTGGTGGTGGCCAGGGTGAGGCGGCCCAGCAGGTTGCGGCCTTCGTTCAGGTCGCTGTTCTGAAAGCGCAACAGACCCGGGACCTCGCCGCCGCCCAGCATGTTTTCATCAATCGTATTCGGGACGTTCCCGCGCATGATGGCCAGCTTGCTGCTACGGGTGTCGCCAAAGTCGTCACTGACCAGGGCTACGGTGGATGCGTTGGTGCCCAGCACCAGTTCTTGACTGCCAGCGATATAAAGACCTACTGTGCCGTCGTCCGCGTTGATGGACGTGGTTTGCACGTATTGGTTGAGCTCTTTGATCAGCTGGTCGCGGCGGTCCAGCAAGTCGTTGGGAGGCTGGCCGCTGCCGTTGGTCCGAGCGATCTGTTCGTTGACCGCGGCGATGCTGACAGCCAGGCTGTTAATGGTGGTGATCTTTTGCGATAACTCCTGGGTGACACCAGATTGCAGGTCGTCCAGTTGCTGGGAGGCAGCGCGCATGCGGGAGGCGGTTTCATCAATGCGGGTCAGCACCACGGTACGCGCCGTCATGTCAGTGGGAGCGCTGGCCACATCCGAAAACGCATTCAGCATGTCATTGATGGACGCGCCCAGGCCCTGAGGACCACCTTGGAAAACCGCTTCCAGTTGGCGCAGTTTGTCGGAACGGGTGGCATCAGCCGATTGCGCCGATGCCGCGATGCGGGACTGGCGGGTCAGGAATTCGCTGAAATTGCGTTGTATGGTTTGAACCGTAACACCCTGGCCCACATAACCGCTGCTGGAAAACTGGCCGGGGACGGTGTTGAGTATTACCCGCTGGCGTGAGTATCCGGGCACATTGACGTTGGCAATGTTGTTGCCAGCGGTCTGCAAGGCGGCCTGGTTGGCCTGCAGAGCGCGGGATCCGACATTGAGGAGGCTGCCCATGGTGGTACTCCGACCTTAAGCCTGTGCGCGCCGGATTTGCAGCGTGGTGTTGATGGCGCGGCTGAGTTTGGCCGCGTAGTCGGGGTCGGTTGCATAACCTGCCTTTTGCAGGCCGCTGGCAAAGGACAGTGCCGAGTTGGCTTGCTCCTTGACCTTGGCGTAGCGGGGGCTCTCGGAGATCATGCGTGCATAGTCCTTGAACGCGTCTGCATAGGAGTCGTAAGCCCGAAAACGGGCCTTGCCTTTCTGTGCGACGCCATCGACAAACTCGGTGGTGGTGACTTCGGCCACCTTGCCGGTCCATCCGGGGCCGGCCTTGATGCCAAACAGATTATGGGACGACGAACCGCCCTTGTGTTTGATTTCGAACCTACCCCAGCCAGTCTCATGGCCGGCTTGCCCGAGCATGAAGTTGGCGGGTATACCAGTCGCCTTCTCCACTTCACTGGCAACCTGGGAATGTTGTTGCACGAAGTTGGACTGGCTCTCAGTGGGTGCACGGGCCGTCTTTGCAACCGTGGGTGCGGGTGCAGGTGGCGTGGCAGATTTTGCCGATTTTGCCTTTACCGCGGTGGTGGCAGGCTGAGCTGCTGCCCCTGCTGCGCCTTCTTTAGGCACACCAGCCATCTGGCGCGTCAGCTGCAGTGCAATCATGTCGGACAAACCGCCGGGCTGGCCGGACATCTGCACCGCAAACTGCTGGTCCAACAGGTCGGTCCCCAGGTCGCCACCGGCGCTGTCCAGCAGGCCCGACTTCATGGTGGCTTCGCGCATGCTTTTCATCAGCTCGCGCATGAACAAGGATTCGAATTGTTTGGCCGTTTCCTTGATGGCAGCCGGTGTGTTTTTGCCAGCCTCCATTTTCAGATTGCCCAGTGACTGGGCATCGGCCGCCAGTGACTGTGCGTTGGAGTGGGAGATGGATCCGTAGCCCATGTTAGATGACCTCCAGTTCCGCATTCAGTGCGCCTGCCGACTTGATGGCCTGCAGAATAGCCAACAGGTCCTGGGGTGTTGCCCCAAGCGAATTGAGTGCTTTGACCACGTCGGCCAACTGGGCCGCTGCGGGTAACTGAATGAGCTTGCCAGCGTCTTGCTTGATCTCGATGTTGGCCTTTTCAGCAACCACGGTCTGGCCACCGGTGGACAGGGCATTGGGCTGGCTGATGACGGGCGTGGAAGAAATGCTGATGGATAGGTTGCCGTGTGCAATGGCACATGCGCCCAGGGATACGGCCTGGTTGAGCACCACAGAGCCAGTGCGGGCGTTGATGATGACCTTGGCTGCGGCCACAGAGTTCTGTACTGGCAGCTCTTCCATTTCGGCCAGGAAACTGATGCGGTCGTTGGCGTTCATCGGGGCCTTGACCTGGATGGTGCGGCCATCCAGTGCCTGTGCGACATCGGGCCCGAACTTGCCGTTGATGGCGGAGGCGACCTTGCGGGCGGTCTGGAAGTCGCTAGCCCGCAGGCTCAGGTTCACGGTGGAGCCTTCCTGCAAAGCCGTGGGTACCACGCGCTCGACCTGGGCGCCATCGGGGATGCGGCCGGCACTGAGGTGGTTGACGGTGACCTTGCTGCCACCCGCTGCGGCGCCCGCACCCGCAACAATCAGATTGCCCTGTGCCAGTGCATAGATTTCACCGTCTGCGCCCTTGAGGGGGGATGTGATCAGTGTGCCGCCCCTTAAAGATTTGGCGTTGCCAACCGAAGATACATTGACATCCAGCATCTGGCCAGGGCGCGCGAAGGGGGGAAGCTGTGCGGTGACCAGAACGGCGGCCACGTTTTTCATCTGCAGTTGGGCCAGGGTGGTGGCGGTCAGCGTGATGCCCATTTGCTGCAGGTAATTGGCCAGGCCTTGGGTGGTGTAGGGCATTTGTGTGGTCTGGTCGCCGGTCCCGTCCAGACCCACCACGAGGCCAAAGCCGGTCAACTGGTTGCTGCGTACGCCCTCGACGCTGGCGACTTCCTTGATGCGCATGGCATGGCTTGCGGTGGCCATTCCCAGAGAGAGTACCAGGCACAGCGCCATGGAGAACAGGGCGGACACCAGGCGGGACATCAGGCGCACTGGGCCCCATAGCCGTGGGCTAGTGGTGTTTAGCGGTGGGGTCCAGGGTGTCATGTGCAGAGTTGTTTGGTGGGAAGATCCGGGTAGATCTCTTACCCCTCGGCACTATTCTGGATAACTTTAGAAAGGCTGAAAGCTTAAAAAGAACCGGGAAAGCCAGCCAACTGTCTGGGCCTCACCTTGTGCGCCGCGTCCCCGCGATTCGACCCGTACATTGGCGACCTGGGTAGAGCTGATGATGCTGCCGGGCTGCACCAAGCGGGGGTCAATCGTGCCGGAGAAGCGCAACACGTCCACATTCTGGTTGACGCCGATCTGTTTTTCCCCCGCCACGACCAGGTGACCGTTGGGCTGTACCTCTATGACCGTAGCGGTGATGGAGCCGGCAAATGTGTTGGCGCTTTCCGTGCCGCCTTTGCCGGAGAAGGCGTTGTTGGAACTGGCACCTATGCCCAGCTTGCCCAGATTTCCCAGAGCCGCCAGGCCGTTGAAGGGAAGGGCTGTTACGCCGGAGTCAATAGAGCTGGCCCGGTTGACGGTGGAAGTGGACTTTTGGCTGGCCGCGACGTTTTCAACGATTTGCACGGTGACGGTGTCGCCAATAGCGCGTGCGCGCCGGTCTTCGAAGCCGGGGCGGTAGCCTGCGGTCTGGAACAGGCTGCCGGTTGCGGGACGGGCTGCTGGCTGTGCGGCCATGGGCATCTGGCCGACCTTGGGTTCGGCAAAGTCCACCACCGCCTTTTGGGGGAGTTGTTGACAGGCAGTGAGTGCCAGTACGGCCAGCAATGTAGAGCAAATACGGCCTATTGCCCCCGAGTTTGTTGAACCAGTAGCTCTGTTTTTCATAGCAAACCTCACAATTGACCGAGCTTTTGCAGCATCTGGTCGGATGTCTGGATGGCCTTGGAATTCATTTCATAGGCGCGCTGGGTCTGGATCATGGTGACCAGCTCCTGCACCACGTTAACGTTGGAGGTTTCGACAAAACCCTGCATCAGCGTGCCCAGGCCGTTGGCGCCGGCGGTGCCTGCATTGGGCTGCCCGGAGGCAGCGCTTTCGCCATAGATGTTCTGGCCCTTGGGCTCCAGTCCCGGAGGGTTGATAAAACTGGCCAAGGCGATGGTGCCGATGGATTGGGGGGCGGTGCTGCCGGGAATGCTGGCCGACACCGTGCCATCGGGCGCTACGCTGATGGCGGTTGCATTGGCCGGCACGGTGATGCCGCCACTCAGTGGCAGGCCGCCGGCGTTGACCATGCGGCCCTGGTTGTCAATCTGGAACGCGCCGTCGCGGGTGTAGCCAATGGTGCCGTCGGGCATGGTGAGCTGGAAGAAGCCGTTGCCCTGGATGGCGATGTCCAGGTTGTTGCTAGTCTGCTGCAAGTTGCCTTGCGCGAAGCTGCGGCTGGTGGCAACGGCGCGAACACCCAGGCCCACCTGCAAGCCGGTGGGCAGCGTGGACTGTTCCGAGGTACTGGCACCCACCTGGCGCAGGTTCTGGTACATCAGGTCTTCAAACACCGCATGCGATTTTTTGAAGCCATTGGTCGAAACATTGGCCAGGTTGTTGGAAATGACGTCCAGCTGCATTTGCTGGGCTTCCATGCCGGTTTTGGATATCCAGAGTGAGTTGATCATGTCAGCTTCCTAGTGGTTTGTTGGCTGCGCGGATGCATCAACCTTGCAGGCCTAACAACTGGCCGGCGGAGCGGTCGTTGGATTCAGCGGTTTGCAGAAGGCGCATCTGGGTCTCGAACTGGCGGGCCGTCTGGATCATGCCCACCATGGTCTCGATGGGGTTCACGTTGGAGCCTTCCAGCACACCGGTTTGCAGCTTGGCCGTTTCATCGTTGGGTAGAGGGTCACCCGAGTTGGCCCGGAACAGACCGTCGGCCCCCCGTTTGATCGGGTCGTCGCCATTGGGGGTGACCATTTTCAGGCGACCTATGGTGTTGGCAGGTTGGTTGCCGACTTTGGCACTCACGGTGCCGTCGTTGCCAATGGACAACATGGCACCAGCCGGTGACGTCATGGGCGCACCGCCGTTGGACAAGACCGGCAATCCGATACCGGAGACAACGGTGCCGTCGGTGGATACTTCGAGGTGGCCATTGCGGGTGTAGGCCTCGGTTCCGTCCAGGGATTGCACGGCAAACCAGGCATTTCCGCCGGCCATGACGTCCAGATTGCGATCGGTTCGCATGGCAGGGCCAGGGCGGTCCACATGGCCGGCCGTGGCTTCCACGGCAAAGACACGTGTTGTCGCGCCTTCGCCTTGCAAAGGCACGGCGCGGTAGGTGGATAACTCGGCCCGAAACCCGTTGGTTGAGGCGTTGGCCAGATTGTTGGACAGGACGGCCTGGCGACTTGCGGCCGCGTTGGCGCCCGACATCGCGGTGTAGATGAGGCGGTCCATGGTGGTGGTGCTCCGTTAGGCAGTGGTTGTTAACGCAGGTTGACCAACGTCTGCAAGATCGTGTCTTGGGTTTTGATGGTCTGTGCGTTGGCTTGGTAGTCGCGTTGGGCCGTCATCATCGCGACCAGTTCTCCGGTCAGGTCGACGTTGGAGGACTCGAGTGAACCGGAATTGATCGTGCCGAAATTGCCCTGGCCTGGATTGCCCTGCAAGGGTTGGCCCGAGGTATTGGTTTCGACCCAGTTGCCCTGGCCTACTGGCTGGAGCCCCTGGACATTGCGGAATTCCGCCAGGGCGAGCTGGCCGGTCGCCTGGCTTTGGCCATTGGAGTACCGGGTGGTGATGACACCTTGCTCGCTGATGGATACACCGGTCAGCGTGCCCGCGGTGTAGCCGTCCTGTGTCAGGTCGGACACGGCAAAGGCGGTTCCGTATTGGGTGGACGCGCCGAAGTCGATGGGGACAACAAACGGTGGAATATTCGGGTTGCTTGAGGTCAGCGTGATATTGAGTTCTGGCGGCGCGGCGGGCGTCAACAGGTTGCCGGAATTGTCAAAGGTCAATGAGCCCAGATTGGTGCCGGGCGTTGGTACACCGGCAGGGTCACCGTCGTAAACGTCCCACGCGTCTGCAGCTGTCTTGATGAAGTACATCCGGACGGGAATGGGAACGCCTTGGGGGTCGAAGGCATTGAGGGATGTTCCGTAGGTGGTGTAGGGCGTGGGCGGAACGGCCGATGCTGCGATGACGGCGCGCGCGTCCAGGTTGAAGGTTGCAGTGATGTCGCTGGTGACCTTGGCGGGAATAGGCGCACCCGCCGGAATAACGATGGGACTGGTGGTGGTGCTGGTCGGGACGCCATCGATGTCCGTTGGGTACCCCAACACATTGGCGCCAGAATTGGTGATCAGATTGCCGGCTTGGTCAAGTTTGAACTGCCCGTCCCGGGTATAGGCTGGGCTGCCGTCCGTCAGGGTCAATTGGAAAAATCCACCTCCGTTGATGGCTACATCCAGGTTGTTTCCGGTGATGTTGATCGTGCCCTGCGAGAACTGCTGGGATACGGTGGCCACTTCCACACCAATACCACCCCCCGCACCGCCACCGCCGCTCGGGCCAATGGAGGAGGCAACGATGGCCGCAAACTCCGCGCGTGAAGTCTTGTAGCCGACCGTGTTCGAGTTGGCAATGTTGTTGCCAATGACATCGAGGTTCTTGGCGGATGAATTCAAGCCCGAAAGGCCGGTTTGGAAGCTCATGGTGTGTTCCTCGGTATAACTGGGGTTGGTTGCGTTCGGGGGTGGTGTTTACAAAATGGCCTGTATGTCGCCATAACCGATTGCCTCGCGGCCCTTGAGCTGGATGCTCATGGCGCCGCCGCTGGTTCCTATGGATGTGATCGTGTCCCGTGCCAGTGCGGTCGATGCCACATTGGCTTTGCCATTGGTAGCGACAACCTTGAATGATGGGTTGGCGAGGCCGTTGTAGCTGGACGCGTCCCATTCAAAGTTGTGGCGGCCGGCCGCCTTGGCGCCGAGGTTGATGGTGTCCAGTACCACGCCGCCGGGGCTCAGGATCTGGACGCTGACATTGGTGGCAGTGCCATCCAGGTCGACGGCACCGCGGGCTTTGCCATCGTCAATGGACAGGGTATTGCTATGGACCATGACGTCGTGGCCGATCATGGATGCGCCTTGCATGGTCTGCAGGGATGCAAACTGGCCGGCCATCGCCTTCATGGTTTCGTTCAACTGTTGGATGCCTGACACCGTGTTGATCTGGGCCATCTGGCTGGTCATCTGCGCGTTGTCCATGGGGTTCATGGGGTCCTGGTTGTTCAACTGTGCAACCAGCAGCTTGAGAAACCGGTCTTGCTGCGCATCTGCGGTCGTTTGACCCGCGGTTTTCGTGGTTGCCCCCGGGACGGGGCTGGTGGTGTTGCTGACGCTGCTTACCATGTCGGAGTCTCCTTGGCTCATTGACCCATTTGCAGGGTTTTGAGCAGTAGCGTCTTGGCGGTATTCATCACCTCGACGTTGTTCTGGTACGAGCGCGAGGCAGAGATCATGTTGACCATTTCTTCAACGGGGTTGACGTTGGACTGGGTCACGTAACCATCGGCATCGGCTGAGGGGTGTGCAGGGTTGTGGACCCGTTTCATGGGTTCGTTGCTTTCACGAATGCCGTTGACCCGCACGCCCGACGACGCATCGGCGCCCATGGGGGTGGTTTCGAAGACCACCTGCCGGCTTTTGTAGCCCTGCCCATCGGGACCGGCGACCGCATCGGCGTTGGCCAGGTTGCTGGCGACGACATTGAGCCGCTGGGACTGCGCGCTGATCGCACTGCCCGACACGTTGAAGATGGAAAACATGGACATGGTGATTCTTCCTACTGCCCTTGTATGGCACTGAGCAAAGTCTTGGACTGGCCGTTGATGAAACGCAGGGTTGCTTCGTAGCGCACCGAGTTGTCGACAAAATTGGCCCGTTCGCGGTCCATGTCAACACTGTTGCCGTCCATGGCCGGTTGGCTCTGGGTTGTGTAGCGCAGGGCCGTGGCGTCCAGGCTGGTGGTACTGGCTTGCAGCGCGATATGGCGCGGATTGCTGGTACTGCCTGGCGTGGCGGGGGTTGTGGACTGCTTGCCCGACCCGTTGGCTGCGCTCAGGGCTTCCTTGAAATTAATGTCGCGCCCGGCATAACCAGGCGTATCGGCGTTGGCGATGTTGCTGGCAATCACGCGCTGCCGTTCGGCGCGCAGGACCAGCGCGTTGGAGTGGAAGTCCAGTGAGCTGGTTAGATTGGCAAGCATTGATCACCTCCGAATGGGTTTGCGAACCCCTGGATGGGCCAGGTTGTTCGGCGTGTGGCAATTATGGAAAAACCTTTAATTTTTTAGCGGTGGAATACGGGGGCTAAAGCCGGTCATTTGGAGGTTTTGTCGCCCATGCGGCTCTCTATAGTTGGTTGGTCGTGCTTCTGGGGCCGAGCGGTGGTTCGGTCGGTTGAAGCGTCTGGAGGAATGCCATGTTTCGTCTCTTTTGTCAGTTGCGTGTCTTGCAGCTTCTCGCCTGGGCTTTGCCTTTGCTGGGTTTGACCATGGCGGCAAATCTGGCGCAGGCCCAAGGTGCTCCAGCACCCGATGTCCAATCGCTTGCGCAGGATTGGTTGCGTGACGCCACCGCGGCAGCCCAACCGGCAAGCGCCACGTCGCTGCGCATGGAAGTCAAGCTTGGTAGCCTGGACAGCCGCTTGAAGCTGGCGCCGTGCGGGAATGTCGAACCCTACCTGCCACCTGGCGCCCGTCTGTGGGGACGCACACGCGTCGGACTGCGCTGTGTGGATGGTCTTAGCCGCTGGAATGTGTCCCTGCCTGTGACCGTGAACGCCTATGGCAACGCCTGGGTGATCAAAGGGCAGGTTGCGGCAGGTAGCACACTTACAGAAGACGATGTGGTGGAGGCAGAAGTGAACTGGGCCGAGGAAAGCAGTCCGGTCGTGCGTGACAGGGTTCTGTGGGTCGGGCAGATCGCGACCCGGGCATTGATGACCGGACAAACCCTTAGGCAAAACATGCTCAGGCCCGCGCAGGTGTTTCAGGCTGGCGCCCAGGTTCGAGTACTGGCGCAAGGAGTCGGCTTCCAGGTTTCTGCCGAAGGGCAGGCGCTGTCAGCAGGGGTAGTGGGTCAGATTGCACGGGTTCGGATGGACAACGGGCGGGTGTCCTCTGGCACGGTGCTGGATACAAAAACAGTAAAAATCGACTTGTAACCAAGAACTGGCGTCAAATCTCCATGCAAATTTCTCTAAAGTCAGTTATGGTGCGGCCGATATATATCGCACGAGACTACAACTTCCGTGGTTTTGGAGAACCCTATGAAAATCGGTCAAACGCCAGACAATTCCATCCAGATTCAACCGGGCAAAGCTGCCAGCACGCAAAAAGCAGGCGAGAACGCCAATGCAAGCGCAGCAGCTTCCAGTGGTGCCAACCAAAGCACACGTTCGGCAGGGGTGGCTGTAACCGTGTCCACCTTGGCGCGCGGGCTGGAGAAAAGCGGCCGCAGCGAGGGGGCCGATATCGACACACAGAAGGTGGCGTCCGTTCGCGCGGCCATCGAGGGGGGAACCTATGTGGTCAACCCCGAAGCCATTGCCGACAAGCTTTTATCCAACGCGCAGGAAATGCTCAATCGAACCACCCGCTGAGTTCGTTTTGGGGCTGCGCACCTTACTTGATGCAAAGGCCCTGATATGCAATCGTCCAAACTGGATACCCAACTCGATCTTCTGGAGTCTCAGTTCAATGCACTGGCCACCAGCCTGATGGGCGGTCAGCCGGATGCGTTTCTCTCCGGGGGTGCCGGCCTGCAGCGCCTGGCAGTCGAAATGGCGCAAATGGTGAAAACTTCGGGCCACGCGGAGTTCAAAACACCGCGCCGGATGCAAAGGATCCAAGTACTAGCCAGCGGCGTAGCCAATTTGCGCGAAAGCCTGCTGCGCCATATGGCTTATGTAGACCGGGCGCTAGAAATAGTGGTGCCCGCGTCCTGTGACAAGGCAACCTACGCTGGGAGTGGTGTGTACGGTCAACCCGTGCGCCAGTCCGGCGCATTTTCCGTTCTCGCTGCCTGAGGCGGTCCCCACACGGAGCTGTGGGGATGGCGCGATAAGACCAAATTAATGTGATCGCATTTTTGCCCGCAGGCGGGCGATGGATTGGCTGTGCAACTGGCAAATCCGGGATTCGGTCACATCCAGCACGGCAGCGATTTCCTTGAGGTTCATGTCCTGCTCGTAGTACATGCTCATGATGTATTGCTCGCGTTCCGGCAAGCTTTTGATTGCTGCCACCAGTGACTCGCGCAGGCGGTGATCGCGCAGCATATTCATGGGATCGGCTTCGCTGTCCGCAACATGGCGGTCCAGGAAACTGTCGTCTTCCTCTCCATTGCGTGACATGTCTTCCAGATACACCAATTGCGTTCCGCGCACCTTGCCCAGCAGGCTCTGGTAGTCAACGAGGCTCATGCCCATTTCGGTGGCAATTTCGGATTCGATAGGGCTGCGACCCAGACGGTGTTCGAGGCGACGCATGGTGGTCTCGATCTCTTTCTGGCTTTTTCGCGATCCGCGGGACATCCAGTCATTTCCACGCAGCTCGTCCAGCATCGCGCCGCGAATGCGTTGTGTGGCAAATGTTTCAAATTGCACGCCTTGGGATGCCTCGTAACGCGACAGCGCATCCGCAAGTCCGATCAGACCGACCTGTATCAGGTCATCCACCTCCACGCTAGCCGGCAGTTTGGCCATCATGTAGTGCGCCAGCTTACGAACCAGCGGCTGGTACTGTTTGATCATCGCAGAGCGATCCAACTGACCTTTTTCGGTGTACATCAATGTCCCTCCGCAAATTGGTCAAAGTGGCGTTCGTGGGGCAAACTGCGCCCAGCTCCTTGGGACGCGTGTTGCTGGCCCAGTGTTACGGAGTTCTCAAGCAAGCGCAGGGCCAGGCTTTGTACTTGTGCGCACGGCTGGGATTCGCCCCGCTGTTCCCTGATGTTCAGGGTTTTGCATTCGTAACCCAGAAATCGCCTTGCGCAGGCACCCAAACCTGCGGATGCAGACAGCGTCGAAGGGATAGAACGCAGATCGGAATCTTGCAACATATTGATGATGGTAGGCTTAAGTGTGCCAGTAATCAACATGCGTTTGAGCGCCATGTAACTGGTGAGCAGGGATGTCTGCAAAGGTGAAACCGCCAGCAGAGGTTCCAGGTGCCAGTCGCTTACCAAGGGAATCATCCACTCGACCTTGCAGTACAGCACCACGACTCCCTCCGGGGGGAGGAAAGGGCACAGTTGGTGAAGGCTGCACGAATGTGCTCCATGCCCTGCCGACAGGGCCTGGATACCCTTAGCCGACGGAATTACCGCCCACGCCGGCGTGTCGCGCACGCCATTGTCGCGCCAATGCGCGTTTCCCAAAAGCTGTTCCAGCCCGGGGTTGGCCTCGGACTCGGGCGTGGTAGCGTCCAGCACAGTGATTGAGTAGCCAAAATTAACCAGAGACAGGCACAGCTGCCATAACAATGGCAACTCGGCCCGTTCATCGCCGTGACTGACCATGGTAATCAGCCGGGGCCCGGACTGACAACCCAGCCCGAGCAAGCCAGATGCCTGGTTGGCATAGTGCTCAAGCATCCATGCGCCCCTTAGCCAAGGATTGGGCAGAAGGCTGCCCAAAATAGAAGCCCAGATCGCTGACCTTGGGGTCATAGGCAGAGACGCCTACTGTGCGCATGGATTGGCGAACCAGTTTGGAAGCACTCGCGGTTTCCCAGTCTTCTGGGACCCGTTGACCCGTTGTTATGCCGCGGAGAACCAACTGGTTGCGGATGGCTGCATCTATGGCGGGGCCCAGTTTTACGGCTTCGTCCGTCTTGGAGAAAATAGCCTGCTGTGTCCCCGCTGATTTGAAGGCCGCTACGGCTTCGTCCAACGTGTCTCCGTGGCTTCCAGCGTTTAACACCAATAGGCGCTTCACGCTGGGCAGATCCAGCAGTTCCATCAGCTCGTGCTTGCGAGGGTCGCGTGGGGCCAAGCCCGTTGTGTCGATCAGCACCATTTTTTTGCTGGAGAGCAGTCCCAACAAATCCTGCAGTGCCACCCGGTCGTGCGCCAAATGTGCGACAACACCCAGCATTTTTCCGTAAGCGCGCAGTTGTTCGTGTGCGCCAACGCGATACGTGTCCAGTGTGATAAGACCTACGCTTGCCGCCCCGTGTGCACGTGCGCACAGGCCTGCCAACTTGGCAGTCGTTGTGGTTTTACCGACTCCGGTTGCACCGATCAAGGCGAAGACGCCACCTTCCTCGTGCAAGGAGCTCCCTTCCGCATCGGTCCTCAGGTTGCGTTCCAGTACGTCCATGACCCAGTGGACCGATTCGGATGCGCTCATTTCCTCCGGCATTCTCTCCAGTATGGTCCGGGCCAGGTTGGGGGAGTAGCCTGAGCGGATGAGCTTGAGCATCAGGTTCGACTGGATAGGATTCTGGCGCGCCTGGCCCAGCCAGGCCAAGGTGTTGAACCGGTCCTCCATCATCTCTTTCATGGCGTGCAGTTCGTCCACGATGCCTTGGGGCATGGCGCCAGCTGCAGGCGTCGGTGTTGCGGGCTTGCGAACCACCTCCTTCTTCACCATCGGACGTTCAGCCACGGTGGCACGTGGTCGCTCTTGGGGCATATCTTGCGCAAAAATCTCCGCACTGTGCCCGGCCCCGGTTTCGTGGCGCTTGCGCAGCATGCGTTCACGCACATAGTCCTGAAAAGACAGGGTGCTCATGCTCAACTGTGCCGCGTCGTCTTCGACCTTGGTCACCACCTCAGGCATTGCAGCCTTGGTGATGCGCGTCGCGCCGCCGGTTTTTGGGATTGCGTTGCCTGGCATTTGGTCCAGAGCCGCCAATGTGTCTTCCGCTGTGGCGACCACCTCCACGCCATTTTCAGTGGGACGATTGGACAGGATCAGGGTGCCGTCACCAAAGGCCATGCGTGCTTTGGCCAAGGCTTCGCGGGAAGTAGGTGCAGTAAAGCGTTGTATGTTCATGGTGTTGCGCCTCTGAGAATCGGACCAATACGGATGGTGTGGGTTTCAGGAATTTCGCTGTGCGCCAGCACTTGCAGGCGGGGAGCCACGCGGCGTACCAGGCGTGCGATGGCACTGCGAATCTGGTCTGGCACTAGCAGGCAGGCAGGCACACCCACTTCTTCCTGCTTCATCGCAGTCTCTGCGGCGCTACGCGTCAGCATGTCTGCGACGCCCGGGTCCAGGGCGGGGCCC
Organism: Rhodoferax sp.; assembly: GCA_043738115.1. Lineage (GTDB taxonomy): Bacteria > Pseudomonadota > Gammaproteobacteria > Burkholderiales > Burkholderiaceae_C > Allorhodoferax. The sequence continues at coordinate 21,839 of JAYSZJ010000005.1, read as the reverse complement.
GCAGCATTGCCCAGTGCCTGCACCAGCAAGCGTTCCAGACCCGGATCAATGGCAATGACATTGAGCTCACGGGTCGGGCCATATATTTGTTGGACGATGGCCGGAGCCAAAGCCACGCGCACCCGCTTGGCAAGCTCTGCGGGGTCGTTGGTGGTGCTGGCGTGCTCTGCGATGGATTCGATGATGGTGCGTATATCCCGAATGTGCACAGATTCATCCAGCAGCAGCTGCAGCACTTTCTGGAATACGGCAACGGAAACCATTTTGGGGACCACTTCTTCTATCAGTTTGGGGGCCAGTTTGGCGACGTGTTCCACGAGTTGTTGGGTCTCTGTTCGGCTGAGTAATTTGGATGCCTGAACCTGCATCAAGTGTGACAAATGGGTGGCCATCACAGTCTCGGAATCAACCACGGTAAACCCGACCATTTGTGCTGTTTCCTTTTGCTGCTCGTCAATCCAGTGCGCTGGCAATCCGAACGCGGGGTCAGTCGTGGCGGTGCCGATTAATGGGGTGGTGATTCCCCCTGGATTGATTGCTAGATACATTCCGGGAAAGGCCTCGCCCTCGCCCACAATGACACCGCGCAGCGTGATGCGGTAGCCGCTGGGTTTGAGCTCCAGGTTGTCGCGTACATGCACGGGGGGAGGCAAGAAACCGACCTCTTGCGCGAACTTGCGGCGCACGCCCTTGATGCGTGTCAACAGGTCGCCTTGGCGTGTCTTGTCCACCAAGGCGATGAGCCGGTAGCCCAATTCCAGACCCAACTGGTCCACAGGTTGCAGGTCGTCCCACGATGCCTCGCCATCAGTCGCGACCGGTGTGACCGAGGTCTGGGGATCCACGGGTGGTGGTTTGTGGGCCAGGACCCAGGCGCCATAGGCCAGTACTGCAGAAATGCTCAGAAACACGAAGTGCGGCATGTTGGGGATCACACCCAGGATGAACATGATTACCGCGGTGATGCCCAATACCTTGGGAGAGACAAACATTTGCCCCACAATTTGCTTGCCGATGTCGTGCTCTTTGCCGACCCGCGAAACCACCATGGCTGCAGCAACGGAGATCAGCAATCCCGGAATCTGTGCTACCAGAGCATCACCCACTGCCAGCAAAATGTAACTATTGGCGGCTTGGGAGGCCGTCAGGTTGTGCTGCAGAATGCCAATGGCGAAGCCGCCAAAGATGTTGATTAGCAGAATCAAGATGCCGGCGATGGCGTCGCCACGCACAAATTTTGAGGCGCCATCCATGGAGCCAAAAAACTCAGCTTCCTCACCCACTTCGGCACGCCGGCGTTTGGCCTCTTTTTCGTCAATCAGGCCGGCGTTCAGGTCGGCGTCCACCGCCATTTGTTTGCCTGGCATGGCGTCCAATGTGAATCTGGCAGACACCTCGGCAATACGTTCAGCGCCTTTGGTGACCACGACGAAGTTGATGACCACCAAGATGGCAAAAACGATCAGGCCCACGGCGAAGTTACCGCCAATCAGAAAGTGACCGAAGGCCTCGATCACGGCTCCTGCAGCGCCCGGGCCAGTATGGCCTTCCAGCAGGACCACCCGGGTGGAAGCGACGTTGAGAGACAGCCGCATCAAGGTAGTCAGCAGTAGGACCGATGGAAAGGCGGAAAAGTCCAACGGCCGGATCATGTAGGCGGCCACCATCATGACCATCAGCGCGACGGCAATGTTGATCGTAAAGAACACATCCAGCAACAGGGGCGGCAGGGGCAACACCATCATGGCCAGGATGGCCACCACCAGCATGGGTGCAGAGGCACCTTGTATCAGTGTGGAATTGGTACCAAACCACTGCTGCAGGGACTTGATGTAGGTGTTCATGCGTGGGCTGCCCGGGCGGTCTTGGTCAGCGGATCAAGATCTGGTGGAACGAAGGGGTGGTTGAGCTCGCCTGGGCTAGGTCCATCGCCCCGCATGGCCGCACGCAACCTGTAGACGTAGGCCAACACCTGCGCCACTGCGGTGTATAGGCTGGATGGAATGTCCTGATCCAACTCCGCATTGGCATACAGGGCGCGGGCCAGCATGGGTGACTGGAGCACCGGGATGGCGTGGTGCTTGGCCACATCGCGAATCTTCATGGCCAACAGGTCGGCGCCTTTGGAGATGACTTGGGGAGCGGCCATGGTTTTTTCGTCATAACGAATAGCGACGGCAAAGTGGGTCGGGTTCATCACGACAAAGTCCGCTTTGGGGACCGCATTAACACTGCTTTTCTGCGCCATTTCACGCTGTTTCTGGCGGATCTTGGATTTGATGTGGGGGTTACCGTCAGACTCTTTCCCCTCCTGCTTGACCTCCTGGTGGGACATTTTCATTTCGCCCTTGTGCAGAAAGGCCTGCAAAGGTACGTCGATCAGTGCGGCCATCAACACCACAAGCAACATGAGCCCCATGCCGCTGGTGAGCCATTCCGTCAGGTGCCGAATGGCCGAACTGGAAGGTTGCAGGATTAACGCGGAAACAGTTTGAAAACCCGAACTGAGGAACATGGCTGCAATCGCAAACAGAATGCTGGTCATGAGTGCCATCTTCAGCACGTTCAGTACTTTCTTTTTGGCGAAGAGTTTGCCAAAGCCGGAAATGGGGTTCAGCCGGCTGAAGTCCGGAGTCATGGGTTTCAGGCTGTTGACCCAACCGCCGGATGCCACGGCTGCAACAATGGCGGCAGTGGTGATGATGGCTGCAAAGGCAGCGCATCCTACGATACCGATGCTGGTCGCATCTCCCAATCGTGCGACCATAGTGCCGGTCTGTTTGATGGTTGCCGAGTCGAAGGACATTTGCTTGCCCAGGTTCTGCTGCAAGCGGTCGAACAGTATGGGGGCAAGAAGCATGACGCTGACAGCGCCAGCACCTAACACCGCGAGGTGCGACAGGTCTTCGGAGCGACCAACCTGACCGTCGTCTCGTGCTTTTTTGAGCTTGCGCTCAGTAGCCGGTAGGTTGCGATCTTGACTGCCTTGTTCCATGGTGGGGCTCTTTAGTAACCACCATTGTCGTAAGCGACCTTCGAAACTAAAGGCTGATAAGCGGGCAGATATGCCTGCTTATTTTGGGGAGTCAGAACCCCCGGGGTGCAGCCTATTTCAGGCCGGTTTTGGTCAGGATGTGGTTGACCTTGTCTTCCAATGTTGCCTTGGTAAACGGCTTGACGATATAGCCGGCAGCGCCCTGTTGCGCCGCAAGAACGATGTCTTCCTTGCGGGCTTCTGCGGTCACCATCAACACGGGAATGTGCTTGAGCTTGTCATCCTTCTTGATCTCGCCCAACAACTGGAATCCGTTCATATTGGGCATGTTGATGTCACTCACAACAAAGTCGAAAGTGGAACTGCGAAGCTTCTGCAGGGCGACTACGCCGTCTTCTGCTTCGTCCGCGTCAACAAACCCACTCTCTTTAAGCAGGTTGCGCACGATGCGGCGCATGGTAGAGAAGTCGTCGACGACTAAAAAGCGCAGTTCTTTTGACATGGATTACCCTTTCCCGGGTGAATTTTGCATATTGCTAAGTATCACCGAATTTTGCACGGAAGCAATGGGCCGCTTGCGCAAGCGCGGGGTGCTACTGTGTTTCAACTTCGTCCCCGGTATCGGCTGTGACACGCAGGCCACCCAGAAGCCTTTCCTCCGCGTCTTTGGTCATCACCAGGATGCTGATGCGGCGATTGCTGGGGCTCAAAGGATCGGCTGAGTCCAGCAACAGGCTGGAGGCCATTCCGACCACCCGGGCCAATTTGTCTTCGGGCATGCCGGCGTTGGCCAGCTCGCGGCGCGATGCATTGGCTCGGTCGGCGGATAGCTCCCAATTGCTGTATCCGCGGCCCGCATTGCTGTATGCGCTGCGATCAGTGTGGCCGTCCAGGCTGATTTTGTTCTCCACACCCAGCAGGGCAGTGCCGATCTCGCGCAGTATGTCCCGCATATAGGGCTTCAGAACCGCGCTGCCGCTGTCAAACATGGGGCGTTTCTGGTCATCCACAATTTGTATCAGCAAACCGTCGGGCGTGATTTCCAGGCGAATTTGGGAGGAAAATTCTGCCATTTTGGGGTTGTTGGATATGGCCGCGGCGATCTTGGCGCTGAGTTCGGCCAGCATTTTGGCGTCACGCTTGGCGACTTCGGCCTTCTTCAGCTCCCCCGACATCTTCTTGGCTCGTTTGTCGGCGCCATCTCCGCGCTTGGCCTGTCCGGTGCTTTGGGTCAGGTCGCTGCCACCGCCATTGATGACGCTGCTGCTCGCGCCAGCGCCACTGCCACCTTGCAAGGCAACTTTCATCGGTGACTGGAAATAATCGGAAATCCCCTTTTTGTCACCCTCGGACGTGCTGCCCAATAACCACATGAGCAGGAAGAAGGCCATCATCGCCGTCACAAAGTCAGCGTAGGCAATCTTCCAGGCGCCCCCGTGCGTAGCGTGGCCCCCTTTTTTGACCCGCTTGATGATGATCGGCTGCAGCTTTTTGGCGTCTCCAGCCATGCTCAGGTGTCCATGGTCTTATTTCTTGCCCTTCACATAACTTTCCAGTTCAATGAAACTGGGGCGCTCTGTGGAGTAAAGGACCTTGCGTCCAAATTCAATGGCGGTGGACGGGTTGTAGCCCTGCATGCTGGCTAGCAGCGTAGTCTTGATGCACTGCAGCTCTTTGCCGCTTTCATCCACTTTTTGTTCCAGTACACCCGCCAAAGGCTCTGCGAAAGCGTAGGCGAGCAAAATACCCAGAAAGGTTCCCACTAGAGCGGAGCCAATCATTCCTCCCAGTACAGCAGGTGGTTGACCGACGGAGCCCATGGTGTTGACCACGCCCAGCACGGCGGCCACGATGCCGAACGCGGGTAGTCCACCGGCTATGCGCTGGATGGCGGCAACGGCGGCATGGGCTTCGTGGTGGTGGGTTTCGATCTCGTTGTCCATCAAGGACTCGATTTCGTGCGCGTTGAGGTTGCCAGACACCATCATGCGCAGATAGTCGGTGATGAACTCCACCACGTGGTGGTCATGTCCAACGGTGGGGTATTTTTTGAACAGCTCAGATTCGTGGGGCTCTTCGACATCCTTCTCGATAGCCATCAAGCCCTCTTTTCTGGCTTTTTGGAGGATGTCATACAGCAGGGCCATCAACTCCATATAGCGCGCTTTGGTGTACTTGCTACCTTTGAAGCATTCTCCGAGGCCTTTCAGCGTGGCCTTGATAACTTTCATCTGGTTGTTGGCTACAAATGCGCCAATGGTGGCGCCGCCAATCGTGACCAATTCGAATGGCAAAGCCTTCAAAATCACCATGATGTTTCCACCATGAACGATGTAGACGCCGAAGACGCACACCAGAATGACAAGCCATCCGACGATTACAAGCATAGGCGCATTGTGACAGGGAAGCCTTGGGCTTCAAGGGTTGAATAGACTGGCTTTTGACGGCCTATCACTATCATATCGGCGCTACCGAAAAGCGCTTGAGAAATTTGCTTAGCCATGCCGGCGCAGCGTCATTCAAACGGGTGTTTTCGAATTGGTTTATGGAAAACTGGCCTATAGCCCTCGCATTTGTTAGCTGTTGTGCTATTAAATATGTAGCAATTAGTGCAGCAGTATTCCGCCGGCCGCAGACCCTTTGCCCGCCCGTGCGGGTGGTGTGCACAGGCCACACTCGAAGTGGCGGCTGTTTTCGTAGGCTTCGCTGACAAAGTGGCCGCCGCATTTGCAGCACTTGGTCATCGATAGCATGTTGTTATCGATGAACTTGACCAAGCGCCAGGCCCGTGTGACCGACAGCAAGGGCTCCACCGCGCAGGCTGAAATCTGCTCGCTGTACAGACGGTAGGCCTTCATGATGGCGTCGATGTCGTCCATGGCGCACACCTTGGTCAGGTACTCATAGGTGTTCTGGAACAGGGAGGCGTGGATGTTGGGCTGCCAAGTCAGAAACCATTCCGTCGAGAATGGAAGCTGCCCCTTGCTGGGCGAGCGTCCGGCCACTTCTTTGTACAGGCGCAGCAAGCGTTCGTAGGAGAGATCGGTCTCGCTTTCCAGCACTTGCAGACGCGCGCCCAACTGGATGAGTGCAACGGCACGCTCTACTTGCTTGGAATCGTTCAAAACGCTTTTGGTGGCCATGGGGTGCTCCGAAGAAAAATGGGTGTAACAGGTCTTACATCGTTTCGGCGTATCGGCCGGCCATCAGAATGCTGGCATGCAGCTTGGTGGTCGCGTCGTTGTCCACTTTGTTGACAGAGTGGTTGGTCAACAGATTCCAGACCATGTCGTCATCCACGCGGAAGCGGCACAGCAGCATATTGCCTGAGGCGATCTTCATGATCTGTGCAGGTGACAGCGCGCCAATCAGGTCGGCGGATTCTTCCGACATACCCAAGCGGAACAGGGCTTCGGGTTTGTCCTGGCGGATCAGGTTCTGGGCCAACATCAGGTAGGTCATGTTGGCTTCGCGGATTTCGTTCAGCAGTTGTTCGTTGGTCATTTTGGGCTCCTGGTGTGAGCGGTAATTCGTGTGAATCACCATGGAGCCAATTCTGGGCTGGAGTGCCAGAAACTTAAATCAGATGAAGGCTATTCCGACTGTAGTGAATGCGTGTTCGCCGTGTAGGAAGATGCCCTACAAGGCGTAGGAAGGTGAGGTAAAACAGGGCGCTCTGCAGGCTGGACCGTCTAGCGTGCGGAGAGTCACTGTTGTCAAGTGCCTTGTACGTTTATCGGCGGATACTGCCGCAACTTGAGCGTGCAAGCAGATGCAGGGTTGCTGCAAGTGCGCACTCTGTTCTACACACAAGAGGGCGGGAAGCCCTTAGTTGCGAATCGCGTATCGCGACCCGCCACTTGCTGTGTAGGGCGCGCGGAACAACTGGTTGCCCTACTGGCGCAACAAAGCCAGCACGCTTTGGGGCATCTGGTTAGCCTGGGCCACCATCGCCGTTCCCGCTTGTTGCAGAACGTTGGCACGGGACAAGTTGGCGGTCTCCATCGCGTAATCCGCGTCCATGATGCGACCGCGGGATGCGGCAGAGTTTTCCGCCGCAACGCGCAGGTTGGCGATGACTTGCTCAAACCGGTTTTGCGAGGCGCCCCACGTCGCCCTAATGCTGGTCATCGTCGTGAGATCGGTGTCGAGAATGGCCAACTCAGCCGATGCGGTCGCGTTGGTGGTGCCGAGCGTCGTGGCGGTTTGGGAGGCCGCGCCGGCGTTGACGACGATCACATCAGCTGTGTTGGCACCGACTTGGAACTGGGCATTTACCGCGGCGCTCAATAGTGGCACACTGTTAAAGGCCGTTGTCGCAATGACCCGGTCGTTTTCTTGCTTCAGCAACTGGTATTCCTGGTCCAGGGACGTGATGTCTGTAATGGTATTCGTGCCGTTGGCGGCCTGTACCGCCAGCTCGCGCATGCGCTGAAGGTTGCTGGTGATGGCACCCAGCGCACCCTCCGCAGTTTGCGCCATAGAGATGGCGTCGTTAGAGTTGCGGATGGCCACGTTCATGCCGCGGGTCTGGGTGTCCATGCGCTCGGCGATGGCCAATCCTGCAGCGTCGTCTTTGGCGCTATTGACGCGCAGCCCGGAGGACAGGCGCTGCATAGACGTGGTGAGAGACGTTGATGAAGTCGACAAGTTGCGCTGCGCGTTCAGCGATGCAACGTTGGTATTGATGGTACTTGCCATAAGGTGCTCCTTTAAAGCGGTTAAGCCCGGGGTAATTCCCGGTTGGAGTCAGCTCACTCGCCGACTTGGCTACACGGTCAGCAAATTGTGGAGAAACTTGAATCTTTCATTTCCCGGATAAAACCGGTAAAACCAAGCTATTTCCACTGCTCCGGCCAAGCTTTTGACAATTAGTCCTTAAGTTGTGGGCCAAACCGACCGAAAACAAAACCAACGGGTTCTGAATTACGGACTCGTCGGCCAGAAGACGTCTAGGTAGATGCTCCCGGTCATGGCGACCAACCTTGGAGTTGGCTAATGGGCAGCAATGCCTGGTTGTAACGAACTTTAGGAGAACCTCATGTCATCATCTATCAACACCAATACCACCTCGATCAATGCCCAGCGCAACCTGGCAAGATCATCCAACAGTCTGGCTGTATCCATGGAGCGCTTGTCGTCCGGCATGCGGGTCAATAGCGCCAAAGACGACGCTGCAGGATTGGCCATTGCGGAGCGTATGGATGCCCAAACCCGTGGCATGAACGTGGCCATTCGCAATGCCAATGACGCGATCTCGCTGGCTGCAACGGCAGAAGGGGCACTGGGAGCAATCTCGACCAATCTGCAGCGTATGCGTGAGTTGGCTGTGCAAGCCTCCAACGGCACCAATACCACCGCAGACATCGCGTCCCTGGAGCAGGAGTTCGCATTGCTCTCCGCCGAAAATACTCGGGTCGCGGCCAATACAAAGTTCAATAGCACCGCGGTTATTGCGGCCACAACGTTTACCTTCCAGATTGGCGCAGATACCGGCGACCAGATTGCCGTTGCGGGTGCTGCATACACCGGTACATCGACGACGCTGGGCGCAACCGCTGTTAGCGCCAATGCAGAACTGGCGAAGCTGGACGTGGACATCGCAGCAGTAACAACCTTGCGTGCTACCTGGGGTGCTTCGCAGAACCGATTCGAGACCGTTATTTCGAACCTGCGGGTCGGTGCTGAAAACTCTGCCGCAGCACGTGGGCGCATCGTGGATGCTGACTACGCGATGGAAACGGCCAATCTGAGCCGCAATCAGGTCCTGCAGCAGGCGGGAACGGCGATGGTTGCTCAGGCCAACCAGGGACCTAGCGGTGTGCTGGCTCTGCTGCGGTAAAGCAAGGCGCAATGGTGGGGGTGAGGGCCCCTAACCTGTTGCTGCGGCGTCTGGCACAGGCCAGCGCCGCTTTTCTGCTTTTTGCATTTACCCTTAGGGCGCTATAAACTGGGAATAGGAGGCCGCAATGGCAATTTCATCACCTGGAGTAGGTAGTGGGCTCGATGTCAACAGCATCGTTACGCAATTGGTTGCCATCGAAAAGCAACCTTTGCAGGCTTTACAGACCAAGGCGACAACCCTGCAAAGCCAACTATCGCTGTACGGAACAATCAAGTCGCAGGTTTCTGCACTCAAGGATGCAGCGTCAACCCTGGCATCGGCCAGTAGTTGGGCCAACCAGGCGGCAACCTCTTCCAATGCTGCGGCCGCCACGGTGAGTGTGGATGCCACTGCCACTGCGACCGCGTTTGGCCTGGACATTACCCGTTTGGCGCAGTCGCAGACAACAGCTTCGCGATCGATAGCTACCGGCGCTTCGTTGGGCGCTGGGTCGGGCACTGGTCAGCTTAGCATTCAGTTGGGCAGTTGGGGGCCCGCCGGTGCTGGCCCCTTTGCCGCCGGTGCTGGCGCCGCGGTGAACATCAATGTCAGCGAAACCGACACCTATACGACCATAGCCAATGCAATCAACGCTGCCAATGCAGGCGTCAAGGCCACGGTTCTGAAGATAGGCAATACTGAGCGTTTGTCATTCCAGTCCACTACGTCGGGAAGTGACGCAGGATTCTCCATCGCATCAAATAGCGGGTTTGCTGCTCTGGACAGTCTCTCGTTCACCTCATTGGCCAATGGGTCCGAGTCGGCTTCTGGAATGGAGTCGAGCCAGGTGGGCTTGAATGCGACCTTCAAGATCAATGGTGTTGCGGTAGAGTCCGCGACCAACACGGTCGCTAACGTGGTGCCTGGGGTGACATTGAATTTGGCGCAGACCACGTCAGTAGGGTCCCCCGTGCAAATTACGGTGGCACAGGACAAGGTGGCATTGCAAAAGAATATCCAAACCTTTGCGGACGCCTACTCGGCGCTTAACAAGACCCTGGCGGATTCCACCAAGTATGTTCAGGGCGGCAGGTCCGGTGCGCTGCAGGGCGATTCGACGACGGTCGGACTGCAAAACCTGATGCGCAAAATCATCGGCTCTAGCAGTACCGGTTCGACCTATGCGCGATTGTCCGAAGTGGGACTGGAGCAGCAAACGGACGGATCGATGAAACTCAACACGACCAAGCTTGCGACCGCAATGGGCGACGTTGGCAATTTGCAAAAGCTGTTCACGACCAACAACTCGAACGCAGCGACCAATGGTTTTGCGTTGAAGCTGCGTGATCTGACAAGTGGTCTATTGGCAGCAGACGGCACGGTTAGTAATAAATCTACCGCCTTGCAGGGCGCTATCTCGCGCATCGGCGACGAGCAGGAAAGGGTCACCGAACGGGCCGCTCGCGTTGAAAAACGCTTGCGTGCACAGTACTCGGCGTTGGACGCGCAAATGGCCAAGATTAGTGGTTTGAGTTCTTATGTGACCGCCCAGCTTGCGCAATGGAATAAGACCACTTAAAGAGGCATCTACTTCTTTAGCCAGAGATTGGTGGGTGCACGGACCTGGAGTAGGCGGTTCAGGGGTGCGGCAGCCACCTGGCGTTTGTCAACCTCGGGCCATTTGTGAGGGACACTAGGTACGCCGTGCAATAACTTCCATGCATGACTTATAACGTGTGCTGATGCTGTAGTTGATGGGAACGAACCCTTCCTCCGCTAATAGTCGCATCAGCGATGCCCGGCTGAAGTTGTGGTGGTGCTCCAATTCCCCCCAGTAAGGGTTGATACCTTCTGCATTGGCCTTGCGCCACGATCCGCTGTCCAGGTTGGGGCACGAAATCATGATCAATCCTCCTGGCATCAGTGCCTCGCGTACACGTTTGAGCGCTTGCCGCGGAAATGGAACGTGCTCCAACACGTCTGCCAATGACATGACCATCACCGGATCGGTCACTTGCAGCTCCATCAAATCACCCACCACCGCGCTATAGCCCAGTGCCTCAATACGGTCCACTGCTTGCAAGCGGCTATCCAGGCCAATGGCATTGAACCCATACTCGGCAGCGGTAATGACCAGGCCCCCAGCACCACAACCCACGTCCAGCCACACCATGCTGTCTCCCATCCAGCCCTGCTGCTGAAGATGGCCCTGTATCCGCTCCACGGTCGGAGCCCACCGCGCACGTTCCTGGTCAAGGTTCAAACCGGTCACCTGCAGGGGGTGGGCCTTGCTGAATAGAAGCGTCAACCCTTGTTCCGTGAAGTAATTGCGTGTGTAAATATGCTCGCATTGGTGGCAGTGCATCCACTCCAGTTGGGTGGGCAAACCTTTTTGCCAGATGGGGTGGTTTTCGCAACTGTCACTGCGCAGCAAGACTGTATCGCTGCTGGCACACAGTGGACACGATTCAAAGCGTATCCACAGCGATGAGTCATCCACCGTATCTTCGTTAACTTGGGTGCTCGCGGGTTGGGTGGGTCCCGGCGGCTGCGCGACCGGGTGACCACCGGCCAATAACTCCAGATACTGGGCGTGCGCAGCTGCATGGAGGTGTTTGCGGGCGATCAGCTCCAGCAATACAAACACGCACAGGTCAAAGCTGGCAAGGCTGTAGTGAGCAATGAGTGCGAGATTGATCAGCTGGGTATTGGACAGCAGTTGCAGGCTGAGCGGGTCTTTGATGTAGACGATGTCAGACTCCAGCAGCTGGTTAAACGGTGTCTTGACGCTGTCATTTCTGATGGTCGGGGCGATCGACCAACGTTTGACGTCCACAAAACAATGCGGGACATAACCATTGGCCCGCATCCAGACATCCACTTCGCCAAACGTGGGCTGGTTTTCATAGAGGCAAATGAAGGGGACCTGAAGCTGTATGGCGACGCACTGAGTAAGCTTCGTCTTACCATGCACCAGCACGGCAAGCTCCGATCCCCGTACATCCATTTTGAGGAAGTCAATCGCAGGTACGTCGGCTACGTCGTCAAGCCGTGTGGTTTGTACCTTTGCAGTGCGTTCTACCTTGCCGAAGTGTTCAAACTGATTGAAGAAATTCAGGGCCGCAGCTTTCGGCTTGAGCAGAGAAGTCATGCCGCTGTCGGCATGGGTCATATGCAAGGTGTGGATCAGTCCATCTGCCAGAAAGTCCGTAAACACACGGGCCTTGTCGCCATATGTTTCCTTGATCTTGGCCGTTTGGCGGGTATCGCCTTCAAAGGCATTCAAGTGCCCTATACCTTCGTCCAGCAGCGGCAGGTAGATTGGGCGCTCGTTAATGCAGGCGGCACCCACATCCATAATTTGCATGAGAGCACCGGTTCGTAACAAGTCCTTGAAGCGCATGTGTAGTCTCGGTTTTCCCGCCTGGCAACGGGTCTGTGGGCGTTGATTGGAGATGATACCGTTGAACCTCGGTACCCTTTGTCCTTGGATAGCGGCTCTACGGTATCTGTCTACAATTTCACGCATCAACCAGATCGGATCCCATGACCTTACCCCTCGTCCCCCCGGGTTTTCCATGCGAAAAACTGGGTCTGTGCATGATTGTGAAGGACGAGGCGCGTGCCCTCGGTCGCTGCCTGGAATCGGTTAAAGCCTGGGTAGGCGAGATTGTCGTGGTGGACACAGGGTCGACGGACGAAACCGTGGCCATTGCCCGGTCACATGGCGCCCAGGTCAGCCATTTCCCTTGGTGTGACGACTTCTCTGCCGCGCGCAACGCGGCACTGGACCAAGCCTCCCGCGAGTGGGTGCTGGTGCTCGACGGTGATGAAACGTTTGCGGTAGACAGTCCGGTGGATTTTGCGAACGCCTTGCGTCAATCGCAATGGGGCGGGTTCAGCTTGCCGATTCGCAGTCTGAATGACGACGGCACGCATTCCAAAGCCATGGTGTTTCGCCTATTCCGGCGCGCGCGACCCGGGATGCGTTACCGTGGGGAGATCCATGAACAACTGGAAGCGGTGGCCTCCGGCAAGGTGCAAACCTCAACGCTTTCCTGCGTGCGATTGGAGCATGATGGTTACACGGCGGCCGTTGTTGCCAGTGCAGACAAGGCGAACCGCAACATCCGTCTGTCCCGCAAAGTGACGCAATCGCGACCCAAGGATCCTTTTTCATGGTTTGTGTATGCCATGGCGATTGCCCAGTCAGATCCGGATGGCATGCTTCAGGCGGCTCAAACAGCATTTGGGCTCTTGGACGCTGGGCCGGCAGGTGTGCGGGCTGAACCGTATGTCGTGAATCTGTACCTGGCCGTTATCAATGTGTACCAATCGCGAGGCAGTGTTGTACAGGCCGTTGAGATGGCCGATAGAGCTCTTGCGACGTTTCCCGATTCAGCTGACCTCCACTACCAGCGTGGTGGTGCCCGGATCAGCACGGGTGATTTTACCGGTGCCGTTGATGATTTTCAGATCGCACTTAGTGAGGCTGCGGCTGCATTCAAGTTGCTTGTCGATCCGGCAGCGGCTGGTTTTGGTGCGCGTACCGGGCTGGGGCATGCACTGCGGCTCCTAGGGCGCAGTGACGAAGCCTTGGCACAATTGCGGATCGCAACAGCGTTGGCGCCTGCCGAGTATGCCAATGCACACGCCGAGCTGGGTGCTCTGCTCGTCGAGCGTGGCACATTCGACGAAGCAGTCCCCGTTTTTGAAGAAGCCTTGAGCCGCAGCCCCGCAGCGCCCGATGTGGCGCTCAAGCTAGGGTGGTGTTTGTATAAGCTGGCGCGTTATGAAAGAGCCGAGGCAGTGTTGGGTGCCCAGGCCCCCGAGCCTCAGGCCGAATTGTTATTGGCGCGTGTTTTGCTGGATACGGGGCGGGCCGAGCAGGCGCTGCCACACCTGGCGGAAAGTGCTTTGCCTGCGGCCCTGCTTCCGTTGGGATGGGCCCACTTTGTATTGGGTCAGCCAGAACCTGCCGGCCGGGCGTGGGATGCTTGGCTGGCGCAAACGCCAGATGATAACCACGCAAAAACGGCGCTGCTGCTAATTCGTACGTTGCTTGGGAATGCGCCCCTTGGAGCAGCGGATGCGTACGCATTCTGTGAGCCTCCGAAGGAGATGGATGCATGGGTTTTGCAGCTACTTCGGTATCAGCAGCACAGGCATGTCGAACATCTGATTCTTCGAGGGCCTTTATTGGGAAGTGCCGTATGGCCACTTTTGCGCATGCGATGGGCCCAAGCCATGGTGGTGGAGGGATTTGTCGATGCGGGAATGGGCCTGTTGTTTGACGCCGCCCGAGACGCGCCACTCGATGGCGCTGTGTACTATTGGCTCGGTTACTGTGCAGTTCTGCGCCAACAAACAGATGATGCACGCGTCATGTTTGAGGAGTGCCTTCGCCTTGACCCCAAGCATCCTCAAGCTCGCCAGGCCTTAGCGCTCTTGAATTAGGCTGTACTTTTGTAGAGAATGCACCTGTGTGAACCACCTTTCACAGGCTAGGCACCCGGTGGTTGGTCTCCGCTTGGTGATCAATTACATAGAAAGATCGTCGATTTAGATTACTGTCACCCTTGAGTTCGTTGGAAGCCTGCCGATAACTATCTTACACAGCAGCTACCAGAGACTCAAAATGTACACCTCCGTCAATATGCGTTCCGCAAATGCTTACAGAACCGTTGGAGTCGAAACTTCCGTAGCCGGAGCAGACCCGCACCAGCTGGTCGGGCTTCTCTACCAAGCTTTGCTGCAGTCCTGTGGGGCGGCAAAGCTGTCAATGCAAGCCGGCGACATCCCAGGAAAAGGCAAGGCTATTGTCCGGGCGGTTCGCTTGATCGAAGAAGGTCTTAAGGCAGGCCTAAACGATGAAAAGGGCGGGGAACTGGCATTGAATCTGCGTAGTTTGTATGACTACTGCATCGTGGTGTTGACGGAAGCAAACTTGCGCAACGACATCAACAAAATAGACGAAGTTATCCGGCTGATTCAGCCAGTGGCACAGGCTTGGACCGATATCAAGGCTGAAGTGGCCAACCTGTCCCGCAACGCCATTCGTGCAGGAGTATGAGATGTCACAGATGCTGATCGACTATTACAAATCTATCGAAGAGAGCAGTTTGAAGATGCTGGACGCTGCCAAATCCCAAGATTGGGAGCAGGTGGTACGGTGTGAAGGCGTTTGTGCGGTGCTCATTGAACAGCTGCGGCTGCACAGCCATTCCGAACAGCTTTTGCCAGAGCTCCGCTCCGAGAAGACCAGAATCATGCAGCGGATCTTGAGCAACGACGCCCAAATTCGCTATCTGGCCGAGCCTTGGCTGGAGCATCTGGATGCAAAATCACCAGACCACCCGCCTTACCTGCATTGATTCAATGTAGAAGCGCATACAGACGATCGAGCTGTGTCCACTCTGACTGTATGAGAAGGCTTTCGGCCCGCTTGGTAAAGAGAGCGTTGTGCTGGTAAATACGGCAAAAAACCTGGATCGTTTGTACGATGGTAGCTTCGTCCAGGGCCTCGTCTTTTTCTGCAGCGACGCCTGCCAGCATGAGACGCAAAATGCCATAACGTGTCAGAAGCCGACGGTAGTGATCCATGGCCGATGCACCGGTCCATGGGAAGGTTTCTCGAATCAGGTCGTTGAGCAGGTATTTTGATGTCAGTTTTTCGCTCGTACCACCGTCTTCAGTCAGAAGTTTGCTGCCACGGACATAGTTGTCAGAAATTTGTGTAAGTGAAAGGTCGGCCGTAAGCCCCAACCCTGACCGAACGCTATCCAATACGTCACGCTGCGTTCCTCGGACTTCTGGCGGAGAGTTCACACCAAACAAAATGGAAAATAGAGTCACACTGGTGGCTTGCTGTTTGTTGAGTTGGTCCACCATTGCATGGACGCTCCCACTTTCAACCATAGCCGTCATCTCTGCCAGCAAAGCATCGATTTCCGACTGCGTGTTGGTCACAACCAAGTGGTCGATCTGGTGGCAAAGCCAGCCAGCGGTCACCAATCGTTCGGTATTGGACAAGCTGGGGGTCTGAAATAGCTGGACCAGAAAGATACGAACCTCGTCCATGGCCTGAATCGAATAACCCCGGAGTGATGCGATGACCGGGGTGGTTGTAAGTCGCGAAGTGAAGTCTGCACTTACAAATTCAAACGCATCATCCTGGGTCAAGGCCAGCCGTGCCGCCTCCGGGCAAGAGAGGGTCAGAGTTTGTTCAAAGCGCTCCCCAAATTGCAGAACCTTGCGTGGGTAGATGTAGCAGGTATCGGATAAAGCGTCTTCCCCCAGGTGTTGCTGGACCGGGCACAAACCCGCGCTGGAATGCAGCCCGCAACGCGAGTCAGTCGGTCGCAGTTTAAGTTTTCCGTGTCTAGCCTCTGATGTGCTGTCCACCTGCTCAAGATACTGTTGCAGCAGCGGCTGTAGTTCAGGATGGGTTTCGCCGCGATAGCGCTCGTAAGTCTCTTTGTCAATGTCTATCGACCAGGTGGAGCAACAGGTGTCCGGGCATTCGCCACCCAGACATTGGAATTGCGTGACGTACTTGGGAACCAGCATCGTGCTGGAGAAATACCGGGGAATAGATTCCTGGTCTTGTATGCGTTTTGTCATGTTGTATCTGCCAGAAGAGAGGGGCCCACAATTTCCAGCGGCGTATGTTGGTGTGGATGAAAGTATGGCCCCATTTACACAGGCGACGGCGCATTGTTTGGCCAAACCGCTGTGCTTGACATTCGAAGTAACGGTACTTCCGCCTGTTTTTCCCTGACAGTTGTTGCCGGTCGACAGAAGACTATTCGTTCTTGCTAATAACTAGGCCGAAACAGTCCTGGGCCTCGGTGATTTATTGCGTTGGTTGGCCTAGGGTTTACCCTTTATCGCCTCAATCCAGGATCAGAAATGGAGCATTGCGAACGCCGGAAATGGGGCGATCTAGTTGTTTTATTTTGTAAAAATTTTGCCGATAGTTACAGGATACTGATATTCCGTTAGTGAATGTGCCGGGCTGACCTATCTCTTGTAGGTGCGGCATCTTGTAGGAGAACTTTTCATGGCCTCACCTTTCCTGGGAATGAGCACAGCGAACATCGCTGTTCTGACCACTACCCAACTCAATAGTTTGGCAACGGCAGACTACTTGGCGCTCACGACGGACCAGGTGCGGGCGTTTACCACGGACCAGTTTGCGTCCTTGCAGACAAAATTCATTGCTGCGCTGAACACAAAGGACGTTGCAGCGCTGACCACCGACCAGGTTGTGGCGCTCAGAACGGACCAAACAGCAGCTCTCAAGACGGACCAGGTGGTGGCTTTGACTACCAATCAGATAGCGGCCTTGGAAACACGCGATGTCGCTGCGCTCACCACTGCAGGCGTCGGAGCCTTGAGTACCAACCAGTTAAGCAAAGGGCTCACTACGGATCAAGTAGTGGCTCTGCGCACAGACCAGACTGCAGCGCTGAAAACCAACCAAGTCGCAGCGCTGACAACGGACCAAGTGGCGGCGCTGGAGACACGTGACATTGCGGCCCTGACCTCAGCCGGCATTGGTGCATTAACCACCGATCAAATTAGCAAAGGCCTGACCACGTCTCAGGTATCCGCCTTAACAACGGCCGGCGCAACGGCCCTGACCACAGCCGGTATTGCCGCCCTGACGACGGACCAGGTAGTGGCTTTGCGCACCGACCAGGTCGCCGCCTTGAAGACCAGCCAAGTTGCTGCGCTGACTACCGATGGCATAGCGGCGCTGGAAACCCGGGACGTCGCCGCCCTGACAACCGCGAGCATCGGCGCCCTGACGACCAATCAGATCGGCAAAGGCTTGACCACAGATCAAGTTGCGGCGCTGACGACGGGTGGCACTGCGGCGATGACCACAGCCGGCGTAGCCGCGCTGACCACCGACCAGGTAGTCGCCTTGCGCACTGACCAAGTGGCAGCCTTGAAGACCGACCAAGTTTCCGCGCTGACCACGGATGGCATTGCAGCTATGGAGACACGTGATGTTGCGGCCTTGACCACAGCCGGCACTGCAGCGCTGAGCACCAACCAGATCAGCAAAGGGCTGACGACCGACCAAGTGGCGGCTCTGCGAACCGACCAAGCCGCTGCGATGAAGACCAACCAGGTCGCTTCCCTGACGACCGATCAAGTGGCTGCTTTGGAAACACGTGACATTGCGGCCCTGACCTCTGCCAGCATAGGCGTGTTGACCACGGACCAGATCAGCAAGGGTCTGACCACCTCTCAGGTCTCGGCCATGACAACGGCCGGCGTCACCGCCTTGACAACTAGTGGCGTTGCGGCCTTGAGCACAGACCAAGTAGTAGCCTTGCGGACCGACCAGGTCGCAGCACTGAAGACCCACCAGGTAGCGGCTCTGACGACCGATGGTGTTGCCGCCATGGAAACCCGCGATGTGGCAGCGCTGACGACCGCCGGTATTGGCGCATTGACGACCAACCAGATCAATAAGGGCCTGACTACAGACCAGGTCGCAGCCCTGACGACCGCTGGAGCAGCGGCACTGACGACGGCTGGCGTCGCTGCACTAACAACCGACCAGGTTGTAGCTCTGCGCACCGACCAGGTTGCCGCCCTGAAGACTGACCAAGTCTCCGCGTTGACGACGGATGGCATTGCGGCCATGGAAACCCGCGATGTGGCAGCCTTGACCACCGCCGGCACCGCGGCATTGAGCACCAACCAAGTCAGCAAGGGACTGACCACAGACCAGGTGGTAGCGCTGAGGACCGATCAAGTTGCAGCGCTTAGGACCAACCAGGTTGCGTCCCTGACGACAGACCAGGTGGCAGCGGTCGAGACACGTGATGTTGCGGTTCTGACCTCGGCCAGCATAGGTGCCCTGACCACTGACCAGATCAGCAAGGGCTTGACTACTTCCCAAGTCGCCGCCTTGACGACTGCAGGCGTTGCGGCAGTGACCACCGCGGGTATTGCAGCCCTGACAACCGATCAGGTTGTGGCTTTACGCACAGACCAGGTGGCAGCGCTGAAAACCAGTCAAGTTGCTGCGCTGACAACCGACGGAACGGCTGCCCTGGAAACGCGCGATGTAGCTGCCTTGACGACAGCAGGCATTGGCGCCTTGACGACCAACCAGGTCAGCAAAGGGTTGACGACGGACCAGATCGCAGCACTGACAACGGCTGAGGCGGCGGCGCTGACCACGGCGGGTGTTGCTGCGTTGACCACGGACCAAGTCGTGGCCTTGCGCACCGATCAGGCAGCCGTTTTGAAGACGGATCAAATTGCAGCCCTTACGACAGACAGCATTGCGGCGATGGAGACCCGAGACATCGCGGCTATGACTACTGCTGGAGTTGGCGCCCTGACCACCAACCAGGTCAGCAAAGGCCTGACCACGGACCAAATGGTGGCTTTGCGGACTGACCAGGTTGCGGCTCTCAAGACCAACCAGGTTGCGTCGCTGACGACCGACCAGGTCGCGGCAGTTGAGACACGTGATGTTGCAGTCCTGACCTCGGCCAGCATCGGTGCTTTGACCACAGACCAGATCAGCAAGGGTTTGACGACCTCCCAAGTTGCGGCAATGACCACAGCAGGTGTAACCGCCCTGACAAGCACGGGCGTGGCAGCACTGACGACCGATCAAGTGGTTGCCCTAAGAACAGACCAGGTTGCGGCACTGAAGAGTAACCAAGTTGCCGCTCTGACGACCGATGGTATTGCCGCAATGGAAACCCGGGACGTCGCAGCTCTGACTACCGCCAGCGTGGGCGCACTGACAACCAATCAGGTCAGCAAGGGATTGACTACAGACCAAGTGGCAGCACTGACGACTGCTGGAACAGCAGCGCTGACAACAGCCGGTGTGGCATCCCTAACGACTGACCAAGTCGTAGCCTTGCGCACAGACCAGGTTGCCGCGCTGAAGACCGATCAAGTTTCTTCGCTAAGCACCGACGGCATCGCGGCGATGGAGACACGTGACGTTGCGGCCCTGACCACAGGCGCTACCGCAGCGTTGAGCACCAACCAGATCAGCAAAGGTCTGACGACCGATCAAGTCGTGGCTTTGCGCACTGACCAGGCTGCAGCGCTAAAGACCAATCAGGTCGGATCATTGACGACCGACCAGGTTGCGGCGCTGGAAACACGCGACATCGCCGCCCTGACCTCTGCCAGCATTGGTGCATTGACTACCGATCAAGTCAGCAAGGGTTTGACCACGTCACAGGTCTCGGCCATGACGACGGCTGGCGTGACGGCGTTGACCACAGGCGGCATTGCAGCCTTGACGACCGACCAGGTCGTGGCCCTGCGCACTGACCAAGTTGCAGCCCTGAAGACCAGTCAGGTCGCGGCGCTAACAACAGACGGCATTGCGGCAATGGAGACGCGCGACGTTGCAGCCCTGACAACCGCTAGCGTTGGCGTTCTCAGCACCAACCAGATCAGCAAGGGGCTGACTACAGACCAGGTTGCGGCCCTCACTACCGCTGGGGCCGCGGCCTTGACTACCGCAGGTGTTGCCGCGCTGACCACAGACCAGGTCGTAGCCCTGCGCACGGACCAAGTGGCTGCTCTGAAGACTGATCAAGTTTCTGCGGTGACGACCGATGGCATTGCAGCGATGGAGACACGTGACGTTGCGGCCTTGACTACCGCCGCTACTGCTGCGCTGAGCACCAACCAGATCAACAAGGGCCTGACGACAGACCAAGTGGTCGCCTTGCGTACCGACCAGGCTGCGGCACTGAAGACCAACCAGGTCGCGTCCTTGACGACGGACCAGGTTGCTGCACTAGAAACACGTGACATCGCCGCCCTGACCTCGGCCAGCATTGGCGCGCTGACGACCGACCAAATCAGCAAGGGTCTGACCACATCGCAGGTTTCTGCGATGACAACGGCAGGCGTAACGGCATTGACAACTTCAGGAGTCGCCGCTCTGACAACCGATCAGGTTGTGGCACTGCGCACTGACCAAGTTGCAGCCCTGAAGACCAACCAGGTTGCGTCGCTGACGACCGATGGCATCGCCGCGATGGAAACACGCGACGTTGCAGCTCTAACCACCGCCAGTGTTGGTGCTCTGACGACCAACCAGGTCAGCAAGGGATTGACGACAGACCAAGTCGCGGCCCTGACTACCGCTGGGACCGCGGCCCTGACTACCGCAGGTGTTGCCGCGCTGACTACAGACCAGGTCGTAGCCCTGCGCACAGACCAGGTTGCTGCCCTGAAGACCGATCAAGTTTCTGCGTTGACCACGGATGGCATTGCGGCCATGGAAACCCGCGATGTGGCAGCCTTGACCACAGGCGCTACCGCAGCGCTGAGCACCAACCAGATCAGCAAGGGCCTGACGACAGACCAAGTGGTCGCCTTGCGTACCGACCAGGCTGCGGCACTGAAGACCAACCAGGTCGCGTCCTTGACGACGGACCAGGTGGCTGCACTGGAAACACGCGACATTGCTGCGCTGACCTCTGCCAGCATTGGCGCACTGACGACAGACCAGATCAGCAAGGGTCTGACCACATCGCAGGTTTCTGCGATGACAACGGCAGGTGTAACGGCATTGACAACTTCGGGAGTCGCCGCTCTGACAACCGATCAGGTTGTGGCACTGCGCACCGACCAAGTTGCAGCACTGAAGACCAGTCAGGTCGTAGCGTTGACAACAGACGGCATCGCCGCGATGGAAACCCGCGATGTCGCGGCCTTGACTACTGCTGGCGTGGCGGCTTTGAGTACCAACCAGATCAGCAAGGGTCTGACTACAGACCAGGTTGCAGCCCTGACGACGGCAGGTACCGCCGCTCTGACCACAGCGGGCGTTGCTGCGTTGACCACAGACCAGGTCGTAGCCCTGCGCACAGACCAAGTGGCTGCTCTGAAGACTGATCAGGTTTCTGCGCTGACCACCGACGGTATAGCCGCGATGGAAACCCGCGATGTGGCCGCTTTGACCACCGCAGGCACTGCGGCGCTGAGTACCAACCAGATCAGCAAGGG
>JAYSZJ010000004.1:0-36317 GCA_043738115.1 Rhodoferax sp. | reverse complement strand
ATGTCAGCATTGCATTGGCCATTGAATCGCGTGCGCGCCAGGTCAACACGGTGGTGGAGTGCATAGACCCCGGTACCCGGGAGTTGTTGGCCAAGGCCGGCTGTGACCGGGTGGTCTGCAGTGCACACTTTGACGCGCTGTATGTCAGCCAGGAACTGCTGAACCCCGGCACACAAGACATCGTGGCCGACCTTCTGAGCAACGGCCAGGGGCAACAGTTCTACTTGACACCGCTAGAGATGGCGGCTGGCGAAAAATGTTTTCGGGACGTAGCCGCGCGTGCGGCAGCCGCTGGCCATGTGGCCATTGGTGTGCGCCGCAACAACAGCAACCAGCTCAATGTGGCGGCGGATTACCCGGTGGAGGCAGACGATATGGCCATCAGCATCGGCGAGCACCGCGTGGGCAGCTTCAGCCTGTAAGGGTTTTACAGTGTGGGACGCGTTTCGCTGACCTGCAGCTCATTGTCCTTGGCAAAATTCAGACAAAAATCCCAAGCCATGACGTCGTAATCGCGCAGGTCACTGTGCACGATCACACACTTCACATTGCCAAACGAGGTCGGCACACACCAGGGTGAATAACCCAGATGGCTGCCCGGCTGCGGGCCGCCGGGCCGGAACTGGCTCATAACCCCGGCCAAACGCTCCGCCCAGTCACTGGGGCGAAAGGTCTTGCCGCTGCGGGTCACTCCCAGGATGTAGAGTTCTTTTGAAGACGTGTTGGGCATGGTGGTGTCGGCGGCGGGTTTGCGACACCCAGAATGCGGCTGCGCGCGCAATGATTTTATCCGAGCCAAACGACAGCTAACTGACAGCTCCTCTCAACCCGCACCCGGAGCCCGCGCTGGGGCATCAGAGTGATGCCAATTTGTCAATACGTTGCTGCAGTGCAGCGCCTAGAATCTGTTGCAACGGCCCCCGCTGTCCCGGTTTGTCGAATGGCAAACTGATGCAGGCATGGGCCGCATTGTTTTTCTGATGCAACCTTGGAGCCCCTACATGACCACTGCCGCACCCGCCACGCCCTCTTCACCCCACGTGATGAACACCTACGGCCGCCTGCCCATCGCCCTGTCGCATGGCCAGGGTTGCCGCGTGTGGGACGTGAACGGCCGCGAATACCTGGATGGTCTGGGTGGCATTGCCGTCAACACGCTGGGCCACAACCACCCCAAGCTGGTGGCCGCGCTGCAAGACCAGGTCACCAAGCTGATCCACACATCCAACTACTACCACGTGCCGCTGCAGGAAGAACTGGCCGGCATGTTGGTCGAGCGCTCGGGCATGACGAATGTGTTCTTCTGCTCCACGGGCCTCGAAGCCAATGAATGCGCTCTGAAGCTGGCCCGCAAGTTCGGCCACGACAAGGGCATTGAGCGCCCTGAAATCGTGGTCTACGAGAAGGCCTTCCACGGCCGCTCGATAGCCACGTTGAGCGCCACCGGCAACCCCAAGGTACAGGCTGGCTTCGGCCCGCTGGTGGAAGGTTTTATCCGCGTACCCGCCAACAATATAGAACAACTCAAGGCGGCTACGGCCAACAACCCCAATGTGGTGGCCGTGTTTTTTGAAGCCATACAGGGCGAAGGCGGCGTCAACCCCATGCACATGGACTACCTGCGCGACGTGCGCACCCTGTGCGATGAGCGCGACTGGCTGCTGATGATCGACGAAGTGCAATGTGGCATGGGCCGCACCGGCAAGTGGTTTGCCCACCAGTGGGCAGGTATCAAGCCTGATGTGATGCCTTTGGCCAAAGGTCTGGGTTCTGGTGTACCGGTTGGCGCGGTTGTCGTTGGCCCCA
This sequence comes from Rhodoferax sp., assembly GCA_043738115.1. Lineage (GTDB taxonomy): Bacteria > Pseudomonadota > Gammaproteobacteria > Burkholderiales > Burkholderiaceae_C > Allorhodoferax. The sequence continues at coordinate 34,511 of JAYSZJ010000004.1, read as the reverse complement.
AGGCAGCCACCATTTTTGCGCCCGGCAACCACGGCAGCACCTTTGGCGGCAATCCTCTGGCTATGCGCGCCGGAGTCACAACCATTCGCACCATGGAAGAAGAAGACCTGCTGATCAACGCCGCCACGGTGGGAGCACATCTGAAGGCGGCCCTGCAAAAAGGGCTGGCGGCTGAGCTCGCCAGCGGTGCGGTGAGGGAAATCCGCGGCCAGGGCCTGATGCTGGGCATTGATCTGGCCAAACCTTGCGGAGCCTTGACCCAGCGCGCGGCCGACGCCGGGCTGTTGATCAGCGTCACGGCCGATACCGTGGTGCGCCTGGTGCCATCGCTGACTTTGACAACGGCTGAGGCCGACCAGATCGCGGCTATCCTGTGCCCCCTGATCTCCGCATTATTGAAAGAATGAGCGCCATGAATCCCCTGACCGGCATCCCCAGCACGGTACCCCAAGGTGCGCCGCCCGTGCGGCACTATTTGCAGTTCACTGACTTCACCAATGAAGAGTACGTTTACCTGCTGGAGCGTGCGGCCTTTATCAAACACAAGTTCAAGACCTTTGTGCGCCACCACTCGCTGGTGGATCGCACACTGGCCATGATTTTCGAGAAGGCCTCCACCCGCACGCGCGTGAGTTTTGAGGCCGGCATGTACCAGTTGGGCGGCAGCGTGGTGCACCTGACCACCGGCGACAGCCAGCTGGGCCGGGCTGAGCCGATTGAAGACAGTGCCAAAGTCATCAGCCGCATGACCGACATCGTGATGATCCGCACCTATGAGCAAACCAAGCTGGAGAGTTTTGCCGCCCACTCGCGGGTGCCGGTCATCAACGGCCTGACCAATGAATTCCACCCCTGCCAGATCCTGGCCGACATCTTCACCTATATCGAGCACCGCGGCCCGATAGCCGGCAAGACCGTGGTCTGGGTGGGCGATGGCAACAACATGGCCAACACCTGGTTGCAGGCCGCTGCCATTCTCGGCTTCCATCTGCGGGTGAGCACCCCAAGCGGTTATGAGCTAAATGAAGAAGTAGCCGTTACCCCCCGTGGAATGGGCACGGGTAGCTATCAAGTTTATAGCGACCCGCTGGAAGCCTGTAAAGATGCCGACCTGGTCACCACCGATGTGTGGACCAGCATGGGCTTCGAGGCCGAGAACGAAACCCGTCGCAAGGCCTTTGCCGCCTGGTGTGTGAATGCCGAGATGATGGCCGCCGCCAAACCCGACGCCCTGTTCATGCACTGCCTGCCCGCCCACCGGGGCGAAGAGGTGGATGCCGACGTGATTGACGGCCCCCAGTCGGTAGTGTGGGACGAGGCCGAAAACCGCATGCACGTGCAAAAAGCACTGATGGAATACCTGCTGCTAGGTCGCCAACCGTAACGGAGCCCCCACGCTACCGCTGCGCGGGTCGCTGCCCCCCAAAGGGGGCTCGGCCTTGCTTGGGGCGGCCCGGCGCAGCGGCCCTTCCGTGCCGCCCTGCTCCTAGTCGTTGCGGATCCCCTGGCGGGTTATCACGCCAGCCAGCAGAGCCGTATCTTGGCGCATGCGGTTGGCCAGGCCCTCGGGCGATGAACCCACCACCTGCCAGCCTTGGGCAAACAGGCGTTGGCGCATCTCGGGGGTGCGTACGATCCCGCTGACCAACGCCGCCAGTTTGTTGACCACTGCGGCTGGTGTTGCGGCCGGCACCGCCAGGGCATTCCACACTTCCAGATCCACCCCTTGAATACCCAGCTCCACTAGGCTGGGCAGCTCGGGCACCAGGGTGCTGCGCCCCACCGATGTGACGGCGATAGCCTTGAGCCGACCGGCTTGCACCTGCGGCATGGCCAGCCCCGGCGGCAAAAGCGCCAGCTGGATCTGGCCGCTCAGCATCGCATTCACCACCTGCGGGTTGCCAGGGTATGGCACATGCACCGGGCTCAACCCGGTTTTGGCCTTGACCAGCTCCATGCCCAGATGCGCCACCGTGCCCTGGCCCGGGGTGCCGTAGCTCCAGCTGTTGCCGGCCTGCAAACCTGCGCGCACGAAATCCTGCGTTGCGCCGGCATAACTGGCCGGTACCGCCAGCACCAGAGGCGCTGTCGCAATCAAGCTCACCGGCGCCAGATCCCTAAGCGGGTCGTAGGGCGTCTTGGCATTGAGCAGCTTGGCGATCGTTAGGTTGCCATTGATCATCAATCCCAGCGTGTGGCCGTCAGTCGCCTTGGCCACGATGTCGGCCGCGATATTGCCGCTGGCGCCGGGCCGGTTATCCACCACCACGGGCTGGCCCAGTGCCTTGGACAAGGGCTCGGCCAACGCGCGTGCCGTCAAGTCCGGGCTGGAGCCACCGGGGAAGCCCACCACCAGGCGGATGGGCTTGCTGGGCCATGGCTGTGCAGCAGCAGCGCGGGTCTGCGCTGCGACCGGTAGCCAGGTCACCACGCCCGTGGCGGCGGCCAGACCACCCAGCGCCAGTAACTTGCGTCGCATCTTCAGCATCGTTTCACTTTCGTTTACTTTTACACAGGGCCGGTCGCCGCTTATCCGCGGTAGAGCCAGGGCACATCCAACAAGCGTTCACCCAGCATGCGCATGAACGCATCACGCCCCCATCGCACGACACCCACGGCATGAAAAATCTGCCCATTGCGAATCGAACGGGCTTGCACTCGCGCATTGCGCTGCCAGCGCTGCTGCGCGTAATGCTGCAACCGCTGTGCCATGGGCAATCCACCCTCGGCCAACACGCGCTGCAGGCAGGCTGCATCTTCCATGGCCATGCCAGCGCCCTGCGCCATATAGGGTCGCATGGGGTGGGCCGCATCACCCAGCAAGGCCACGCGGCCCTGGGCCTGTTCGTGTGCACCGGCCATCGGTTGGCGGTCACACAGGCCCCACAGGCGCCAGGTCTGAATCGCGGCTATCAGGTCCCGCAAAGCGCTGCAGGTACTGCCCATGGCGGCTTGCAAATCGCGGGTGTGGGTTGCGTGGTCCCAGTCCTGCACGTCGCCGCCATCGGCCACCGCGCCTTCGACAATCGCTACTACATTGAGCCATTCACCACCACGCACGGGGTACTGCACCACATGCAGCTTGGAGCCCAACCAGACCGTGACCTCCTGGCTGCGCAAGGCAGCAGGCAAATCGGCCTGCGCAACCATCGCGCGGTAGGCCAAATGCCCAGTCACGCGCGGAGGCGCATCGTGCAGCAATTGCTGGCGCACACTGCTCCACAAACCGTCTGCACCGATCAGCGCCTGGCCTTGCAATTGCAAACCGGTATCTGTGTGCGTATGCACCACGCTACCGGCATCCTCAAAAGACACCAGTCGCTGGCCCACATGCAGGTCCGTGCTGCCCTGCTGCACCACGGCCGTGAGCAACATGCGGTGCAGGTCGGCGCGGTGGATGGTGGCATAAGGCGCGCCATACAGCGTGCGCGTGCGTTCACCCAGGCGCAGGCCGCCAAGTTCCGCACCGTCCTCCGCCGAGCGCACGCGCAGTACATCCGGAAAAGCCGCCACCGGCTTCAACGCCTGCTCCAGCCCCCAGCCCTGCAGCACCCGCACCACGTTGGGCCCCATCTGAATGCCCGCCCCCACCTCGCCAAACGCCGGTGTGCGCTCCAGCAACTGCACCGCCCAGCCCACACGCGAGCAGGCCAGCGCAGCGGCCAGGCCACCGATGCCACCACCGGCGATCAGGATCTGTTTGTCGTCTTCGTGCATTCTTGTATTGTCATCGCTGCGAACAGGAATTTCCGATACCCTTGCTGGCTGGGCTATAGTCCGGCGCTCGTACCCGATGCCAACGCCGTCCCGGTCTGCCAACTCACCAAAGCACGCCCCAATACATTTCCAATGCGAGACACGCTTCCCCTCATCCTCTGCATTGGCGCCGGTACCGTGGGCGGGGTCTTCTTTGCTTTTTCGACCTTTGTGATGAAGGCGCTTGCTCAGCTTCCCGCGAGCCAGGGCATTGCCGCCATGCAACGCATCAACGTCACCGTGCTAAACCCGCTCTTTTTGGGCGTATTCATGGGGACAGCATTGCTGGCACTCGCCGCTTCGGTGCTGTCTTTTCTGCCCTGGAGTGCAACGCAATCTCTGTGGCTGCTTGCGTCGGGTCTGCTGTACGTTGTCGGCTCGTTCTTGGTCACTGTGGCGTTCAATGTTCCACGCAATGACCGGCTTGCCCGCGTCGACGCACAGTCACCAGAGGCAGCGGAATACTGGTCCCGTTACCTGCTGGAGTGGACGCGCTGGAACCATGTGCGCACGGTCGCATCCTTGGCATCTGCGGCCTGCGCAGCAGGCGCCTTGATCAAAGCGTGAGCATCCAACGCCGACTCAGCCAAGCCAGTGTGGGCCTGGTGACGCAGAGCAGGCCCGTCGACAACCACCCGCGAAAGACGCAACAGGCCCGGCCCACAAGCGCGACGCCAGCAAGCCGGCGGACCCTAGCCCTAGCGTAGACATTGCGACGGTACCAGCCACCACCGGCATAGCTCTGCCAGCGGAACCAAGTGTTCCAACCGAGGCGCAAGGCCCAGCCGCCCCCCCTGAATCTGAACTTGTCACGCAAGGACATCAACTCCGCCGCGCCCCGCAGCTTTGCAGAGCAGTCCCCTTTTCGTGGGCGCTTGCCAAAGACCGTGGAACGCCAGATCGCCAGCGCTGCCGCAGAAACCGGGCCATGGACGGAAGAGCGCCTGGACAACGACCGCATACGCTTTCGCCGCGGCAACACCTGCATGACAGCGCAGCGGCCACGCGCCGCCAGCATTGACCCCTTCAGTGAGTCAGCGGCGCGTATTCCGTGGCGGATGTCGACGCTGGAAGAGTGCAACGACTAGAGACCTATTTACTCCTATTTTCATAGCGCACTACACATATCCGACGGGGGCTATAGGCCAATTCTTCACATATGACCAGCCGCAGACAGGCTTATTGGCGGTTTGCGACCGTTTGCGCGGCGCACAATCCGCCTAAGCGTTGATCCAACACACGCACAAGGCAGGCCCCATGCGAAGCATCTCCTTCATTGCACGAACTATCACGCTCTCCGCCCTAGCGCTGTTAGGCACGGCACCCATGGCCACGGCGGCCGAGAAACTCAAGCCCGTCATCATTCGCGAGACACTGCGTGACCTGACAGTAGAACTGCGCCAAGTCAAGGAAGGCCAGGAAGACCAGGACAGCCCCCACACCAGTGGCGGCGCGTACACCGTAGGCACCTCCGGCAGCCGACCGGTGGACTTTGCGCCGCAGCAGGTGCGGGTGCGCAATGGCGAAAAGGCCAGCCTGCAGATCAACCAGTCCATGCCTATGCAGTGGGTGCAAAAAATCGAATCACAAAGCGCCACGCTCAGCGCGGCGGGCACGTCGGCCAGCAGCAATTCCGGCGGTGTGACACAGGCGGTGACGTGGATGGAATCAGGCCAGAGCCTGACGGTCACGCCCCATTGGCCGGGCGGCAAGCAGGCAGTCAAGGTCGAGATTGAAGTGCAATCCTCCGCCGTGGACGAACGCACCAGCTCCGACCTGCCCGCTACGCAGCGCCAGCGCTACACCAGCACCGTCAGCGCCCCACTGAACCGCTGGGTCACGATTGCCAGCAGTGGCAAGCCGGCCCAGGCCGGGAGCTACAGCAGCGCGGGCAGCAATGAGGGGCGGCGCCTGACGCAGATCCGCGTGTCGCGCGAGCCATAAAAGCTTTATAGACTCAGATCGCGCAAAGCTGCCAGGTCGACAATCTCCAACGCGCCGCGGTGCACTCGGATCAGGTCGCGCGCTTTGAGATCGTTCAATATCTGGTTGGTGGTCTGCCTTGACACACCAATCATCAGCGCCAATTGTTCCTGCGTGATGGCCAGTGTGCGGCGCGAGCTGCCCTCGTCCGCGCCCTGTCCGTAACCCTGGGCCATCTGCACCAGGCGGCGCATCACACGCACCGATGCAGGCAGCACGGCCTGCTCTTCCATATTGATAAAGGCCATGCGCAATTTGTCGGCCATCAGCAGGGCCAGGTCGCGCCAATGTTGCGGATGGGTCTGCAGCCAGGCCTGCAGCGCCTCGTGCGGCACCTGCAGCAGCGTGCTGGGTTCGGCGGCGTGGGCGTCGTGGGTGCGGGTCGAGCCGTCAAACACCGAAATCTCTGCGAACCAGGTGGGTGGCGTCAGCAGTATCAGCAGCGCCTCACGCGTGTCGTTGTGCGCATCAACTAGACCAGACACACGGATGGAGCCGCGCACCAGCGCATACAACCCGCAGGGTGGGCCGCCGCGCAAAAACAGCGCGTCGCCGGTCTGCAGCTGCCGCAGCTTGGCCATGTCCAGCAAGGCATCCGAAAAGGCTGGAGGCAACTGGGCAAACCAGCGGCCGGCGCGCAGCGTAGGCAGGTAGGGGGCGATGGTCACAGGCATCAGGGTTTGCACCAATCTTGCAAAACGGGTTGTGTCGGGAAGTTGACAGACGCCCAGTATGCAACGGCCAGATGATCACGGCACTGTCAATTACCCGGGCACACCACCATGAAAACCCTGACCGACCACCTGAGCCAATACGCCGCCTACCACCAGGACGGCCGCAACGTCGCCACCCACTTTGTGGGCATTCCCATGATTGTGGTGGCGGTGGCCACGCTGCTGTCTCGCCCCTTGTGGATGGTCGGCGACCTGCCTCTCAGCATGGCGGTCATCGCAAGCCTGCTCAGCTGCCTGTTTTACTTCCGCCTGGACCTGCGTTTTGGCGTCACCATGGCGCTGCTGATGGCCGCGTCGCTGTCGGCCGGGCATTGGTTTGCCGCCCAAAGCACCGCCGTCTGGCTGAGCGCCGGCGTGGGACTGTTTGTTGTCGGCTGGGTGCTGCAGTTTTGGGGCCATTACTACGAGGGCAGGAAGCCGGCCTTTGTGGATGACCTGTCTGGCTTGATCGTAGGGCCGCTGTTCCTAGTGGCCGAAGCGGCGTTCCACCTGCATCTGCGCATGGAAGTCAAGGCCGCGATTGAAGCCAGACTGGGCACGCAGCAGCAGCCGCACAACAACCAGACCGCCGCAGCATGAATGTGACCGCAATGCTGCCCACGCTGCTGTTGCTGGCCTTGGCGCTGGTGATGTTTGGCCTGGGCCTGTCGTTATCTCTTGACGATTTCAAACGCCTGCGTGAACACCCCCGCTCCGTCCTGTTGGCGCTGGGCTTGCAGACCGTGGTGCTGCCGGGCGTGGCCTACCTGCTGATCGTGTTGTTCGGCATGGAGCCGGTCTACGCTGTGGGCCTGATGCTGCTGGCCGCATCCCCCGGCGGCGTGTCGGCCAATTTGTTCAGCCATTTGTTTGGCGGCAATGTGGCGATGAATATCTCGCTCACCGCCGTCAACACCGTGCTGTCCATCGTCAGCCTGCCGCTGATTGCCAACTGGGCGATTGCGACCTTTATGCAGTCCGGCCAAGTGGTGCCGCTGCAATTTGGCAAGGTGCTGGAGGTGGTGGGTGTGATCCTGCTGCCCGTCGTCATCGGCATGGTGGTGCGCGCCAAGGCGTTCAGTTTTAGCGAGCGCATGGGACAACCCATGAAGCTATTCAGCGCGCTGGTGCTGGCGGCGTTTGCGCTACTGGCCATCGTCAAGGAGTGGACCGCGTTGACGGCCTCGTTTGCGTCGCTGGGACCGCTGGTACTGGTATTTAACCTGGTCAGCCTGCTGGTGGGTTATTACATGTCGCGCGCTGCGGGGCTCAACAAACCGATGGCCACTGCCATCAGCTTTGAGATCGGCATCCACAACTCCACACTGGCGATTTATGTGGCGCTGTCGGTGTTGGGCAATCTGCAGCTGGCTTTGCCGGCCGCGCTGTATTCGGTCAGCATGTACATAACCGCCACCTTATTTGGTCTGCTGGTGCTGCGCCACAAGCCCGCACCGGTGAAAGCCCTCGCATGAACACACCCTATTTTGTACGACGGTCTGTAACGGGCGCAGCGTTGGCGCTTGCATTCGCGTGGTTGCCGACCCCGATTTTGGCCCAGGCCAACGCCCAAGCCAGCACGGTCACCAGCACCGCAGTCAGCACACCCAGCGCCACCACGGTGGAGGGCATCGCTTTTGAGCGCGAGATCGCACTGGCCGGCAGCACGCTGAAACTCAACGGCGCGGGCCTCCGGTCCAAGTTCGTATTCAAGGTTTATGCGGCGGGACTGTACCTGCCAACCAGCGCCAAGACGTCCACCGATGTGTACGCGTCCAAAGGACCCAAGCGTTTGAAGGTCGTCTTTCTGCGCGACACCGACTCCTCTAGCCTGGGCAAAACCATGTCCGAAGTCATGAGCGACAACCTGCCGCGCGAGCAGTTTGGCAAATGTATTCCCGGCTTGATCAAACTGGGCGAGGTGTTTGCCAACAAGCGAAAAATGGTGACGGGTGAAGGCTTCACGATGGACGAAGTGCCCGGCGAAGGCACAGTGGTCAGCATCAACGGCCAACAGATTGCCAAAATTGCCGAACCCGAGTTTTTTACCTGCCTGATGTACAACTACTTTGGCGACAAGCCAGCCGATCCGAAGTTGAAAACGGCGTTGTTGGGCGGCGCGTAAGGCGCAAACCGCCCCGCCACATGGACCAGCGCGCTGGGCGTCTGGCCCGTCCAGCGTTTGAACGAGCGGCGAAAATTCGCCACATCACCAAAACCCAGCTCCCGCGCGACCACTTCATTGGGCTGCCCCTTGAGCCCCAGCCAGTACAGGGCCACGTGTGCCCGCACCTGGTCCAGCTCTGCCTGGAAACTGGTGCCGTGCTGGGCCAGGTAACGCTTGAGCGTAGCGGAACTCACGCCAAAGGCCAGCGCGGCGTCATCCAGCGATGGGTTACCCGCCACGCGTGGCAAGAAAAAATCGTACAGCGCAGCCAGCAGACCGCGTTGACTGGCCTGTGTATCGGCCCCCTGCTCCAGGGCCTGCAGGGTCATCAGCCGACCAGACGCCGCCCCACCCCGCCAGGGGTGTGACGCCAGCGTGCGCGGAATCCGCATGGCGTCCACGTGGCAATCAAAGTCCAGCGTGCCGCTCAGGTAACTTGCGTGTTGTGAAATATCGGCAGGCCGCGTGCGGTTAAAGCTGTAGCGCCACGGCAGGCGCGTACCACCCAGCCACTGCGCCATGGCGGTCACCGCACTCATTTGCATGTCCACCACAAACGCGCGCTGTGCACCGGGCAGGCCGCAGGCATCGGTCCAGTACAGAATGGTTTCATGCTCCTGATCCAACAGGCGCGGTGTCAGCAAGGGGGACAGCCTGGCCGCATATCGGGCCAACAGTTGCAAGGCCTCACCCAAATTCTGCGCCTGCTGCAGGGCCTGGCTGGCCAGCCCGTAGTGGCCGGGCAACGCCATCTGCCCCAGCACAAAGGCGCTGTCCTTGGCGCTGCGTTGCAAAGGCACCAGCAGGGCCAGAAACTGGCGTGTACTCATCACTTGCCCGGGGCACACGTTGGCCTGCTGGGCCCACGCATCCAGCGCCACGCCACGGCTGCGTGCGTATTCGCTCAACACTGCACCCTGGTAGGCCCACGGGATCAGCTTGCAATCCGCATGGTGCACGGGGCCGGCCGAACCCATACTCAGGCCCGCGCTCAGGTCCATAAACGGCCCAACAGGCGCAGCATGGTTTCTTGCGGCGCATCTGGCGATTCAGTACCACACGCCGCCACTGCAACCGGCAGTTGAATACGCGCACCGCCTGGGTTGGTGTGGAACACAAAGGCTGACAGTGCCCGTTGCAAATCGGCCGCAACCGCCTGTGCAGGGTGCTCTGCACAACCGGGCAGCAGCACCACAAAGCGGTCCGCACCGTAACGGCACAGCAGCGCGTCGTGTGGCAGGTTCAACAGCAGGAGTTGCCCCGCACACTGCAACAACCGTTCGGCCTGGGCCAAGCCATGTGCACGCAGCACGGTATCAAAGCCATCAAACCCCAGCATCACCAGTGCACCGGGCCGGGCGGCGCGCCGCTCCAGCGCCACCTGTTGCGCCATATAGCTGGCATCGCCCAGTTGGGTGACACCGTCCATGCTGCGATGTTCGCGGAACACCCGCTCGCGCTGGCGCAGTTGTTCGTTCAGCACCAGTTGCTCCTGCCGCCACAGGTGCAGGCCCCAGGTCAGCAGCGCAATACCCGCCGGTGTCAGCGTGGACTCCATCCAGTTGTCCCACACCACGGTTTTGGGCAGTGCCCAGAATTCGTCCATCCAGTCTACCCAGGCGCCCAGCACCATGGTCGCCAGCCCCAGGCATAACCAGTTGGTCACCACACCGGCGGGGCGGCTGGCGCGCACCTGGGTCAGCCACACGCCCAGCATCAGGGCCATGCCGCCCTCACCCACCACATCTATCCACTGCCATTGCACCATGGGTTTGAGTGCACCGCTTTGGCCAAACAGCCACAACACACCCGCCATCAACAACAACATGGCATGGCCAAAGTGCCGCACGCGCAAGACCGGGGCCTGGGAAAAGTGGAACAAGGGGGTGTCAACAAAGGGGATTCGCATAGGGCGCGGATTCTAGGGATGCAATGTGACAACACGCTACCGTGCCATGCCAAGCCTGCGGTGGGGGTCTTTAAAGCTCACATTGCGCCGCCGCGTGCTCCGCTCCTGCCAAAACGTCGCCATGTCACGAAACCGCCATCTGCGGTTTTTATGGTCCAGAACCTGTTGCCCCAACTCTCTGGATTGCCATGAAAACACTCAGCCCCCACCGACTCACCGCCCTCAGCCTGTGCCTGGCCGCCGCCTTTGCCGCACACGCCCAAACCACAACACCATTGAACCTGGACACGGTCTCGGTCACCGGCCAACTGGCCAGCCTGCGCGGCGCGCAGGACAAACAACGCGCCGCACAGGGTGTGGTCAGTGTGGTGCATGCCGACGACATTGGCCAGCTACCCGACAACAACGCCGCCGAGGCTTTGGCGCGTTTGCCCGGCGTATCGGTCGAGCGTGACCAGGGAGAAGGCCGCTTCATCCGTGTGCGTGGCTTGGGGCCGGACTACAACGCCGTCACCATCAACGGTGCGCAAATGCCGGCCGCTGAGTCCGACCGCCGCGCGGCAGGTCTGGACGTGGTGCCCGCGGGCCTGGTCCGATCGCTGGAAGTGCTTAAAACCTTGAGCCCGGAGCACGACGCCAACTCGTTGGGTGGCACGGTATCGGTCAATACCCTGTCGGCGTTCGACCAGAGCGGCCGCCTGCTGCGCCTGGAACTGGGTGGCAACTATGACGCCAATGCAGCCAAATCCGCACCCAGCGGATCTGTTACGTTTGCCGACCGCTTCAACGATGGCAGGCTGGGCGTGGCCTTTGCGTTGACCTCGGACACCCGCCGTTTTGCCAGCGACAACGTCGAGACCGGCGGTGGCTGGGACGGCAACAAACTGTCCGCGTTTGAGCTGCGCCGTTACGAGATCACCCGCGCACGCCTGGGTGCTGCACTGAACCTCGACTTCAAACCCAACACCGACACGCACTTTTACCTGCGCGGTTTTTCCAGCCGCTTCACCGATGAAGAAACCCGCCAGTCCAACAAGATCAGCTTTGCCACAGCCCGCGCCGAAGGTGTGGCCGGTGATGCCGATGCCGCACGTGGCCTGAAGGCGCGCCAAGAGATCAACAGGGTCAGCTCGCTGACGGCCGGCGCAGACCACCGCATGGGCGACTGGCGCCTGTGGGCCGAGGCCGGCAGCGCCCGCGCCAGTGAAGACAAGCCCAACGCCCTGGCCTCGTCCAGCTTCAAAGCCAGCTTCAAGGGTGTCAGTTTTAGCGATGGCATGCGCCCGGTGCTGCAGGCACCCGCCGCGGTGAACAGTGCCGGCAACTACGCCTTTGACAAACTCAAATTGGAAGACAGCACGGCCACCGACCAGACGCAGCATTTCAAAGTTGACTTGCAGCGCAGCCTGGACTTCGCCGGTCTGGAGATCGAAGTAAAAGGTGGCGCCAAGGTTGCCCGCCGCAGCAAAGACAACACACTGGAAACCTACGCCATCGGCACCAAACAACTGGCCAAGGCACCCTACAACCTAAGCAAGCCACAACTCGCCTTAACCGCGTTTGCCAGTGCAGATAGGGTCAACTACCCTTGGAACGAATTTGGTCCCGGTGTGGATGAGGCCCGGCTGCGCGCTCTGGCTGGCTCGGTCAAGCTGGCGGATTTTCGCGATGCCGTGGACTCGCAGGTCAATGACTTCAAGATGAACGAAGACGTCAACGCAGCGTATGTGCAAACGCAGATCGAACACGGCACCACACAGTGGGTGTTGGGTGTGCGCAATGAACGCATCAGCTTTGATGCCAGTGGCTGGGCGTCGGATGACACTGGCATCAAACCCGTGGTCTTCAAAAGCAGCAGTGACCACTGGCTGCCATCCGTGTTGTGGCGCCAGGAGTTGTCCAAGTCCACCCGCTTGCGTGGCGCGCTGACCCACTCCGTCGTGCGCCCCAGCTTTGGCCAACTGGCACCCGGCGTGCTGGTGGACGACGACACGGCCGAGCTGGGCAACCCCGAGCTCAAGCCCCTCCGATCGCGTAACCTGGACTTCGGCGTGGAGCACGACTGGGGCCGTGAGGGTGGTGTGTCTGCCTACGTCTTCCACAAACAGATCAACGACTTCGCCTTCCAGACCGATCTGGCGGGTACCGCTGGCAAGTGGAAAGACTTCAGCTCGGTCAACACCTTTGCCAATGGCGAGGCAGCCAGCCTGCACGGCATTGAGCTGGCCTACAACCAGGCACTGCGGGGTGACATCATCCTGGGTGCCAACGCCAGTTTTGTGCGCTCCGAGGCCACCATCAGCGGTTTTGACAAGGGTGTACGCAAGACCCGCCAGATCGCACTGCCCAGCCAGTCGGACCGCACGGTGAACCTCAGCGTGGGCTGGGAGGGCCATGGCATCAGTACCCGCGTGGCGCTGAGCCACAAGTCGCCCTACCTGCTGGAGGTGGGCAGTATTTTTGATGCCCGCAAAGACCTGCTGGTGGATACGCAAAACCAGGTGGACTTCTCGCTGCGTTACCAGATCGACAAACGCTGGCAAGTCAGTTTTGAAGCGCTGAACCTGGGCAACGCCCACTACTATGTCTACCAGGCCGACCAAGCGCGCAACGCGCAGTACGAACAATACGGGCGCAGCTACAAACTGGGTCTGAAAGTGGCGGTGTTTTGATGATGCTTTTTCTGAAAACTCTCGCAGCGCTCTGCTGCACCGTGGCAGTCTGCGCAGCAGCCCAAGCCCACACTCTGGATGTCGACAAAAACGGCTTGCGACTGCTGGATGCCAATGCGCGTGTGCTGGACCGCGTGCCTGTGCGCACCAAGCGCTGGGACCAACGCAACCTGGCCGATGGCTCGCAGATTGCACTGCTACACGACGCAGACAATGGTGATCTTTTGCTGGTACGCAGCCAGGGCACGGGCCTCAAAACCCTGGCGCGCTGGCGCGGCCCAGCCTTCAACCTGGAGGCGCTCTGCCTACACCGCGACGGTCAACAGTTGTTGCACGCCTTCCTGCTGGCCGACGATGGGCTGAGCGAGCAATGGCTGTTGCCCGAAGGCGGTGGTGCGGCACCCGCAAGACCGTTGCGCCGGCTGGCAACCCCGCTGGATGCCAAAACCTGTCGCGTGCGGGATGCCGACGGCCAACTCTTTATTGCAGAACCCAAGGTCGGCATATGGGCCTACAGCACGGATGCTGAACGCAGCCAGCGCGAACTGGTGCTGCACGACCAGGCCATCGACACCAAACGTTTTGATGCCTGGCTGGCGCAACAAGCCCAGCGCCCGTTGGCACAGCTGCCCTATGTGCAGGCCACTGCACAAACAGACACCGTTAAAGGCCAGGGCGACGCCGCCGACGACCCGGCCATCTGGGTGCACCCGCGCAACAGCAGCCGCAGCCTGGTCTTAGGCACCGACAAGAAGCGTGGGCTGGCGGTGTATGACCTGCAGGGCAAGGAGCAGCAGTTCCTGCCTGTCGGGCGCATCAACAATGTGGACCTGCGCCAAAACCTGCGCTACGGCCCACATCGCTTTGACCTGGCCGCGGCGACACAACGCGATGAAAATTCCATCGTGCTGTTTGACATCAACGCCCAAGGCCGGGTCAGCGAACTGGCACGCCTGCCCACCGACTTGAACGACATCTACGGCATCTGCACCGGCCGCAATGCCGACGGGCAGCTGGACGTGTTTGCCAACGACAAGGACGGCCGCCTGCTGCAACTGCGGGTGCTGAACCCCGGCGGCAAACCCGGTGCATGGACCGCGCAGGTGGTGCGCCGCACCCAGCTGGCCAGCCAACCCGAAGGCTGCGTGGTGGACGAAAGCACCCAGTCGCTTTTTGTTGGCGAAGAGAAACAAGGCGTCTGGCGCATCTCGCTCAAGGCGGGTGACAGCGGCCAACCCGAGCCGGTGCTGCCCGTGGGCGGCGCGTTGCATGCGGATGTGGAAGGTCTGGCGATTTACCACGGCAAGCAGGGGCACTACCTGGTGGTGTCCTCGCAGGGGAACGACAGCTACCTGGTGCTGGACGCGACGCCCCCCTACGCGCTGCGGGGTGCTTTTCGGGTGGGCATCAATGCCCAGGCCGGTATAGACGGCACATCGGAGACCGATGGTCTGGCGGTAACGTCCACGGCTTTGGGTGGCCCCTACGGCAAGGGCATGCTGGTGGTGCAAGACGGGCACAAACGCCTGCCCCAGGGCACGCAAAACTTCAAGCTGGTGCCGTGGAGTGCAGTAATTGGGGCGCTGAAGCCGCCTTGAATAGAGGTGACAGGTGTAGTCAATGGCAGTCACCTGCGTTATAGACACTGCCGGTCCCCTCATGCGTAAATGGCTTTTTCGCCACTTTGCGCCATGAGGACCCCATGCAAGACACGACGACTGACACCACCACCCACCACCGCATCTGCCCCCTGTGCGAGGCCTGTTGCGGCCTGGAGATCAAGGTGCAAAACAGCAAGGTCATCAGCATCCGCGGGCACGATGCCGACGTGTTCAGTGCCGGCTACATCTGCCCCAAGGGTGTGGCGCTGAAGGATTTGCATGAGGACCCGGATCGCCTGCGCACCCCGCTGATCAAGCGCAACGGCGTGTTTGAGCAAGCCACCTGGGACGAGGCCTATGCCGAGATCGAACGGCGCTTGCCACCCATACTGGCTGCACATGGCCGCAATGCCGCTGGCATCGTGGTCGGCAACCCCTCCGCCCACAAGATCGGCCTGCTGACCTACTTTGGCAAACTGGCCCGCGCGCTGGGCACCAAGAATGTGTTCTCCGCCTCCACGCTGGACCAGATGCCCAAGCAGCTGTCCAGCGGGTTGATGTTTGGCCACTGGTTGTCCGTCGCCCTGCCCGACATAACCCGCACCGATTACCTGCTGGTGCTGGGCGCCAACCCACTGGTCAGCAATGGCAGCATGTGGACCGTGCCCGACTTCAAAGGCAAGGCCAAGGCCATGCAGGCCCGTGGTGGCAAGCTGGTTGTGGTGGACCCGCGCAAGACCGAGACCGCCTCCGTGGCCGACGACCACCATTTCATCCGACCCAATTCCGACGTGTTTTTGCTGGCCGCCATGGTCAACACCCTGTTTGCCGAAGGCCTGGTCAAACTGGGCACGGTAGGCGAATGGGTCAACGGTGTGGATGCCGTGCAGCAGGCCATCGCCCCCTTCACACCCGAGGCCGTGGCCGCGCGCTGTGGCATCACCGCACTGACCATACGCGCCCTGACCCGCGAGCTGGCCGCCGCACCGCGCGCCGCCGTGTACGCCCGCATCGGCACCTGCACACAGGAGTACGGCACGCTGGCCAGCTGGCTGGTAGATGTGCTCAACACCCTGACCGGCAATCTGGACAAGGAAGGTGGCGTGTTGTTCGCCAAGTCTGCCGCCTTTGCGTCCAATACAGCGGGCAAGCCTGGCATCGGCAAGGGTGTAGCCACCGGCCGCCACCACGCCCGCGTGAGCGGAGCGCCCGAGGTGTATGGCGAGCTACCGATGACCTGTATGGCCGAAGAGATCGAGACGCCGGGCGAAGGCCAGATGCGTGTGTTGTTCACAGTGGCCACCAACCCCGTGCTGTCCAGCCCCAATGGTCCACGCCTCTCCAAGGCGCTGGACACGCTGGACTTCATGGTCAGCATGGACATCTACCTGAATGAGACCACGCGCCATGCGGACGTCATCTTGCCCGGCCAATCGCCGCTGGAAGATTTTCATTACGACGTGGCCTTCCCCCAACTCTCATGGCGCAACCACGCCCGCTACAGCCCACCGGTGTTGCAGGCCCCGGCCGGTCAACCCCAGGAATGGCAGACCCTGCTCAAGCTGGCCGCCATCGTGCAAGGTAAAGGTGCGAACGTGGATGCCAATACGCTGGACGATGCCCAGTTTGCCGACGATGCGCAACGCCTGTTTGGTGAACACGCCAATGCCGTCATCGAAGCGACCAAGGAGTTGAAAGGCCCGCAGCGCACGCTGGAAGTGGCTTTGCGCAGCGGCCCCTATGGTGACCAGTGGGGCCGCAAGCCTGATGGTTTGACACTAGCCAAGGTGCAGGCATCCAACACCAGCGGCGGTATAGACCTGGGCGCGTTGCAACCCCGCATCCCCGAAATGTTGCGCACGCCCAGCGGCAAGGTGGAGCTGGCACCGCCCTCCTTGCTACTAGATTTGCAGCGCGCGGTACAGGATTTACGGGGGCCAGCGCCCGATTTGGTCATCATCGGCCGGCGCGACGTGCGCACCAACAACAGCTGGATGCACAACCTGCCGGTGCTGGCCAAAGGCCCGTTCCGCTGCACCGCCCTGGTCCACCCGACTGACGCACAGCGCTTGGGCCTGCAAGACGGCGCCCTGGCCGACATCCGCAGTGCCGGCGGACAGGTGCAGGCGCAGGTGCACGTGACCGAAGACATGATGCCCGGCGTCGTAAGCCTGCCCCACGGCTGGGGCCACAACGCACCCGGCGCGCAACTGCGCGTGGCGGCCGAACGGCCTGGCGCGAACATCAATGCGCTGCTGGATGATCAACTGCGTGATCCGCTGTCAGGGAATGCGGTGTTGGGTGGGGTGGCTATTACGATGCAGGCTGTTGCGGCGGCCTGATTCCAGGCGAGGCTATTGGTCAAATCGGCCTATAGCCCCCGCCCACTGGTGATGAGTCACTACCAAAACAGTAGCAACTTCGCCGATCAACCCCTGGCGATCACCGCACACGCAATGCGTGGGCCCGAGTTGCCGGTGGGCTGGGTGCGGAAGTCATCCGCATCGCGGTGCACGATGAGGCCGCGGCCGATGATGTCGGTGGCGCCCTCACCCACCGTGATGGTTGTCGATGTGTAGCTGAACCGGGCCACTCCGTTGCCATCGGCCTGCAAGCTCACCAGGTCACCACTGTGGTGTTCGCTATGGCTATGCGCGCCATGCGCCTGCGCGGTCGGATTGAAGTGTCCGCCCGTGCTCATGCCGTCACCGCTGGAGCAGTCGCCCTTTTCATGGATGTGAAAGCCGTGCTCGGCATTAGGTGCCAAGCCCCGCACCTCCCCCACTACCCGCACGCCGTGGCTTTGCTTGCTAAACGTAACGGTGCCACTGGCATGGTTTCCGGTGGTGGGTGCCAAAGCGGCGCTGGCAGTGGTCATAGTGGGCTGAGTGGCACAGGCAGAAAGCAGCACGGCGGCAAATGCCAGGGGCGCGAGTTTGGTCATTTTTTAATACTCCCTTTAGGGTCAATCAATAGCGTTTGACATCTGAACGATAGGGGCCTGACGTTATAGCTACCGTGCGTCATCACACAGTTGGTGTGGACAGCGGCCCGTCAAACTCATAACCCTCCGCGGCGTGTAACTCCCACGCACCTGCCCCTACCAGCCGTAACACGTGCGTATGGTGGCGCAGAACGGCGGGGCGGTGGGCGATGCTGATGATGGTGGTGCCAGTGCTGCGCAGGCGCTCGTACAGCGAGCTCTCGTTGCTGCTGTCCAGCGCGCTGGTGGCTTCGTCCAGGATCACGATGCTGGGTTGGCGCACGAGCACACGCCCGAAGGCCAGGCGCTGCTGCTCCCCCACCGACAGCAGCTTCTCCCAGTCATGCACAGCATCCAAGCCGCCCACGCGCTCAACCAGCTCGTCCATGTGTACCTCGTCCAATATTTCCAGCAGGCGCTCGTCGCTCAAGCTCGTCTCCAGACTGGGGTAGAGGAGTTGGCTGCGCAAACTTCCGACCTGCATATAGGGCTGCTGCGGCAGGAAGAAGACGTCTTCAATCGGCGGCTGGCGGATCACACCCGTGCCGGCCCGCCACAGCCCTGCGATGGCACGCAATAGCGAACTTTTGCCGCAGCCGCTGTCACCAGTGATCAGCAGCCCTTCCCCCGGTTTCAGTTCCAGGGTCAGCTCCTTCACCAGCAGACGTTCGTACTGGGGCGTGTACACCGTGAGTGCGTCCAGCGCGAGATGTTCGCCCACTTCGGTCTGAATCAGTGGGTGCTTGTCGTCCACCGGTGCGGGCTGCGCCGTCGGGTCAATCAACACCAGTTTCGACAAGGCCTGCAATCGGTCTATGCCGGCCACGAACCGGCTCAGGCTCTCGAAGTTATCAACAATCAGTGCCACAGCCCCTAGCACCGCAACAAACGCACCGGTCGCCTGCACAGCGCGGCCTACTTCCATGTCACCCGACAAAACCGCATCGGCCAGGATCACGCTGGGCAATACGATCGTGAGTTGGTTGAAGCCGCGTTGAAAAATATTGAGGGCGCGCTGCTGCTTGATCAGTCTCGCAAAGTTGGTGAAGGCCTTGCCAAATTTGCTGTCGACCTGTGCGCGCTCTTGTGCCTCGCCACGGTAGAAGGCGATGGACTCTGCGTTTTCGCGCAGGCGCATCAAGCCGAAGCGAAAATCGGCTTCCCGACGAATCTGCCAGAAGTTCAGCTGGATCAGCGGCTTGCCAAATATGTAGAGCGCGACGAAGGTGCCCACAAACGCATACACCGCCAGCACACCCACCAACACATGCGAGATCGACCACAGCACTGTGCTGAAGGCCACCAACTGCATCAGCGAGCCTAAAAATATCAGCAAAAAATGGATGGACCGGCCAGTGAAGGTGTTGATGTCTTCGCTGATGCGCTGGTCCGGGTTGTCTATCTCACCCATGGAGCCCAGCGCATAGTATTTGCGGTCGTTCAGATAACCATCCAGAAAGCGGCCGGTGAGCCAGCGCCTCCACTGGTTGGCAAACGCGTCGCGCATGTAGTAGTAGAAGGCGTAGATCGGCACGGCAAACACCAGGATGCCCAGGCAGGCATACACCGAATTCCAAAAACGATCGACTTCTTTGCCCGCCAGCGCGGATGCCATCTCCCCGCTCTGCTTGTTCAGCATCACGGCGAATTGAGTCTCGGCCAGCATCAAAACAATGAGCAGAGCCAGCAAGGTCCATGCAGTTTTTTTCTGGTCACCCAACCAGTAGGGCTTGGCTACGTTTACGAATTGCTTCCACGCAGCCAAAGAAAATGGCGACGGGCGCCGCCGGGTCAGGGTAGGTCCGTCCGGTGAATCGACGGTTGCAGAAATGGGCATTGGGGGGCACTTTCGGGAGGCTAGAAATTTCGGAGCCAGCAGAGCATACGCAAGCGCACCGTTCCGTTCCGTTCGCTGCCCCACCTAGCACCATCAAGGGTCAACTGGGTCCAGGGGGCACTGGTGTCGGACTCAGGGCACAAAGCAAAAACTGCCTCTAGCCCCCGAATACATTCCTTCAACAGCTACTATTTTTATAGCATTCAGCTGACCACTCCACCCAAGCCGATCAGATACGCATCCAGCGCCTGGGCGCCCACCACCTCCAGATCAAAGGCCTCCGGCTGCAGCAGCCAGTTGGCCATCAGCCCATCCAGCAGGGCGTGCAAACCCACTGCGGCCGAATGCGGCACCAGTTGCCGGCCCAACTGGCCTTTGGTCTGGGCCTGAGCCAGTACACGCGCCAGGTCCACCACACGCTCGGCGCGTTCGGTGATGTGGCGTTCACGCACGGCTTGCAGGTCATCGCCGTACTCCACGCGGTGCGAGGCGATCTCAAACACCCGGCGCACCTGAAGATCGTGCACGGTCTGGTGAAAAGCAGCGGCTACGTTTTTGCGCAAGTGCTCCAGTGGGTTCTCGGACTCGGCCTGGGGCTGGTTGTTGAGCCGGGTCACCATGGGCAGGGTCACGCGCTGCAACATGGCGTCAAACACGTCGGCCTTGTTCTGAAAATGCCAGTAAATGGCACCGCGGGTCAGTTGGGCCTCTTCGGCAATCTCTTGCAGCGCAGTGCGTGCCACGCCCCGGCGTAGGAACACCCGCTCGGCCGCGTCCAGTATCAGGTCACGGGTGATTAATGCGTCTTCTTTGGTTCTGCGGACCATGGGGTTTTTACATTCATTGGTGTATGTATACTAATTCAGAATCTTGAGAATGCCAGCATGTTGTGCTGCGCCTCCCCCGCCCGGTCCCCGCTTTGCCATCCCAAAGGATTTTTTATGTCCTCGTACCGTCCAGTTGCCGACTCTGCGCACACATCCTCTTCTCTGTTCACCATCAGCCACCCTTCCCTGTTGGCTGTGTTGCCACTGGCGGTCGTGCTGGTTGCCTGTGGCGCCAAGGATGCGGCGCCCGCCGCTGGTGGTGGCGCAGGTGGTCCCCCGCCGGCCACCGTGGGTGTGGTGACGGTTGCAAATGAAGCAGTGGCCTTGCAGACAGAGTTGCCAGGCCGTGTCAGCGCAATACGCATGGCGCAGGTGCGGGCCCGGGTGAATGGCGTGGTGCTCAAACGCCTATTCCGCGAGGGCAGCGAGGTCAAAGCCGGGCAGGCCCTGTACCAGATCGATGCTGGCCCCTACCGCGCAGCTTTGGCGAGCGCGCAGGCCAGCCTCGCCAAGGGCCAGGCAAATCTGGCGCAGGCTGCCGCCCAGGTGGAGCGCTACAAACCGCTGGTTGAGGCCAATGCCATCAGCAAACAGGAATACACCACGCTGCTGACCACACAGAAGCAGGCCGAGGCCGATGTGGCCACCGCCAAGGCAGCCGCGCAAACAGCCCAGATCAATTTGGACTACGCATCGGTCAACGCGCCCATCTCCGGCCGCATAGGCCAGTCTCTGGTTACCGAAGGTGCGCTGGTCAGCGCGGCCGAGGCCACACAACTGGCCGTCATCCAGCAAACCGATACGGTGTATGTCAACTTCACCCAATCAACCACCGACGTGTTACGCCTGCGCAAGGCCATTGCAGCCAAACAGGTGCGCAGCGCGGGTGATGGCTCGGTGCCGGTGCGTGTGGTGCTGGAAGACGGCAGCGAACTGCCCCGCCAGGGCAAGCTACTGTTCACCGATTTAACGGTGGACGCAACCAGCGGCCAGATCACCTTACGTGCCGAAGTGCCCAACCCAGATGGTCTGCTGCTACCCGGCCAGTATGTGCGCGTGCGCCTGTCGCAGGCCGAGATTCCCGCTGGCATCTTGCTGCCACAACAAGCCGTCACCCGCACCAACCAGGGTGATACCGTGCTGGTGGTGGGGGCCGACAACAAACCCACGCCGCGCCCCATCAAGATTGGCAGCGCGCAGGGCAACCAGTGGGTGGTGCTGGACGGGCTCAAACCCGGTGAGCAGGTCATTGTGGATGGCTTCCAGAAAATGATGGTGCCCGGCGCGCCGGTCAAGCCTGTGCCGTGGAAAGCTGGTGCGTCTGCACCCGGTGCTGGTGCCTCTGCAGCCGCCTCCGCTCCAGCGTCCGCACCCGTAGTAGCCCCATCGGCCGCGGCCAGCAAATAAGGGGCGCAGCACATGGCCCAGTTTTTTATCGACCGCCCCATCTTTGCGTGGGTAATTGCGTTGTTCATCATGGTGATGGGCGGCGTGGCGATCACGCAATTGCCCGTCGCCCAGTACCCGCCGGTGGCACCGCCCACCATCGTCATTTCAGCCGGTTACCCCGGTGCATCGGCCAAGATACTGGAAGACAGTGTGCTGTCCGTCATCGAGCGCGAAATGAATGGCTCACCCGGCATGATCTACATGGAGTCCGTTGCCCAGGCCAATGGCACGGGTTCCATCTCCATCAGTTTTGAGCCCGGCACCAACGCCGACCTGGCGCAGGTGGACGTGCAAAACCGCCTGTCGCGCGCCACACCGCGCCTGCCTGCGGCCGTCACGCAGGCGGGTGTGCGGGTGGACAAGGCGCGCTCCAATTTTCTGCTGTTCACGATGTTGTCGTCGGACAACCCAGACATCGACATCGTCGCTCTGGGTGACTACGCATCCCGCAATGTGCTGCCCGAAATCCAACGCCTGCCCGGCATCGGCCAGGCCCAGTTGTTTGGCACCGAGCGCGCCATGCGTATATGGATAGACCCGGCCAAGCTCAGCGGCTACAACCTGTCTGCGGCCGAGGTCAATGCCGCCATACGTTCCCAAAACGCGCAGGTGTCGCCCGGCTCCATTGGTGAATTGCCGAATATCGCCGGCCAAACCATAGCCGCCACCGTTGTGGTGAATGGCCAGCTCAGCACCGTGGAGCAATTCGGCAATGTGGTGTTGCGCGCCAACACCGACGGATCCACCGTGCGCCTGAAAGACGTGGCGCGCATCGAGCTGGGCGCCCAGACCTATGCCACCTCTGCCCGCCTGAATGGCAAGCCAGCCGCCGGTATCGGCGTCCAATTGGCCCCCAGCGGCAACGCGCTGGCAGCCGCCAAGGCCGTGCGTGAGCGCATGGCGCAGTTGCAGCCCTACTTTCCCGCAGGTGTGAAGTGGACCATTCCTTACGACGCGTCGCGCTTCGTGAAGATCTCCATCGCCCAGGTGGCCGAGACGCTGATTGAGGCTGTCATTCTGGTGTTTTTGGTGATGTTTTTATTCTTGCAGAACTGGCGTTACACCATCATCCCCACCATCGTGGTACCAGTTGCACTTTTGGGGACCTTTGCCACGCTGCTGGCACTGGGCTTCTCGATCAACGTGTTGACCATGTTTGGCATGGTGCTGGTGATCGGCATCGTGGTGGACGACGCCATCGTTGTCGTGGAGAACGTCGAGCGCATCATGAGCGAAGAAGGCCTGCCACCACTGGAGGCCACACGCAAGGCCATGGGCCAGATCTCAGGCGCCATCATTGGTGTGACCGTGGTGCTGATCGCGGTGTTTGTGCCGCTGGCGTTTTTCCAGGGCTCGGTGGGCAATATCTACCGCCAGTTCTCGGCGGTGATGTTGGCATCGATCTCTTTCTCCGCCTTCATGGCCTTGTCGCTGACCCCTGCCCTGTGCGCAACCTTGCTCAAGCCGGTAGAGGCCGGGCACCACCATGCAAAGACCGGCTTCTTTGGCTGGTTCAACCGTGGCTTCTCCCGCACGGCCAAAACGTATGAGGGCTGGGTAGCACGCATCCTGTCGCGCGCTGGCCGTTACCTGATCATCTATGCGGCCATCATTGCCGTGGTGGGTGTGATGTATGTGCGCCTGCCCACCGCCTTTTTGCCCAATGAAGACCAAGGCACGATGCTGGTCAGCATCCAGCTTCCACCAGGCGCCACGCGTGAACGCACGCAAAACGTCATGGAGCAGGTCGAGGCCTTTATGCTCAAGCAGCCCGAAGTGCAAAGCATGGTCGGCGTGCTGGGGTTCAGCTTTTCGGGCCAGGGCCAAAACGCTGCGTTCGGCTTTATCACTTTGAAAGACTGGTCCGAGCGCAAGGGCGAGGGCCAATCCGCCCAGGCCATAGCCGGGCGCGCTTTTGGTGGCCTGATGGGCATACGCGACGCGTTTATCTTCCCGCTGAGTCCACCAGCCATTCCCGAGCTAGGCCAGGCCTCCGGCTTTACCTTCCGCCTGCAAGACCGCGGTGGCAAAGGGCATGAGGCGCTGGTGGCCGCGCGCAACCAGTTGATGGGTTTGGCATCCAAAAGCAAGGTGCTGACCCAGGTGCGGCCGGATGGTCTGGAAGATGCACCGCAATTACAAATCGACATTGACCGCGACAAGGCCAGCGCGCTGTCGGTGAGTTTTGATTCCATCAACAGCACCATCTCCACGGCGCTGGGCTCGGCCTACATCAACGACTTCCCCAACCAGGGCCGCCTGCAACGTGTGGTGGTGCAGGCCGACGCCACGGCACGTATGCAGCCGGACGACATCCTGAAGCTGACCACACCCAACGCCCGTGGCGTGGCGGTGCCCCTGTCCGCATTTACCAGTACACGCTGGGTCAAGGGCGCGATGCAGACCATTCGTTACAACGGCTATCCTGCCATGCGTATAGGTGGCTCTGCAGCGCCGGGCTACAGCACCGGCGACGCCATGGTCGAGATGGAAAAACTGGCCGCACAGTTGCCCGAAGCTTTTGCTTTTGAGTGGACCGGCTTGTCACGCGAGGAAAAAATCGCCGGCTCACAAGCTCTGGTCCTGTATGGCTTTGCGATCCTGGCCGTGTTCTTGTGCCTGGCCGCGTTGTACGAGAGCTGGTCCATCCCCATGGCCGTGATTCTGGTCGTGCCCGTCGGTGTGCTGGGTGTGCTGCTGGCAACGGTGATGCGAGGGTATGCCAACGACGTGTACTTCCAGGTCGGGTTGATCACCATCATCGGCCTGTCCGCCAAAAACGCGATTCTGATCATTGAGTTTGCTAAGGACCTGCAGGCCCAGGGCAAGACGGCTGTGCAGGCCGCATTGGCCGCAGCACATATGCGTTTTCGGCCGATCTTGATGACATCCCTGGCCTTTATGTTAGGTGTGTTGCCACTGGCCATCTCCAGCGGTGCCGGCTCGGCCAGCCAGCGCGCTATTGGCACCGGCGTGATCGGTGGCAGCCTGGTGGGCACCATCCTCGCCGTCTTCTTTGTGCCTATCTTTTTTGTGGTGGTGCGCAGTGTCTTCAAAGGCAGCGAGCGCCAGCGCCAGTTTGATGCGGCGCACGGCCACCAGTCGGGAGTTCAGACCCATGAGTAAGTTTCGTTTGACGCCGCTGTGTGCGGCCCTGGCCCTGTCAGCCTGCAGCTTCATACCCACGTACGAGCGCCCCGCCGCACCGGTTGCCGGCAGCTTCCCCGCCGACAGTGCCACCGGCACAGCACCCACCGCAGCCGCAGCAGCCGATATCGCTTGGCAGGATTTCTTCAAGGATGCCCGCCTCAAAAAGCTGATTGAGCTATCCCTGCACAACAACCGCGACCTGCGCATCGCCGTGCTGGCCATCGAGCAGACCCGCGCCCAGTACAACCTGCGCCGCGCAGATGAACTGCCCACGCTGAATGCCGGCATCACCGGCAGCCGCGGCCCGGTGGCGTCGGGTGCCATCAACAGCACCTATACGGCGGGCTTTAGCGTCACCGCCTACGAACTGGATTTCTTTGGCCGCGTGCGTGCATTGAGCCAGGCTGGACAGGCCCAAGTACTGGGATCCGAAGAGGCGCGTAAGACCGTGCAGATCAGCCTGATTGCCGCGGTAGCCAACACCTATCTGAGCCTGCTGGCCAATGATGAGCTGCTGCGTGTCACCCTTGAATCCCTGGCCACACGGCAAGAGTCTTTGCGCCTGATGCAGTTGAAGTTCGACAACGAAGCCGCGTCCAAACTGGAGCTGAGCCAGACCCAGTCACTACTGGAAGGCGCAAAGGCGGCTTTCGCCCAAGCCACCCGCCAACGCGCGCAGGATGAAAACGCGCTGACGCTTTTGGTCGGCCAGCCCCTGCCCGCCGACCTGCCAGTTGGGCTGCCCATCACTGCGCAAGGCATGCTGCCCGACCTGCCGGCCGGTGTGCCTTCTGAACTGCTAGCGCGTCGCCCCGACATCCGCCAGGCCGAACAACAACTGCTGGCCAACAACGCCAACATTGGCGCTGCAAGGGCCGCCTTCTTTCCTCGCATCACGCTGACCGGCAGTGCGGGTGTGGTCAGCAACGATCTGGACACCCTATTCAGCAACGGCACGTCCGCCTGGACCTTTGTGCCGCAGTTGCTGCTGCCGATCTTTGACTATGGCCGCAACCAGGCCAATCTGGAGGCCACCAAGGTGGCCCGCGACATTGCCGTGGCCCAATACGAAAAGGCCATTCAGACAGGCTTTAGGGAAGTGGCTGACGCCCTGGCCGGACGCGCCACGCTGGGGGAGCAATTACGTGCCCAAAACGCCCAACTGGCCGCCGAAAAAACCCGCATGGACCTGACCGACCTGCGTTTCAAACACGGCGCATCCAACGCGTTTGACGTGCTGGACGCCCAGCGATCGCTGTTTGCCGCGCAACAGGCGGCCGTGCAGGTGCAGGCGCAGCAGGTGCAAAACATGGTGACGCTGTACAAGGTGCTGGGCGGGGGTTGGAAATAGGCTGTTGCCCGGCAGATACAAATGCTTACATGGGGCTATAGAATCCGATGAGTTTGCTGATCCCCGGCAAACCCTTCGTTTCTATCTAGGCCTATGCACATGTCCACATTACTCGACTACCTGAACCATTTGGATTCCAACGCAAGCGCAGTAGCGGCGCATAACGCCGATCCGGCGACGGCTATGGCGCAGTTTGGGTTGAGCGCAGCCGAGCAACACACATTCATGACAGGTGACGCCGCGGCAATCGCAAGCATGGCAGGCATCGATGTCAGCGAGATGCCAAAGAACACGAATGCAACCAACCATGACGGGTACTACTAGGCCCTAAACGCTTCGCACGCCGCGACGGCAATGGTACGCATCTCCATAGCCAAGGCTCTGACAGGCTTTGCTATTGGAGTGGCATGTTCGCTGAGCGCACTGGCGCAGGAACAAAGCGCGTTCGACATTTTGTATGCCGAACTTGGCAGAACCTACGGTTCCTCCCAATCTGACATAGACGCCATATTGGAAAAACTCAAGGCATTAGAGCCAACATTCACACCGGAACAAAACGAAAAATATCAACTTAATTACGCAAACTCCCTGGGTGTGCGGGGGAAACATGAAGAACGAATCGCCTTGGTGGCGTCGTTTATAGATAGGGTGAAAAGGCCAGAGTGGCGTGCCCGATTTCTTTATGAGTTAATCGACGGCAACAATGCATTGGGCAGATACGAACGCTCCCTGCAGGCAATGAACGAGTCGATTCTTTTGCTTCCGGCCATTGAAAACAATTCGCAGAAAATTGTTATCTTCAATGGGGCTTTTAATCTACTGAACTCGCTGCGCGCTTTTGACGAAGCCTTGGACTTTGCGGAGCGTATATACGCCCTGCGGGGCAGTGCTGTCGGGTCCTACGCGGCATGCCTGGGCCTGTCTAACAAGGTCGAGTCCAACTACATGCGCGGGAACAATGCCTTGGCGCGCACTTTTGTGCCCGAAGCCATTCTTGCTTGTAACGCCAACAAGAATCAGGTTCTTGCTCTGATAGTGAAGACCCACGCGGCTATTGACGTAATCGACTCGGGCGGCCATGCAAAGGGCATCGCCACCGGTTTACCCCTTTTGGATGAGTTCTCGACACTGTACAAAGATTCTGACTACGTGACCCAGTTGGAAGAGGCCATTGCCCGTGCATACCTCAAAACCGGGAACACGGAACGTGCCGAGCACTACGGACTGAAGGCCTACCAACGGGCGCAATCCAACCGAGTTCTTGCTTTGCAAGAAAAAACCAGCGAAACCATGGCCGCCATCAAACGCGCCCAAGGTCAGTTAGCCGCCGCCATTGGTTACTACGACGTCAATCTGGAATTGAAGAAAAGAGTGCTGGACGATCAGCTACAAAAAAACCTGGCCTACCAACGTGTCAAGTTCGACTCCCAGGACAAAGCCAACCAAGTGGCCTTGCTGGAGCAAAAGAACAAAAACCTGAGCACCGAGAAAGCCCTACAGCAAAACGAGTATCAAAACTTGATTCTGTTGCTGACGCTGGGCGCTGTAGTCTTGGCCATACTTGGCGCTTGGCTGTATAACACTTTGCGCTTGAAGAACATCTTCCGTGTATCTGCCCAGATAGACGGTCTAACCCAGGTCAGCAACCGCAGCCACTTCGCGGCGGCGTCCCACCAGGCATTCAGCGACCCCACGCGCAATGTGAGCCTGGTTTTGTTTGACATGGATTTTTTCAAAAAAATCAACGACACCTATGGCCACCCCGCGGGTGATTGGGTGCTTAAAGCGGTGTGCGCAACTGTTAAGGGCCAGTTACCCAAGACAGCGCTGTTGGGGCGCCTGGGTGGCGAAGAGTTTGCGCTGTGCTTGCCCAACGTGCAGCACGAAGACGAAGCCCGTGCCTTGGCAGAACGCTGCCGCACCGCCATTGCCGCTATTGACACCACCCCCAGCGGTTTCCACTTTGCCCTTACCGCCAGTTTTGGTGTGGCCATGCGCAGTGCCCACCAGACCGACAGCTTTGAAGAGACACTGGTGCATGCCGACAAGGCCCTCTACTTATCTAAAAACGAAGGACGCAACCGCGTCACGGTTTATCAACATTCAGGTGCACATTCGCAATGACCTCATCAACCAAAAAAGGCAAACTCATCTGCGTAGGCACTGGCATGCGCATGGCGGGGCAAGTGACACCGCTGGCCCAAAGTTATCTGGAGACAGCAGATGTGGTGGTGTCGGCAGTGCCCAATATCTTCACACGCAAATGGATTCAGGGCATCGCCAAGGAATTCATCTGTGTACTGGGCTATTACGAGGATTGCGATGTGGACGGAAAGACCCGCCGCGACACCTACCGGCGCATGGCCGACACCATCTTGGCCGAGGTGCGGGCGGGCAAGACGGTGTGCGCGGCCTTCTACGGCCACCCAGGCATCTTTGCTTGCATCTCTCACATGGCCATCAAGGACGCACGTGAAGAGGGCTATAGCGCGGAGATGTTGCCCGGCATATCGGCCGAAGACTGCCTGGTGGCCGATCTGGGCATTGACCCCGGCCGCACCGGCATGCAGTCTATGGAGACCACACAGTTCATGATCTATGAGCGCAACATCGACCCGACGGCGATGTTGATACTGTGGCAACCCTCGCTGGCGGGAGAGCTAAGCCTGAAGCGTTTTGAAACCACGGCAGCGCGCATACAGGTCCTGGTGGACAAGCTGGCTCGGGACTACCCGCTGGACCACACCGTGATCCTGTACGAGGCGGCCACCAACCCGCTGGAGAAAACGCGCATAGATGAAATCCGGCTGCGCGACTTACCGACTGCGCCGATGAAAACCGCGACCACACTGATCATCCCGGCTGCGTTTCCATTGAAGCGGGACGAGGCCATCATTGCCCAGCTCAATGCGCTGCCCGAGGCACCGTTGCTGGAGGTGGCTTAACCCAAATTGGCCTATAGCCCCATGAAATAAAGCGGTATAGCTATCAATTTATGAGCGAGTTGCCGGACTTTCATGGGCACCCCTGCTGCTGCGCATTGCCTGGGTGAATCAGTTCAATGCATCCAGGGCCGCGAAACCGATCGGCGCGTTTGAGCGGATTCAGTGGTGACAGTATTGGGCGCGGCGCGGTGGTTCAACTCAACTAGACTTAGGCCCCGCATGTCCACACCTCGCCACCCCACGAGTCCTGCCCCCGTCCGCGCCCTGCTGCTTGACCTGGACGACACCTTGATTGACGACCGCAGCGCCATGGCGGCTGCGATTGTGCAATTGCATGCGCACATGGAGCTGGCGCATAGCCAAGACAACAATGGAATCGCCGCGCGCTGGGATGCCGTTGGCAGGTCTTTGTGGGCGCGGTGTGCGGCGGGCGAAATCAGCTTTGCGGAACAGCGCCGCGTGCGCTTGCGCGAGACCTTTGGCATCGCGCTGGCAGATCAGCAGGCCGACGCCTTGTTTGAGGAGTATCTGCGCTTCTACGCGCTGCACTGGGATCTGTTGCCGGGTGCCACACAGTTTCTAGCGGCCACCGCGCACCTGCCCCGAGCACTGGTGACCAACGACCACCGTGCCCAGGTGCACAAGAAGCTGCAGGCGCTAGGGCTGGCGCACCATTTCAAGGTAGTGGTTACGCCAGACGACTGTGGTGCTAAGAAACCCGACCCGCGTATTTTTTTGCATGCGCTGGAGCATCTGGGCGTGCAACCGCAACACGCTTTGATGGTGGGGGACAACGCCGTATCAGACATTGCGCCAGCGCTTGCGCTGGGCATGCAGGTGTTCCACGTAGACCACACCGTTCTTGGTCAGTCTATTGCTGACTGCATCAGCCACGCCTTAGCAAAAAACTACTAAATTAATAGCAAAAGAGGCTTGTTCCGCGGGGGCTAGAGCCCTATCTGACTCAGACCCCTCTGGCTACTCACTCCACGCGGCTCACCGCGTTCGGTTTGAAGCCCAGGTCCGCCGCCTTGCCCTTTCGCCCACGCGCGGCGCGGGCATTGTTCAGGCTGCGGATTTCCAGCGTCTCTTCACGGTCTTTGCCACCACGACCCACGCCGTCGATGCGGATGCTCCGGGTGTAGGCTGCGGCGCCGGCGAGTGTGTCCTTGGCTTCCAGATCGATCAGCATCAGACCTCGGCCACCATTGGCCATAGATTTGAGTTCGCTGATCTCAAAGGTCAGGATGCGGCCGCCCGTGGAGGCACAGGCCACATGGGTGGCAGCTGGCACCACGGTGGCCGGTGTGCCAGCCACCGTGACCTTGCCTTGTGCGCCCGACACCAGGGACGGACGGCACAGTGTCTCGCTGGCGTTGATTGACACAAAAGCCTTGCCCGCCTTCTGGCGCGACACCATGTTGTCCACAGTAGCCATGAAGCCATAACCGGCCGTGCTGCTGAGCAGTAGCGTCGCGGCTGCAGGGCCTGCAAAGTAATACAACAGCTGTGTGCCGCTTTCCAACTCGATCAGCGTGGTGACCGGCTGGCCATCGCCGCGGCCGCCGGGCAGCAGCGACACGGCTACCGAGTAGACACGTCCATTGGAGCCAAACACCAGCAGCGTATCGACACTGCGGCATTCAAACGTGCCATACAGGCCGTCACCCGCCTTGAAGGCAAACGACGTAGCCTCGTGACCATGGCCGGTGCGGGTGCGCACCCAGCCTTTTGCACTGACGACGACCGTGACGGGTTCGTCCACCACCTTGATCTCCAGCACGGCCTTTTTCTCAGCCTGGATCAATGTACGGCGGGGGTCGGCAAAGGTCTTGGCATCGAGCTCAATCTCCTTGACCATCAAGCGGCGCAGCGCAGCGGGGTTGCCCAGAATTTCTTCCAGCTTGCCTTGCTCAGTGCGCAGCTCGGACAACTCTTGTTCGATCTTGATGGCTTCCAGCCGGGCCAGTTGGCGCAGGCGGATTTCGAGAATGTCTTCGGCTTGTCGGTCACTCAGGTTGAAGCGCGCTATCAATGCGGCCTTGGGCTCTTCGGCCTGGCGGATGATGGCAATCACTTCGTCGATATTCAGCAGAACGAGCTGGCGGCCTTCCAGAATATGGATGCGGTCCAGCACCTTGGACAAGCGGTGTTGCGAGCGACGCTGGATGGTGGTCTGGCGGAACTCAATCCACTCCAGCAGCATCTGGCGGAAGGACTTTTGTGTGGGTCGTCCATCCAGACCAATCATGGTCAGGTTGATGGGCGCAGACGTCTCCAGGCTGGTATGGGCCAGCAAGGCGGTGATCAGCTCCTGCTGGGAGATGCGCGAGGTCTTGGGCTCAAACACCAGGCGCACAGCGGCGTCTTTGTTGGATTCGTCACGCACCACGTCAAGCACGGACAGCACACTAGCCTTGAGCTGGGTCTGGTCTTGCGACAAGGCTTTTTTACCGGCCTTGACCTTGGGGTTGGTCAGCTCTTCAATTTCTTCCAGCACGCGCTGGCTGCTGACACCGGGTGGTAGCTCGGTCACCACCAGTTGCCACTGGCCGCGGGCCAGGTCTTCAATCTTCCAGCGGGCCCGCACCTTGAGCGAACCACGGCCGGTGCGGTAGGCGTCGGCGATGTCGCTGGCGCTGCTGATGATCTGGCCGCCGCCGGGGTAATCCGGGCCGGGCACCAGCGCGGCGAGCGCATCATCAGCCAGGGTCGGTGTCTTGATCAGCGCAACACAGGCGTCTGCAATCTCGCGCAGGTTGTGGCTGGGGATTTCGGTGGCAAGGCCCACTGCAATGCCACTGGCGCCATTGAGCAAACTGAACGGCAAGCGGGCCGGCAATTGACGCGGCTCTTCGGTGGATCCGTCGTAGTTGGGCTGAAAGTCCACCGTGCCCATGTCGATTTCATCGAGCAATAGGCTGGTGATTTTGGCCAGGCGGGCTTCGGTGTAACGCATGGCTGCGGCGCCATCCCCATCGCGGCTGCCAAAGTTGCCCTGGCCGTCGATCAGCGGGTAACGCTGCGAAAAATCCTGCGCCATGCGCACCAGCGCGTCGTAGGCGGCCTGGTCGCCGTGCGGGTGGAAACGGCCCAGCACGTCACCGACCACGCGGGCGCTTTTAACAGGGCGGGCACCGGTATTGCCATTTGGCCCACCAAAGCCCAAGCCCATGCGCGACATGGAATATAGGATGCGGCGCTGCACCGGCTTCTGGCCGTCGCAGACATCGGGCAAGGCGCGGCCCTTAACTACGGAGAGCGCGTATTCCAAATATGCACGTTGGGCATAGGTGGCTAAATTGAGTTCGTCATCACCGCCATCACGGGGAGGCTCGGCTGTCAGGTCAAGAATGGCTTGGTCGGTCATGGGAGCTAATTAATTCGACAGTTCTGTAAGCGGCTTTGAAGCCTTGGGTGATTGGCCTGAGCCAACCACCTGATCATGGGCTTGCAAGGGTTCGCGCCATGTCTTCTTGGTTTGGGGATCACTCTCCTGCTTTCCGTTCAGCTCTTCCCAGCGCAAATTCACATTGGCATTTGGCGCGTGGAATTGCGCGTGCACTCTGGCTGTAGGCGCTTCGGCGGGCACGCCACCGGCCAAGGGACTCAGGCGCTGGTACAGGTGCATGACGGAACGCACGTAGTTTTGAGTCTCCTTGTAATTGGGGATCTTGTTGCCTGCCCTTTGCACTGCACCTTCGCCCGCGTTGTAGGCGGCTACGGCCAGCTC
Organism: Rhodoferax sp.; assembly: GCA_043738115.1. GTDB lineage: Bacteria > Pseudomonadota > Gammaproteobacteria > Burkholderiales > Burkholderiaceae_C > Allorhodoferax. The sequence continues at coordinate 1,435 of JAYSZJ010000004.1, read as the reverse complement.
CAACTGACCGGGGAACATCTTGATCAGAGCGCGCAAATACCGCGCACCGGTCTGAATATTGATCTTGGGATCGGTCAGCTTGGCGGACACGGTTCCGCGTTGGTCATTGGCCACACCAAAACGCTCTGCCGTGGCCGGCATAACCTGCATCAGGCCCACAGCACCCTTGGGCGACACAGCAGTGGGGTTGAAACGGGACTCGGTGTGGATGACGGCTTGTAACAAGGCCATGTCCAGTTGGTTGGCGTCTGCAGCGGTACGCAGATGCTGCTTGACAGCCATGAAGCCGGGGGAAACTTCCATGGCCTCTACACTTTTAGCCGAATACTCTGCTGGGGGGGCGCTCATTTGGGTGCTGCCCACAACTTCGGCGGTACCCGCGTTGGGCGAGGAGACCCCGCGGAACAACAGCACATACCGTTTATCGAGCTGGCTTGATGCAAAGTGTTTCACACCGTCGGCATCGGTATGGACCCACATGTCTGCATGGACCGTATGGCTGGCCAGTAGCATCAGGCTGGCAAATAAAAAACGTTTCAGTGGCGTAGTCATCAAACGTCAACCTCGACCGAGTCGCCATGCAACTCCATTAGTTCCCGCCGGGCGGCGGCTTCACCCTTGCCCATAAGTTTGGTGATCAGCGCCTCGGTGTCGCCAAAATTGATGGCGCCTAGGGTGACCGGCAACAGGCGTCGGGTGTCAGGGTTAAGTGTGGTGTCCCACAACTGTTCGGCGTTCATTTCGCCCAGGCCCTTGAAGCGGGTGATCTGCAAACCCTTTTCGCCGGCGGCGCGGATGGCGGCGGGGAGGCCGCGGAGGTCTTCGAGGCCTGTTTCGTTTTCGCCGCGGCGGACGTTGTAGCGGCTTCCCTCTTCGCCGGTCCGTTCTTGCGGGATGAGGGCTTCGATCGTGAAGCCGAGTTCCTTCAGGTCGCTCAGCATGTTGTTGATCGTGCGGACTTCGTGGAGTTCGACGATGCGGAGGCGGGGGCCTTGTTCTTCGGGTTCGGGGGCGGGGACGGGGACCGGGGGGTTACCCCCCCGGCTCTCCGCGGCTTCGTTTTGTTTGTCGAGATCGCTGAGCTTTGCAGTGACGACGGGGGCGGAGTCGACGCGGAGCTCGTGGCCGAGTTCCTTCTCCTTCTCTGCGATAAACGCATGCATCTGCGCCATGTCGACGAACCAGTGTTCCTCAAAACCGAGGAAAACGTGGACCGTCGGCAGCTTGCCGGTGTTCAGGTCTTGGCGTTCGGAGTGAATCCGCAGGCTGATGCCGCGGCGTTCGAGCGCGATGATCGCCTCTTCCATCGCGGCGAGCGTGCGGACGAGCTTCGTCATCCGCTCGCCTTCGACGAGGTTGCCGTCGCCGGGGTCGAAAATGCTGTCGCCGAGGCCTAGTTCGAGGAGTTGGGTCTTCATCTCCTCTTCGGTCTGGA
>JAYSZJ010000003.1:0-36346 GCA_043738115.1 Rhodoferax sp. | reverse complement strand
CGCGCCAGGCTTCCTGCAGGTCGACCACGTTGACGTCGGGAAAGCGCGGCTGCAGCGACTGCTCGATGTAGACCTGGGCCCGCAGCACGTCGCGGCCCACCTGCGGCACCTCGTTCAGGCGGAACGCCGCCGCCTTCATCTGCTCGTACTCGAGCAGACGGCGCACCAGCGCGGCCCGCGGGTCCTCGGCCTCTTCGCCTTCGGCCGTCTTCTTGGGCGGCAGCAGCATGCGCGACTTGATCTCGATCAGCATGGCCGCCATCAGCAGGTATTCGGCCGCCAGCTCCAGGTTGCGCTTGCGGATCTGGTCCACGTAGACCAAATACTGCTTGGTCACGCTGAGCATAGGAATGTCCAGAATATTGAAATTCTGCTTGCGGATCAGGTACAGCAGCAAGTCCAGCGGGCCTTCAAAGGCCTCCAGAAAGACCTCCAGCGCATCCGGCGGGATGTACAAATCCTGCGGCATTGCAAACAGCGGCTCGCCATACAGGCGCGCCACGGCGATGTGGTCCACCACCTGCGGCATGGCCGGCAGAATGCTCAGGTCGGTATCGGCCTGTCCGGCGGTTGGGGTGACTTGCGTCATCGATTTGCTATCGAAACAATAGCCCTATGTCCATATTGGACGGGGGCTAGAGCCTGATTTTGCTTACAGCTGTTTGTCGCTGGTCTGGTAGACGTAGGGCTTTTGTGGCACTTTGCCTTGGCGGTAGCCCACCCAGGCTTCGCGGTCCACCATCTTGTTCCACAGCAGGGACAGGCCGGTGCGCTGGTCAGCTACCAGCTGCGGCTTGGCCTGCTTGAGTTGCTCAAGAAACTGCGTGGTTTCAGACTTGTAGTCGGGGCGGCGGAAAAAATTCATGAGTGACCTTTTGCAGCTGTTGGGAGCGTGTTGGCTGCATTTTACCCGGGGGCGGTCGGCGTGAATCCAGCTTTAGCTGCGGGGGCCGGATGCCAAGCGCCCGTTGCGCAGGTCGTCCAGCACCGGGCCGGCGGCCAGTGCCAGCAGCAACAGGGCCAGCGGCAGCGTGGCGGCATAGCCATAAGCCTTGAAGCCGAAGGCGCCCACCAATGCACCTCCCAGAAAACTGCCCACCAGCAGTGCGTGGACACGCAGCTTGGCGCGGTTGGCGATCACTTTTTGGCTATAGGCCGGGCCATTCACATACAGCAGTTTGCCAATTTCTATGCCCAGGTCGGTCAGCAGTCCGGTCACATGCGTGGTGCGTATTTCTGCCTGTGACACCTTGGTGATGACCGCGTTCTGCAGCCCCATGATGAAACACAGCAGTAACACGGTGAGCGGCACCAGCAGCCCGGCAAAGTGGTGCATGGCCGCGCCAAATAGGCCAAAGACCAGCAACAAGGCCGATTCCACCAGCAGTGGCCGGGCGAAAGCGCTGCGCATCTGGCGGCGCTGGCTCCAGTCGATGATCCAGGCGGTAGTCATGGAGCCGGACACAAAAGCCGCCAGCAGCGCCAGCCCGGCAGCGGCCAGCTGGAGCTGACCCAGCACCACGTTATCGGCCACAGAGGACAGGATGCCCGACATGTGAGAGGTGTATTGCCCCACGGCCAAGAATCCACCCGCATTGGTGGCCCCAGCGACCACACACAACGCGCAGCCCAACCGCAGGTTGCTGGCGGCGCTGCGGTGGATGTCGGCCCACCAGTGCACGCGGTAGCTCATCGTGGGGGTCCTTCCATCATGTTGCGGCGGACACCCATGCCACTGCTAGTGGATGCGCATGCCGGGCTGGGCGCCCGGCCAGGGGTTGAGGATGTAGATACCGGGGTTGGCTTTTTCATCGCCATGGCTGGCAGCAAGAACCATGCCCTCGCTTATGCCAAACTTCATCTTGCGTGGCGCCAGGTTGGCCACCAGCACGGTGAGCTGGCCCACCAGGTCTTCTGGCTTGTACATGCTGGCGATGCCGCTGAACACATTGCGCATACGGCCTTCGCCGGCGTCCAGCGTCAGGCGCAGCAGCTTGGTGGAGCCTTCCACGGCCGCACACTCGACGATCTTGGCGATGCGCAGGTCGATCTTGACGAAGTCGTCGATCCCGATGACCGGAGCGATTTCTTCACCGCCAGGGATGGTTGCTACTGTTTCAGTAGCGGGTTGAGTAGATTCCACGGGGGCTGGAGGCTCAAACAGTGCATCGAGTTGTTCGGGGGTGACACGTTGCATCAGGTGCTGGTAGGGCGTGATGGCCTGCACGTCGCCTGTTACCTGCCAACGCGTCATGTCGCTGCCGACAAAGCCTTGCACGGCGGCGGCCAGGCCTGGCAACACAGGCGCCAGGTAGCGGGTCAGCACGGCGAAGGTGTTGATCAGCACCGAGCAGACCTGGTGCAGGGCCTGGTTGTTGGCCACGTCTTTGGCCAGGTCCCAGGGTTTGTTCTGGTCCACATAGGCATTCACCTTGTCGGCCAGCAGCATGATTTCGCGTGTGGCTTTGCCGAACTCGCGGGTCTCATACATCTGGGCAATTGCGTCGCCAGCACCACGCACATCGGCCAACAGGGCGGCACCGGTGGTACCAAAGTCACTGGTCAGCTTGCCGTCAAACCGCTTGGTCAAGAAGCCCGCCGCACGGCTGGCGATGTTGACGTATTTGCCAATCAGGTCGCTGTTCACGCGTGCCATGAAGTCATCGGCATTGAAGTCAATGTCTTCGTTGCGGGCCGACAGTTTGGCGGCCAGGTAGTAACGCAGCCACTCGGGGTTCATGCCCAGGCTCAGGTATTTGAGTGGGTTCAGCCCGGTGCCGCGGCTCTTGCTCATCTTCTCGCCGTTGTTCACGGTCAGGAAACCGTGCACAAACACGTTGTCCGGCGTCTTGCGGCCGCTGAACTTCAGCATGGCAGGCCAGAACAGCGTGTGGAATGTGACGATGTCCTTGCCGATGAAGTGGTACTGCTCCAGCTCGGGGTTGGCCATGTAGGCGTCGAAGTCCACGCCGCGCTTGGTCAGCAGGTTTTTGAGTGACGCAAGGTAACCCACCGGCGCGTCCAGCCACACATAAAAATATTTGCCCGGCGCATCCGGGATCTCGATGCCGAAGTACGGAGCGTCACGGCTGATGTCCCAGTCACCCAGGCCTTCGCTCTTGCTGCCGTCCGGGTTGGTGCGAACGCTGAACCACTCTTTGATCTTGTTCGCCACCTCGGGCTGCAGTTTGCCGTCTTGTGTCCACTTTTCCAAAAATTCGACGCAGCGCGGGTCGGACAGTTTGAAGAAGAAGTGTTCGGAGCTTTTGAGTTCGGGCTTGGCGCCGGACAACACCGAGAACGGGTTGATCAAGTCGGTGGGCGCGTAGACCGACCCACAGACCTCGCAGTTGTCCCCGTACTGGTCCTTGGCGTGGCACTTGGGGCATTCACCCTTGATGTAACGGTCGGGCAGGAACATGTTCTTCTCAGGGTCGAAGAACTGCTCGACGCTGCGCACTTCAATCAGCGAACCATCGGCGCGGTCGCGCAGATCACGGTAGATCTGGCGGGCCAGCTCGTGGTTCTCAGGGGCGTCGGTGCTGTGCCAGTTGTCGAAGCTGATCTGGAAACCGTCCAGGTACTGCTTGCGCCCGGCAGCGATGTCTGCAACGAACTGCTGGGGTGTCTTGCCAGCCTTTTCGGCCGCAATCATGATGGGCGCACCGTGGGTGTCGTCGGCACACACAAAGTCCACGTTCACACCCTGCATCCGCTGGAACCGTACCCAGGTATCGGCCTGGATGTACTCCATCATGTGGCCAATGTGGAATCCGGCATTGGCGTAGGGGAGGGCGGTGGTGACGAAGAGTTGGCGTGGCATCGGGACAGGCTTTCAAGGGACAGCCGTCGATTTTAGTCGCCAAGGATGGAGCAGGATCAGGCGGCTGGGGCGTTCTGCGCAGGTTAAGGAGGGTCCCGAAGGGCGGGGGACACGGAGCAGAGCGCCCCAGTCGCCTGATCCTGCGGGCAAACCAACAAAAGTCCACTCAAAACAACAGGTGATTTTCCACCATTTGGAATATACTCTGATATATACCATCTGACAGGAGGTCTCGCCATGAGCCAAGTCGCCAAATTGTTTGCCAATGGCCGCAGCCAGGCCGTGCGTTTGCCCGCTGCCTTTCGCTTCGATGCCAAGGAAGTTTTCATTCGTCAGGATGCCGAAACCGGCGACGTAATCCTGTCGCGCAGGCCTGCCGATTGGGATGGCTTTTTTGGCGCACTCGCAAATACCAAAGTCCCGAAGGATTTTCTGGATGCCCACGAACGCGCGCAGGGTACGCAGGGTCGTGACCCGTTTGAAGGCCACGCCGAATGAAGCGTTACATGCTGGACACCAACACGGTCAGCCATTTACTGCGCTCCCACCCCGCAGTGGCTGCGCGCATTGTGGAAACGCCCATGGCGTCTCTCTGCATATCGGCCATTACACAGGGCGAGTTGTTGTTTGGTCTGGCCAAACGCCCTTCCGCCAAGGCACTACATAGTGCGGTGCACGAGTTTTTAAGGCGCGTGGATATATTGCCGTGGGACAGTGCCGTGGCGGAGAACTATGGCTCTGTGCGTGCTCGTATGGCGGAAGTGGGCAAGGTGTTGGCACCGTTGGACATGCTGATCGCCGCACATGCGCTCACTGAAGGCGCTGTGCTGGTGACCAACGACCAGGCATTTCACCAGTTGAGCCGGTTGAAGATCGAGGACTGGACCGTTCCAGTTTGACCTGTCACCTCAGCGCAGCCGCAGCGGATCCCGCCGCCGGTCCACGCCCGTCGGCAGTCGGCTGGCTTTGTCGTCCAGCAAACACACCGCCTCCGGATCCGTCCAGTTGAAGAACCCACAAATCTCCAGCCGCTGCCGCTGCGCATCGGCATAACCCAAGGCCATCAACTCACTCGTGTAACCGGTTTCAAACAGCAGATAACTGGCCAGCGCAGAGCCCTTCACGTCCGCTTGCCGCGACGACACACCCACGCCTCCCAGCATGGTCCGCACCGCGTGGGGCAGGGCGTCGATGTGTTTGGACGCAATCGTGTCGATACGCTCGCTGGGCGATACCACCAGCAGTTCCAGCGGCCGTAGCGCACTGGCCTTGCGGGCCGCCTCGGGCACCAGTTTGATGGTCTGGTTGATGCGTTGGGCGCGCTCTACATCCACCGCCAGCGCATCCAGAAAGATGTTGGACAACGCGTGGCCGGCAATCTGCGCAATGGACGGGTAGGTGGCTGCGGCTGGCAACACCTGCTGGTTCTTGGGCTCGTGCATGCGCCCCGCGCCCACCACCAGGATGCGGTCCGCACCCAGGTGGATGGCCGGTGAGCAGGGGGCGGACTGGCGCATGGAGCCGTCGCCAAAGTATTCCATGTGGCCGTTGATGTGCAGCTCGGTCGCCGGGAACACGAAGGGAATAGCGCTGGAGGCCAGCAGGTGGGCGTGGGTGATCTTGTCCTGCACCGCCAGGCGCTGGCTGCGTATCCAGGGCAACAGGCGTTTGTCGCCCTCGTAAAAGGTCACGTGTTCACCCGAGCTATAGCTCGACGCGGTCACGGCCAGCGCTTGCATGTGGCCCTGGCGTATCAGGTCGGGCAAGCGCTCCAGCGGCACCAGGCGGGTCAGCAGCTCGGCCAGTGGGGCGTTGTCCAGCAGTGAGCGGGGTTTGACCCGGCGCCACTTTGCCAGTATCCAGCCCATGGACAACAGGGTCAGCCATGTGGCGCCCGAACGCAACATGGACAAATGGCCGGTGCGGTAAACCTGGTCGGCGTGGAAGCCGCGCCAGGTCTGCGCAATCAGCCGCACCGTGGCGTCGAAGTTGTCCGAACCGCAGGCCAGGGCCGATGCATTGATGGCGCCGGCCGATGTGCCGGTGATGATGGGAAAAGGGTTGGGCTCGTGGCCCGCGCCACAGGCCAGGCGGATGTCGGCAACGGCCTCCAGCACGCCCACTTGGTAGGCGGCACGAGCACCGCCACCGGTCAACAAAAGTCCTGCTGGGCGTGCGTGGGAGATTGGCTCGGGCATATGCTGACCATTATGGGATGTGGTGATGGCTTGTAAACGCCTGGTAGGCATGAAGGAGACGGGGGTTAACCCCGATTTACCCTCTTTAGCCGTGCCGACCGGGTGCTTGGATAGACTAGGCTCATCTTTTGGAGAATGTGAATGACCGTGACAGTGCAAGCCATACAGGACGCAATCCAGAGCGTCATCGACCCCAATACGGCCAAGGACTTTGTGTCGACCAAGGCGGTGAAGAACCTCACCGTGTCGGGTGGTGAGGTGGCCTTTGATGTGGAACTGGGCTACCCCGCCAAGAGCCAGGTGGCCAGCCTGCGCGCAGCGCTGATTGCGGCGGCCAAGGGTGTGGCTGGCGTAGGTAATGTGTCGGTCAATGTCACGTCCAACATCGTGGCTCATGCGGTGCAGCGCGGTGTGCAGTTGCTGCCCGGTGTCAAAAACATCGTGGCCGTGGCCTCCGGCAAGGGCGGCGTGGGCAAAAGCACCACGGCCGTCAACATCGCATTGGCGCTGGCGGCCGAGGGCGCCCGTGTGGGCCTGCTGGACGCCGACATCTATGGCCCCAGCCTGCCGATGATGATGGGCCTACAGGGCCGCCCCGAATCGGCTGACGGCAAGACCATGGAGCCGCTGGAAAACCACGGTGTGCAGGTCATGTCGATAGGTTTTCTGGTCGACGGCGACCAGGCCATGATCTGGCGCGGCCCCATGGCCACGCAGGCGCTGGAGCAACTGCTGCGCCAGACCAACTGGAAAGACCTGGATTACCTGATCGTCGACCTGCCACCCGGCACCGGCGACATCCAGCTCACGCTGAGCCAGCGCGTGCCCATGACCGGCGCCGTCATCGTCACCACGCCGCAGGACATTGCGCTGCTGGATGCCAAGAAGGGCATCAAGATGTTTGAAAAAGTGGGTGTGCCGATTTTGGGTATCGTCGAGAACATGGCCGTGCACGTATGCAGCAACTGTGGCCATGTGGAGCACATCTTTGGCTCCGATGGGGGCAAAAAAATGGCTGCCGAATACAATATGGACTACCTGGGTGCACTGCCGCTGGCGCTGCAGATCCGTGTGCAGGCTGACAGCGGCCAGCCCACCGTGGTGGCCGACCCCGATGGTGAAATTGCCGGTATCTACAAGGCAGTGGCGCGCCAGGTGGCGGTGTCGATTGCGGCACGCAACAAGGATTTTTCGAGCAAGTTTCCATCGATCACCATCAGCAAGTCTACCTGAAGAGCATTTGGTGAAATAGGTCTATAGCCCCCGTCGCATATGCCTATGTCGCTATTAAAGTCATAGCGAAAGCCATGCAAGGCTAACGAAACGGCGACAGCTCGGTGCGTTCGTAGTCTCCGTCGTCTCGCTTTGGGGTGGTGGGGGCTGGCTTGGGGGCTGCGGCACCAGCCGCTTTCGGGGGGCGTCTTTTTTGGCGCCGATCCAGTATGGATGGTGGTTCTTCCGCAACGGGCTCCGGTGGCGCGTCATGCGCCCAGACCACGGGTGGCGGCATCACGGTGAAGGGGCAGCCACACTCGGGTGAGAAACGCCAGCTGATGGTGCATTTTTTGGCATGGTCTACCGTGGGCTCAAACCGGTCCAGGCCGCGCAGCAGCTGAATCTCCAGCGCGGGGGCATACCGCAACAGCAGCTCATGCCATTGCATCAGTACCAGTTGGATATGCAGCTCTTCGGTATGGGCGCTGGTGGTGACGGTGTTGACCTCACAGGCCAGCCACTCGAAAGGGATGCCGTGGCGGCGCATGGTGTCCTTGAGCACGACACGCACCAGTTCCCGCTGGATGTCGGCGTGGGGCCGAACGCTGGTGGGGGAAATGGAGGGGGGGCCCGCGTGGGGCACGGGGCGCGAATCTGTCACGTCAGCGTGGGCGCTGTTTCTGAAAAAATTGAACATCCCCGTTCCTCCTAGGCCTTATACCCCGACTGTACCGGATAGCCCCCCTTTGTAAAAGCCCGCCAGGGGCCATGCGGTGCTATTTTTTGACCTGCAGCGGGAGAATGATCTTGTCTTCCTGCGGCTTGGGGGACAGCAGCTTGACCAAGGTCAAGCCGCCTACCAGCAGGCTTACGGCCACCACCAGGGCCAGCACGAACCGGTTGAACAGGCGCTGCTGGTCTTCCTCCTTGTCCAGGTTATCCAAGGTTTCGCGGACCTTGCGCAGCGCAATTTTCTCGGCCGCCCGGTGGTCGCGGGCGCGCTGGGCGTGGGGGTCATGCACCTCGATCAGGCCCACCACATTGCCGAACGGGTCCAAAAAACTTGCGGTTGGTGGGTTGTTGGCGTCCAGCAGGGCCGGCGGGATCTGAGGGCTGATGCCCAGGGCGCGCAGGCGATCCAGCTCCTGGCCCAGGCTGTCCACGCCCCACCAGGCCTGCACGCAGCCGTGCGCCTGATGGCCCGGGTCCTCTACCAGATCCAGCCACGAGCCGTCCACGTCGTAGCGCAACACACCGCCGGCCACGGGATAGGGCAACACATCTAGCCACTGGCTGTACCAGCGTTCTGCCTGGGCCAGGTCCCCAACCGTGTAGTGCACCGACCGCAGGGCTTCAATCATGGAAGGTGCCGCCGCTTACTTGGGCATCCGGGTGATTTGCACACTCGCAATCTTCCACACACCGTTGGTGCGCACATACACATCGATGTAGCGGTAGTGCGAGTCAAAGGCTTTGCTGTCGTAGTTGCCCGCCATGCGGGTGCGCCCGCTGAGCAGGGCCATGTCGCCATACAAGCGCACCTCAAAGTCTTCCACCGTGTAGGGATTGATCGTCAGCTTGGGGGACATCAGACCGGCCACAAAGGAGGCCTTGGTCTCGATGTCGGCGTCGGCATCGATCTGGCGAAAGTCCTCGGTCATATTGCCCGTTATGCCAGCCAGGTCCTTGCGCACAATAGCCTGGTCCCAGGCATGGGCCTGTGCCGTCAGTTGGGCGATGTCGGCCGCCCGGCTGTCGCTGGACGTCGTGTGAACGGTTGCCGTGCTGCTGCAGCCGCCCATGCAGAGTAATGCCCACACGGTGGCAGCACTTGCCAGGCGTCGAATGGTGATCTGGGTCATGGTGTGAAAGATCCGTAGGTCCACGAAGGGTGACAGCATAACGGCTGGAGGCTTGGATTTCCCCTTAGGGAATGCTTGTGGCCGAGATGCGCTAAGGTAGCGCCATGACTATTTCATTTTGGACACTGGGCTGGCGCACGCTGTGGCGAGACTTGCGCTCTGGCGATTTGCGCCTGTTGATCGTGGCCGTGACCCTGGCCGTAGCGGCACTCACCGCGGTGGGATTCTTCGCTGACCGGCTCAAGGGTGGCTTGCAGCGCGATGCACGCCAGTTGCTGGGGGGCGATGCTGTCATCTCCAGCGACAAACCCACACCCGCCCACTTTGTGGCCAAGGCCCGTGAGCTGGGCTTAAGCATGGTGTCGACCCTGGGCTTTCCGACCATGGCGCGTGCCCCCGATGCGCAGGGCGGGGCGGCCAAGCTGGTGGCTTTGAAGGTGGTGGAGCCCGGTTACCCGCTGCGCGGCGCGCTGCGGGTGGCCAGCGCACCTGAGGCGGCTGATGCTGCCACCCGCGCGATTCCCGCACCCGGCCAGGCCTGGGTGGACGCGTCGCTGCTGGAGACACTGGGGCTCAAGATGGGCGACTCCTTGCTCTTGGGTGACACGCAGTTGACCGTGCACACCGTCATCGTGGTTGAACCCGACCGTGGCGCCGGCTTCATGAATTTCGCCCCCCGTGTGATGATTAACACGCAGGACGTTGCCGCCACCAAGCTGATCCAACCCGCCAGCCGCCTGACCTACCGCATGGCGGTGGCCGGTGCAGATAAACCCGTGCAAGCCTTTGTGGCTTGGGCCGATGCGCAGGTCAAACAGGGTAGTGCCAATGGCCTGCGTGGCGTGCGGGTTGAATCCCTGCAGGGCGGGCGCCCGGAGATGAGCCAGACGCTGGACCGTGCCGACAAATTCCTGAGTCTGGTAGCCCTGTTGGCTGCGTTGCTCAGCGCGGTGGCCGTAGCCTTGTCTGCGCGTGCCTTTGCCGCCAACCATCTGGACGACTGCGCCATGTTGCGGGTGCTGGGCCTGCGCCAACGCACCATTGCTGCGGCTTATGCGTTTGAATTCGCGCTGGTCGGCCTGTTCGCCAGTGCGCTGGGTGTGCTGGTGGGCTACGGGGTGCATTACCTGTTTGTGGCTCTGCTCGCCGGCCTGGTGGATGCGGCTTTGCCTGCGGCCACCTTGTGGCCGGTGTTGCTGGGCATGGGCATGGGCCTGACCCTGCTGTTTGCGTTTGGCCTACCACCGGTGTTGCAATTGGCTCAGGTGCCGCCGCTGCGCGTGATACGCCGCGACGTCGGTAACCTGCGCCCAGCCTCGCTGGGTGTGTTGGCGGTGGGTGTGCTGGGTTTTGCGGCCTTGCTGTTGGCAGCCAGCAGTGACCTGACGCTGGGGCTCATCGCCGTGGGCGGTTTTGGGGGGGCTGTCGCTGTGTTTGCTGCATTGAGCTGGGTCGCGGTCAAGGTGCTGCGGCGTAGCGTCAACGAGACCACGGCACCGCGCTGGCTGGTGCTGGCCACACGCCAGGTGTCGGCCCGCCCGGCCTATACCGTGGTACAGGTCAGCGCGCTGGCCGTGGGCCTGTTGGCCCTGGTGCTGCTGGTGCTGTTACGCACCGACCTGATTAGCAGCTGGCGCAAGGCCACGCCGCCGGATGCGCCGAACCGCTTTGTCATCAATGTGATGCCGGACCAGTCGGATGGGTTCCAGAAAATGCTCAAGGACGCGGGCGTGTCGCGCTTCGACTGGTACCCCATGATCCGCGGCCGCATGGTAGCGGTGAACGGCCGCGCCGTGACGCCCGACGACTATGTGGAAGACCGTGCCAAACGCCTGGTGGACCGCGAGTTCAACGTTTCGTTCAACGCGAGCCTGCCGCAGCAAAACGAGGTGACGGCGGGGGAGTGGACGCCAGAGGAAGCCGGCGCCATCAGCGTGGAAGAGGACATTGCCACCACCCTCAAGCTCAAGTTGGGCGATGTGCTGCGTTTTGACATCGGAGGGCAGCAGACCGAGTCCAAAATTACCTCGCTGCGCAAGGTGGACTGGGGCTCGATGCGGGCCAACTTCTTTGTGATCTTCCCGGTCAGCAATCTGGAGAACGTGCCCACCACGTATATGGGCGCCTTCAAGGCCCCGCCCACCAAAGGCTTTGACAACGCCCTGGTGCGCCAATTCCCCAACGTGACCAATGTGGACATGACCAACACCATCGCCCAGGTACAACGCGTGCTGGACCAGGTGATACGTGCGGTGGAATTTTTGTTTGGCTTCACGCTGGCGGCCGGCTTGGTTGTGCTGTTTGCCGCGGTAACCGCCACGCGTGAGGAGCGCGCCCGCGAATACGCCATCATGCGCGCCGTGGGTGCCAAGGGCAGCCTGCTGCGCCAGGTGCAACGCGCCGAGCTGGCGGGCGTAGGCCTGCTGGCCGGTGTACTGGCGTCGGCAGTGGCCGGCGGTGTGGGCTGGGCGCTGGCGCGGTTTGTATTCGAGTTTGAATGGACCGTGTCGCTATGGGTGCCGGTGTTTGGCGGCATGGCCGGTGCGGTGCTGGCACTGGCGGCCGGCTGGTGGGGCCTGCGCGAGGTGCTGAACCGGCCGGTGGTGGAGACGCTGCGCCGGGCTGCAAGTTGACAAACATCTGATTTGCTACTATTTTAGTAGCGTATCTTCTATATCCGACGGGGGCTAGAGGCCAATTTTTCATAAACCCATTTGGGTTATGGGCGATTGGCGTCGCTTTTGGATAGCGCAATTCGGCGTGCTGGGTTATCCTGACCGCAGAGGAAATTTCACCAAAAAATAAGGGCGATAGTCAGTATGGCCATACCCTGCTTGCCAGTCTAGAACGATGAAAGGTGCCGCGTCGATACGCTCCCATCTGCTGTTGCTTGTTCTGGCGGTGGCGGTGCCGCTGGTGGCGGCTATCGGTCTGGAGATTGTTGCGCAGATGCAGCAGGCCGTGGCGCATACCAAAAGCACGCTGCGCACACTGGCCAAAACCATGGCCAGCAACACTGGCGGCAAGATCGCCAATGCCAGCCAGACCTTGGAGCGCTTGGCGTTGCGCCCACTGGTGCAGGCGGTGGACCCGGCAAACTGCGATCCCATCCTGACCGATCTGGTCAACCTGAATCCTGATTACGCAAACGCGGTCTATACCGATATGAACGGGTTGGTCGTCTGCTCGGCCGTTCCCCAGCCTGGTGGCAAGCTGGTCAACATCGGAAATACGCCCTGGTTCAAAAAGTTTTTGCAAAACCGCCGCTTCACCGTGGGCGAGCCTTTCCTTGGACCTATCACTGGCAAGTGGGTGTCCGTGCTGGTAGCGCCGATATGGAATACACAGGGCGAAATGGTGGGGACGGTGCAGTTGCCGTTTGACCTCAAATCCTTTGACCCGAACATTCCGGCAGACGACCTGCCACAGGGCAGCCGCTTCGGCTTCTTCCAGGACGATGGCATCATGGTCTGGCGCAACTTGGACCCCGAAGGTGTGATCGGCACACGCCCCAATGCCGAAGCGGCGCGGCGCATCGTCGCGCTGCGCGATGGTGAGTTCGAAAGCCTGGCCGTCGACGGCGTCACGCGTTACTTTTCAGTAGTGCCTATGCCGGCAGTTGGCTGGGTGGCCTTTGTGGGTGTGCCGGCCACCGAGGTCTATGCCGCAGCCAAGCAGCGCGCCATCACCACCGCTGCCCTTGCGCTGCTGGCTCTCGTGGGGCTTGTGTTCATGGCGTTGGCCATGGCCCGGCGCATCAGCGAACCCATTGTTGCCCTGGCAAAGACGGCACGCGCAGTGCAAGGTGGCAACAGCCAGGCGCGCGCAGCCGGTCGAGGCCCCGCCGAAGTGGCAGAGGTGGCCAATGCCTTCAACGCCATGACGGACAGTCTGCAGGCATCGGCCCACACGCTGGAGGCCGAAGTGGCAGAACGCAAACTGGTGGAGGCCCAGGTACGCGAGGTAGCCTTCCACGACCCGCTGACCCATTTGCCCAATCGCCTGCTGCTCAATGACCGGGTCAACCAGGCCCTAGCGGGGGGTGTCCGCAGCGGCGTCTACTCTGCGCTGATGTTCTTGGACCTGGACAATTTCAAACCGCTGAACGACGCACACGGGCACGAGGTGGGTGACTACTTGCTGGTCGAGGTGGCCGACCGGCTGACCAGCTGTGTGCGCCAGATTGACACGGTCGCGCGGTTTGGCGGCGACGAGTTTGTGGTGATGCTCAGTGACCTGCACAGCGACCCTGTCATCGCCCGTGCACAGACCCAAGCGGTGGCAGAGAAGATCCGCGCGTTGCTGGCTGCGCCCTACCTGCTGACCATTGAACACGAGGGCCAGCCCGACGTGCTGGTGGAGCACCAGTGCACGGCCAGCATTGGCGTGGCCCTGTTTGCCAAGCCGGATGTGAGCCAGGCCGATATTCTCAAATGGGCCGACGCAGCGATGTACCAGGCCAAGAAGGCCGGGGGCAACACGGTGTGTTTTGCGGAGACCGCACACTGTTGAAGCAATCCCACAATACGGACACTTTTTTTCAGGAAAACAACTATGACAGCCATCGCATTTTTAGGAACCGGGCTTTTGGGCAGCGCATTGGCCGAGGCCGCCGCCCAACGTGGCGACACGGTCACCGCATGGAACCGCTCTGCGGACAAGGTCGCGGCACTGGCACCGTTTGGTGTGAAGGCAGCGGCCACTGCCGCGGACGCTGTGCGTGGTGCGACCCGCGTGCACTTGGTGCTCAAGGACGATGCGGTGGTCGATGCCGTCATCAACGCTGCATTGCCTGGTCTGGCGCCAGATGCCATCGTGCTGGACCACACCACCACCTTGCCCGCATTAACCGCCGCGCGCGCCGCACGCCTTGTGGCCCAGGGCGTTAACTATCTGCATTGCCCGGTTTTCATGGGACCCGCCGCTGCGCGCAAGGCCCAGGGTTCCATGCTGGTGGCAGGACCCAAGGTTTTGTTTGAGCGTGTGCAGACAGCCCTGGCGGCTATGGCCACGCGGCTGGAGTACATGGGTGAGCGCAGCGACTTGGCGGCGGTGAACAAGCTGTTTGGCAACGCCATGATCATCAGTGTGTCGGCTGCCATGGCCGACATCCTGACCCTGGCCCAGTCCACCGATGTAGACCCGCAGGATGCCGTCAAATTGCTGGGCCTGCTTGACCTGAACGGCATGGTGGCCGGGCGCGGTGTCAACATGGCCAAGGGCAACTTCGAGCCCAGCTTCGAGCTGGACATGGCGCGCAAGGATGTGCGCCTGATGCTGGAAACCGCAGGTAGCCGCCCGCTGGCGGTATTGCCATCCATTGCGGCCCGCATGGACCTGTTGATTGCCGCCGGCCACGGCGCCAAGGACGCCTGTGTGCTGGGGATCGACGCCGTGGCGGGTGTTCAGGGCTGAGAAGTTTGCGTGGCGGTGAATACCGCGATCGACGCAAAGGCAGTCTCCAGGGCCGACACCAGTTGTTGTAATGCGGGTTCTGGGTCCTCGTCCTCGTTGAGCTTCTCCAGCGCAGCCGCACTGCGTACGACATCGGCCAGCGCCATAGAACCTGCTGCGCCGCGCAGTTTGTGGAGAAACGCCTTTGCGGCAGCAAGGTCCTGGACGCCATACAGCGCGCGCAGCTGGTCGCCGCAATCGGCGTACATGGCGGCGAACTTCTTCAGGAATTGGCCGTAAGCCACGGGGTCCTGCCAAAGGCTCAGACCCTTGGCCACATCCAATCCGGGCAATACGTTTTCAACGGGCGCGGGGGGCGGAGGCGGGGTTTCATCCCCGACGACGGGTACGCCTTTCAGCGGGGCCAAACGCAGGATGGTGGCCATCAGTTCTTCCACATCGAAGGGCTTGGCCACGAACGCGTTCATCCCGGCCTGCAGCGCCACCTCCTGCTGGGCTTTGAAGGCGCCTGCCGTCAATGCCACGACCGGCAAATCTTTGGCGTGTGCCAGTTGGCGTAGCTGGCGTGTCGCCTCATAACCATCCATTACCGGCATTTGCACATCCATCAGCACAATGTCGGTGGCATGGGGGTGCTCGCGTAACCACAGTAGGGCGGCCCGGCCATCGTTGGCCAGTTGCACAAGGGCGCCTTCGGCGGCCAAAATGCGCTGCCCTACCTCGCGGTTAAGGTCGCTGTCGTCCACCACCAGCACCCGCAAGCCCAGCAGGCGCTTGCCGCGCGGCACCGGATTGGCCTGCGGTGGGGCCAGATTGCCCTGGCCGCGTCTGCGCAGGGCCTCGGCCACGCAGTTGTACAACGCGGAGCTGGTCACCGGTTTGCTGAGCACGCCATCCACGATGTCGGCATGGGGCTGGCGCAGCAATTCCTCGCGCGCGAAGGCTGTGACCATGAGCACGATGGGGCAACCGCCGTCCCCAAACGACCGACGTATTGCCTGGGCCGCCTGCAAGCCATCCATGCCCGGCATCTTCCAGTCGACCAGCATGACGTCGAATTGGCCATGTGCTTCCTGGCGTGTACGCAGTTTCTGGATGGCGTCCTCGCCCGAATCGGCATTGGTGGGACTCCATCCAATGGAGCGCGCAGTGCTGGAAAGGTTCTCCCGTGCAATTTCGCTGTCATCAGCGATCAGCACCTCCAGCGACGCCAGTTCTGGCACGGCGTACTCCTGGCTTGCGCGCCATTCGAAGGGGATCGTGAACCAGAACTCACTACCCTTGCCGGGTTTGCTGATGACGCCAATATCGCCGCCCATACCCAAGACCAAGTGGCGGCATATGGTCAGCCCCAAGCCCGTCCCACCGAAACGCCGGGTGGTTGATACGTCGGCCTGCGAGAAGGGCGCGAAAATCTGCGCCTGCTTGTCCAACGGGATACCCATGCCAGTGTCGCGCACGGCAAACCGCAATTTGGCCAGCTTGTCGTCCTGTTCCAGCAAATCAATGGCCACTGTGATGGAGCCCATCTGGGTAAATTTGATCGCATTGCCGGTCAGGTTGATCAACACCTGCTCCAGCCGCAAGGCGTCGCCGATCAAGTGGCCGCCGATGTTGGGAGCTGGCGCTATCACCAGTTCCAGTATCTTGTCTGCGACATTCGCCGCCATGATGCTGGCCAGGTTCTCCAGCACGTCGCCCAGTCGAAATGGAGCGTGTTCGATTTCCAGGCGGCCGGCTTCGATTTTTGAAATATCCAGAATGTCATTGATGATGGATTGCAAAGAGCGTCCTGCGTTGCGGATCTTGCCAATGAGGTCCCGTGCATCGGCATCCAGTGGGCCCTGCTGCACCAGATAGGCCAGCCCCAGAATGGCATTCATGGGTGTGCGAATTTCATGGCTCATGTTGGCCAGGAAGTCGGCCTTGGCGCGGTTGGCGGTCTCTGCCTCTTGGGTACGTGTCTCCAGTGCGCGGTTGGCTACTTGCAGCTCCGCAGTGCGGTCCATGACCCGCTGCTCCAGCTGGGCGTTGAGCGAGCGTACAGATTGTTCGGCAGTCGAGCGTTCGGCAATCTCATGCTCCAGCGTTTCCAGCATGCCATTGAAGGCATCGGCCAGATGGCCGATCTCATCTTCGGTGCTCTTGGGGGCCCGCAGGTGGTAATTGCGCTGCTCCATCACGCGTTGGGCCACACTGCTGACCGCTTTTATGGGGCCAGAGATCCAACGCTGCAGCAGCGATGAAATGACCACCCCCAGCGCCAGGCTGGCCAACAACACCCCGCCCAGTATCGCTAGGTAGTTCAGCAGCCAGGCGCGGATGTCATAACGCTCCTTCAGGTAGATCGTACCGAGCGCCATGCCGCCGTTGTCCACAATGCGCTTGAAAACGGCTAATTCACCCACGTCGAACTGCACGCCTTCGGCTCCTGGGTTTCCCGGTAGCAGAGGGGTCTGTGATTCATGGTGCGCATAGCGGGCGAACAGGCTACCGTGGGTGGTGTAGATAGCGGCCGCAACGATGTTAGGGTTGGCACGCAATTGCGCCAAATTTTCACTGGCGACCTTCGCGTCGTCGAACTCCAGTGCGGTGACACTGCCCTGGCCCAGAATGGCGGCTAGTGTGACCAGTTCTGCTGCAAGTTTGCTGCGCTGTTCCGTCAGACCGTGGTACAGCAAAGCACCGCCTGCCACCATCAGCGTGACAAAGTTGGCTACCAGCACCATTAGCAACAATTTGTGGCGGACCAAGCGTAGGCGCAATGGGTTCATCATGGCTTACGGGTTTCAATCTTTTGCGCCACGCCCAGCAGGCGGGCGCTGATCTTCAGGCCGCTGAGCTCGGCTTGCGCCAGCGACACCTCAAAGCGGACGCGGTCGTCCACCGTGACAAAATTGATCACGCTGCCAGCGGCCAGGGCGCCCGCGGCATCGGTCACCGTCAGAACGGGGCGCGATGGCAGGCTGTCTTGCAGTCGTTTGAGCTTGGCGCTCTCTTCGCGGCCGATGAAGAGCATCTGGATGCCCGCCATGGCCTCTCCGGGCTTCAGGCGCCTGACCTCGACGGGGCGGGCACCGGGGTGGTGTGCTTTCTTGATGTGGCTGAGTTCGACGGCAATCTCGTCGGCCCCCAAAACTCCAATGGTGACCGGGGTGTCGGCTTGCGTAAATGCCGAGGCCGGCCAGTCCACATAGGATGCAAACTTGTACAAATAGGCGGCCTTGATCTGGTCTTCTATATTGGCAGCCATGGCCCCCCCAGGCCCGGTCAACAGGGCCCAGCAAGCGAGCATCCAGCGCAAGCAGCTGAATATGCGGCGTACCCGCATATCAGCCATTTTTATCTTCCATCGCCGACCGCAGGGGCATGGTGGCCGCCAGGCCCGATAGCAGGGCCACTTTGGCTGGCAGGATGGTTCGGTCAAAGGGCTTGAGAACAAAGTCGGCAGCCCCAGCCTTGAGGCACTGCGCGAGTACCAGGTCATCGCTTTCTCCGGTGGCCATCAGGATGGGCACATGCGCCAGGTTAGTCATGCTTCTTAACCGCCGTGTCGCCTCAAGACCACCGAGCCCAGGCATCTGGACGTCCATGAGGATGAGGTCAACGGAGTTGAGTTGCAGAAAACGGATCGCATCTTCGCCACTAAAGGCAAACGCCAATTGGTAGTGCAGCTGTCCGAGCACCAGTTCCACGATCTTATGTTGGAAATCGTCATCGTCTACAACCAAGATCGATCGCTTCTGCGGTAGTGTCATTGCGATGCACCATGCCGCACGGCCCATCGCAGACAGAGTGGTTTATATGGCGAAAGCGTGAGGTTCAACGCAGCCTCCCACGGCATAGAAATCAAGACAACTTGCCAGCAACTGACCGGTCAAGCTTAAACCATGTGTCTTTACCAGGCAAGGCACACGCGCCCTTTGCGCCGTACAGAAAATTATGGTCCAATAAAAACGCCGAATCCGCTTACCCAATGCAGACGGCATCTTTCGCCCGCCCGGCGCAGGCGAATGGGAGGACCTACAGTTGCCAACGGTACGCGTTTGTGGTTTTGAGCCTGCGAAGGGAAACTGGTCATTGGGCCAGTGTTTGCGATGGGCCGTGGCCCCTCTGGTATTGGGGGCCTCCGCGTCCATGGTCTGGGCTACCGTCACGACGGACACAACGACTACGCTGGACTTGAGCAGTCTGAGCATTGAAGAGTTGAGCACCATCAAAATTACATCGGTGTCGCGCCGCGCCGAGCGACTGTCTGACGCGGCAGCTTCCATCTATGTCATCACCGGTGACGACATTCGCCGCTCAGGTGCCATGACCCTGCCTGAGGCCTTGCGCATGGCTCCCAACCTGGAAGTGGCCCGCGTCGGCACCGGCCCTTACGCCATCAGCGCACGCGGGTTCAACAACGGCATTGGCAACAAATTACTGGTGTTGATCGATGGGCGCACCGTCTACACGCCACTGTTTTCCACCGTCAACTGGGATTCGCAATTTGTTCTGCTGGAAGACGTTGCGCGCATCGAAGTCATCAGCGGCCCCGGCGCGACTTTGTGGGGCGCGAACGCGGTCAATGGCGTTATCAACGTCATCACCCGTAGCGCGAGGGACACAAAGGGCACGCTGCTCGGTGCGAGTGGCGGCAACCGTGAGTCCGTGGCCTTTGCGCGCTATGGCGGCACGCTGGGCGAAGACGGCAGCTACCGCATCTATGCCCAGCGCCTGAACCAGGCGGGCAGCCAGCTGAGCAATGGTAATCCGATTGCTGATGGCTGGCAGAGCGGCCAGTTCGGTTTTCGCGCGGACTGGGGTGGTGGCGTGACCCTGCAGGGCGACACCTACCGTGCCCAGGCTGATGCGGGTTCGCTGGGTGCCCCCCTGCTGTCGGGCTCCAATCTGCTGCTGCGCTGGACGCAACAATTGGCCGACGGTTCGAATTTCGAGCTGCAATCCTATTACGACCAGACAGAGCGCGATGATCCCCTGACCTACCGCGACCAAGCGGCCACTTTCGACATCCAATTGCAGCATGGGATGCGGCTGGGTGCGGCACAGCGCGTGTTATGGGGTGCCGGCTACCGTGTCGCGCAGAGCAATACGCAAACCCATTTCAACAGCCCAAATGTTCTAGTCCAGGTTTTCATGCCAGCCGACCGCAGGCTGGAATGGGCCAACCTGTTCGTGCAGGATGAAATTACTCTGAGCCCCGCCGTTAGTGTGACACTGGGCATTAAGGCAGAGACCAATGTCTACACCGGTGTTGAATACCTGCCCAGCGCGCGTTTTGCATGGAAGCTGGAGGAGAACCAGTTGCTGTGGGG
Organism: Rhodoferax sp.; assembly: GCA_043738115.1. Classification (GTDB taxonomy): domain Bacteria; phylum Pseudomonadota; class Gammaproteobacteria; order Burkholderiales; family Burkholderiaceae_C; genus Allorhodoferax. The sequence continues at coordinate 16,512 of JAYSZJ010000003.1, read as the reverse complement.
CGCCCTTTCGCGAGCTGTGCGGGCGCCGGCCCGACTGGATCGCGACTACTACATCTACCTGGCACGCCCAGGACGGCCTTTGATTCCTATCATTCAGGGCGGTCCAGACTTCCAGTCCGAGACGGCCAACGTGGCTGAGCTGGGTTACCGTGCGCAACCGAGTAGCAATCTTTCGTACTCGATCACTGGGTTTTACAGCGTCTACGACAAGCTGCGTAGCGGGCAGCCACCCCCCGCCGTGGTGCAGAACATGATGGACGGATCGACCCATGGCGTAGAGACCTGGGCCAACTACCACCCGACGCGCGACTGGCGGCTGAGCATGGGGGCAACCGTACTGCGCCAGAACCTTCGCATCAAACCCGGTAGCCGTGATCCCACCGGCCCCAGAGCCTTGGGCAATGACCCCGAACACACGTGGCAGCTACGCTCATCGTGGAGTATCACCAACCGCCACCAGTTGGATCTGGCAGTGCGCCATGTCAGTGCCTTGCCTTCACCGGTGGTGCCCGCCTATACCGCGGTCGATGGCCGTTTCAACTGGCACCTCAGTCGGGAGCTGGATGTTGCGCTGACGGCCCAAAATCTTTTCGATGCCGGGGGGCACGCCGAGTTTGGTGCTCCGGCTTCGCGCAGCGTATTCAGACGCAACATCGCGATCACTGCAACCTGGCGCATGTAAGCTGCGTGTTGCTAACTTGGATCAGTCTGTAGCCGCAGTCAGATGGGGCACACCACCTCGCCAGTTGCTTTGCGGGTGAAGCAAAGCCCGTTCTTTTTCTCAGGACCACCGATTTCTGCAGCCTTCTTTTGTGCCTTCTTCTCTTTGTCAAAGGCAGCCATCACTTCTTTGTTCTTCTTTTCGCACTCAGCGCGCGACTCGGGGGTCGGGTACTTGGAGCACGACTGCTCAATGCGCGCCAGTGCGTTTTCTCCGGCAGACGCAAAGGCCATGGAAAAGAGCAGCAGCAGGGGAGTGAGTCGTCGAATTTTCATGGGGGTGAATCCTTGGGTGTCTAAGTGCCGGTAGGCGTACGGCGTCTCTAACTCTGACGAGGGGAATTGTCGCGGTTGCCCTAGTGGACCGTTGTTGAGCCTCATGTTGCGGACCCAGTGTCCCGCTGTACCACGTGCGCAAACTGCAACACGGGCTTCGCCAATGTTTCACGCAGGAAGGACGGATGCAGCTCGACGCTATCCAACTGGTCGCAGATGAACCACTGAAATTGCAACTTGCGCTTGCCTTCTATGCCCCAATGCGCGCACGACTTCTCGAGAAGCGGAGATTGTGGCTGCAAGCGCGTTTTGAAATACATGCCAAGCTCGTGCTGGGGTTTGCCCGCGTGGGTGAAGAAATTCTCTACAACGTAAAGAAGCTCATCCACCTCGACCGACGTGTCCAGCTCTTCTTGCATTTCGCGGACCAGGGTTGCGCACGCGTCTTCACCTGGTTCGACGCGACCGCCAGGCAGCGCCCAAACCGTATCGCCTTCCATTCTTTGCAGCAGTACAGACTGGTCGTGGACGATCACCGCTGCGGCGCGCAGCTGGAAGCGAACCCCTCTGATGTCAACAGAGATCATGGATCGGGTTCATCCCTCGCGCTTCTTGCAGCGATTGGTTGCCTGCATGCGTCAAGGTGATCCCAAAGCTGGACTGCATGGCCTTAAATGCCCTGACCTGTGGCCGCTCGCCCAACCAGGCCAGTACTTCCCCAGCACACTGCTCAGTGCTCGACGTTGTGGTGTCGACCTGGAAGTCGTACACCTTGCCGGTGTGGATGGTCTTGAACTGGCCGACCGCCAGGCCAGCCTCGCGGTCGCCACGGGCATGTTCCCGCCGGGCCAGTTCTTCCAGCTCGCAAGTGACACCCACCAGGTAGACGGGTAGCCCATCCAGGTCTTCGAGCAAGTAGCGCCAGTCTTCGCGGTGCCACAACACGGTGTCAAAGATGACGTCCACACCGTGGCGTGCATATTCGGATAAGGCTGCGTGCATGGCGCGGCACAGGGCAGCATGCTTGAGTGCTTCCTGTGCGGGGTCCTGATCGTGCCGGGCGTCCCAATAGTCGTTGGGTTCCATGCGGCGAAAGGCATCCAGTTGCAGGTGCTGGATGGGCGTGTCCATGCGGGCCTGCAGGGCCCGCGCCAGCGAGCTTTTGCCGGAGCTCGACGTTCCGTTCAGGACGATGATCTTGGCCGGTGAGGGCAGTTTGTGGCGGGGGACCGTGGACATATCAGTTGGCAGTATTCATGTTGGAACTAGGGCCTATTGTCCACCCCTCGTGCCCAACTGCCACAATCGCGCCTACTTCTATCGCCTTCTATCGCCCGCGCAGAGCGCCATCATCTTATGTACGACACCATCAAACTCCTCCATCTGGTCGCTGCCATCGTGTGGATGGGGGGTATGACCTTCATGCTGGTGGCCCTGCGGCCGGCGGCGTTGGAGGTGCTGGAGCCACAAGTGCGGGCGCGGCTGATGGTGGTGGTGTGGCGCCGGTTCTTCAATCTGGTGTTGGGAGCGGTTGCCGTCTTGCTGCTGACAGGTGGCCACCTGTATACCAGCGCATTCAGAACTGTAAAGACGACCGCAGGCGCAGGCAGCCTGCCACTGGGCTGGCACCTGATGGCCGCGCTGGGTGTGGCCATGGTGCTGATTTTTGGTCACATCTACTTTGCGGGGTTTCGCCAGTTCAAGCGGGCGCTGGCCGCCAGTGACGGGCCTATGGCCGCCAAAGCGGCTGCACAAATCAACCGCCTGGTCATACTCAACTTTGTGTTTGGCTGGATGGCCATTGCGGCCGTGCGGCTGGTGCCCTAAGCCCAAACGCAGGCGGTAAAGGACTATTGAAGGTTCACAGCCATTCGCGCCAAACCGCCAGCGCTACGGCCAGAATCACAGGGCCCAGGAACAGGCCCACGAGCCCAAACGCCGCCAGCCCGCCCAGCACACCAAATAGGGCCAGGATGAAGGGGATGTCACTGCCGCGTGACAGCATGACGGGCCGCACGATGTTGTCCACCCACGACACCACCAAAACGCCCCACAGCAGCAGCCCTATGCCAGCATTGGTCTGACCGGTGAACAGCAACCACAGCGCGGCCGTACCCCAGACAAAGGGCGTGCCAAAGGGAATCAAAGCCACCAGGGCCGTCACCGCCATCAGCGTGGCGGGTGCCGGCAGGCCAGCCACCCAGTAGCCCAAACCGGCCACCAGGGCTTGCACCACCGCAGTCAGCACAATGCCATACACCACCGCGCGGGTGGTGTTACCCACCGCAAGGACGTAGCCATCGGTGCGCTCCCGTAGCAAACCCGTGAGCACGGTACGTGCCTGCGCCAGCAAACTCTGGCCATGCAGGTAGACAAAAAACAGCGTGAACAGTGAAAGCCCCAGCTTGACGATGTTTTTGCCCACACCGCCCAGCAGGGTCCAGAGTTCGTTGTCCAGCTTGCCCAGCACGGCCTTGAGTTCGGTTTGCCAGCGCTGGGGTTCGGCCAGCACGGCCTCCAACCACGCCATTAACTCGGGCCCTACGACGGGGAGCGACGCTATCAGTGCTGGTGGATGCAGGCGACCGGCCTGCAGCTCTTGGGCCAGGTAGTCTGCCAGCACGGTGACATCGGCGCGCAGCAGGTGCAGCAGCCACAGCGTGGGCAGCACCACAATGGCGGCCATCAGCAAAGTCATGCACAGGGCGCTGGTCCAGTCACGCCCGCCCGTCCACTGGAGCAGCCGCGCATACAGTGGCCAGGTCGAGAACGCCAGAATGCCGGCCCACAACATGGACACCATAAACGGCGCCAGCACCAGGGCCACCGCGCTGCCCAGCGCGACGACCAGCAGACCCAGCACGACCAGGCGAATGGTTTCCGCGCGTATGGGGTGTTCCACCATCACAGCACCTGCGCCATCAATGGGCCCAACTCGTTGGATGCCATCAGCACAATGCCGTTGTCTTGCGCGTAGCGGCGGGCGTTGTCGGTCACGTTGACCAGGCTGATGTAGCGGGCGTGATGTGCGCCCTGTGCCTGTTGCGCCTGCGAGAGTGCGCGCAGGGCGTCCACACCATGGTTGGCGGCCTTGAAGCGCTTGCAGCTCACCAGTGTCACCGCACCGTCCTTGCTCAACTGCAAGTCAGCCGCAGGGTTGTTGAGCCGTGTCACGGCATAGCCCTGTGCGGCAAAAGCCTTCTCCAGCGTATTTGCGAAATCTGCCCCCGACATGTTGCCCGCACGGGCCAGCGCGTCGGACACCTTCTGCGGATCGGGCAGTTGCCACTGCCGCCATGCACTCATGCATGCTATGACCACAAAGGGAAAGGCGCCCATCATGCCCACCACCACATAGGGCTCGGGCAATAGCGCACGCGCAGCAAAGGCAAAACCCACCACGATCAGCAGGCTGTACCACCACGGCGAGCGCAGCAGTACCGCAAAGAGGGAGTTTTTCGCCATTTTTAACTTCATACGTCTACCTGTTATCTGCCTGTAGGACTACGGGCGTGCAGTGTACGGGGCAATCTTTGGCCCTGTCGATGCTCGGGCCACCGCTGCGCTCAATCCCAAATCCGGTAAGTCCAAAAACTTTCTTCCTCTAGGACGGCCCGCTTCAACTCGTTGGGGCTCAGGCCCGTGACGCGGCGTGTTTCGCGGCACAGGTGGGACTGGTCGGAGTAACCACCATCTGCCGCGACGTCCGCCCAATTCGGCGCGCGGGTGGTTGGGCCGGAAAGATAAGTGTCCCTGGTTTCGATGAAGGACTCTTCCGAGCGGGCGAGGCGCCGCAAATCCCGTAGCGGCAAACCGGCCCAATCCTTGATGCGTCGCTCCATTTGCCGCAGGCTCTTGCCCATGCCCGATGTGGCAGCCCGCAGCGCCAGGCCTTCCACCCAATAGCGCTGGCGATCGGCGCGGGGCATGGCGTGCGCACGCACCGCGCTCCAGCGCGGCTCCAGAAAGGACTCGATCAGTTGCACGCGGGTGTGGTCGTCGCTTGCTTGTTGCACGGCTTGCGCCATGGCCAGCCACTCGCCGTCGAATACGTCTTCCAATGGCACCACGCGATTGACCAGCGACGCAAGGTCTATCCCGGTCAGCGCCTGCACCGCCTGCGGCAGCAGGATCGCCATGAAGACATGTACCGGCCCCTGGTTGACGCTGATACAGGGTTCAGTATGCGAGCCTATGAAGGACAGTGCAGTCAAGGACTGGAGCACCGGTGTGTCGCCCAGGCGGATGCGCGTGGAATCGCCGTGCAGCAGCCACATGATGCTGCAATAGGGCGATGCCGGAAAGTGGTTGTGCCGCTGCCGGGGCGACAAGTCAGCGCCCAGCGTGCTGCGCGTCATGTAGGCGCGTGTGCAGGACGCCAGCGACAGGCGTGGTGCCAGCAGCGCCGCATGGGTGGCGGATGCCAGGCCAGACGACGGCGCGACGGGCGGGGGGGATTCTTGCGGTGGAGCCGCGACGGGCGAGTCAAACATGGTGGAAGTTTAGTGTGGAGCGGATGCTGGCTTTGTACAACACGCTCACATGTCGTATTCGTTCAATACCGATTTATGCGAAACCGCGACACTGCACCCACTATGCATCCAGTCATTCTCAAAAACGTCCATAAGATCTACCAACTCGACTCGGTCGGGGTTCCCGCCCTCAGCGACATCAACCTCGAAATCCGTGACAACTGCTTCACCGTGATCTCCGGCCCATCGGGCAGCGGCAAGACCACCTTGCTAAACCTGATTGGCTGCATTGACCGGCCCGACCAGGGCGAGGTTATTGTGGCAGGCCAACACGCGCAGCAGATGTCTGATGACGCGTTGTCAGACTTTCGCGCCCGCCACCTCGGTTTCATCTTCCAGAACTTTAACCTGCTGCCCGTGCTGACAGCCTATGAAAATGTGGAATATCCGCTGCTACTGACGGGCATGCCTGATGCCCAGCGGCGCCAAAGGGTGCTGGCTTTGCTGGACGCGGTTGGCCTGGCCGACAAGGCGCGCAACCGCCCCGGTCAGTTGTCGGGCGGCCAGCGCCAGCGCGTGGCCATTGCGCGTGCTTTGGCCCCTGCACCCAAGCTGGTGTTGGCCGACGAACCCACTGCCAACTTGGACAGCCACACCGGCGCCGCCATCATCGAGCTGATGCGCAAGATGCAGCGCGAGCAGCACGTGGCCTTTGTGTTCTCGTCACACGACCCCATGGTGCAGGCCGAGGCCGACGACACCGTGTACTTGCGCGATGGCCGCATCACATCGGTGGAGCGCAGCACGGATCACACGGGGGTGGCAGCATGAAGACCTTTTTGCTCGCCCTACGCAATTTGTTGCGCAACCGCCGCCGCTCGCTGACCACCTTGCTGGCCATGGTCATAGGCCTGACCGCCACGCTGCTGTTTGGTGGCTACAGCAGCAGCTCCATTCTGGCCATGCAGACGGGCTATGTGCAGGTCGTGGGCCACTTGCAGATCCAGCGCCAAGACTACTTTTTGTATGGCAGCGGCAACCCCGCAGCCTATGGCATCAGCGACTACCAGCGCATCATCGACCAGGTCAGGGCCGATCCGGTGTTGCAGCCCATGCTGACCGTGGTCACCCCCAAACTGAACCTGGGTGGTATTGCGGGCAACTTTGCGGCAGGGGTATCCAAGACGGTGATGGCCCAGGGCGTGGTGGTGGACGAGCAAAACCGCATGCGCGAGTGGAACGACTATGGCAGTTTGAGCTACTCGCGCCCCTTGGCGTTGACCGGCACTGCCCCCGAGTCCGCGGTGATCGGCACCGGCGTGGCGCGGCTGCTGCAACTGTGTGGCCCACTGAAGGTGTCCGATTGCCGCACGCCACCGGCCAAAACCAATGGCAATGCGATGGCAAAGAATGCACCGGATGACATTGCCGCGTTGTCGGCCCTGGAGACGCCGACGCTTGCGGCCACCAGTGCCACACAGATTGAAATCCTGGCCGCCAATGACCATGGCGTGCCCAATGTGGCCGGGCTGACCGTCGTGAAAGCCGAGAACTATGGCCTGAAGGAAATGGACGATGTGTTTATGGAGATGCATCTGGCACAGGCACAGAAGCTGATCTTCGGTGGCGTCTCGCCACAGGTCACGGCCATTCAGTTGCAGTTGCATCACACCGACCAGATTGCGCAAGCCAAAGCCCGCCTCAACAAGCTGCTGGCCGGTCAATGGAAAGACGCCCAACTGGAGGTACAGGATTTTCAAACCCTGGCACCGATCTATGGGCAAACCATCCAGTTTTTTGACTCGGTGTTTGGCTTCATTGCCACGCTGATCGGTGTCATCGTGTTGTTCACCGTGGGCAATACCATGAGCATGGCCGTGGTGGAGCGTACCGTAGAAATCGGCACGTTGCGTGCCATAGGCCTGCGCCGGGGAGGCATTCGCCGCCTGTTCATGGTGGAGGGCATGCTGTTGGGCAGCATGGGTGCCTTGCTGGGCTTGGGTGTGGCCCTCGTATTGGCCAGCCTGATCAACCACAGCGGTTTTACGTGGACGCCTCCCGGTTATGTTTACGCCTACCCCTTGAAGGTGCGGGTCTGGGGCAATGTCCCACTGATGGTTGGTAGTGCCATCGGCCTGGTAGCGGTGGCCATTGTGTCGGCCTGGTGGCCAGCGAACCGCGCGTCGAAATTGGCGATTGTGGATGCCTTGCGGCACGTCTGAGGATTTGAATATGCAAAGTTTAGAGAACCTGAAACGTATGGGTGCGGTCTTGTTGATCGCGGGGCTATGCGCCGTGGCGCACGCACTTGCGGCACCCAACGCACAAGACATCCTGGCCGCCAGCGACGCCGTGCGCAACCCCGCCAAACCTTTTGGCTTGACGACCCATTTGGTGGAGTACCGCAACGGCAAGGAGAGTGCCAATATGAGTCTGGCCATCTACGCCAAGGCCGAAGCCAGTGGTGGGCAGTTCCGCAACCTGGTGCGCTTCGTAGCCCCAGTGCGTGACGCCAACAAGCTGATGCTCAAGAGCGGCAATGACCTGTGGTTTTACGACCCCTCCAGCAAGGCCAGCATCCGTATGTCGCCCCAGCAGCGCCTGCTGGGTCAGGCCGCCAATGGCGATGTGGTGACCGTCAATTTGGCGCTGGACTACCAGGCCAAACTGGTGGCCGAAGAAGACATCCAGGACGGTGACCGCAAGCAGCGGCACTGCTACAAGCTGGCGCTGGCTGCCAGTTCGCCGGATGTGACCTACCACCGTATCGAGTTGTGGATAGACACCACGACCAACCAGCCGGTCAAGGGCAAGTATTACTCCGAGAGCGACCGGCTGTTGAAGACTGCCTATTACCGCAAGGTGGAAAAACATTTGGGCGCCGACCGCCCTACCGAGACCGTCATCATCGACGGCCTGGACCCCAACTGGGTCACCGTGATGCGTTACGCCGACTGGGTATGGCGCGATGTGCCAGAAGCCTGGTTGCAGCGGGACTACCTGCCACGGTTCAAACCCGAATGAGTGCGGCTGGAGTGATCGCCAGGTTGGCTTTGCTGCTGATGGCAGGAGGGGCGGCGTTGGCGCAACCCGCACCTCCGGCGACGCAGACGCCGCCAGCAACGGATGCGGACGATTCAGCGTTGTTGCTGGCGGATCTGGCACCCGCCGCTCAGCACAAGGCTCGCGACTGGCATTGGTCCGTTGAAGGTGCGGTGGGCGAGACCCGTCAGCGTTACGGCTTGGGCAATGTGTCAACCCAGCGCCTGTCCCTGGATGTGCAGGTAGACACCAAGTTGGCGGACGGCTGGCGTGTTGTGTTGTCGGACCAGCTGGACCAGCGCTGGCAACGCAATTTCGAGGAGGTCCGCACCACCAACACCTTGAAGGAGGCCTATCTGAGCTGGCAGGCCAGCCCTGAGCGCGCGCTCGACGTGGGCCGCATCAATGTCCGTTATGGCGTGGCCGCTGGTTACAACCCGACCGACTACTTTCGCGCAGGCGCCAACCGATCCATCACTGCCATCGACCCCAGCAGCTTGAAGAAAAATCGCCAAGGCAGCGTCATGCTGCGCGGGCAAACGTTGTGGAATGGTGGATCGCTGACGGCCATGGCTTCGCCCCACGTGGTCGACCAGCCCACTGATGCTGCATTCGACCTTGATCTGGGGGCCACCAACGGCCAAGACCGCTGGCTTGTGGTGCTGAGTCAGCAGCTGTCTGATGGCATCAACCCGCAATGGTTGTTGTACGGGGAAGGCCGCCAGTCGCCGCAGCTTGGTTTCAACCTGACCGGTGTATTGGGTCAGGCCACCGTCGCGTATGTCGAGTGGTCCGGCGGGCGCAGTGCCTCGCAACGGGCGCAGGCATTGCGAACCGGCGACGACACGGCTTTTCGCTCCCGTCTGGCAACGGGCTTGACCTACACCACGGACAACAAGATATCCGTCACAGCGGAGTACGATTTCAATGGGGCGGCTTTAACGCCGGACGCCTGGACGGCGTTGGGCAAAAACGCACCGCAGGCCTATGCCCAATACCGCAATTGGGTTCAAAAGCAGATGGATCTGCCGACGCAACAATCGGTGTTTGTGTACGCCAGTTGGCAAGACGCCGTCGTCAGCCAGTTGGATATCAACGCCATGCTGCGCCACAACCTTGACGACCATAGCCAGCTCACGTGGCTGGAGGCCCGCTACCACTGGGGGCGGGCCGATCTGTCGCTGCAATGGCAGCAAACCCGGGGGGGGGCGGCTACCGAATTTGGTGCCTTGCAGCAGGAGCAGGTGGTGCAGGTGTTGCTGCGCTATTTTTTTTGAACGTTGCTGGACTAGCTGCGCACTGCAAAGGAGGCGTTAGGGGCAGTTGGGCGAGGGGCGATAGCGGTGGCGTCGAGCCAGGCAAACATGGCGTCGAATACTTCTGAGCGGACCGGCTCTCTAGACAGAACGAGGTCGTGCATGCCGTTTTGAATTACTCGCTTGGTCACTTGGCTGCCGAGAGTGGTGCTGTAGCGGTCAATGTCGTCGACATTGAGCACGGTATCGGTTCTGTGGGCGATCTCTTCGAAGGCTTTGGCCCCGGAACTGGCTGAAGAAAAAAGACACAAGATAGGACAGCGCAAGCGCAAGCCCGCCTGAATCCGGCGGTGCGCCTGGTGAATGGCCCGGATCCAGCCCGCCCGGGCTGGAAATCCTTCAATAGGCTTCCACGCCAGATCAAAATCCCATTCGCCATGAAAGGCCCTATGCACTGACTGACCATACACGACCGACAAACCGCCCGGTAGCGCCTGCTCGGGAAACAACAAACCCAGCGTCGCGACGGCCTTGATCAGCACCGTTTTATTGATCCATGAATCGTTGAAATCGAGAAACGGGGAATTCAGAATGAGAGCGTCAAATGGCTGCTGGGCCTCGTGATCTTGCGCGTACAAAAGCCCTATGGGGCCTCCGGTCGAATGAAAGTTGCCGATGACCACCTCATTGCCGTCTGCTTGGCGAATCACATTCAAAGCCGCCGTGATTTCCGCTCCGTATTCGGCAACGTCCCGGCAATAGTGGGGGAGCTGTCCTTCTCTCAAAGACCGTCCGCAGCGATGCAGGTCGAGTGCATAGAAGTTGTAGCCCGCCTCAATGAACCGGTTCGCCAGATGCGACTGAAAGAAATAATCAACGTAACCGTGCAAATACAGCACCGCCTTGCGGCTGCCACTGGGACCCGCTTTGGATACCAGCGTGGCCACGCAAGTCTGTGTATCAATTTCGAAAGGCCCTAGTTCCTGTTGGAGGAAGCCGTCGCCCAGAATGTCAGGTACTCGTTGCATAGGGCGTCCTTGCTTATTTTTGCACCAAACTATATCCGTTAGGACGGAAATTCAACCGTAGGAAGTGACGTGCGGCTGGGTGTTGCAATGCCCTACGTAGCGCGCACGACTTATGTTGCACGCTGAGGCTGCAACAACACCACGAGGGCTCCCGCACCCCCTTGCGCCGGCGGCGCCTGCACAAAGGCCACAATTTCTGCCCGTTGCACCAGCCAGCGATGCACCTTGTCCTTAAGCACGGGCGCCTTGCCCGGTGAGCCCAAGCCCTTGCCGGTGACCACCCGCACGCAGCGTATGCCCTGCTTGTGTGCGTCGCGGATGAAGGCGCCCAGCGCCTCGCGCGCGTCGTCGGTGCGCAGGCCGTGCAAATCGATCTGGCGCTGGATGCTCCATTTGCCGCGCCGCAGCTTGTAGGTCACATCCGGTCCCACGCCGGGGCGTCTGAAGCTCAGTCGTTCATCGGTCTCCAGCAGCGTGGTGATGTCCACCTCGTCGCTGATGGATTCGGTATAGGCGGCCGCCTCGTCCAGCAGATGCTGCACAGGCAGGGGTGCTGGCGGTGCGGGTTTGAGGCTGACGGTTTTGGGCTCGGGCAGACGCTGCACCTTGCCCACGGCCGCCTGGAACAGGCTGTGGTGTTCGCGGGCGCGTTTGGCCTCCAGCGCTTTTTGCGCAGCCAGTTGTGCTGCGCGCTCCGCCTGGGCGGCGATTTCTTTCTTGACCTGCTTTAGGTCCGCCAGAGAACCAACCTTGAAGGGCTTGGTGGCCTTGGCCGACACCGCAGGTGGCTTGGCAGCCGTCACAACAGGCCTTTTTCGGCCATGGACAAGGCCTGGCCGGGCCCCACGATGATGTGGTCCAGCACGCGTATGTCCAGCAGCGCCAGCGCGGATTTGAGGGTTTGCGTCAGCGCCTCGTCGGCGCGGGAGGGTTGCACGGTGCCGCTGGGATGGTTGTGGGCCAGCACCACGGCGCTGGCCTGGTAGTGCAGGGCGCGCACGGCCACCTCCCGGGGGTATACGCTGGTCTGGGTCAGGGTGCCGCGAAACAGCTCTTCCATGGCCAACAGGCGGTTCTGCGCATCCAGAAACAATACGGCAAAAACCTCGTGGCCTTTAGCCGCCAAATGCAGTTTGAGGTAGTGCTTGATGGTGTCGGGGTCGGCAAACACCGTGCGTTCCTTCAACTGCTGGGCCATCGCCCGTCGGGCCAACTCCAGCACGGCCACCAGTTCGGCCCGTTTGGCCGGGCCCAGGCCCTTGACCCGTTTCAAATCGTCTGCCGTGGCGTGCAGTAATCCTGAAATTCCGTCAAAGCCCCCGTCGATATTGCCTGGAGTGCTGTCTTTTTTGAGGTTCAGTAACTCATCCGCCATCTGCAGTACACCCTTGCCTTTGATACCGGTGCGCAGCAGCAGTGCCAACAATTCCGCATCGCTGAGCGCGCCGGGGCCGCGCGCCAGCAGCTTTTCACGCGGTCGGGCGTCGGGGGGCAGGTCTTTCAGGGGCATGGTGGGGAGGGTTCGGCCAGGGGCTTCGGCCGGGTTTCTACAATAGAGGCCAGTTTAATGCTTGCCCCCAGGCCCCGCGGCTCTGCGGGTCACTGCCAAAAAGGGTGTCCGCCCCTACGGGCAGCCCGGCAGCGCTTACCGAGATATTTATGACCGCAACCACGACGACAAGCTGTGTACAGCCCGACTCCTTCCTCACGCTGCATTACCGCCTCAGCGGCCCGGCGGGGGATGTGATCAACACCTTTGGCGGATCACCCGCCACGCTGACGCTGGGCACCGGCGAGCTGTCCCCGTCCGTTGAGGCCTGCCTGATGGGCATGGAGGAGGGCACACGCCGCACGTTCGACCTGCCCGCCGGGGCCGCGTTTGGCGAGCGCAACCCCGAGATGCAGCAGTGGCTGTCCAGCAAGGAGCTCAAATCCCTGGGCGACCCTAACGAGCAATACGCTGCGGGTGATGTGGTGCAGTTCCCCACGCCTGACGGCCAGGGCCAGTTTGCAGGCGTGGTGCTGCAGGTGGCAGAAGGCAAGGGTGTGCAGTTCGACTTCAACCACCCGCTGGCGGGTCAGCCGGTGGCGTTTGAAGTGCAGTTGATTGGAATCCTATGAGCAATAAAGCCCCCACGCTTGTCGCTGCGCGTACTGCGCTGCCCCCCGAGGGGGCTGTTGCGCCTGAGGGCGGCCTGTCGGCGCAACCCGCCAGCATTCCCCAGGAAATTTTGCTGGCAGAACCCCGCGGCTTTTGCGCCGGTGTAGACCGGGCCATTGAGATCGTGGAGCGCGCCCTTACGAAGTTTGGCCGCCCGATCTACGTGCGCCATGAGATCGTGCACAACACCTATGTGGTCAACGACCTCAAGGAAAAGGGTGCTATCTTTATTGAAGCACTGGATGACGTACCGCCGGGGGCTACGCTCGTTTTTTCCGCACACGGTGTGTCCCGGGCCATCCAGCTGGAGGCCGAGGCCCGCGGTTTCCAAATCTTTGACGCCACCTGCCCACTGGTCAGCAAGGTCCACGTAGAAGTGGCCAAGCTGCACAAAGAGGGTTACGAATTCATCATGATCGGCCACAAGGGCCACCCCGAGGTGGAAGGCACCATGGGTCAGCTCGACAGCGGCATCCACCTGGTGGAAGACGTGGCCGACGTGGCGCGCATCAGCCCCTCGCAAACCAGCAAACTGGCCGTGGTGACCCAGACCACACTCAGCGTGGACGATGCCGCCGAGATCGCAGCCGCGGTCAAAGCGCGTTTTCCCCATGTGCGCGCACCCAAGCAGCAGGACATCTGTTACGCCACCCAAAACCGCCAGGACGCGATCAAGATCATGTCGCCCCAGGTGGACATCATGATTGTGGTGGGCAGCCCCACATCGTCCAACAGCAACCGCCTGGCCGAGCTGGCGCGCAAGCTGGGTGTGGAGAGTTATATGGTGGATAGCGCTGCTGAACTGCAGACCGACTGGTTTGAAGGCAAGAGCCGCGTAGGCCTGACCGCCGGTGCCTCGGCCCCCGAGATTCTGGTGCGTGAGGTGATTGACCGCATCCGCGCCCTGGGTGCCGTGTCGGTGCGCAAGATGGACGGTATTGAAGAAACCACCAAGTTCCCGCTGCCCAAGGGGCTCAGAATAGAGGCTTGATGTTCTGTTGATGTGCTATATTTTGTATAGCGCATAACGCAATGTATTCGGGGGCTATAGCCCCATTTGACTAAAAGAGAATTGGTAAAACCATGTTAGACATTAACCTGCTGCGCAAAGACCTGGACTCGGTTGTTGCCCGTCTGCAAACGCGCAAGAACCCACAAGCCTTTTTGGACGTGGACGCTTTCAAGGCGCTGGAAGCCGAGCGCAAGACCATACAGATTCGCACCGAGGAGCTGCAAAGCAAACGCAACACACTCTCCAAACAAATCGGCATGTTGAAGGCCAAGGGCACACCGGCCGAGGTCGATACCGTGATGGCCGAGGTGGCCGGCCTGAAGACTGAACTGGAGACATCCGCCACACGGCTGGACGTGATCCAGGCCGAGATGCAGACCCTGCTGCTGGCGGTGCCCAACCTGCCGCACGAATCCGTGCCCGTGGGTGAGGACGAACACGGCAACGTGGAAGTGCGCCGCTGGGGTACACCCGCGGCCATGGCCTTCGAGATCAAGGACCACGTGGACATCGGCACGCCGCTGGGCCTGGACTTTGAAATGGGCGTCAAACTGTCGGGTTCACGCTTCACGGTCATGAAGGGGCCTGTGGCCCGTATGCACCGCGCCTTGAGCCAGTTCATGCTGGACCTGCAGACGCAAGAGCATGGCTACACCGAGTGTTATGTGCCCTACGCCGTCAATGGCGAATCGCTCAAAGGCACGGGTCAGCTGCCCAAGTTTGAAGGTGATCTGTTTGCCGCGAAGAAGGGCGGCCAGGAGGGCGAGGCCCAGCCCGACCATACCGCGCTGTACCTGATCCCCACCAGCGAAGTGCCACTGACCAACTTTGTGCGCGACACGGTGGTAGCAGAGGCCGATCTGCCGATCAAGCTGACCGCCCACACGCCATGCTTCCGCTCCGAGGCCGGCAGCGCAGGGCGCGACACCCGCGGCCTGATCCGTCAGCACCAGTTTGACAAGGTGGAGATGGTGCAAATCGTGCACCCTGACCACAGCTATGCCGCGCTGGACGCCATGGTGGGCCACGCCGAAGCCGTGCTGCAGAAGCTGGGCTTGCCCTACCGCGTCATGAGCCTGTGCACCGGCGACATGGGTTTTGGCGCGACCAAGACGTTTGACCTGGAGGTGTGGCTGCCCGCGCAGAACACTTTCCGCGAAATCAGCTCGGTGTCCAACTGCGAGGCGTTCCAGTCACGCCGCCTGCAGGCCCGTTACAAGAACGCCCAGGGCAAGAACGAACTGCTGCACACGCTGAACGGCTCCGGCTTGGCCGTGGGCCGCACGCTGGTGGCCGTTTTGGAGAACTACCAGAACGCCGACGGCTCGGTCACGGTGCCCGAAGCCCTGCGTCCCTACCTGGGCGGCATGGTGACCCTCAGACCCTGATAGAATCTCGGCTTCGTCCAAACGAAGCACTAACTAGGAAGAGTGGCAGAGTGGTCGAATGTACCTGACTCGAAATCAGGCGTACCGCAAGGTACCGAGGGTTCGAATCCCTCCTCTTCCTCCAAGTATTTCTTTGTAAATTGTTGATTGTTAAGGGAATTTGATGATTTTATCAGTTCTCGAAATTTAAGCAACTATCAAAGCTACTATCAAAAAGCCGTAACCAAACCGTTGCGGCTTTTTTTTGTCCGCTTGAATCTGACACGCTAAGTCAGAACGTATCAACGACTCGCCTCTTACTCTTTGCACAAAGCGTGCAAAACACATGTCCATTAGTACTCCTCGTCTGGAGGCATATATGCGTTTGACCATGGGGCGCAATTCCAGAGGCAGTTTCTCAATCTCGCCATACGGCAAAGTTATTTAGTTGTTGCTCTAATGAATCGGTCCAACGTATGATTTAAATGTCAAATCGTGCTTTCGTCAGACGAATATCAGATTTGACTCTCCGGCGCAGTGCAGCGCCAGCCTGACAGCGAACCGAGCACTCACGCTCGAATCTCGCAGACCGACTCCCTCTATTCGATCTACTAACCGGGGCAACCAACCCAGGTTGGGCCGCTGCATGGCGTTTCAAAAACCAACCGTAACAGGAAAAACCCAAATGGCATCAGCACCTACCAAGACCTCCAACGGAGCCCTACCGGCTGCCAGCCCTTTCAAGCGCGTAGCAATGCAAGGTACTCACGACGACCTGCTGGCATGCGCAGCGGTACTGTGTGGCAAGACGATGGAAGAGGTCAAGAAAACTGCCGTCACACTCGGCATGCGAGCCAACGGCCCGTTCTTCATGGACGTCGCACTTTTTCGCCAAATACTGCACAACCTCTCGAATCTTGCCGTCAGTGACTACAAGGATTTCAAGTCCGTTGCTGCTATGCCGGATGTCGCCGTTCTTTGCGTTGACTACGAGGCTGTGAACGAAACGTGCCGTCATCTTGTATGGCATCACGTAAGAGCCCAGCCAGACGTTGCTTCGTATTCATATGTCATCGACATTGCGCCATGGGTGGGAGTCAATCAGCAGATGACCACGGACCTGAGCCACCTCAATATGCAGCCCGCTTGGTATTTGGAAATCACCCAGCGGCCAAATC
>JAYSZJ010000002.1:0-9863 GCA_043738115.1 Rhodoferax sp. | reverse complement strand
GTCTTTACCACGGGCTTGGTGTCCCAAGGAGGAGTACGGGGTCGTCTGCTCGGGCTCCCTTTAGCGCAACGGGAACGGGTGAACAATATCAGGAGGAGGCCGAAGCCCGGGGGGGGGCACGGAGCAAAACGCGTGGCCCGGCTGATCCGGAGCGCGACCCAACCCCGGGTCCGGTTAAACTTCGCCGTCTTGAAAGTGTCACAAAACTGTTGTTAGGTTGAAGGAATCGCGATGCTGTTTGGAAAACTCCTGCCCCGTGAAGGCAATTTTTTTGAGATGTTCAACCAGCACGCCGACCGCATCGTAGAGGCGGCGCAGGCCTTCTCGCGTCTGGTGGCCAATTACAACGACCTGGATTTACGCGCCAAATACAACCAGGAAGTGGATGACGCCGAGCGCGCGGCCGACCGTGTCACGCATGAGTGCAACAAGGCCATTCACGTTACTTTTATTACGCCGATCGACCGTGAACAAATCCACTCGTTGATCAACACCATGGACGACGTGGCGGACCTGATCCAGGATTCGGCCGAGACCATGGCCCTGTACGACGTGCGGCACATGACCGAAGAGATCGTGCGCCTGACCGACCTGAGTGTGAAATGTTGCGAACGTCTGCGCGATGCAGTCAAACTGTTGGACCATATTGCCGATCCCAGTACAGCCGAGGCGGCGCTGAAGACCTGCGAAGAAATTGACCGCTTGGAGTCCGATGCTGACCGCGTGATGCGCACTGCGATGAGCAAGCTGTTCCGCGAGGAGCCCGATGTGCGCGAGCTGATCAAGCTCAAGGCCATTTATGAGTTGCTGGAAACCATCACCGACAAGTGTGAAGACGTGGCCAATGTGATCGAGGGCATCATCCTCGAAAACTCCTGATCGCGTAGCCAATACCGTTATGGAAATCGTACCAACGACCCTGTGGGTAGTCGTGATGCTGGTGGTGCTGGCATTGCTGTTTGACTTCATGAATGGCTTTCATGATGCGGCCAATTCGATTGCAACCGTTGTATCCACCGGTGTGTTGAAGCCGGGACAGGCCGTGCTGTTTGCCGCTTTTTTCAATGTCGTGGCGATACTGGTTTTTCAGCTCAGTGTGGCCGCCACGGTTGGCAAAGGCATCGTGCAGCCTGGCGTCGTGGACACCCATGTGGTATTCGGTGCACTGGTGGGTGCTATTACCTGGAACGTCATCACCTGGTACTACGGCATTCCCAGTAGCTCTTCGCATGCCCTTATCGGGGGCATCGTGGGGGCGGTTATCGCCAAGGCTGGCGCCGGTGCGTTGGTCTCTACCGGTATTCTCAAGACGGTCGCCTTCATCTTCGTATCGCCGTTGCTGGGCTTTGTTCTGGGCTCGCTGATGATGGTTGCAGTTGCTTGGATATTTCGCAGAACACGGCCGTCCAAGGTGGATAAATGGTTCAGGCGTTTGCAGCTGGTGTCTGCTGGTGCGTATAGTCTGGGTCATGGCGGCAACGATGCCCAAAAGACCATTGGCATTATCTGGATGCTGTTGATTGCGACCGGTTACACCGCTGCGGGAGATGCGGCTCCGCCAAACTGGGTGGTTTTGTGCTGTTATGCGGCGATAGGCGCAGGCACCATGTTTGGTGGCTGGCGCATCGTCAAGACCATGGGCCAACGCATTACCAAACTCAAACCGGTTGGTGGGTTTTGTGCGGAAACCGGAGGCGCTATCACCTTGTTCCTGGCAACCGGCTTGGGCATCCCAGTGTCCACCACGCACACCATCACCGGGGCTATTGTCGGTGTGGGTTCCACCCAACGTGCCAGTGCTGTGCGCTGGGGGGTGGCCGGCAATATTGTGTGGGCCTGGGTTTTCACCATACCGGCCAGCGCTTTTGTAGCCGCAGTAGCGTATTGGATCAGTCTGCAGATTTTTTAAGCAGACCCGGTTGAGAGATCATTTTGGCCTCTTCGATCTGGTATTCGAAAAAGTGTTGGAAGCTATAGGCCAGACTGGCCATTAGCACCGTGGTGCCCAATAGTAGCGACACCACCAGCGCGCCTATGGTCAGCCAATTGGTCTGACCAGCGGGTATATCGGACGCGGACCCGGGGTTGAAGCGGCCATTCCATTGCTCTGTGCTCATGAGTCCATACACCAGGGCGTTGATCGCGCAGCCCGCAATGGTGAAGCCCAGCATTGGAATCAGCACCCAGCTTAATGGGTCTTCTAGGCCGATGGTGCGGGCGCGGTGCACGCCGTAAATCCCGAGAAGGGTAGGAATAGGCAGGAGCCAAGCCAGGCGATTGGCCAACCCAAAAAGATAGAAGCGGTGCAGCCCGAATGGTCCTCCGACAAAGGTCAACCAGGCGGCCAGGGTTTTGTTTTTCATGCCTGCGATTGTGCCGGAGGCTTTGTGCTTCCCAGGCCAATGATGCGGTCCATCAGCACCACGTCCAGCCACCGCTCGAACTTCCAACCGCAATTGGCCAGCACACCAACAGGCTGGAAACCACAGGCCTTGTGCACACCGACGGAGCCCAGATTCGCAGAATCCCCGATCACGGCGATCAACTTGCGGACACCGGCCCGCTCAGCCTGCGCCATCAGCTCCTCCAGCAGCAAGCGGCCCATTCCCTTGCCAGCCGCCGCCGGGGCCAAATAGATGGAGTCTTCAGCGGAAAATTGGTAAGCCGGGCGGGGTTTGAACCAGTTGCAGTAGGCAAAACCCAACACCCCATCGGACGTCTCTATCACCAGGTAGGGTAGACCTTTGGATAACACATCCGCACGCCGTGCTGCCATGTCCTGCTCAGTGGGCGGGGTGGTCTCAAAAGTGCCGGTGCCCTGCAGCACGTGGTGGCTGTAGATGGCTGTGATGGCGGCTATGTCGGAATCCCGGCTGGGACGAATCATTGTCATGGAGTGGTATCAGGTTATAATGGAGAGCTATTCAGAGTGTCACTGGCCGGGTGGCCAGTTGCGTGTCTCAACTTTGAATTTAATGGTCGAAATTATTTTCTGCCACCCAAAGGATAAATCATGGTCGTCATTCGACTCGCCCGTGGCGGTGCAAAAGCACGCCCGTTTTTCAATATCGTTGTGGCTGACAAGCGCACACGCCGTGATGGTCGCTTCATCGAGCGCATCGGTTTTTACAACCCCATCGCGACTGCCAGCGAAGAAAGCATCCGCATTGCGCAGGATCGCTTGACTTACTGGAAAGGCGTTGGCGCCCAGGCTTCCCCTACCGTGGAACGCCTTATCAACCAAGCCGCCAAGAAGGCAGCTTAATAAGCCACTGTGCCGTGACGAGGGGCTAGCGCCCTCCGACCGGCACCTTACGCGTATGCTCACCGGACTCGAAGCTGCTGAATTACCAGCGGATGCCATTGAAGTCGGACGGATTGCGGACGCGTGGGGCATCAAGGGTTGGTTCAAAGTCCTGCCCTACAGCGCCGATCCCGAAGCGCTTTTTTCTTCCAAACGCTGGTTCCTGTTGCCCACCGAGCGTGGTGCGCAAACGTTCACTGGCGTCGCCAGCCTGTCCGTCAAGGAAGCCAAGGAACACTCCGATACTGTCGTGGCCACCGCCCATGGCGTGGATGACCGCACGGCTGCCGAGGCCCTGCGCGGGTCACGCATTTTTGTCTCGCGCTCCAGTTTTCCGACGGCCGCCAAGGACGAATACTATTGGGTCGATCTGATCGGCTTGGACGTCATCAACCGCGAAGACGTAGCCCTTGGTGTTGTCAAAGAGTTGTTGTCGACCGGTGCACAAACCGTGCTGGTGATGGAATACCAGGAAGACGGCAAGACCTGTGAACGCATGGTCCCCTTCGTGGCCGCCTACGTGGACGATGTGGACTTGAAAGCACGCCGCATCCGTGTGGATTGGCAAGCCGACTACTAAGAGTCCGTGTGTATGCGCTTCGACGTCATCACGCTATTCCCGGAGCTTTTCGCCCCGTTTCTATCGGTAGGCATCACCCGTCGGGCTTTTGAGTCTGGCCAGGTGGATGTGCAATGCACCAACCCGCGTGACTTCGCCACTGGCAACTACCGCCGTGTTGACGACCGCCCCTTCGGCGGCGGCCCCGGCATGGTCATGATGGCACAGCCGCTGGAGCTGGCCTTGGCCCACATCCGCTCCCAGCGCACCGATAGCGCACCAGTGGTGCTGTTCTCTCCCATAGGCAAACGGCTGGACCACGCCGCCGTGCAGCGCTGGTCGACCAGCAGTGGCGCTATCTTGGTGTGCGGTCGGTACGAGGGTATAGACCAGCGCTTCATTGACACCGAGGTGGACGAGCAAATCAGTCTGGGCGACTTTGTGTTGTCGGGCGGTGAAGTGCCTGCCATTGCGCTGCTGGACGCCGTGGCTCGGTTGCAGCCTGGTGTGTTGTCTGACTCCGACAGCCACCACATGGACAGTTTCAACCCTTCATTGGATGGCCTGCTGGACTGCCCGCACTACACGCGGCCCGAAGAGTGGGCGGGTGTTGGCGTACCCGATATCCTGATGTCCGGCCACCACGGGCAGATCGAGCGCTGGCGGCGAGATCAACGGCTGAAACTGACCGCCCAGTACCGCCCCGACTTGCTGGAGGTTGCGCGCGCGGCCGGGCTATTCACGCCCAAGGATGAGGCTGTATTGCGGGACGAGAGCTGAACTTGCTATAATGCGAGGCTAACCAGATCCTCTGTACGGCCAAAGCAGCGTATTTTCAATACCCTGGCTTCGCACCATTCGGTGCTGGCGCATGCAAGATCACGAAAGAAAATCATGAACCTGATCCAAATTCTTGAGCAAGAAGAAATTGCTCGTCTCGGCAAGACCATCCCCGAATTCGCGCCTGGCGACACCGTTGTTGTCAGCGTGAACGTGGTTGAAGGTAGCCGCAAGCGTGTGCAGGCCTACGAAGGTGTTGTGATTGCCAAGCGCAATCGCGGCCTGAACAGCGGCTTCATCGTTCGCAAGATCTCCAGCGGTGAAGGCGTTGAGCGTACGTTTCAAACTTACAGCCCGCTGATCGCCGGCATCGAAGTCAAGCGCCGCGGTGACGTGCGCCGTGCCAAGCTGTACTACCTGCGTGACCGCAGCGGCAAGTCGGCACGTATCAAGGAAAAGCTGCCAGCCAAGAAGACAGCGGCTGTTTAATACAACAAGCCCTTTGTCTTCTACAAAACCGCCCGGCGCGAGCTTGTGGCGGTTTTTTTATGACCGTGCCAAATCCTCCGCTGCCTCCGCTAAATTTTGACCCACGCCTGGTGCCGGTGGTTGGCGTGGATGCCCATCTGCCTAAAGTGCCGGTCCAAGCCTTGCAAGTGGAGGGTCTGGTACGGCGTTTCTCCAGCTCTCATGTCTGGACGCCCGAGCTATTGGCCGAGCCGCGCTTTTCGCAACGTCCGGCGGTTCATGCGTCGGTGTTGGTGCCGCTGGTGGTGCGCGGCGGGGGCCTCACCGTGCTGCTGACCGAGCGCACCAAGCACTTGTCCAGCCACTCCGGCCAGGTGGCCTTTCCAGGTGGCAAGGCCGATCCTGAGGATACCGATGCCATCGACACCGCATTGCGCGAAGCCGAGGAAGAAATAGGCCTGGAGCGCCGCTTTGTGCAGGTGTTGGGCACACTGCCCATCTACACCACCGGCAGCGCCTTCCTTGTGACTCCGGTCGTGGCACTAGTGGATGCGGCCCATTCTGTAACAGCCAATCCGCACGAAGTGGCCGATGTGTTTGAGGTCCCTCTGCAATTTTTGATGGACCCCGCCAACCACCGCCGACACGCAGTGGAATGGGCGGGTGCGCAACGCGAATGGCTGTCTATACCTTATACCGACGCCACTGCGGAGCGGTTTATCTGGGGGGCTACGGCGGGCATGTTGCGCAACTTCTACCGCTTTTTGCTAGGCTAAGAACTTGTGGGACAGACCGTAGCGAGGCGTAGCTCTGTCCCCAGCTGACTCTGCGGTGTTGGGATCGCTATGATTGCCCCATGAGTTTTCTCTCCATACTATTTGCGTTGCTGCTGGAGCAGGCGCGACCGCTGAAGCAGGGCAATCCAATTCACTTGGGCGTGCGCAATTGGACGCGTTGGGTGATCCGCAATCTGGATACCGGCAAGACCCACCATGCCTGGCTGGCTTGGTGGATTGCAGTGGTGGTGCCAGCTGCTTTGGTGTTCGCGGTGCACTGGCTCTTGGTCTGGTACGTGGGATGGATCGTAGCGGCCGTGTGGAGCATCGGCATGCTGTATTCCACACTGGGCTTTCGCCAATTCAGCTACCACTTCACCGCGATACGTGATGCACTTTTGGCCGGCGACGAAGACGTGGCGCGCAAGGAGTTGGCGCAGTGGATGCGCATGGATGTGGGTGCCCTGCCGCGCAGCCAGATCGTCCGCCATGTCGTCGAGCATTCGGTACTGAACGCGCACCGCCATGTGTTTGGCGTCTTCGCCTGGTATTCTCTGTTGGCGGCCTTGGGCCTAGGCCCCGCGGGCGCTGTGTTGTACCGCATCGCAGAATATGTGGCGCGTTACACAAACCGGCCTTTGCGTCCCTCCAGCGCACCGCTGAGTGATGCGTTGAAGACCAGCGCCAGCCAGGCCTGGTACGTAATGGATTGGGTGCCGGCCCGCATCACGGCCCTGGGTTTTGCTTTTGTCGGCAGCTTTGAAGAAGCGGTGGACAGCTGGCGCCAGCGCGAGGCGCAGTTCCCCGGCGACAACAACGGCGTAATACTTGCGGCAACGGCGGGGGCCGTCAATGTCAAACTGGGAGACGCGGAGAGCCCCGGCACAGGCGCTACACCGCAGCCTGTGCACCTGCGTGCCGTAGTCGGCCTGGTATGGCGCACCGTCGTGATGTGGATGGTGTTTCTGGCGCTACTGTCGTTGGCCAGATTACTCGGTTAGCAGCGGTCGGACAAGGAGTGCTTAGTAGCGCTTCTCGGACAGTTCGGCAAACAGATTGCTATATATTTTATAGCGACTAGTGCTTATTTCACGGGGCCCAGGGGGTAAATAGCCATCAGACGCCTTCTGCAGGGCGGTGATCACGCCGCATCCCGGCTCGTGCAAATGGCTACAGTTGTAAAACTTACAGTCTTGAGCGTGGACTTTGATGTCGGGCATCAGGCTGGCCAGGTGCATGGGTTCGATGTGGTTCAGACCAAATTCCTGGAAACCGGGCGAGTCGATGACCGCCGTGGTCCGGGCGGCATCCACCCAGTACAGCGTGGTGCTGGTGGTCGTGTGTTTGCCCGAATTCAGCGCGGTTGAGATGGCGTTGGTCAACACGTGGGCCTGGGGGATCAGGCGGTTGATCAGCGTGCTTTTGCCGGAACCCGATGGCCCTAGGACCAGGGTCGTCTGGTTGGCCAACACCTCGCCCAGCTTGTGCTCGGTTTGCGGATCGGCGTCACCCGCTGGTTTGAGCGCCATGGGCATCACGGTGTAACCCATGTCGCGGTACACACCCATGCGGGCCCAGGCACGGCCAAAGGACTCGGCCAGGTCACTCTTGTTCAAAGCGATGATCGGGCGTATGTGTTCGGCCTCGGCCGCAATCAGGGCGCGGGACAGCTGGCTCTCGGAAAACTCGGGTTCGGCGGCGATCAGTATCAGCACTTGGTCCAGATTGGCCGCAAACATCTTGGTGCGGATCTCGTCCTGGCGGTAAAACAGGTTGCGCCGCGGCTCCACCTTTTCTATCGTGCCCTCGTCCTCGCTGGCCTGCCACAACACGCGGTCGCCGACCACGGTCTGGCTTTTTTTGCCGCGCGGGTGACAGATCAGGCGCCGCCCGTCGGGTGTTTCCACCCACACGTGGCGGCCGTGGCCCGCAATGACGAGGCCGGTTTCCAAAGGGGAGGGTGTTGCCATGTTTGCTGGCGCTCAGTGCGCCGTACCCAGAATACGCCCCAGGCGCTCGGTGGCCGGTGGGTGGGAGTAGTAGAACTGCACGTAGACCGGGTCGGGTGTCAGTGTGGATGCATTGTCTTCAAACAGCTTGAGCAGGGCGCCCGCCAGCGCCGGGCCGCTTGTTTGCGTGACGGCGTAGGCGTCGGCCTCGAACTCGTGTTTGCGCGACAGCTGCGCAAACAGCGGACCCATGAAGGTGCCCAGCAAAGGCAGCACCATCATGAACAGCAAGAGCGCGAGTGCGTTGTTAGGTGCGCCCAGGTTGGGCAGCACGCCCAGTCCGGTGTAAAACCACAGTTGCTGGCTGAGCCAGCCCAGTGCAAAAAAGCCTAGCAGGCTGATCGCGAACATGGAGATTATGCGTTTGATCACATGTTTGTGTTTGAAGTGCCCCAGTTCATGGGCCAGCACGGCGTCCACCTCGGGGGGGCTTAGTTGTGCCAGCAGCGTGTCGTAAAACACCACACGTTTAGAGGCACCAAAACCAGTGAAATAGGCATTGGCATGGGCACTGCGTTTGCTGCCGTCCATCACGAAAAAGCCTTTGGACGTAAAGCCGCAGCGCGCCATCAGTTGGGATACACGCTCCTTGACCTGTGGGTCTTCCAGCGGCTGGAATTTGTTGAACAGCGGCGCAATCCAGGTCGGGTAAATCAGCAGGGCCAGCAGGTTGAAACCCATCCACACGCCCCACACCCAGAGCCACCACCAGGGGCCGGTGGCACCCATCATCCAGATCACCAGCGTGATGAAGGGCAGGCCGATCAGCGCAGACAACAGCAGCGATTTGGCGAAGTCTTGCAGCCACAACTTGAGGCTGGTCTTGTTGAAGCCAAAACGTTCTTCAATCACAAAGGTCTGGTACAGCGTGAAGGGCAAATCCAGCGCGCTGCCAATGGCCATGAAGACCACCAACAGCGTCACTTGCTGTGCCATGCCGTGACCCATCAGACTGACCAGCGACTGGTTCAAGGCGGATAACCCACCCAGCAAAGTCCAGGCGAGGGCAATGGCAGCGCCCCAGGCCAGTTCCAGCAGGCCGAAGCGGGTCTTGGTGACGGTGTAGTCAGCCGCTTTCTGGTGGGCTACCAGCGTGATCTTCTCCGCGAAGGCGGCCGGCACGGCACTTCGGTGCTGGGCCACATGGCGGATCTGGCGGCTTGCCAGCCAGAATTTCAGCACCAAGCTTGAGGTCAGGGCCAGCGCGAAGGCGACAGTCGTGGTTAAGGATGCGGCGTTGCCTGATAAGAGTTCGTTCATGGTCTCTGAGTTTAGGCCATCAGCGACAATTGGCCCATGGACGCACCCAACACCACAAGCCCTCTAAGCAAATCCGATAAAAACCTGGTCTGGCTCGACTGCGAGATGACGGGTCTCGACCCGGAGGTCGAGCGCATCATAGAAATCGCCGTCATCGTGACAGGCCCCAATCTGGAGAACCGTACCGAAGGCCCGGTATTTGTGATCCACCAGAGCTATGCCCAACTCGACAAGATGGACGCCTGGAACAAGGGCACACACGGCAAAAGTGGCCTGATCGACAAGGTCAAGGCATCCACCGTGACCGAAGAGCAGGCGCAGGACGCTCTGATTACCTTCTTGAAGCAATACGTGCCCGCCAATGGGTCACCCATGTGTGGCAATTCCATCGGCCAAGATCGACGTTTTCTGGTCAAGTACATGCCCAAGCTGGAGGCCTTCTTCCATTACCGCAACCTGGATGTCAGTACGCTCAAGGAGCTGTCCAAACGCTGGCGGCCAGAGGTGCATGCCTCGTTTAAGAAGCAGCAACGCCACACGGCACTGGCCGACGTGCATGAGTCGATTGACGAACTGGAACACTACCGCCAGCACTTCCTGAAGCTGGATTAAGGCTACGGTGAATAAGTAGTGTCAATACGTGGGCACAAGGCCACGGCTGCGGATTTACGCAAAATCGGGAGCACATTGGCCCCGTTTCGCGGTCC
>JAYSZJ010000001.1:0-183671 GCA_043738115.1 Rhodoferax sp. | reverse complement strand
AAATCCTGCACGCCAAAACTCAGGCGGTTGAAGCCCAATTCGGCCAGGGTGTCCAGCCGCGCTGCGTCCACGGTGCGGGGATCTACCTCGATGGAATACTCGCCACCCGGGGCCAGCGTGAAGTTGCGCCGCAGCATGGCCATCAATTCGCCCAGCTCGGCGTCGGTCAAAAACGTGGGGCTGCCGCCGCCCAGATGCAACTGGCTGATGGTCTGGCCTACGCCCAGGCGTTGGGTGTGCAGGTCCACCTCACGGCTCAGGTAGTGCAAATAGGGGGCAGCCCGGTCATGGTGTTTGGTGATGATCTTGTTGCAGGCGCAGTAGTAACACAACGATTCACAAAACGGTATATGCACATAAAGCGACAGTGGCGATGGCCTTGCAGCAATGCCATCACGCCGCTGATCCAGAGCCCGAGCGTAATCGTCGGCGGTGAAAGCTTCCACAAAGCGGTCAGCGGTGGGAAAAGAGGTGTAACGAGGACCAGGCACGTCAAATTGTTTCAACTGCGCGTCTGATACGGTTTCAGCGACAAAGGCCATGTGAACTCCTGAATACATGCCCTGAACTGTGCGGTAAATGCACGGGCTGCAGTTTGATGTGTATCAAGGGTTGTTTAAGGTGGCACAGCGCACAGAGTAAACTGACCCAACCGGCTACCTTGACCCAACATGCGCGACCAACCCACTTCTACGATCCAGCCAATAGGCCTTGCCGTTAAAACCATCAAGATAGCCTGTTCCAACTGCAACCTGCGTGAGCTGTGCATGCCTTTAGGGCTGACACCCACCGAACTGGACCGCATCGATGAGGTGGTGTCGAGCAGACGCAAGATCAAACGCGGTGACATGTTGTTTCGCAATGGCGAAAAGTTCACCAGTCTGTTTGCCATCCGCACCGGGTTTTTCAAGACCTGCATCACCACTGAAGACGGTCGTGACCAGGTCACTGGCTTCCAGATGGCGGGCGAAGTGATTGGACTGGACGGAATCGTTGATGACATCCATACCTGCAACGCAGTAGCGCTGGAGGATGCCGAGGTCTGCGTGATGCCCTTTGACCGCATCGAAGAACTCTCGCGCGAGGTCAATGCCCTGCAGCACCATGTACATAAAATCATGAGCCGCGAAATCGTGCGTGAAAACGGCGTCATGCTGCTCTTGGGCAGTATGCGGGCCGAGGAACGCCTGGCGGCCTTTCTGCTGAACCTGATGCAGCGCCTGCATGCCCGGGGCTTCTCGCAGACTGAGCTGGTTCTGCGCATGACACGCGAAGAAATCGGCAGTTACATGGGTCTGAAACTGGAGACGGTCAGCCGCACCTTCTCCAAGTTTGTCGATGACGGCATCATCGAGGTCAAGCAACGCCAGATCCGCGTCCTCAACGGCGACGCACTGCGCAACATCGTCAGCGCCAAGGCGGGCTGCTAAGAGCCCACTCAACATCCGCCTTGTTTAGGGCAGCCATCCGGTCTATCGGTCGCCGGCAGGGGGCAACGGTTCACTTCAAATGGCGACATGGCCAGCAGGGTCGTCAGGCTGCCCGACACCGATGTGATGGCCCAAAAAACAAAAAAGGCGGCGGTATAAATGGCTTGGCGTGACCACTCGAGTGGTGCACCGAACCACTGGATGTCCTGCGGGTCAACCATAGCAAAGACCAGCACCTCCAATACGCCGGCCATCAGGAAGGCCGGCCACACAATCCACATCATGC
Source organism: Rhodoferax sp. (assembly GCA_043738115.1). GTDB lineage: Bacteria > Pseudomonadota > Gammaproteobacteria > Burkholderiales > Burkholderiaceae_C > Allorhodoferax. Next base: position 181,955 of record JAYSZJ010000001.1, on the reverse strand, counting down.
GTTGCTGCAACATGGTGGTTTACTGGGGTGGCTTCACACCGGTGGCCGCGTGGTTTCGCGCTTCCTTGGCTGGCGCCAGGCTGGCCGGGTTGTCACTCAGCGTCTGGTTGATTGCCAGACCCTTGCGGTAATAGTCTTCGTCGACCACGGGGTCCTGACCCACGACAGCAAGATACGCAGTAATAAAAGAGGCCACAACCACCACGGCTGGGCCCGCAATGACCAGCCAGACATGGCCATATCGCCACCAGGGGCGCGACTCGGCGGCGGGTGTCATCTTGGTGTGCTGCATAGAGCCTCCTGTATGGGTGAACGCTAACGGGGAACAATAAAAACGGACTTCTCGACCACACGCCCCACTGACGCGTGGCCGGTGATCACAAAATGCATAGGATGCGAGCCCGGGCCTGCGGCATCCGGAGGCGCCTGTACGCGCACCGCTACCCAGCGGGCCTGTGTGGACTCTATGCGGACATCCTTATCAGAGACCACCACCAGACCTGGCAAGCCCTCAACCCCAATACTGAAGTTTTGTGTTGCCTCGGTGGCATTCATGATCTGCAGTCGGTACACATTTTCAATACGACCAGCCTCCACCATGCGGGCCAGCATGCCACGGTCGCGCACCACATCCACCTTAAACGGGGTGCGCAGTGCCAGGCTGACCACCATGGCCAACACCACCGTGCCCAGAATGGCCGAGTAGATAAGTACCCGCGGGCGCAACACATGGCGCAGGGTTTGCCCCTTGGTCCAGTGCTGGCTGATCGCGTTTTGTGTGGAGTATTTGATCAAGCCGGGTGCGTAGCCCATCTTGCCCATCACACCGTCACACACATCGGCACAGGCCCCGCAGCCTATGCATTCGTACTGCAGCCCTTCGCGGATATCAATGCCGGTGGGGCACACCTGCACACACAGGCTGCAGTTCACACAAGCGCCCAGGTCCAGCGTCAGCAGGTCCGCCTTGCGCGAGCGCGCACCGCGCGGCTCGCCACGCTCTTCGTCGTAGGTGACGATGAGTGTGTCTTTGTCGAACATGGCGCTCTGGAAGCGCGCGTACGGGCACATGTGGATACACACCTGTTCGCGCATGAAGCCGGCGTTGCCATATGTTGCCAGGCCGTAGAAAACAGACCAGAACACCTCCCATGAGCCCATGCGTAACTGCACAAACTCGGTGGCCAGCTCGTGTATCGGTGTGAAATAACCTACAAAGGTAAATCCGGTCCACCCTGCCAGCGTCAGCCACAGAAAGTGCTTGGCCGACTTGCGCAAGATCCGATCCGCATTCCACGGGCCTCCATCACGCCGCATACGTGCCGAACGGTCGCCCTCGGTCTTCTTCTCCAGCCACAAGAAGATTTCGGTGTACACCGTTTGCGGGCAGGCATAACCACACCACAAACGCCCCGCAACCGCGGTGAATAGAAACAGCGAAAGCGCCGAGATGACGAGAATACCCGTCAGGTAAATGAAGTCCTGCGGGTACAGCACCAGACCAAAGATGTAAAAGCGCCTTGCGCCTAGGTCAAACAACACCGCCTGGCGCTGCCCCCACTCCAGCCACGGCAAACCATAAAACACCAATTGGGTCAAAAAGACCATACCCCAACGCCAGTTGGTGAAAACCCCGGAAACGCTGCGCGGGTAAATCTTATGGTGCGCCTCGTACAGCGACACCATTTCCGCATCCGCACCCGACGGTGGCGCTATAGGGCTCTTGTCCTTTGACACCGCAATCGGTATGACCTTGCGGGGCGGTGCGGCGGTATCTTCCAAATCCAGTGTCTTTCTGCCGCGCGTTTACTTGGGTTTGGCGCTGCTGTTCGACAGGCTCCACACATAAGACGCCAATACTTGAATCTGGCTGGCATTCAGGCGGTCGACTTGGGCCGGCATCTGGTTGACCTTGCCATTGTTGACCACTGCTGCAATGGCGTTTTCACCAAAACCGTGCAGCCAGATATCGTCTGTCAAATTAGGGGCACCCAGCGCCTGGTTACCCTTGCCATCCATGCCATGGCATGCCGCACACGCCATGAATTTTTCCTTGCCCAGTGCCGCCCGCACAGAGTCGTTTGGTGACTTGGACAAGCCGAGCACATAGTTGGCCAGGTTCTTAACGTCTTCGCCGTTGCCGACTGCTGCACCCATGGGGGGCATGTTGCCAGCGCGACCCAAAGTGATAGTCTCTTTGATCTTGTCAGGCGTGCCGCCATAGAGCCAATCACCGTCGGCCAGATTGGGGATGCCTTTTGCACCACGCCCGTCGGAGCCGTGGCATTGCGAACAGTTGTTCATGAACAAGCGCTCACCAATGCCTTGGGCCTGCGGGTCCCGGGCGATTTCCTCTGGTGTCATCGCGGCGAACCTTGCGTACAGCGGCGCAGTTTCACGCTCGCCCGCAGCGATCTCAGCTTTGAGCGCCCCGACCTGCGTCCAGCCCAGTTTTCCCGCATAACTACCCAATCCGGGGTACAAGGCCAGGTAGGCAAATGCAAACACAATGGTGATAACAAACAACCAGGCCCACCAGCGAGGTAGCGGGTTGTTCATTTCACGTAAGTCGCCATCCCACACGTGGCCGGTCGTATTGTCTTCTGCAGTCATGGCACGGGCCTTGCCGCTGAACCACAGCAGCAGCAGGCAAGCCAGAATGCTCACCACAGTGATCCCGGCTATATAAATCGACCAGAAGTCGCTTGTAAAGTCGCTCATTTTCTAATCCTTCAGGCTGGGTTCAGTCCTGCTCAAACGGCAGTTTGGCGGCTTCTGAAAAGTCTTCGGCGCGGCGCTTGGACCAGGCCCACCACACGATGCCAATAAAAGTCACAAAGCTGGCCACGGTAGCCGCGGACCGCAGGGTGTTGATGTCTAAGTCCATAGTCCAATCCTTGGTAGTTATTTCAGGGCCAAGCCCAACACCTGCAGATAGGCGATGGTGGCTTCCAACTCGGTTTTGCCATTGACGTCTTGTGCCGCGCTGGCAATTTGCGCGTCGGTGTAGGGAACACCCACCATGCGCAGGGCCTTCATGCGGCTGGCCATACTCGCTGCATCCACCGGGGCCTTCTCCAGCCAGGGGTAGGCTGGCATATTCGATTCGGGCACCAGATCGCGCGGGCTGATCAGATGGGTGCGATGCCAGTCGTCGCTGTACTTGCCGCCCACCCGTGCCAGATCGGGCCCGGTGCGCTTGCTGCCCCATTGGAAGGGGTGGTCGTACACAGACTCGCCAGCCACGGAATAGTGGCCATAGCGCAGCGTCTCGGACCTGAAGGGACGGATCATCTGCGAATGGCAGTTGTAACAGCCCTCGCGGATGTACACATCGCGCCCCGCCAGTTGCAAGGCGGTATAGGGCTGGATGCCTTTGATCGGTTCGGTGGTGGACTTCTGAAAGAACAGAGGAACAATTTCAACCATGCCGCCAACCAGCAGCACCAGCAGAATCAGCACAATCATCAGGAAGTTGTTGGTCTCGATCTTTTCGTGCGAGAAGGGAGAGTTTTCGTTGTTGTTAGCCATGGTTTTTCCTAATCACAAATGCATTCGCTCAGGCGTAGGCCAAACTGGTGGGTACCTTGACGTCAACAGCACGTCCGGCAGTGGCGGTTTTCAGGGTGTTCCACAACATGATGACCATGCCCGACAGGTACAGGAGGCCGCCCAGCAAGCGCAGTGCATAGAAGGGATAGGTGGCCTTGACCGACTCGACAAAGGTATAGGTCAACGTACCGTCTGCATTGATGGCGCGCCACATCAGGCCCTGCATCACACCGGCAATCCACATAGCGGCGATATAGATGACGATACCGATGGTGGCAGCCCAGAAGTGCACCTCGATCGCCTTCACGCTGTACATCTGCTTCTGACCAAACAGACGCGGGATCAGGTAATACATGGAGCCCATGGTCACCAGGCCGACCCAGCCCAATGCGCCCGAATGCACGTGGCCCACGGTCCAGTCGGTGTAGTGGCTCAGCGCATTCACGGTCTTGATGGACATCATGGGGCCTTCGAAGGTGGACATACCGTAGAAGGACAAAGACACGATCAGGAAGCGCAGGATGGGGTCGTCACGCAGCTTGTGCCAGGCACCCGACAAGGTCATGATGCCGTTGATCATGCCGCCCCAGCTGGGCGCCAGCAGAATCAGCGAAAACACCATGCCAACCGACTGCGTCCACTCCGGCAGCGCGGTGTAGTGCAGGTGGTGGGGGCCCGCCCACATGTAGGTGAAGATCAGCGCCCAGAAGTGGACGATGGACAGGCGGTAGCTGTAGACCGGGCGTTCGGCCTGTTTGGGAATGAAGTAATACATCATGCCCAGAAACCCAGCAGTCAAAAAGAAACCCACCGCGTTGTGCCCATACCACACTGCACCATGGCGTCTTGTACACCGGCATAGGCGGAGTAAGACTTCATCCAACCTGCGGGAACCGCAGCACCGTTCACCAAGTGCAGGATGGCAACCGCCAAGATGAACGCGCCAAAGAACCAGTTGGCCACGTAAATGTGTTTGACCCGGCGTGTGCCTATGGTGCCAAAAAACACAATGGCAAAGGACACCCAGACCAGCGTGATCAAGATGTCAATCGGCCACTCCAGCTCGGCGTATTCCTTGCCCTGTGTGTAACCCATAGGCAGTGAAATGGCGGCTGCCACGATCACCAATTGCCAACCCCAGAAGGTAAAAGCAGCCAGTTTGTCACCAAACAGCCGCACCTGGCAGGTGCGCTGCGCGACGTAGTACGCCGAGGCAAACAAACCGCAGCCACCAAACGCAAAAATCACTGCATTGGTGTGCAGCGGTCTGAGCCTGCCATAACTGAGCCAGGATATGCCGAAGTTAAGCTCGGGCCAAGTCAGCTGCGCGGCAATGATGACACCGACCAGCATGCCCACCACGCCCCAGACTACCGTCATGATGGCGAATTGGCGCACAACCGTGTCGTTGTAAACAGTCGCTTTTTGATTTGCAAATGCCATGTTTCTCTCTTTGGGTTGAAGCTTGTGGGAGATTTTTGCCGTGCAAGGGCTTGGAGACCTTGACCCATGTCAAACCAGCACCGAAGACCCTAAAAATATTCAGGTATCTTTCAGGATGCGCTCGCCTTCGGCCTCAATGTCTTCAAACTGCCCGCGGTCTATGGCCCACCATAAACCGCCCAATATGAAAAACACCAACACCACCGACAAAGGGATCAGCAAATACAAAATGTCCATCAGGCGGTCCTTCTTGGGTTTGGCAAAGCAGCGACGCGTCTCGGAGCGAGACGCAATGCGTTGAGCACCACCAGCAAGGAGCTGGCGGCCATGCCCAATCCGGCCAGCCAGGCCGGCAAGAGCCCCATAACGGCCAACGGTACACAGGCTGCGTTGTAGAGCAGCGCCCACCACAGGTTTTGCCGCACTACTGACATGGTGCGTCGTGCCAACTGCAGGGTTTGCACCACGGCCTCCAACTGCTCACCCAGAATCACAAAGTCCGCCTTGGACTGCGCCAACGGAGCGGCCTGGCCAAATGCAAATGAGACATTGGCCCCGGCCAACACGGGCCCGTCGTTCAACCCGTCACCCACCATGGCCACGGTGTGGCCCTGGGCCTGCAGTTGCCGCAGAAAGCTCAGCTTGTCCTGGGGAGTGCAGGCGCCGCGGGCCTGTGTTATGCCGACCTGGGCGGCTACACGTGCCACGGACACGGCACCATCGCCAGACAACATAAACACATCAACACCCAACGCTTGCAATGCTGACACGGCCTCTGCGGCCTGTGGGCGCAAATCTTCCTGGAGGATAAAACTCGCTAGCCAACCCTGGTCATCACACAAATGGACTTGCAAACCGGGTACACACCGCGCGGGCACCGCGCAATAACTGGCCGACCCCAAACGCAGGGCTACGGGGCCGGCACTGGTGGCACCCAGGCCCACCACCTGCTGTGCCAGGCCAGCCACGCCCTCCCCCGCACTTTCGGTGACGGCTTCACAGGTCCAGATGGGGTGTGAACCACGCTGTTGTGGCACGGCGGCCAGGCGCGCAGCTTGCTCCTTCACCAGAGCACGTGACACCGGGTGCAGTGAATGCTGCGCCAAGGCCGCAGCCATGGCGAGCGCCTGGTCTGGCGAGACTCCCTCACGCGTCTCCACCGTATCAAGCACCATGGCGTCCCGGGTCAGCGTACCGGTCTTGTCAAACACCAATGTATCTACCTCGGCCAAGGCTTCGAGCCCCTGCAGGCGGCGCACCAGCACGCCACCGCGTGCCAGGCTACCGGCGGCAGCCAGCATGGCCGCGGGCGTGGCCAGTGACAAGGCGCACGGGCAGGTAACCACCAGCACCGCAACCGCCACCATGAGCGCGTGGCCAGGGTCTCGACCCCACCACCAGGCACAGGCGCCTGCGGCAGCCAACAGCACCGCAATCAAAAACGGCTTGGCAATTCGGTCGGCCAGCAATGCCCCTTCTGGTTTGGTGGCCGCAGCACTTTCCATCAAGGCCACGATCTGTGCAAAACGCGTTTCGGCACCCACGCGCTCGACGCGCAACTGCACGGTTCCGGTCAGGTTGTGGCTGCCGGACCACACCGCGTCACCCACCCGGCGTGCCAGCGGACGGGATTCCCCGGTCAACAAGGCCTCGTCCACACGGGTGGTGCCCACGGTCAGCAGACCATCGGCGGTAAAGGTCTCGCCCGGGTGCACACGCAACACATCGCCCACCTGCACCCGCCGTGCCGCCACGCGGACAAACTGGCCGTCGGGCAACTGACGCTCCACACTGTCGGGCAGGCGGTTCATCAGGGCTTCGAGGGCGCCGGCAGTACGATCGCGCAAACGCAGCTCCAGCCAGCGGCCGGTCAGCAAAAAGAACACAAACATGGTCAACGAGTCGAAATACACCTCGCGGCCGAAAATACCCTGCGGCTCAAAGGTGCCCAAGGTGCTGACGAAAAAGGTGATCACCATGCCCAGCGCTACGGGCAGATCCATGCTGACACGTGCGTGGGACAGGTCACGCATCGCATTGCGAAAGAAGGGGCCACAAGAGAACAGCATGACCGGCAGCGTCAGCACCCAGGAGGCCCAGCGCAGCAGTTGCTCCATCTCCCCGGTCAAGTCTCCCGGCAGGGCGATGTAAGCCGGGTAGGCATACATCATGACCTGCATCATGCACAGGCCGGCCACCAGCCAGCGCCACAAGGCCTGGCGCGTCTCACGCTTGCGGCGCTCGCTGGCAAACACATCATGGGCCGGTACTGCGCGGTAGCCGCTGGCCTGTACGGCATGCATCCACACCGAGGGCATCACATGGGCGGCGGACCACACAATCCTGGCCCGGTGACTGGCGGCGCCGACCTGGGCGCTCAACACACCGGGCACTGCTTTCAGCGCGTCTTCCACGGTTAAAGAGCAGGCCGCGCAGTGCATGCCTTCGATCACCACATTGGACTCCCAGCAGCCCGGCTCCTGCGCAGATGGCTGGCTGAAGGCGCTCCACTCTTGCGGGTCATCCAGCAGTGACAGCACAGCTGGAGCGTGGCCTGTGGCCACAGGTCCATCAGAACCGGGCACGGCGAAGGGGAGCGCGGCTATGGAACGCATGGCGCGAGTGTGGGCTGAACCGATCTGGCCCAGCTTGACCTAGATCAAGCTTCGGTGGCGCGCTGCACCACGCCGCTGTGAAAACACCATTCCAAACTCCGTGCGGAATTCCATCAGCGCATGGACTATCGCCAGCGCAAGACGCTCAAGTAGCGGGTAATCGCGCCTGTCATTTCTGCTTCAGCCGTGGGGTTGAAAAACACAATACCTATCTCTTTTCCTCCCTTTTGAGAAGCACCAAATGGCATTGTTACAACTTGTATCTATTTGTTTAACCACACTTGTAGGCGTATCGCTTGTGGCCTGCGGCGGAGGCGGTAGTGATGGCAGTGGCAGCGATAGTGACACGCCTCGAATGACCAGATCAGAGCTTGCGCCTGATCGGATCGAATCCGCGACAGCCCCCAGCACGCAGCGTGTAGGTGTGGGCATCACTGGACTGAGCTACTACGACAGCAGCTTCGCGATGGCCGATATTGGCCTGCAATCGCAATTGCGCGGCTTGGACTGGTCCTACAACGTGGCCACTGATTCCAACGGCTATCCCAGCCAAAACTTTCAGCTCATCTACTCATCAAACACCCTTGCCGCAGGCACGTACAAGCTCACGTTCAACGGGCGCGCCACTATAACCGCCGGCGGAGCCGGAACGGTCCAAAACGTCCAGTACGACCCTATCAACAACCTGACGCGAGCAGACGTAGTCCACCCCACCAATGCCAGTGGAAACGTCTGGCTGGTATTCAAGAACACCTTCCGCGGCAAATCTTCCGTCGTCGGCGACGGCGTAAGCGGCATACACATGATGCGGCCTGGATACACATTAAATGATGGAGCGGTATTCACCCAGGAATTCATTGCCGCTATGCAGCGGTTCAAAACCATCAGGGGCATGGACTTTACGAGCGCCAATACCAACGCGCAACAACGTTGGGATGAACGCACCAAACCCGCCCGCTTTGGCTCCACGGGCTCCAATGGCCAAAGCTGGGAACTGCTAATCGCTCTCGCCAATGCCACGGGACGCGATGTCTGGCTGAACGTGCCAGCCCGCGCGGACGACGATTACATCCGCAAGCTGGCGCAACTAGTGAAGTTCGGCAGCAATGGCGCCCTGCCCCACACCAGCGTCCAAGCCAATCCGGCATATGCACCGTTAAAGAGCGGTCTTAAGGTTTATGTGGAGTATGGCAACGAGATCTGGAACTCCGGCCCGGGGTTCCAGGGCTTTGGATGGGCCATGCAATTGGCCAAGACATACATGGGCGATATCACCCACCCTATTGCTTTCGATGGAGCGCAGGCGGACTCCTACACCGCACTGCGCCGCTGGATTGCCTATCGGTCGTCCTTCATCAGCTTGGCATTCAGAGATGTTTTTGGAGACAGTGCCATGATGGTGACGGTTCGCCCAATTCTTGCGAGCCAAGTCGGCAACGCCAACCGCTACCTGTCAGCCGGCCTAACGTGGGCGCAGGCTTTCTACGGCAAGGTGCGATCCACAGCGCCACAGAACGCCGTTGCGCGTATTCCCAGCGATATTTGGTATGGAGGCGGCGGAGCAGCCTATTACGACTCAGGCATCAATCCCCTTGACGCTACTGGCCCTAGCTTGACCAGCTATTTTGCCAATATGCCTACGCCAACGTTTGCGGCGAATTCAGTGATTGACTCCATGTGGACGCATGCCTACGGCCTGAAATACGTAGCCTACGAAGGCGGGCCTAGCCCCGGTGGAAACGCATCAGGGTCGACTGCCGGGGCGGCCATTTCATCCACGTTCAACAACGATCCACGCATGAAAAACAGCATGCTGCTGGCGCAAGACATTTGGGACCAGGCCGGCGGCGACGAGCTGGTGTACTACGTTTACAGCGGCCCCGCGCCCTGGAGTTTTACCAATGGTCTTGCGCCGCAGGTGGTGTCAGACACCACCTCCATTAAGATGCAGGCTATAGAAGCCATCAACGCCAAGGCTAGACCGGCTACGACCTTGGGCAGCGCTGTACCCGGAACGGTGCACCTGAAGGACCCAAGCTCCAAGACCATTGGCTCGGACGGGGCCGCATGGGCGTTGAACAACACCACGTATTTGCTGCGGCCAGCGGCGGCCAACCCCTTCATATTGGTGCCGATTCGCACCGCCACCGCTGGCACCTACCAAATATCCTTGCGCCTTGGCAGCATGGTCACCAATGGAACCGTGACGCTGCATGCCAACGGAGCCAACATGGGGACCATTGCCCTGTTCCAGGACCCGGCCAACCCCACTGCTTCGGGTTCGAAACTGCCCGTTGCATTACCCGCCGGCCTGTCGGTTCTGAGGTTGGACCTGCCCAAAGGTGGCCAGGATATTTTTGTGGAAGATGTGGTTGTGCAGTAAGCATCCTGCATACCAGCGCACCACTTGACATACATCAAGCCACGGTGGCCCAAGAAGGCGTAACCTGCATGCACAGACCCTGCACAAGGAGCAAAGCATGTACCAACGTATTCTGGTCGCCACCGATGGCTCGGACCTGTCCCAAAAAGCTGTCACAAGCGCCATCAACCTGGCTGCGCTGTGCGGTGCAGAGTTAGTCGCCGTATCGGTTGTGCCGCGTTATCCCCAAAGCTATTTCGAAGGCAGCATGGCGCTGGAAACCGAAGAGATGGCGCGGATAGAAAAACAGTGGGCAGACAAAGGCCAAGCCGTCGTGGACGCGGTGCGGCACGCCGCTGCGGCCAAAGGCGTGACGGCCCAGGCCATCACACTGAACTCGGACGTGGTGTCCGACGCGCTGATCACCGCAGCCACCAAACACCAGTGCGACCTGATCGTGATGGCATCCCACGGCAGGCGTGGCATCCAGCGCCTGCTGCTGGGCAGCGAAACGCAGCATGTGCTGACCCATGCAAACATTCCGGTGTTAGTGCTTAAGTAAAATCAGGCTTTAGCCCCCGTCCGTATTCGCTAGTACGCTATCAAATAGATAGTGAACGCAGTCAGGTCTGGTACTGCGCCCGCAGCACATTCTTCTGCACCTTGCCCATCGTATTGCGCGGCAGCTCTGCCACCACATAACAACGCTTGGGAATCTTGAAGTTGGCCAGCTGGCTCTTGAGCGCAGCCAGGATTTGCGCAGGTTCGAGCTTTGCACCTGGCTTGGCAATCACCACCGCAACCCCCACCTCGCCAAAATCCGCATCGGGCACGCCCACCACGGCGCTCTCGGCCACGCCGTCCAGGCTGTTGATATACCCCTCGATCTCAGCAGGGTAAACGTTGTACCCGCCGCTGATGATCAAGTCCTTGCTGCGCCCCACAATCGTCACATAACCATCCGCATCCACCTTGCCCACGTCGCCGGTTTTGAAAAATCCGTCCGCTGTGAACTCTTCTTTTGTTTTCTCGGGCATCTGCCAGTAACCTGCGAACACATTGGGGCCTTTGACCTGGATGCCGCCGATCTCGCCCTCCGGTAAATCTTTGCCCGCATCGTCCTGCACACGCAGCTGCACGCCCGGCAGTGGGAAGCCCACCGTGCCGCCACGGCGCTGGCTCTGACCGCCGTAGCGCGTATCGGCCGCGTAGGGGTTGGAGGTCAACATGGCGGTCTCGCTCATGCCGTAACGCTCCAGAATGGTGTGGCTGGTGCGGGCCTGCCATTCGGTGAATGTCTCGATCAGCAAGGGGGCCGATCCGGCAACGAACAAGCGCATATTGCGAACGACGTGTTTGTCCAGCCCCGGTTCGGCGAGTAGGCGCACGTACAGCGTGGGCACACCCATGAAGACGGTGGCCTCTGGCAGCTTTTGCAGCACACGTTTAGGATCGAACTTGGCCATCCAGATCGTCTTGCTACCATTGAGCAATGCGCCGTGCACCGCCACGAAGAGGCCGTGAACATGGAAGATGGGCAGCACGTGCATGAGCACATCGCCCGCCTTCCAGCCCCAGTAGTCCTTCAGCACCTGGGCATTGCTCAACAGGTTGTCATGGGTCAACATGGCTCCCTTGCTGCGACCAGTGGTGCCGCTGGTGTACAGGATGGCGGCCAGGTCATCCGCGCCGCATGGGACCACAGCGTGCTGGTCGCTGCAATGCGCAGCGCGCTCCAACAGCGAGCCGGTGCGGTCGTCACCCAGCGTGAACACGTTTTGTGTGCCGGCCTTGAACGCAATCTTGCTGACCCAGCCAAAATTCTTCGGGCTGCAGACCACCACGGCGGGCGCGGCGTTACCTATGAAGTATTCGATCTCCCCGCTTTGGTAGGCCGTGTTCAGTGGCAGGAACACATAACCGGCGCGCAGCGTGGCCAGGTACAGCGCCAGGGCCTCCACGGATTTTTCCACCTGCACGGCGATGCGTGCGCCCGCTGGCAGCTTCAGCGATTGCAGCAGGTTGGCCAACATCGCGGTGCTGCGGTCCAGGTCGCGCCAGGAGTACAGCAATCCGTCGTCGGTCTCTACTGCAACAGCATCCAGGTCAGCGGGGAAGGCCGCGCGCAGGGCGGCGAAGAGGTTGTGGTTGAGGGTGTGGTTGTTCTGGGGGCTCGTCATGGGTCCATCCGTCAATCTGTGCGGCAAAGGGAAGAAGGCGCAGTTTAATCAGCACTGCCACCAACACCACCAAAGCGGGGTGGGCGCTTCTCGGTGAAGGCGCGTACACCCTCCACGTGTTCTGCGGAGCTGGCGTAGCGGTAGGCGTTTGCTATCAACTCAGTAGCGTATCCATCAATGTCGACGGGGGCTAAAGCCCGAAATGTCTGTTTGTTCATCCGTGCAGCCTGGGGTGCCAGCGGCCGCATGCGGTCTACAAACGCCGCCACAGCCGCGTCCAACGCGGGGGCTGTGACCACCTGGTTTAGGAAACCACGTTGTTGCATCTGCGCGGCATCCAGCACGGCGGCCGAGAGCAGCATCTCCCTTGCCGTCAACTCCCCCACCGCACGCACCACCAACGCGGCTTCACGCGGGGCCATCGGGAAACCCAGCTTGGCAATCGGCGCGCCAAACCGTGCCGTGTCGCTGGCGATGCGGATGTCGCAGCAACTGGCGATCTCCACACCAGCGCCCATGCAGTTGCCATCTATCTGCGCAATGATGGGCACATCACAGTCGAGCACAGCTTGCAGGCCGCCCCAGACATCGTTTTCGTGGAAGTCACGCAGGCTGCTCTCTTCAAAACGAAAGTCGGCGTATTCGGCGATGTCGCCGCCGGCACAAAAGTGACCGCCCTGGCCCCGCAGCACCACGCAACGCGCACCGGCATCACGCTGGATGCCCTCGAACACGCTGCGCAGACTGCGCCACATGGCACGCGACATGGCGTTGAATTTGCCCGCGTGGTCCAGCGTGACACACACCACACCGCCATCCGCTGACTCTACCCTTACCGTTCCTGCCATTGATGCTTCCGTTAGTCGAGTTTGGCGCCTGCGGCCTTGACCACGGCGGCCCAGCGCTTGACCTCGGCGCTTACGAAGGCCTCAAACTGCTTGGGCGTCAGGTTGGGAAACTCGGCCCCATTGCCAGCCCAGGCGGTCTTGATCTCGTCCAGCGCGCCCAGGCGGCGCACCTCTTCAACAATGCGGGCTTGCACGTCGGCCGGTGTGCCCTTGGGTGCCCACAAGCCATACCAGGTGCTGACGGTGTAATCCGGCAGGCCCAGCTCTGCAGCGCAGGGCACATCGGGGAAGGCGGCGTTGCGCTTGGCACCCGATACCATCAGCGCCTTGATGCGCCCACCCTTGATGTGTGCGGCCGATGAGCCCAGGCCGTCAAACATCATGTCCACATTGCCACCAATCAGATCCTGCAGCGCCGGGCCAGCACCGCGGTAGGGAATGTGGGTGATAAACGTTTTGCTCTGCAGCTTGAACAACTCGCCCGCCAGGTGGTGCGATGTGCCCCCGCCGGCCGAACCGTAGTTGAAATGGGCAGGCTTGGAACGCACCTGTGCCATGAAAGCCGCAAAGTCACCCGAGATATTCTTGGGGTTGACCACCAGCACTTGCGGCACGCTGGCCAACAGCGCCAGCGGGATAAAGTCGGTCTCGATGTTGTAATCCAGTTTGGGGTACATGGATGGTGCAATGGCGTGGTGCACCGCCCCTATGAACAGGGTGTATCCGTCTGGTTGCGCTTTGGAGGCCGCACTCGCACCCAGCGTACCGCCGGCACCGCCCCGGTTGTCAATGATCATCTGGGTGCCTGTCAGCTTGGAGAACTGAGCCGACAGGGGTCGCGCAAAGGCGTCAGTACCTCCGCCTGCTGGAAACGGCACCAACACAGTCACCGGCTTGGCGGGCCAGCGCCCTTGGGCCATTGCTGTCAGCGGTGCGCTGGCGCAGGCCAGCGCGGCCGCCGCACCGGCCTGCAGCCATTGGCGGCGCTGCACATCGCGCGGGGATTCAGAAAAGTCCATGGTTCTTGTCTCCTGCCTGTTTTGTTTGAATATACGCACTGCTTACGCGCTAGAAAACCAGTTTGCAAATGGCCGATGCCTCGGGGACTTTGCCTGCGTCCACGGTCGCAATTGCTATCACTTGCATAGCATTGCCATAAATCTTCACGGGGGCTATCGCCTCATTTGGCTTAGAGGCCTTGGGAAAAAGACGGCGTAGTTGCCGGTCATGTTTCGTGTGTCTCCAAAAAAAAAGGGCCGCGCATGGCGGCCCTCATCATCATCCAGGGATCAAGCGACTGCTCTTACCAAGTCAGCTTCAGGCTATAGCTGCCTGCGCCACCTTCATAGTAGCGCACCCGAACATAACGCACCAAGGCAGATGCGCTGGTGTTGGTCGTAGTTGCAGTGTCAACAACGCCAACACCGCCCTCGGCGGACTGCAACGAGTTGCCCGCGCTGTCGTAGATGTACAGGTCATAGTCCTTGGTAGAGCCTGGGTTTAGCGTCGCGGTCAAAGTTTTGCCGGCGGGCAGTGTGAGCTTGAAGTAGTCCGTATCAGTGCTTGCCGTGAGCGAGGCATTGACATTGGACGGTGCAGCAACGGCGTTCGCTGTGGCCATCGTATTGTTGGACTCGACTTCACTCACTGTGGGTAGCGTCACGGGACTGATTGCAGCGATTGCCGCAGGCGCATCCACAATACCGGTGCCACACTGGCTGCAAGTGGCAGGGAAAGCGCGTGCACTGGTTTTCAGCGCGCTTTCAATCTGGTCTGGCGTGGCGGTTGGCTTGACAGCGTACAACAGAGCCGCAACGCCGGCCACATGTGGGGTCGCCATCGAGGTGCCCTGAAAGTAGGCGTAGCTGTCGGCACCCGGAGTGGTCGTACCTGCATTGAGCGTGGACAAAATTCCGTTGCTGTTACCCGAACTTTGGTCGCCACCAGGGCCGGCTAGGTCCACCACGCTACCGTAGTTGGAATAGTACGCACGCCCGCCTGAGGGACCCACAGCGGCCACCGTCACGACACCCGCACAGTTGGCCGGGTTGCTGTTAGATGCATTCTGGTTCTCATTGCCCGCCGCCACAATCACGGTCGCGTTGCGCGAGCGAGCAATGTTGATGGCGCTTTGGGTCGTGGTGCCGCAAGCGCCGCCACCGCCCAAGCTCATGTTGATAACCTTGGCCGGCGTCGCATTGACTGGCAATCCCGTCACGGTTCCGCCAGAGGCCCAAATGATGCCGTCAGCAATATCGGAGGTATACCCGCCGCAACGCCCCAGAACACGCACGGCCTGAACCTTTGCACCGTAGGCCACGCCAATGACACCCAAACTATTGTTGCCCTTGGCAGCAATCGTGCCGGCCACGTGTGTACCATGCCAGCTGGAGTTGCTTGCTGGCTCCCCCGTGCCACACTGCCCGGCAGTGGACCAGTCACCGGGGTCGGAAGGGTCGCTGTCGCGCCCATTGCCATCGTTCGAAATGGTCGTGTCTTTGATTACGTCGTAGCCTGCAACCGTTTGCCCCACCAAGTCGGCGTGAGGCCGGATGCCCGTGTCAAGCACGGCAACCACCACTCCCGCACCATTGGTGGTGTCCCAGGCCACATTCGCCCGGATCCCTCCATTGCCACCTTGCATTCCCCACAAACTGCTGTAGCTCGTGTCGTTGGGTGTCAACATGATGTACATCTTGCGGTCCGGCTCTACATACTCGATCGATGGATCTTCGGCCTTCATTTTCGCGGCCAAAACCAACAGATCATCCAGCGGCATGTGACGACTGAGCTTAAGGACCTGAGCACCGAGTCCATTGACCCGCAGGGTGCTCACGCCCACGCCCATTTCTGCGCCCAAACGACCCCGCACGGCCTCAGAGTGCGTCATGGTGGACGCACCATCGCGGTACTTCACAATCATGCGATCAGTCTGCGTACTTCGCGCCTGTGCAGTGGCATTGGATGGCATGCCAGCGTGGGCAGCACTCACGACACCGGCAACCAACATCAGAGACAACAATGCCCTTGTGGGGGCTTTCTTCGAAAATAACATTCAAAACTCCAATTGACGAACGAGTGAATCGTGAGGCCGTGGGATAGCGACCCCAACAAATAACCGACGGGGTTGGCCCATCGGCGCGTGAGCGCAAGCAATTTGTGTAGCGCTCCAGTAATCGGACTTTTGGCCCGAGGAACAAGAGCCTCACTTGCGCGGTTGCTAGTCTGTCCGTCAACAGTTGGATTGGCTCTCGGGACTTACCCTAAACTTACAGTTGGCAACAATTTTTTGCATTGCGCCTGCGTAGGAGGATAGGGAGAGGGAGGCCGCGCCAAAGCCAGATGCAGCCCTTATTGCTGCCGTTGGCCATTCCACCACCACAGGCCCACGCCGCTGAGAATCATGGGTACACACAACCACTGCCCCATGCTCATGCCCAAGCTGAGCAGCCCAAGGTGGGCATCTGGTTCGCGGAAAAACTCCGCTATGAAACGCATCACGCCATAACCCAGCAAGAACACTGCTGCCACTTGCCCCTGCTTGCGCGCGGTGCGTGCGTACCACCACAGCAACACAAACAGCAACACGCCTTCCAGCAAAAACTGGTACACCTGCGAAGGGTGGCGTGGCAAGTCACCCGCACCGCGGAACACCATGCCCCACGGCAACGACGGGTCGGCCACCCGGCCCCACAACTCGCCATTGATGAAGTTGCCCATCCGGCCAGCCGCCAAGCCAGTGGGCACACACGGCGCCACAAAATCGGCCACCTGCCAGAACGGCTTGTTGCGCGACCGTGCAAACCACACCATGGCGACGATGACACCCAACATGCCGCCATGAAAACTCATGCCACCTTGCCACACGTACAACACTTCCAACGGGTGGGCCAGGTAGTAGGCCGGTTTGTAGAACAGGCAATAACCGATGCGCCCGCCCAGTACCACGCCCACGACACCCATGAACAAAATGTCCTCCACATCGCGGAAGGCCCAGGCACCAGGACCCTTTATGGAAGCAAAGGGTTGGTGGCGCAAACGCAGGCGCCCCAGAAACATAAAGAGCGCAAAGGCTGCCAGGTACGTCAGGCCATACCAATGGATGGCCAAAGGGCCAAGTTGCAGCGCGACGGGATCGATTTGGGGGTGAATCATCATGCTAGTATTTTGCACGCAAGCCCGATGGGCTTTTATTACGGATGGAAGTTATGCGTTTGATCTCTGGTGTGATGGTGTTGGCGGGGCTGGTGGTCGCACCCCCTGCAGGTGCTCAGGTCTTTAAATGCACAGAGACCGATGGCAAAACCGTGTATTCGCAGGCTCCCTGCACCAAGGCGGACAACAAGGAAAAAGTCGTCAAGCTGATGGATACGCCGCTGACCGATTCCGCGTCTTCCGGCGCATCCGACGGCAGAAACAACAGCTACTACCAGGGCGCCAGCCCTGCGCCAGACACACCACCGACCAAGAGCTACCGCCCCCTGCCTTCCGACCGTTTACACAAGTTCCAGCAGACGCCCGTCAACACCGGCCCCACCAACCAGCAGCTGATTGCCGAATGCGAGGCACAGAAAGGCGCACGCTGCAGCAGCGCCGCAGAAATCAACTACCGCAGGCAGGAGCAGCGCACGCCCAGCGCCCAGGAACAGGCGACTATCCAAACGGCCATCCGCGCACGCAGGGAGCGTGAACAGGCGGAACGCGAGCGGGCCATATTCAGGCGCTGAGCCTTGTGCCGCCCCCGTTCAGTTGCGGAGCAAAAGCCAGAAACCGCTCCAAGACTGGGCTGGACCGCGCCCATACCAGGCTGGTTTCACACTGGGGCACGGGGCCCTGCACGCTGCGGTAGACCACACCCGGCCGCTGGAACTGTTGCACGCTGGCAGGCACCCAGGCAACACCCAGCCCGGCCGACACCAGGTTCACGATGGTTTGCATCTGTATCGCCTCCTGCGCCACCTGCGGCAGGCGCCCTGCCCCGTGGTACAGCGCAAACACCGCGTCGTACAACGATGGCGCAATATGCCGCGGGAAGATGACCAGGGGTTGGGCCAGTACCACGTCCAGTCTCAGCTGCGCCTGGCTGGCCAGTACATGCTGCTGCGGCAGCGCCACGACCAGGGGTTCACGGGTGATCAGCTGACTCAGCAGCGCTGCCGGGGCAAAACCCGGGGCGTGCAGCATGAAGCCGGCGTCCATCTCCCCGCGCTCCAGGGCCTCTAACTGCACATCGCCGGTGGCTTCCACCAGTTCCAGCTGCGCGCCGGGGTGGCGCTCGCGCAAGGCCCGCACCCATTCGGGCAGCAGGGCATAACCAACCGTGGACACAAAACCCAGGCGCAGCCGGCCCAACTCTCCGGTGGCGGCGGCCCGTGCGTGGGCTGGCAGGGCCTGTGCACGCTGGAGCAACTCGCGCACCTCGGGCACCAGCGCCGCGCCGGCCGGGGTTAAGGCCACATAACGCTTGGTACGCTCAAACAACTGCAGTTGCAGGCGCTGCTCTAACAGAGCGATGGCCTGGGTCAGCGGGGGTTGGGACATATGCAGGCGCACGGCGGCACGGCCAAAATGCAGCTCTTCGGCCACGGCCAGAAACTGCCGCCACACCCGAAGCTCGATCAAATGCTCATTCATATGCCACGCATATTAATACAAGCTATTAAATATATTTGATCAAGTGTTTCGGTCGATGCATACTTTGCGCCTGCCCAGCCTTATCTCCCCCAAAACCATTAGACGAGACACTCGCCATGACCACCAAACCCATCGTCCTGAACCCCCGAAGCAAGAACATCACCGAAGGCAAGAGCCGCGCGCCCAACCGCTCCATGTACTACGCCATGGGGTACGAAGAAGGCGATTTCAAGAAACCCATGGTGGGCGTGGCCAATGGCCACAGCACCATCACGCCGTGCAACAGCGGCCTGCAAAAGCTGGCCGATGCAGCGATTGCCGGTATTGAAGAAGCCGGCGGAAATGCGCAGGTGTTTGGCACCCCCACCATTTCCGACGGCATGGCTATGGGAACCGAAGGCATGAAGTATTCACTGGTCAGCCGCGAAGTGATTTCCGACTGTATTGAGACCTGTGTACAGGGCCAGTGGATGGACGGCGTGGTTGTGGTCGGCGGCTGCGACAAGAACATGCCCGGCGGCCTGATGGGCATGCTGCGCGCCAACGTGCCCGCCATCTACGTATACGGCGGCACCATCCTCCCCGGCACCTACAAAGGCAAAGACCTGAACATCGTCAGCGTGTTTGAAGCCGTGGGTGAAAACGCCGCGGGTCGTATGAGCGACGAAGACCTGCTGCAAATCGAACGCCGTGCCATTCCCGGGACTGGCTCCTGCGGTGGCATGTACACGGCCAACACCATGTCCTCGGCATTCGAGGCGCTGGGCATTTCGCTGATCTATTCCTCGACCATGGCCAATCCGCACGACGAGAAGATGAACTCGGCCAAGGAATCGGCTAAGGTGTTGGTCGAGGCCATCAAGAAAGACCTGAAGCCGCGCGACATCGTGACGCGCAAGAGCATCGAAAACGCCGTGGCGGTCATCATGGCCACCGGTGGCTCCACCAACGCCGTGCTGCACTTCCTGGCCATCGCCCATGCTGCGGGTGTCGAGTGGTCCATCGACGACTTCGAACGTGTGCGTGTGAAGACACCAGTGCTGTGCGACCTGAAACCTTCCGGCAAATACCTGGCCGTGGACCTGCACCGTGCGGGTGGCATCCCTCAGGTGATGAAGACACTGCTGGTCGCCGGCCTGCTACACGGTGACTGCATCACCATCACCGGCCAAACGGTTGCCGAAGTGCTGAAGGATATTCCTGATGTGCCGCGCGCCGACCAGGACGTGATCCGCCCCATCAACAACCCCATGTACGCCCAAGGCCACCTCGCCATCCTGAAGGGCAACCTGAGCCCCGAAGGCGCAGTAGCCAAGATAACAGGACTGAAGAACCCGGTGATGACCGGCCCGGCGCGCTGCTTTGACGACGAGCAGTCCGCACTCAAGGCCATTCTGGACAACAAGATTATTCCCGGCGACGTGATGGTGCTGCGCTACCTGGGCCCCAAGGGCGGCCCCGGCATGCCCGAAATGCTGGCGCCCACGGGTGCGTTGATCGGTCAGGGTCTGGGCGAAAGCGTAGGCCTGATCACCGATGGCCGCTTCTCGGGTGGCACCTGGGGCATGGTGGTGGGCCACGTAGCGCCAGAAGCGGCAGCCGGTGGTGTGATCGCGCTGGTGCAAGAGGGTGACTCCATCACCATCGATTCACGCCAGCTGATTCTGGAACTGAATGTGCCTGAGGCCGAGCTTGCCAAGCGCCGTGCGGCGTGGACGCCACCTGCACCGCGCTACAACCGCGGCGTGCAGGCCAAATTTGCGTTTAATGCATCCAGCGCGAGCAAAGGTGCGGTGTTGGACAACTACTGAACTTAGCGACGGGGGCGATGGTTTCACCGCGGGCCGCCCCAAGGTGAAACGCTGCCCCCTTGGGGGCAGCGGCGGAGCGCGGGGGCCTAATCTATTCAGCGCTTTTTCTTTTTCTTGGCGCTCAAAAAGCCCATGGCATCGCGGTTGCGTTCAATACGGTCCTGCTTGCGGGCTGCCATCGCTTCCATGGCTTTGCGTTTGGTGTAGCCCGACGCATCTGCCCAGGTCCACCACGCAATGGCCAGCCCAAACGGTGACAGCACAATCCACCAATCCCACAGCGCAATGGGACCGATTTCAAGGTACTTCAGGGCCATAAAAATCACGCCTAAACCTACGAGATACATAACAGACTCCAGTTTCAATTTCCTGGTCCATCGTAACCCAAGCCCACCGTTGCGTCGCCCCCATCGCCGGGCCACAAACGAAAAAAAGCCCGCAGCTGCAGGCTTCTTAAATGCGCGTGTAAGCCAGCCTCAATAGGCCTGACCCAACTGGTCCAAAATCGCCGGATTCTCCAGGGTAGACGTATCCTGCGTCACCGTTTCACCCTTGGCCAGTGAGCGCAGCAGGCGGCGCATGATCTTGCCAGAGCGGGTCTTGGGCAGGTTCTCGCCGAAACGGATGTCCTTGGGCTTGGCAATGGGTCCAATTTCTTTGGCCACCCAGTCACGCAATTCCTTAGCAATGGCTTTGGCCTCGTCGCCCTTGGGCACTGACCGCTTGAGCACCACAAAGGCACAGATAGCCTCACCGGTCAGGTCATCCGGGCGACCCACGACGGCGGCTTCGGCGACCAAGTCGCTCTTGGAGACCAGTGCGGATTCGATTTCCATCGTGCCCATGCGGTGGCCTGACACGTTCAGCACGTCATCGATACGGCCGGTAATACGGAAGTAGCCGCGGTCGGCGCTGCGCACAGCACCGTCGCCAGCCAGGTAGAGTTTGCCGCCCATTTCTTCGGGGAAGTAGGCCTTTTTGAAACGCTCCGGGTCGTTCCAGATGGTTCGGATCATCGACGGCCAGGGACGCTTGACGACCAGGATGCCACCCGTGCCGTTTGCAATGTCGTTGCCTACCTCATCCACGATGGCGGCCATGATGCCAGGCAGTGGCAAGGTGCAGCTACCGGGCACCAGCGGTGTGGCACCGGGCAGCGGCGTCATCATGTGGCCACCCGTTTCGGTCTGCCAGAAGGTGTCCACAATCGGGCACTTTTCGTGGCCAATGTTCTTGTAGTACCACATCCAGGCCTCGGGGTTGATGGGTTCACCCACAGAGCCCAGAATGCGCAGGCTGGAGAGGTCCGAGCGGTCTGGGTGCAAGGCAGCATCACTTTCCGCAGCCTTGATCAGTGAACGGATCGCGGTCGGTGCGGTGTAGAAAATCGAGCACTTGTGTCGCTCGATCATCTGCCAGAAACGGCCTGCATTCGGGAAGGTGGGGATGCCTTCGAAAATGATTTGTGTTGCACCAGCAGCCAGTGGGCCGTAGGCCACATAGGTGTGCCCGGTGATCCAACCGATGTCCGCCGTGCACCAGAACACATCTTCGGGCTTCAAATCGAAAGTCCAGTCCATTGTCAGCTTCGCCCACAACAGGTAGCCACCGGATGAGTGCTGCACACCCTTGGGTTTGCCGGTGGAGCCGGAGGTGTAAAGGATGAACAGCGGATGCTCCGCACCCACTGGCACCGGTGCGCATTCCGTGCTTTTGCCGGCCAGCGCTTCGGTAAATGTTTTGTCGCGCCCAGCCACCATGTTGCAGGCGCTTGCGGTGCGCTGGTAGACGTATACGTGTCGGATGGACTCGCAACCGCCCATGGCCAAGCCATCATCCACGATAGCCTTCAACGGCAGTTCCTTGCCACCACGCATCTGAAAATTACTGGTGATCACTGCCACCGCGCCAGCGTCGATGATGCGTTCCTGCAGGGCCTTGGCTGAAAAGCCGCCAAACACCACACTGTGCGTCGCACCAATGCGGGCGCAGGCCTGCATGGCGATCACACCTTCCAGTGTCATGGGCATGTAGACCAGTACGCGGTCACCCTTTTGAATGCCGTCGGCCTTCAGGGCATTGGCAAACTGGCTGACCCGTGCCAACAGTTCTTTGTAAGTGGTTTTGGTGACGGCCCCGTCATCGGCTTCAAAGATGACAGCCGTCTTGTTTTCGGTGGGGGTGCCGATGTGCCTGTCCAGGCAGTTGGCCGAAACATTCAGCTCGCCGTCATCAAACCATTTGTAGAAGGGGGCGTTGGACTCGTCCAGGGTGCGTGTGAAGGGTTTGTTCCAGACCACGTTTTCGCGGGCCAGCTTGGCCCAGAAACCCTCGAAATCATTTTCGGCCTGCGCACACAAGGCGTTGTAGCCATCCATGCCCGAGATGCGGGCATTTTTCACCATGCTCTCACTGGGCAGGAATACCCTGTTCTCTACCAGCATGGATTCGATGGCGGACGATGGCGTACTCATGGGAGTCTCCTCTGTTATCGGTTTGAACTGGCGCGTATGGTGTTGGGCTGCACTTACAAGTCACTGACTTTACACAACAAAGAGCCTTGCATGTAACCCCCGGTAGCTGTGGGTATTCGGCAGCCATGGGCATGGCTTTTACAATGCATGTCTTTCCCTCCACCTCAACACCCACCACGCATGCGCAACACTCCACCGACCAAAGCCACTCCCCGGTCCATGACCCTGCTGTCCCAGTTGATCTTCTCCAGCCGCTGGCTGCAATTGCCGCTGTACCTGGGTTTGATTGCGGCGCAAATGGTGTATGTATTCCATTTCTGGGTGGAGCTGGTCCATCTGATGGAGGCGGCGTTCGGTAACAAGGACGCGCTGGCACAACTGGTTAAAAGTGTTGGCTACGACGAGTCTGCCGCAGTATCCGGGCTCAACGAAACCATAATCATGCTGGTGGTACTGGCGTTGATCGACGTAGTGATGATTTCCAATCTGCTGATCATGGTGATTGTGGGCGGGTATGAGACGTTTGTTTCTCGGATGAACCTGGACGAGCACCCCGATCAACCCGAATGGTTGAGCCATGTCAACGCCTCGGTGCTCAAGGTCAAACTGGCCACGGCCATCATCGGCATCAGCTCCATCCACCTGCTGAAGACCTTTATCAACGCAGAAAATCTAACTGAAAAGACGTTGATGTGGCAAACCATCATCCACTTTACCTTCTTGCTGTCGGCCATCGCCATTGCCTATACCGACAAGCTGATGGCCCATCCGCCAAGCAACCCACACTAAGTCGCCTTCACTGCAGGAATCCCCACCATGACCACCACGATACGCCAGGCCGACCTGATCGAGTCCGTCGCCGCCGCGCTGCAATTCATCAGTTACTACCACCCAACCGACTACATCGCCCATCTGGCACGCGCCTATGAGCGCGAGCAAAGCGCGGCGGCCAAGGATGCGATTGCGCAGATCCTGACCAACAGCAAGATGAGCGCCACTGGCCACCGCCCGATCTGCCAGGACACCGGCATCGTCAACGTGTTCCTGAAGGTGGGCATGGATGTGCGCTGGGAAGGCTTTACCGGCAGCCTGGACGACGCCATCAACGAAGGTGTGCGCCAGGGCTACAACCACCCGGACAATACACTGCGTGCCAGCGTGGTCGCCGATCCCGAGTTCCTGCGCAAGAACACCAAAGACAACACCCCTGCGGTGATCTTCACCGAGATCGTGCCCGGCAACACGGTAGACGTAACGGTCGCTGCCAAGGGCGGCGGCAGTGAGAACAAGAGCAAGATGTACATGCTCAACCCAGGTGACTCGGTGGTCGACTGGGTGCTGAAGACCGTGCCCACCATGGGCGCAGGCTGGTGCCCGCCCGGCATGCTGGGCATTGGCATCGGCGGCACCGCAGAAAAATCTGTGCTGATGGCCAAGGAAAGTCTGATGGACGACCTGGACATGTACGAGCTGCAGGCCAAAGCCGCTAGTGGCGCCGAACTCGACAACGTCGAAAAACTGCGTCTGGAGCTGTTTGAAAAAGTCAACGCGCTGGGCATCGGCGCACAGGGCCTGGGCGGATTGACCACGGTACTGGACGTCAAGATCAAGATGTACCCCACCCACGCCGCCAGCAAGCCGATAGCCATGATCCCGAACTGCGCCGCGACTCGCCACGCCCACTTCGTGATGGATGGCAGCGGCCCGGTCTACCTGGACCCGCCTTCGCTGGACCTGTGGCCCGACGTGAACTGGACACCCGACTATGTGAAGAGCAAAAAGGTCGACCTGAATACCCTGACACCCGCGGAAGTGGCGAGCTGGACACCCGGCCAGACCCTGCTGCTGAACGGCAAGATGTTGACCGGCCGCGACGCCGCGCACAAACGCATCAAGGACATGCTGGCCAAGGGCGAAAAGCTGCCGGTGGATTTCACCAACCGTGTCATTTACTACGTAGGCCCGGTCGACCCTGTAGCGGGCGAAGCGGTTGGCCCCGCCGGCCCCACTACGGCAACCCGCATGGACGGTTTCACCGAAATGATGCTGGCGCAAACTGGCCTGATCAGCATGGTCGGCAAGGCCGAACGTGGCCCGGTCGCCATCGAAGCCATCAAGAAGCACAAGAGCGCCTACCTAATGGCCGTGGGCGGTGCGGCCTACCTGGTGTCCAAAGCCATCAAGGCGGCCAAAGTCATTGGCTTTGCCGACCTGGGTATGGAGGCCATCTACGAATTTGACGTGGTTGACATGCCCGTGACCGTCGCAGTGGATGCAGGCGGCACCAGCGCCCACATCACCGGACCAGCGGAATGGCAAAAGAAGATCGCTACCGGCGAGTTCAAGAGCATTCCTGTCACCGCGCGCTGATCATTGTCTGCCGTTAAAGCGACGTCCCTGGCATCCAGCCCCATTGGGGTTTTTGACAGCGGTGTGGGTGGCTTGAGTGTGCTGCGGGCCTTGCGCGCAGAGCTGCCGCACGAGCGGTTTGTGTACGTGGCCGACAGCGGCCATGCGCCGTATGGCGAGCGGGACGACAGGCATGTCATCGCGCGTTCACATGCCGTTGCTGCCCACTTGCGGGAGCAACACCAAATCAAGGCGCTGGTTGTGGCCTGCAATACCGCCACCGCCGCCGCTATCAAGCTGCTGCGGCAAGACCACGCCGACATGCCCATCGTAGGCATAGAGCCCGCACTCAAGCCCGCTGCTGCCGGCAGCAAGACCGGTGTGATTGGCGTCATGGCCACACGTAGCACCCTGCAAAGCGAAAAATTCCTCGCCCTGCTGACCACGCTGCAGGGCCAGACGCGTTTTGTGCTGCAGGCCTGCGATGGCCTAGTGGATGCCATTGAGCGTGAAGATGCTATCAAAAGGGAAGCGCTATGTTCAGCCTACACGGGGGCTATGGGTCGATTTGGCTTAAGCGATGGTGAGATGGACACCTTGGTGCTGGGCTGCACACACTATCCCTTCTTGGAGCCTGAACTGCGCCGTTGCATCGGTGACCAGGTAAGCCTGCTGGAAGGCGGCGCTCCGGTGGCGCGCCAGACCCGGCGCCTGCTGGCCGAGAAGCTGCTATTGGCCGATCCACAGCACCCGGACCACAGCATGCACTTTTTCACCACCGGTCAGGTTGGGGTGTTAAGCAATGCGATCCGGCGCTGGCTGCAACTGGAAGCTCCAGTCCAAGCCCTGCGCATCGCGTAAGCGCCAATCGACCCGCCCGGCCATCCCGCTATTCAGAACCATGCTCCCCATGCAGGAACACACGACACCACTGACAAAACTACTGGGCCTGTTCGAGCTGGAACAGACCACGACCGACCACTACGTGGGGCAAAGCCTGGACCTGGGCTTTCGCAACCTCTTTGGCGGCCATATCCTGGGCCAGGCGCTGGTAGCCGCGGGCAACACCTGCGAAGGCCGCAGCGCCCACTCGCTGCACGCCTATTTCATCCGCGGCGGCAACCCCCATGCGTCTATCGATTACACGGTAGACCGCATCCGGGACGGCAACAGCTTCAGCGTGCGCCGGGTCACGGCCTCGCAGGGCGGCCAGGCCATATTGATACTGTCGTCGTCCTTCCAGACCGATGAAGAAGGCTTCGAGCACCAGTTCGACATGCCGGATGTTCCGCCGCCCGAATCGCTTGGGGCGAATATCACGAGCGACCTGGCTATCGACATCCGCCCTGTGGACCCGGTAGACCGATACCAACCCACCAAGAAGGCCCCGTACCAGCACATCTGGTTTCGCGCCAACGGAGCTGTGCCGCACCATCCGGCTTTGCAAAAGTGCCTGCTGGCTTATGCCTCGGACTTCAGTCTGCTCAGCACCTGCCTGCGGCCCCATGGCCTGACCTGCTACCAACCCGATATGGTCACGGCCAGCCTGGACCACGCCATGTGGTTCTACCGTGACTTCAAGATCGATGACTGGCTGTTATATGCCTGTGACAGCCCGACCAGCGGCCATGCGCGGGGTCTGAACCGCGGCAACATCTTCAGCCGCGACGGCCAACTGGTCGCCAGCGTGACGCAAGAGGGCTTGGTAAGACAGGTGGGAGACCGCCAGCGCCCTGCTTGAGGGGGCCACGCAGCAAGTGGGTAGTGGCCAGCCAGGAGGGACTCGAACCCCCTACCCCGAACTTAGAAGGTTCGTGCTCTATCCGGATGAGCTACTGGCTGTGAATGCCGTCGATTTTACCCAGAAGCGCAATGACTAGAATTGGCGCTCCCCACACTCCCAGGAATTGTCCCCATGCAACATGGCTCCGCCACATGGTCTCTTATCGTTTTGGCCACATGTTGCCAGTTACCGACCAGCGCCAGTGCTGAAGAAAAACCGCTGTGGGAGTTGGGCGCGGGCGTAACAGCCCTGTATCTCCCCGCCTACCGCGGCTCGTCGGAAACCCGCACCGACGTACTGCCCATTCCCTATCTGGTCTACCGCGGAGAATATGTGAAAGCCGACAAAGACGGCGTGCGCGGTGTGTTGTTCGATTCGGACCGTTTTGAGGTCAACCTGAGTGTGGCTGCATCGCCACCGGTGGACAGCGACAACGTCAAGGTGCGCCAGGGCATGCCCAACCTCCATTCCAGCATGGAACTGGGTCCGTCCGTAGACATCAAGCTGTGGCAATCCAGCGGACACGATGCCAAGCTGAAACTGTTCTTGCCGGTGCGCGCCGCCATGACGTTGGAAGGCGACCCCAAATACATAGGCTGGCAGTTCACGCCACGCCTGAACCTCGATGTGGCCAACCCTTTGGGCCAAGCCGGCTGGAGTTTTGCCGTGGTCGGCGGTCCGGTCTTTGGCAGCCGCGAGCAGCACGACTATTTTTATGGCGTGTCGCCCCAATACGCTACAGCCTCGCGCCCTGTGTTTGACGCCAAATCTGGCTATGCCGGCATGCAGGTCCTGTCAGCGCTGTGGAAGCGTTTTCCGTCCTTCTGGATGGGCGGCTTTGCGCGGTATGACAACGTGCGCGGCGCAGTGTTCGAGAACAGCCCCCTGGTCACACAAAAGAGCGGCTTCTCAGGCGGCATTGCGGTCACTTGGGTGCTGGCACAGTCCAAACAACGCGTGGTTATTGAAAAGTAAGTCCCATGACTCAAACAGCAAGCTTTGTCGAAGAAACGAGTTTCGGCAACTGGTTTTTAAAAACCAAGGTCTGGAAGCGCAGTGTGCTGGTGCGTGCGCTGGATGATTTGCAACGGCTGATACTGCCCCAGGCAGTCGCCACACAGCCCCGCGTGGTCGATGTGGGCTGCGGATTCGGCCATTCCTTCGCCGAACTCGCACAGCGGTTTTCACCATCCGTCATTGTTGGACTGGATGCCGATCCGGGATTGCAAGAACGCGCCGGTGAAGAGGCCCGTGCCTGCCCGTGTCCTGTTGAGCTGCGCGAGGCCAACGCGGCACGCACGGGTCTGGCAGATGCGGAGTTTGACATCGTGTTTTGCCACCAGACCTTCCACCATATCGTCGAACAGGAAGCGGCAATGGCGGAGTTCTACCGCATCCTGAAGCCGGGTGGCGTGCTGCTATTTGCGGAGTCCACCAAGTACTACATTCACTCGCTGCAAATACGCCTGTTGTTTCGACACCCCATGGAAGTGCAGAAAACTGCCGACGAATACATCGCCATTGTTCGCGATGCGGGGTTCAAGGTTCCCGACAACAAAATATCCCTGCCCTACCTGTGGTGGAGCCGCCCGGACATAGGTGCATTTGAATGGATGGGCTTCAAGGTTCCGACCAAACGCAACGAGACACTGGTCAATCTGGTCGCCATCAAACCTGGCAACTAGTTCTAGGGTGCAGTAGCCGCGAAACACCCGCGCCGAGAGTCACCGTCTTTGAGGCCCATGCGCACGGCGATAGGTGTGGCCAATGCTGTCTTGTCGCACACATACAGCTGCTTTTGCGCGCGCACATGCGCGGCACGTGCAATGGCGTCGCGGTCTGCATAAAACGGTGCGTTGGCCAGCGGCAGGCCAATCGCCGCACTTTCCTCAACCAGTATCTGCAAGTAGTCCGTCATGTGCTCAGCGGTGTAGGCGTTGGTGTCGTGCAGGGCTACGATGATGGGCAATACACCGTCCACCTCGGGCAATTGCCCAGCAGCTCGTACTTGCGCAACCCGCTCCAGGCTGCTGCGCAGGTGGGATCGGCGGCGCAGGCTGGCGGTCCAGCCAAAGATCTTTCCGTCATTCACGCTGGCATCGGCTTGCAGCATATCCATATGGGCTTTTTCATACGCGCCCAGCGTGGCATCGGTGTAGACCCAATCAGGTGGTCGCACAAAAGCGACTTTGCCCGCGCACTGCCCTTCGATCGCCAGATTGCCTTGCGACAGGGACGCTTCCAGCTCGTCGGGTGCCAGGCGCGGATGGGGCACATGGCCGCGCGGCGTGCCCGAGTGCAGCCCCAGCAGATGACCATCCGCACAGGTATCACGCATCAGCTGCCGACCTGGATCACTGCCGCCATGGGATTTATGGAGCGATTGCACAAAAAACAAGGCCTTGATGCCGGGCATTACCGGGTTGCGGGCCAATTGTTGCTGGATTTTTGCCGTCAGTGAGGGCACCCCAATCTCCGGACCGTCATCAAAAGTCAGCAGGAATCGCGCGGGCGCCAGCGTCTGCGCGCTCGCACTCGATGTAAACCACAGTAGCAGGAATACCTGCGATACACGCACAAAATCAAACATGCAAAAAAGCCTTCAACCCACAAAACTGACTACACATAGCGGTGCCACTGGACCGGGTCCGCAAGCCAATGCTCGGGCCAGCGTGTGCGCAAGTCTCTTACGGCGTTTGAAGCGAGGGATACCACCAAACCTTGCTGCGCAAAGCTCCAGGTGCCCCCGTTTGCTTCATCCACTTCGACCGGTGTCGTTTGGATAACACGCAGCGCGGCAACGTCAAATGGCATGCCACTCTGCTTCAACCTGGCCTCTTTACGCGTCCATAGGCGGTTGAATTGGAGCTGGGCCAGATCACCGCTCAATCCACGCAGCCCAAGCTGCTCCTCGAAACTGCAAACCCACTGCGCCATATCGACCACAGGCCGGCGCGCGTTGACACGTTCCAGGTCTATGCCCACGGGTTCGTTGGCGAGTACGCAAGCCACATAGTCGCCACTGTGGGCAATGGAGATATGTACGGGATAGTCCAATACACGCGGCTTGGTGTGCGGGTCGACGCTGATACGCCAATCCAATGGTGTGGATCCGAACGCGTCACAAAGCATGGTCTTGGCCAGCCATCGACCCGCCAGAAACTGTTGACGCCGTGCTACAGAAGTTATGGCCCGCGCACGCAGTCTCTCTTGCGACAACAGGGCCTGCTCGCCTGCATCCGACTGGCATTCGCCGAGCAGCGCCTCGCAGGTCTGGAGGGCAAACCAGGTGCCCACCGCGCCGCTTATTGGGCGATCGTTGCGTAGGTGCCTTTGAGTGCAATGCCAGACATCATGGCACCGGCGTGGCATTCAATTGTGGTGTCGCTCGTTGTCTCGTTCTTCTTGTAATAACTGGTTATGCCGACGACGGCATTGGCACCTGCTTCCTTGGCAGATTTTTGCAGGTTGATCAGGGCGCTCAGTGCCACCCATTTGCAGCTGACTTCGTCACTCTTGCCCACCGCATTGGTTTTCAGGTTGGTCACATCCTCCCTGAATTTTTTCAACACCTTGGGCGTTGTCTGTCCGGCCAGGAAAAACTTCACGCTGCCATCCAGTTTGGTTTTGGCCTCTGGCAAGTCGAGCACATCTGCCAAGCGGACGTTGACGACTGTATCGCGGGCATATGCTGGAGCGAGCACCACGGTGGTGGCAAGTACGAGGGTAATCAATGTTTTCATGAAAAACTTTCAGGGTTAAAAAAATAAGGCACAGTAGAAAAGACCATCAGTCTTTCCAGCGTTTGAAAATCAGCGATGTGTTGATGCCTCCAAACGCAAAATTATTACTCATCACCACGTCGGTCTGGATTGCACGGCCATCTCCCATGATGTAGTCCAGTGTCGCGCATTTTGGGTCGATCTGTTCCAGATTGAGTGTGGGTGCAAACCAGCCACTGCGCATCATCTCTATGGTCATCCACGCTTCCAGTGCACCACAGGCACCCAGCGTGTGACCCATATAACTCTTCAGCGACGAGATGGGCATGTGTTCACCGAATACGCTGCGGGTTGCATGGGACTCGGCAACGTCGCCATGGTCAGTGGCGGTGCCATGGGCATTGACGTAAGCAATCGCACCGGGTGGCAGACCCGCATCATCCAGCGCCAGTGTCATGGCCTGCGCCATGGTGTCGGAATTGGGTTGTGTGACGTGGCGACCGTCACTGTTCGTGCCGTAACCAATGATCTCAGCGTGGATTTTTGCGCCACGTGCGAGGGCATGGTCCAGCGACTCCAACACGAGGGTGCAAGCCCCTTCGCCCAGCACCAGGCCATCGCGATTGGCATCAAAGGGGCGCGGGGTCAGATGGGGTGTGCCATTGTGTTTGACGCTGGTCGCAAACAACGTGTCAAACACCGCCGCTTGCGTGGCATCCAGCTCTTCGGCGCCACCGGCCAACATGGCGACTTGCTTGCCGCTTTGGATTGTCTCGTAAGCGTAACCAATGCCTTGGCTGCCGGAGGTGCAGGCCGTAGACGTTGTCACAATGCGCCCCGTCAGCCCGAAAAAGACTCCGATGTTTACCGCTGCGGTGTGCGACATCATCTTGATGTAGGTCGTCGCGTTAATGCCTTCCGTCGATTTGCTGATGATCATGCGGCCAAAATCACCGATCGATTTTGGAGTGCCGGAAGACGATCCGTAGGAAATGCCGACGCGTCCACTTTTGAGCACCGGGTCGTCCAGCAGCCCTGCGTCCAGCAAAGCCATCTCACTGGCGCGCACGGCCATCAGAGCCACCCGACCCATACTGCGCGTGGACTTGCGGTTGTATTTTTCGGGCGGCAATTCGAAGGCTTGCGCTCGCGCTCCGACACGGGTGTTCAGCCCCTCGTAACCCGCCCACTCCTCCATCACATGCACGGCGTTCTGGCGCAACTTCAGGCGGTTATGAACGGTATCCCAATCATGCCCCAGCGGGCTAATGGCTCCAAAGCCTGTTATTACTACACGTGTCATCCCACCATTCCCCCATTTACAGAAATCACCTGTCGCGTAATGTACGCAGCGTCTTCACCCATCAAAAAGCTCACGGTCGCAGCGACCTCGCTTGGCTTGCCCATGCGTTTTGCAGGGATGATCTTCAAGGCCTCATCCAACACATGCTGGTCGACCATTTCCGTGTCTATCAGACCTGGGGCTACACAGTTCACCGTGATGCGGCGGCTGGCCAGCTCAACTGCCAACGCCTTGGTAGCGCCGATGATGCCTGCCTTGGCTGCGCTGTAGTTGACTTGACCCCGGTTGCCCATGATGCCGGAGACAGAAGACAGCGTCACAATACGCCCTGGCTTGCGCCTTCGTACCAAGGGCATGGTCAAGGGATGGAGGACGTTGTAAAAACTGTCCAGATTGGTGTGTATGACGGCGTCCCAATCCTCCGCAGGCATGGCCGGAAAGGCGTTGTCCCGGGCAATACCCGCATTGCAGACCACGCCGTAATAACAACCGTGGATTTCAATGTCTTCCAGCAACACACGGGCCGTGGTTTCGCGATCAGCTACATCAAATTGCAGCACCCGAACATTGCGTCCCATGTCGCCAATCTGCTGCGCCACTTCTTGTGCCTGCTGCATACCGCTACGGCAATGCAGCACAATGTCATAACCATCCCGTGCCAGCCGTAAGGCAATGGCACGGCCAATTCCGCGGCTGGAGCCGGTCACCAGAACAGTTGTATCACTCACGCGTGGTTCCCATCAAAAATTCCTCGGCATTGGCGGGCTCGAATACAGTCAGCGTGGCACTGGCCACTATTAGCCCATCCAGTTGAATGCTGCAGTCGAACTGCCCCAGACCGTTGTCAGCCTGAAAAAGCCGGTGTACATCTACGCGGTAAGTTTGCCCCAATGCAAACCGGGGCTGCGAACACTCGTAACGGCGGCTACCCAGTAAAAAACCAATCTGTGGCACTTCGCCCCGCAACCGGGCACGCCACCCCGCCCAGGCTGCCACCGTTTGGGCCATGTACTCTATGCCAACCCAACCATCCACGCCACCATCTGTGTAAAACAAGCCGTCTTCCCGAATCGTGACTTCGCAGCTCAGACTTTCGGCATCACCATCAATCGCACGGTCGAGCAGGCACATCTTGCCCGCGTGGGGAACGATGGCGGTAATGGGAAAGGACACCGGCAGCCGCCCGGCGGGAGTATCCGTGTGCATGGAACGGGTCGTCATCAAGGCTGGGCCAGCACCAAACTGGCATTGCTTCCGCCAAAGGCGAAGGAATTGCTGAGCAGGTAGTTGGGCACGCGTCCCAACTTGTCACCTCTGTTCACAATCTTGAGCGGCGCCAGCTCCGGGTCCACCTCGCCATCCCACCAGTGGGGTGGCAAATAGCCTAGCGGGTTGTCGCGCAGCGTGAGCCAGCAGAGTGCCGCCTCCAGTGCGCCGGCGCCCCCCAGGGTGTGGCCAGTCAGCGGCTTGGTAGAGCTCACCGGCGTCTCGGTCGGGAACACTGCTTGCACGGACAGGCATTCAACCGTGTCGTTTTGCCGCGTGGCCGTTCCGTGCAGGTTGATGTAGTCAATGGCCTGGGGCGCAATGCCTGCACGTGCAAGGGCTGTGCGCATGGCGGCCTGTGCACCGGTTCCTTTGGGAGATGGAGCCGAGATGTGGTACGCATCAGAAGACTCGCCCCAGCCGGCCAGGCGCACGCCGCCGGGCTCTCGTGTCATCAAAAACAACGCACCACCCTCCCCTATATTGATGCCATTGCGGTTGCGACTCAAGGGATTGCAACGCACGGTACTGAGGGCCTCCAACGAGGAGAAACCGGCTACTGTGAAATGGCTGAGCGCATCCATGCCACCAGCAATCACCGCGTCGGCCATGCCCGCATTCAACAGGCGTGCCGCACTGGCCAGGGCCTTGGCGCTGGACGAACAGGCGGTGGAAATACCAACCACCGGACCACAAAGACCCAGTTCGGCATTCAGTGCCATCACCGGAGAACCCATTTCCTGTTGGCTGAAATGAAAGGCCGGCGGGAATGCATGGTGGGCTTCGTAGTGGGTCATGGCAAGCTGTGCTTCACCGATACCAGCAGTGCTGGTGCCCACCACCACCGCCAACCGATGCGCACCGTAACGGCTGATGGCGGCATCGACCGACCCGCGTATTTGCTGCAAGGCCGTTAGCAACAGGGCATTGTTGCGGCTGCGCAGGGAATGGGGCAATCCGCCTACGTCCTGCAAGGTCGCGGTGACCGCGCCCAAAAACAATTCCTGCCCAGGAACAATGCTCGCATTCGCTGCCACGCCGCCGGGTTGATCCGCAAACAGGCCGGCACGCACACTGTTTGCATCCGTCCCCAAGGCACAGACCACACCGACTTCATTCAAATAAACTGATGACTGGACCATGAAAGTCAGCTCCCCGTCTGTTGGGCGGATTCTATAGTCAAGCTATACCCTTCGAGTCGATTTTCCATTCGGCTGCGGCCGTTCCAACGGGACTCGGAATCGTAGTGGATCAGCAGTATGGGCCGCGCACCATGGCTCAGCGTCCGTTGATTGCCACTGTCCTCCAGTTGCCAACCACTCGGCAACACCTGGCGCAAGGACTCCGCAGGCGCATACATCCACTGCACATCACGCAATACGTACGCTGCATCAACTTCAGCGGGCAGCAGGGGATGGCGTTCGCTGGTTAATGAATTGCCGTCCCAGGTCAGCGTCAGCACCCGTTGGCCCAGTGCAAATGCGGCCAGGCGCAAACTGCTGGCATCTATTTCCAGCAACGTGTCCAGGCTGCGGGTCGCTACCGGGCGGCCTTCCGGGGCGCGCTCGACCGTCAAGCGCTGTGCGAGACTGACACCAACGCCCATGGCCTGTGGTGTCAGCCGCGGTTGCGGCACTTGCAGGGAGGGCGCTGGCGGGGTTGCACAGGCGCTCACAACCAATGCCGCTAACAAAACCATCAGGCTGCGCACACTTGCTCCAGCGTTTTCAACCGGTGGGGTTGGGCAACATAGGGGTTGCGCACATCCCACGCATAACCGGCAAGAATCGCAGTGATCATTCTGCGAACCTCTACGGATTGCTCTGGATAAAAGATGACGTCTTGAAAACCACCCGCGTACCAACTTTCCACAAAGGAGCGGAACGCGTCTACACCGGCCTTGAGCGGGTCCGCGTATTCACGCTGCCAGTCCACAGCCTCGCCGCGGTACACGCGTTCGATGGCAGCGGCAGCCAGACTAGCCGACTTCACTGCAATGGTCACACCACTGGAGAACACGGGGTCCAGAAACTCGCCCGCATTTCCCAACAAAGCAAAGCCTTTACCGTGTAGAGATTTCACGTTGGCGGCGTAACCCACCAACTTGCGCGCGGGTGTGTCCCAGACAGCGTCTTGCAGTAACGTGGCCAAAGTAGGTGTTTGCGCGATGATGGCTTGGAGACGTTCAGTCTCGTTCCCTTCGAATCGGTCCAGAAACTCGCTGGCTGCGACCACACCCACAGAGCAACGGCCATTGGAGAATGGAATGGTCCAGAACCAGACATCCACCATCTCTGGATGGACGGTGATCAATATCTTGTTTCTATCGAAAGAGCCCCCTGGAATGTGATCTTCGATATGCGTGAAATAGGCTCCTCGCACCGGAAACGCGGACGGCGTTTCCAGATCCAGCAACCGCGGCAGCACGCGCCCGAAGCCGCTGGCGTCCAACAAAAATTTGGCACTGACTTGATAGGTTTCCTTGTCTGGCGAGACCACCTGAACCAACGGTCTTTCACCCGAGACGTCTACAGCCACGACCTGATGCTGGTAACGCACTTCGGCCCCGGCCTTTTCTGCTGCACGGATCAACACGTGGTCAAAGTCCGCGCGCTGTACCTGGTAGGTGGTGCCCCACCCTTTGGAAAATTTGTCTCGAAAATCGAAGTCTGTGTGTTTGGCGCCCCGCACGAAAGCGGCGCCATTCTTGTACTGAAATCCGGCCTCCACTACGTCCTGTAAAAATCCTGCCGCCTCTATGTACTCCATGCTTTGGGGCAACAGGCTTTCACCAATAGAGAAGCGCGGAAATTGCTCCTTTTCGATAACCAAAACCTGCCGGCCTTGTTTGCGCAGCAAGCCTGCCGCTACTGACCCGGCGGGACCGGCACCAATAATAAGAATGTCGATGTTTTCCGTCTTCATGGATCAATTTACTTTCTGTGGGAGTTTTGTTGTGGAAGGTAAAAACAGGGGCGTCAACAACCAGCTCAATCCGATGCCAAACAACATGGTCAAGCCAAAGGCACGCAGCGCGGGCGTTGCGGACAGGGCCAAGAGTCCAAAAGCCAGAAGGGTGCTGGCCGCCGCCAACGTGACCGATAAAAAAGGGCGGATTGCGTCGCGGTCTGGTTGTTCCAGCATGAAAATTCCGTAGTCCACGCCCATGCCCAAAATAAGCAACAAGGCCAGCACATTGAATAGCTGCAGGGGCTGCCCCAACAGGGCCAACAGCGACAACGTCAGGCCACTCGCCAGCGCAGTTGGCAACAACGCTCGCCATGCCCGTCGGCCAAAGCGCCAGGCCAAAGCGGCAAACACCAGACAATAGCTGGCCGCAATAACGCCCCCCATGCGGAAGCGGTAGCGCGCCATAACATCCGAAACTTGCGCCACCGTGTCCACCCATCGCACACCGGGCAACATCGGGGCGAGCAGCGCCGCACGCTGCAGTTTGTCCGCCCCGTCGAGCCCTCGCAGCAATACGATGCTCGCGTAGCCATCTGCAAAACGCCCCAGCCACTGCTGGCGAAACGGTTCAGACGCCGCGTCATTCATCCAGGCGTCCACACGCAGAGGTTCAATTGCGGCTGGTGCGGCGGTCGGTTTAGCCGCCTCTTCAAGCTTTGCCATCGCTAGAGCCCTGACGCCGGCAGGTCCGTGGACAACGCGCTGGACAATGGCCGCGTCCGCTGCTTGCTGACGGGCCGAAGGGACCCAGTCTGAGATGGCTTGGTATCCGGAAAGTCCACCTGTGGTCTGTAAGGTATCGAGTTGAACCTTCAGCGCTTCTTCCCGTGTCAATACTTCCTCCGGGCTACTACCTTGCACCAAATAGAACTGGCCCGGACTCGGTAACTGCAACAGCTTGCCTATCCGCATTTGTTGTTCAATCAACCCAGCTGGCGCGTTTTGCAGCAGGCGAATATCGTCATTGGCCCGCATCGTGTACGCCCCCAACCCCAGCAGGAAGATGACAACTATTGAGAATGCCACTGAGAAACGGTTGCGACCCAACACCGGCCACAGAGCGCGGCGACTGCCTATCCACGATGCCAGCCGCGTTGTTCCCATCGTTCCCCCGTCCAGAAATGGGAACCACCACAAGACGGTGACAAACGCAGCCAACAGTCCCACAGCTGAAAACACCGCGATCTGGCGCAGACCAGGAAATGGTGTCAGCGCCAGCAGGGCATACCCAATCGCGGTGGTTAGCATGGCGAGCCACATTACGGGGCTTTGCTCGCGCAACATATTCCAACGTTCCGACGGATCACGGCCCAGCCGGTTGCTAAAATAATTCGTCCCATAATTTTCCGCCACACCCACCAAACTGGCGCCGAACACCAGCGTGATCAAGTGCAGACGTTCAAAAATGAGCGTGCACACGGAAACGGCAGCCAGCAGGCCTACGGCAATGGACAAGGTGACGAGCAAACGGGGGCGAATAGCACTGAACGCAAACAGCGTCAACAGTACCATGCCTAACAACGAACCCACCCCGATAGTGTGCATTTCGCGCTGTCCCTGGGCAGCAGCGGCGGCGGCATACAAAGGAACTCCAATGGCAAGGACTTCAGCGGCTGGCACTGCATTGTTCGCTTGATGTTTGGCATCCGCCAGAACCGGTGCCAAGGCCTCTTGTGCGGCCATGGAGAACGCAGAGCCTCGCTGATCCAGCATTAACAGGGCGTAGTGGTGGTCGCCGTCCGTAAGCGACAAGCGCCCATCCGTTACGCGCACGCGGCTCTCGCCGGCACGCGTGGCCAGCCATGTGCCAAACAGATTCAGAGGGTCATCACCCCACGCCCCAACCCGCGGCATCCCCATGGGGCGATAAAGCGCTTCAACTGCGCTGCTGGCAAGATCCTGGGGGGCTTGGGTGGTCAGCAACTGACGCTGCTGGTTTGTCAGCAGCTGGTTGCGCCACGGTTGGAAAAAGTCCACCATGTGAGACGCTAAGGCGTCGTCAACACGGTAACGCACCGATACCACATCGCTTCGTTCAGACAGCGCTTGGGCATAGACATCTGCTGCCCGGCGTGCACTGGGCCAATCACCTCCACCAACGAGTACAACTATTCGCCGGGAGGCCGAATCAGTGAGCTGGCGCGTGACGCTCTGCACCGTTGCATCGCGCTCATCCTGAGGGAGCATCGCGAGCACATCGGTGTCAAGCTGGAGTCGTG
Organism: Rhodoferax sp.; assembly: GCA_043738115.1. GTDB lineage: Bacteria > Pseudomonadota > Gammaproteobacteria > Burkholderiales > Burkholderiaceae_C > Allorhodoferax. Next base: position 143,424 of record JAYSZJ010000001.1, on the reverse strand, counting down.
AACCCGTCCACAGCCAGGCATTGTGGCCAAGCATCGCGAGTACCAACACGAGCCACGCAATGGCCAACCAGCGGGTGCGGGCCACGGAATGCTGGGGTTCAATCAAACCGGGCTGCCTCGTCCGCGGTGAGTTTTGCGGGCTCGGGGGTTTGCTTCTGGAATTGGATGATAGTCCGATCGCCATTCGCTTCGTCCATTGCAATCCTTCGAACGTACACATCCCCGCTCAGCTCGATACGCGTCAATATTTTGGCAAACGCTGCTTGCTTGGGTGCCAAGGTCAACGACCACGACTTGGCCTCGGCAGTGCCCGTTATCTTGAACTGCTCCCCCAAGGCTGCCACGTCACCGTTGAGCAAGGAAAACATCAGGCCGTTGATGATCCGCACGGTCGGCTCTGCGTTGGCAGACAACCTGAAGGCTACGGCTCCACCTTGTGTTGCCACAATCTCGTGGGGTGTGAGTTTTAAGACGCTGGAAAAGGGTTCTCGGGTGCGCCAGATTACGCCCCGGTCACGGGCCACCAGAAAGTCGCCTTTGGACAGCAGGGGTTTCTTGAAGCCCGCGACCTGTTTGCTCTGCTCAAATTCACCGCGCAATACGGCAGGTTGCCCTAAGCGTTCCCTGACGTCGACCATCAGGTCTGCAGCGTGGGTGATCGACGCCAAAAGGAACAATAAAAGCCCGAATCCTAGTTGCTTCATACAGACTCCACACCCAGCTTGCGCCAGAGCACGTCGGGACAAATGTATTGCATCTCGCGACTCGCCATGTCGACAGCAACCTGTATGGTGTAGGCCTTGTTGATTTTGCTGCCGGTGACGGCATCGCAAATCAGGTATTCGATCTTTAGCCGATTTTCCCACTCAACTATCTCGGCGCGAATACGAATGCGCTGTCCAAATTCGGTCGTTTTCACATACTTGAGTCGCATATCCACAATGGGCCATGCGTAACCCGAATCGCGCATCTGGGGGTAGTCGTAGTCAAATCGGGCGAGTAAGGCACAACGCGCCAGTTCGAGGTACTTTACGTAATTGCCATGCCAAACGATCTCCATCGGATCCAGATCATGGAACGCTGGTGAGAGTTCTATCTCGCAACTCAAATCATGAGGCATACAAGCTCCAGGCCTCGCTGCGTATCGCACCAAGAAGCGCTATCAGGTCATGGTCTAGTGCACGGTCCTCCACCACAAGTGGGATGCGCTGCGAAAGGTCCGCCTGCATGACTGCGAGGCTCTCCGGCAATGCCAGGTCGGCATGATCGCGCTGCCGCAACTCTACCGCTTGGCGCGCAGCTATCAACATGGCGGCTATTACCTGCTCGGTCAACTCCAGCACACGTAAGCAATCACGCGCGGCGATGGTGCCCATGCTGACCTTGTCCTGGTTATGGCACTCGGTTGAGCGACTGAACACCGATGCCGGCATGGTCAGCTTCAAAGCTTCTGCCGTCCAGGCGGAGACGCTGATTTGTAATGCTTTCAAGCCATGGTTGATGGCAGCACGGGGTCCCGTAGCTCCCGATAAATTGCTTGGCAAACCGTGGTTGAAACGGGTATCCACCAAAAGTGCCAACTGGCGGTCCAGCAGGTCTGCCACATTGGCAACCGCGTTCTTCAGTCCGTCCATGGCGAATGCGATATGCCCCCCGTAAAAGTGCCCACCATGGAGCACTCTCTCGTTGTCCGCATCCACAATCGGATTGTCATTGGCGCTATTGAGCTCATTCTCAATTTGCGCTCGGAAGAACGGCAACGCATCTTCCAGCACGCCAATCACGTGTGGAGCACACCGTAGCGAGTAGCGATCCTGCAAACGCTGTTCGTTGCGGCTCGGTTGGTCGCAGGCCAAGTCTTCACGCACCCGCATGGCTGCCAATTGCTGACCTGCATGGGGCTTGACCGAAAACAGCACTTCATCAAAGTGGTGGGCGTTGCCAGCACTGGCTAACACGTTCAACGCTGTAATTCGCGTTGCCAGCTTGCTGAGATAACTGGCGCGTTGCCATGCGAGGCAGGCCAGCGCGGTCATCACCGCAGTGCCATTCATGATGGCCAAACCCTCTTTGGGGCGAAGCCGCAGCGGTGCGATATCCAAGGCTTTCAACACGTCAGCAGCCGGACGTATTTCACCTTGGTAAAGCACATCCCGCTCGCCGCATAAAACGGCGGCCAAATAGGACAAAGGAGTCAGATCACCACTGGCTCCCACCGATCCTTCGGCCGGAATCAGCGGAAGAACATCGTGGCGCAGCAGCGCTTCGATTTGCTCCAATAAACCCACACTGACGCCGGACATGCCTCGCGCCAACGAAGCCATGCGTGCCACCAGAACAGCGCGGGTTTCCGCGGGTGTTAAGAAACGGCCCAAGCCGCAACCATGGTAAGCGTAGAGATGGTGCGGCAATTCGTTGACCAAGGCGGCAGGAATGCTGACCGTGCAAGAATCGCCATAGCCGGTTGTCACACCGTAAATGACCCCATCTTCCGCCAGCAACCGGTCCAAAAATTCAGCTCCCCGTGCAATTTTGGAGCGAAACTCCGTCTGCTTGGACAAGTGTGCGATACGCCTTTGGTGCGCGACGGCCACCACATCCTCAATGCAGAGGCGGCTGCCATCAAAAATTAAGGCTTCAGGATTGGATTGGGGCATGTGTAGGGGTCGCTGTTTGGTCCCAGAAAGGGAAAAAATTGAACCAGTCGTAAGGTGACTGCACGAGTAATTCTGTCACCGTGTCCACGTAACGCTGCGCATACGCGGCCAGCGCCACGTCTCGTTCGCGCCGGGGCAATTGCACGCGCTCGGCGAGTTGTGTGAAATGCAGGCGGTAACCTTCACCTTCATGGACACAACCCAGCGTGTACACCGGGCATTGCAGCAGATGCGCCAATACGTAGGGGCCGACCGGGAGCGGCGCAACATGGCCCAGAAAGTTGGCATCCACCGTTTTACTGGCAAATACCGGTATGCGGTCCCCGGCAATGGCTATGAATTCACCGGCCGCTACCTTTTCAGCCAGCAATACGGCCGTAGCCGGACCCACTTCGGTCACTTCGATTAACTTCAGATCGTTTGCGGGGTTCAGCCGTTTGAGGACCCGGTTGAACTTCTCCGCGTGCCGTGTGTGCACCAGCACGTTCAAACGCACAATCCCCTTGCTTTCTTCGATGTTTCGACATAGCTCCAAGCATCCCATATGGGCAGTAACTATCAAGCCACCTTGCCCGCGTTGGGCAGCGGCATACACCAACTCACGTCCTGTGCTCTTCACAAGGTCTCCTGGATAGCGCCCTGAAGCCGCCACCAATTTGTCCAACATTGTTTCCGCAAAAAGTGCCAGATGGCGAATGCCGTCGCGCCAGTTGGGGCTGTGGCCCAGCGCCCCCGTTTGCGCCTGAAGGCGTTCGAAGTACTGCTGTGACGATTTGCGCACCAGCGGCCGCGTCCACCAGTGCACGGCAACCACGGGGTAGATGCAGATGCGAAAAGGCCAACGGCCCAATACACGGTGAACCCAATAGAGCACCCAGATCCCGACAACAAAAGTAGTCTCCCCGATTTCGGACCAATGGGGATTCTTTTCAACGATTGGGGTCATGCGCGCACCTTGCGCCATAGCAAACCAGGCAAACGCAACAGCATTCCGAAGAACAGCCTAGCATGCATGCGCGAGATCAATATGTTGTCCATCCAAACCCGAAAGTGGGACACACCGTCGCTGGGGTAACTCACACGGGTGGGCTGATTTACGATACCAAGGCCCCGCCAATACAAACGAACCAAAATTTCCACATCGAAATCCATACGCCGGCCGATCGATGTCGTATCGATAAGCGCCACGGTCGCTGCAAGTGGATAGACCCTGAACCCGCACATGGAGTCCCGTATGGCAAAGGAAAGGGTATTGATCCACACCCAAACGTGCGTCAAATAGCGCCCGTACAAGCGCCCCTTGGGCACACTCTCGTCGTATAGGGGGCTACCGCATACCACGTGATCGGGATATAAGCGAGACAAGGCTAAAAAAGCGGGAATGTCATTTACATCGTGCTGGCCGTCCGCATCAATTTGCAAGGCATGGGTGTAGCCCTTTTGGAGTGCCAGGCGCAAACCCGCCATCATGGCACCGCCCTTGCCCTGGTTCACCGGCAACCGGGTCAACACCACACGCTCCGGATGTGCCAAGGCGAGGTCGTTCATCACCTGCGCACATTGCGCATCGCTGCCGTCATCCACCAACACACATGTCAACCCATGGCCAAGCACGGAGCGCACGACCGCGCCAATAGCCGCGCCGTGGTTATAGACCGGAATAACTGCACACACTGTCATTCGGCTGGCCCGAAAATAATCCGGCCACTTGCATGGGGACCGGCCAACGAACTCAACGTAAAACTTAACCGTCCGCGTGCCGCTTCAAACTGCATAAGCATTTCAATTGGCGCACCAGGCTTGATCACTTGCTGAAACTTGACCGCTTCCATGCGCAAAAAAATAGGCGGCAACTTGAAGAACTCACGGCCGAACGCTACTACCCAATCCAATTGGGCCACACCCGGAAGAATCGGCGCTTGCGTAAAGTGACCATCAAAATAAGGGGACTCTGGACCAACTTCCACTTGCAGAGCAACAGTATCCGCAGAACGAGTCAACAAACGCATGTGCGGACGTTTGGAGTCAAACAAGGCCAAAAGAGCGGATTCCGTTGTTTTGCCCTGCCCGTTGACTGGCAGTTCCGATACATATCGCCAACGCCGCGGCAGAACGCTGGGTTCAACAACAAGTTCCAAGGCTGCGCGCAAACGAGCATTCAGCAACTGCTTGCCTCCGCGCTCAAACAATAACCAGCCCTCAGTGCTCGGAACAGCAGCAACAATCAACTGTGTGCGTTGTCCTACTTGTACCAACACACGTACTTCAACAATCAGCCCGGTGTGGATCAAGGCTTGCTCAACCGCGTTCAGCGAAACACGTTTTTCTTCAATTTTGAAGATACGGTCGGATCGGCCCAACAACTCAAATCCGTCGGGGGTCACACGCACGCGGTCCGACATCGTCTGCCAACCCTGAGAGTCAGTGTGCGGCGACTGAACCTGCAAGGCTCCATCCTCAACCCGTATCGCTACGCCAGGCAACACTTGCCACGCCAAAGCGCCATCCAGTTGCCGTTGGCGCCACGCCACTCCGCCAGTTTCTGAGCTTCCATAAACCTCAATCGGCGTTTGTCCCAACAATCGCAGACACAACGGCAAGGCTTCATCGGGCAAGGGCCCCCCAGACGAGAAAACTGCACGCAAATTTCCTGACACCGAGGCCCACGGTAACTCTTCCGGCAGTCGTTTCAAATGCGCAGGGCTGGCGACAAGTACACGGCAACCACCGTCGGCCAGCTCAGCTGCAATGTCTTCGACAAATACCAGGCGCCGTGCAGTAAAAGGGCGACCTACCGACAGCGGCAGCAACACGGTAAACAGAAGTCCGTAAATGTGTTGATGAGAGACTGTCCCACAGATGCTGGCATCGGCTAAGCGTTCACCAAAACATTGTGCCAACGCCGCGACTTCTTCGAACAGCTGGGTCAGGCGCTTGCGAATAGCAATAGGGGGGCCGCTCGATCCAGAGGTATACACCACGAGCGCCTCGGACATGCAATCCAGTGTTTGCCAGACGGGAACCACACTGTCAGCAACCGGCTGCACACACCGAACACCCGGGATGTCCCCAGCAAAGCCGTCAACCATGGCCTCCGATTGAAGGCTCGCCACATTGGCAGGCAAGGCATCCGCCAGGAGAAACACATTTTTCCGGGCATGCCAGACGCCCATAAGGGCTGTGGCAAACTCGTATGTGTCTTGAAAGTAGAGCCCAAAACTGCTGCCAGAGTGCGCCACGAACGCCCGGTGCCACGCTGCGACATCTCGCTCGAAAGTAGCAAAGTCCACGCAGGTGGGCCCGCGCATGGCCACAGGATAGGCTGGCGCCCGCCCCGAGCGCATCAGATCAGCGACGTCTAAAAACTCAAGCATGGGTCGCCCTTGCCTTTACCCGCTTGCGAAACAACCATTCGCCGACAAACAGGATGCCCATCATCACGTAACTGATCGCGCCGTTGTACAAAGCCCATACAGCATCGGAAGCAAACAATGCAGTAAACAACGACACACTGCCATTAAGAACAAAAAATCCACACCACACCTGCGTAACGCGCCGCGTGTAAGCCACCCCGGAAGCAGGTAAGTCTGGTTCGTGCAAGCGTGCCAAGCGTTCGATCACAGTGGGCGGATACGCCAAGCTGAGTAAAAAAACGCACAGTAAGGCCGCGCTGACCAAAACCGGATAAAGCTTCAGCGGTGTAGCCTGGTTGCCCCAAAAGCTGAAGGCAGCCAACACCAGCGCACCGCCGGCGGCTACCAACCACACCCGCTCGCGACCAAACGCAGCACGCATCAAGGCTATCGCAACCAACAACAATGCCAACCAGCGTGGCTCAATCTGGTGGCCCAAGCCAAAATACACCAAAACCGGGTAGGCCAGTGTCAGCAGCGTAAGCCAGAAAGTCCGCATGTGGATAGGTCAGGCGGGAGAGGGGCCGTCCAGCAAACCGTGCACGGCGTCCACCACATCCTGGATGGTCCGGACCGATTTAAACGCATCGGGTTGCAGCCGCTTACCCACAATAGGTTTGAGCTTCACCAGAAGGTCCACTGCGTCGATACTGTCAATGTCCAGATCCTCGTACAAACGCGACTCCGGCTTGATATTCTCTGTTTCAATATCAAAAGTCTCATGGAGGATGGAGACTAAATGGTCAAATAATTCTTGCTTGGTCATGGTGGGCTACCTAATACGATGAACGGCGCTATCTCAGCGTTCGTGGTTCACTTGCTATTTTCTATTTGGTTCTTACAGCGCTAACAAATGCAGCCAAAGCGCGCACGCTGGAGAAATGTTGCCTTGTCTGTTGCGTATCGGCCGACATGGTGACGCCATAACGTTTTTGCAAAGCAAGGCCCAGCTCCAGTGCGTCAATCGAATCCAGGCCCAAGCCATCAACAAACAGCGCGGCGGCTGGATCTATGTCGCTGGGGCTGATGTCCTCCAAGCTCAGCGCCTCAATGACGAGTGCCGTAATTTCTTGTTCAAGTGCCTGCATGGGTCAAAATCTCCGTGGAAAAATACTGCTGAAGATGTTGGGTCAGGCGGCGTGCCGCAATAGCAACCTCACCTCCGGCCCGCTCAATAAATGGGGCAACCGCTATCGCATCGTGCACGGTAATCGTGAAATACATGCGCCGCCGAGGTACCTTCCACCACGGCAATCCCTTTGTCAAACTGAGTGGCACACAACTGATTGTTATAGGAGTGATATCGCACGCACCGCGTACAGCAATATTGGCGGCGCCACGCTGCAAGGTCATCGCTCCACCCACCGGTGTGCGGGTCCCCTCCGGAAAAATGACCAGACTGTTACCCATTCTGACCGACGCAATACAGTCCTGAATCAAATCTGCACCGACGTCGTTGCAAATGTAATTCGTCGCCCGTACAGGCCCCCGTGTGAAAGGATTCCGTGCCAAGCTGGATTTGACAACGCAATCCGCATTGGGAAGCAGTGAAATTAGGAACACGACGTCAATGAGTGTTGGATGGTTCGCCAACACCAGTTGCCCGCCATGGCCCAGCTTTTCGAGTCCCTCGATGCGATACCGCAGAATGCCCAGCGCACGCATCAAGCCGATGAATGCGCGAAACGCGTGGTGAATGGTCAGCCTTGCGTACTTGATGCGGCGCGGTGGGTTTCGCACGAAAACCGCTAGAAAAGGAAACGCAATCACGCGCAGAGCCACACCGCCAATGCCGAAAACACTAAAGGCAATCGCAGTTGCCACCACGCGCCAGCATTGGTCTAACCGCTCAAGCATGCCGACTCCACACCCAGCTACGGGTCCCTACCGTATGCACGTGGCGACTTTCGGTACTGGCGACCAAGAATTGCAGTGCAGCGAGATCGGCTGGCAAGGCCATGGCGCGCTCCTGCCCGGCCGCGCACCCATGAGTTGGGCCAGACTGTAAACTGAACCCGCCGACATCGACCAAACGAAGGCGGTATGCCATGGCACGTGCAAACTCACTGCCATCCTGAAAAATGTCGTAGGGAACAGGCATTGGTTCGTCGTAATACACAAGCAGGACTTCTGGTTCACCATCAGCTAACTGTCCGAGCGCTTCGACAAACGCGGCCTCAACCGTCTCCTCCCCCGCTGCAATAGCCGTGTAAGGTCCGGTATGCGCGGTAGCAATGGAATACAAGGCGCCGATCGCATTGTGAACAGACGTACTAAAGGCCGCGGGTGAAAGCGGCTCTCCCACAGCAAGCTCATGCAGTAGCTGCAGGGAGCGGCTAATGTCACCGCGGCGCGAGGCAAACACAATGGGGCAAGGGGCTTTATCACCCTGCCCCCAATACGTCGCTTGCAATGCAACGCGCCCCAACCGTTCCACCCTGCGTCGGATCATGGCAGGCATTTCAAGCAGGGCCGGCTCTTCTTGTAGCGAAATAGTGTGAGGCTGGCACAACCAAGAGCGCCACGCCGCTTGGTCACCCAGCCCAGGGGCCCAAGCAGCCCAAGCTTCAACGGAAAACTGAACAGTCATAGTCCGCGCGGTTTTAGAAAAATATAGTTAGCGCGAAGAAATTGCGACTTAATCGAAGATCCGGCTTACAACCACCTCCCGTGGCATGGAATACCTACCAGACGAGGGGACATTCTAGCAAATGGCTGTTGCACCAAGCACTGGGGTTAGCCCGGAAGGCGGGCATGGTCAGAGTTGCACAAAGAGGCACTGCCACAAGCGTGCCCATCTCCGAAACTACGAGCCGATTCCCAAAACGAAAAAGCCAAAGATTGAACTATGGGCACAAGGAACAAAGGCTCCAAAGTGTCAATACTTTGAAGCCTTTGTATGGCAATAGTGGTCGGCGTACAAGGATTCGAACCTTGGACCCCCTGCTCCCAAAGCAGGTGCGCTACCAGGCTGCGCTACACGCCGACAGCTAGTATTCTAACCACATCGCAGCCCCGTCTTTTGCGCGCGGTAATATATTTGCTGTTTCGTTCGGTGCCAACACCATTCACATGCCCAAACCCCTCACCACCTTGCACTGGCTGGAACCCGGCGACCAGTTTCCCGCTGTGGAGTGTGCCTGGAGCGCCGGGTCAGATGCCCCAGGCCTGTTGGCCGCTGGGGGCGATCTGTCGGTTGGCACGCTGAAAAAGGCCTACACCCACGGCATCTTTCCGTGGTATAGCGAGGGACAACCCCATCTGTGGTGGAGTCCTGATCCGCGCATGGTCTTGCAGGTTGCCAACTTCCGTTTGCACCGATCGCTGCGCAAAACCCTCGTGCGGTTCACCAGTACTGCCCATTGCGAAATCCGGTTCGACACCGCGTTTGCTGCGGTCATCGGCCACTGCGCCCAGACCTCGCGCCGTGGCCAGCCCGGGACCTGGATATTGCCGCCCATGGTTGATGCCTACGTCCGCCTCCATGCCGCCGGGCACGCACACAGTGTCGAGACCTGGGTTGATGGGCACCTGGTGGGAGGCTTGTACTGCGTTGCTCTTGGGAAAGCAGTTTTTGGTGAATCCATGTTTACCCATGCGCCAGATGCATCCAAGATCGCGCTGGCGGCGCTGGTAAGTTTTTGCCGCCACCACGGCATCGAGGCGATCGATTGCCAGCAGAATACCGACCATTTGGCGTCGCTGGGCGCTACCGAAGTTCCGCGTGAAGTTTTTTTGGCGCATGTCGGCAGAGCCCAATCCGAGGCGCTGGTCGGTTGGCGCTTCGCCCCCCTATACTGGAATTACATTTTGTCTGCCTGATGCATCCACCACCGTGACAGACCTTAGAGACTTCCCGCTCCAAACCCTGCAGTTTTATGCAACTGCGCCCTACGAGTGCAGCTACCTGCCGGACCGCCAGGCACGTTCACAGGTCGCAACACCAAGCCATCTGATTAACAACTCGACCTACTCTGAACTGGTGAGCAAGGGTTTTCGCCGCAGCGGCATGTTCACCTATCGCCCGTACTGCGATGGCTGCCAAGCCTGCACGCCGCTGCGTGTGGTGGCTGAGAGCTTCAAACCCAATCGCAGCCAACGGCGCGCCTGGAACCGCCACCACGGCCTGCATGTGCGCGTGCTCAAGCTTGGTTTTGTGTCCGAGCACTATGCCCTATACCTGCGTTACCAAAACAACCGGCATGCCGGCGGCGGCATGGACGAAGACAGTGTGGACCAGTACACCCAATTCCTGTTGCAAAGCCGCGTTAATTCTCGTCTGGTCGAGTTCAGGGCGGCCCTGCCCGATGGCTCGCCAGGTCCGTTGAAGATGGTGTCCATTTTGGATGTGCTTGACGATGGCCTGTCGGCGGTCTACACCTTTTTTGAGCCTGAAGAGCCCGCTAGCTTTGGCACCTTCAACGTGCTGTGGCAGATCCAGCAGGCCCGCCAACTGGGATTAGCCTTCGTATACCTGGGGTACTGGATACAGGACAGCCCCAAAATGAGCTACAAGGCACGGTTTGCACCAATGCAGATCCTGCTGGACAGTGAGTGGTGCGAGTTCGAGGCGATGCCGCGCGATAAGATAGAAGACTAAATACGCACCATGACAAAACCCATCTCCGACGTCCCCAGCAGACCCACCGTCCAGGTCATAGAGCGCATGTTCACGCTAATCGACGTACTGGCATCCCGCGAAGACTCCATGAGTCTCAAAGACATTAGCGAAAAAGCGGGCTTGCACCCTTCCACCGCACACAGGATTCTGAACGACCTGGCAACCGGCCGTTTTGTCGATCGCTCACAACCGGGCAGCTACCGCTTGGGCATGCGCCTGCTGGAACTGGGCAACCTTGTAAAGGGGCGGCTGAACGTGCGTGACGCCGCTGTGGTGCCCATGCGGGAACTGCACAAGCTGACACAACAACCAGTCAATCTCAGCGTGCGCCAAGGTGATGAAATCGTTTACGTGGAACGTGCCTTCAGCGAACGCTCCGGCATGCAAGTGGTCCGGGCCATCGGTGGAAGGGCGCCTTTGCACCTGACGTCTGTGGGCAAACTATTCCTAGCGGCCGATGATCCCCAACGCATACGCGCCTATGCTTCGCGCACGGGCCTGCAAGGTCACACCAAAAACAGCCTTACGCAACTGGAAACACTGGAGCGGGAACTGTCAAAGGTTAGGCAATACGGCCAGGCCAATGACAACGAAGAGTTAGAGCTCGGCGTACGCTGCATGGCGGCGGGCATTTACGATGATCAGGACAGGCTAGTAGCCGGGCTTTCCATCTCCGCCCCCTCTGAGCGCATGGAAGACGGCTGGTTACCCAAGTTGAAAGAAACGGCCCGACAAATATCGGAAACGTTGGGGCATAAATCCACCCCAATCTGACGGAAGCCCGTCTTAGTTTGTGACCACCCGCGGGTCCGACCCTAAGCTAGCCACAGGGGTTGCTTTGGCGATCGGAGCGGCAGGGTTTGATTCCACCCAACGCTTGACCCGTTCCGCATCGCCCAAACGACTGAGTTTACCGGCAGAATCCAGGAACACCATGATGAGCTTGCGCCCTGCAACCTTTGCCTGCATGACCAGGCACTGGCCAGCCTCGCTGATGTAACCAGTTTTCTGCAGACCAATGTCCCACGAGGGATTTTTGACGAGGCGATTCGTGTTGTTGTATTGCAAGGTGTGTCGCCCCACGGCCACTTGGTAACCCGTAGACGTGGACAATTCGCGCAGCGTAGGGTCGCCGTAAGCGAAACTCACCAGCGTAGCTAGATCTTGGGCGCTGGACTGATTTTTGCTTGACAAACCAGTTGGCTCCACATACTTCGTGTCCATCATGCCGAGCGATTTGGCTCGCGCATTCATCTTGCCAACAAAAACGGGCAAACCACCTGGGTAGCTGCGACCCAAGGCATTAGCCGCGCGATTTTCGCTGGACATCAGCGCCAGATGCAACAACTCACCCCGGCTCAGCTCGGTACCCACGCGCAGACGGGACGAGCTTCCCTTCTCCATATCCACATCATCCTGGGTAATGGTGATCATCTCGTCCATGGGCAACTTGGCTTCACTAACCAACAGGCCTGTCATCAGCTTGGTGATGGAAGCGATGGGCAGTACGGCTTGATCGTTCTTGCGAAACAAAACTTCTTGCGTGTCTTGGTCCACGACAAGCGCCACGCTGGATTTCAAATCGAGGGCATCGTGCGCGCCGTGTAAACCAGCAATTTGGCCAAAAGATGAGACTTTAGGAACGACAGCGATGCGGAAAGTGGCCTTCTTTCGAACCGCTTTCACTTTGGCCGCGGGTTTTTTGCTGTACTTTGCCGATGCTGACCGGTGTTTGGCGACTTCCGCATGGGCCGATGCAAAAATCAGCGAAGAAAAGATGGCGAGGACGCCAAAGCGGAAAAATAGTCTATTCATGTTGTATCCCAACGGCAGCACCTGGTGAGCGAATAAATCAGTCAATACGATAGGCTGCAGTGTGAGTGTAAACAAAAAAGTCGCGCAAGATCAACTACTTGCGCGACAAACTTCAAGAAATACCTGGCTTATTCGGGCTTTCCCTGGTCTCAACCCTGTGCAGCGATGCTCTCCGCCTTGCTGTGCAGCTTGTTCAAGGCACTCAAATAAGCCTTGGCCGAGGCCACCACAATGTCGGGGTCGGACCCCACACCATTGACAACACGGCCGCTATTTTGCAGTCTGACGGTGACTTCACCCTGGCTTTCGGTGGAGCCGCTAATAGCGTTCACCGAATACAGCACCATCTCGGCACCGCTTTTGACATGCTGTTCAATGGCCTTCAGGGAAGCGTCCACCGGCCCATTGCCTTCCGACATACCTGACACCTCTGCCCCATCCACAGTAAACACAATGCTGGCCTGCGGGCGCTCGCCGGTTTCGCTGTGCTGGGAAAGGGAAACAAACGCATATTGCTCCTTGACATGGCTGACGCTTTCGTCGCTGACCAGAGCCAGGATGTCTTCGTCGAATATTTCACTTTTGCGGTCGGCCAGCTCCTTAAAGCGGGCGAATGCAGCATTGACCTCGCCTTCGCTATCCAATTGCACACCCAGCTCTTGCAAGCGTTGTTTGAAGGCATTGCGGCCGCTGAGCTTGCCCAGGACGATTTTGTTGGCGGTCCAGCCCACATCTTCGGCCCGCATGATTTCATAGGTGTCGCGGGCCTTCAATACGCCGTCCTGGTGGATACCAGATGCATGGGCAAATGCGTTAGCGCCGACAACCGCCTTGTTCGGCTGGACAACAAAGCCGGTGGTCTGGCTGACCATACGGCTGGCGGCCAGAATGTGTTGGGTGTCTATACCCAACTCCAGTCCAAAATAGTCCTTGCGGGTCTTCACCGCCATCACCACTTCCTCCAGACTGCAGTTGCCAGCCCGCTCCCCCAGACCGTTGATCGTGCACTCCACCTGGCGAGCACCACCAATCTTTACGCCTGCCAGGGAATTGGCCACTGCCATGCCCAGATCGTTGTGGCAATGCACAGACCATATCGCCTTGTCGGAATTCGGAATGCGTTCTCGCAAGGTCTTGATGAAGTTGCCATACAACTCGGGTATGGCATAACCCACGGTGTCGGGTACGTTAATGGTGGTTGCACCTTCGTGGATGACAGCTTCAATCACCCGGCACAGAAAGTCCGCATCGCTGCGGTAGCCATCTTCCGGGCTGAATTCAACGTCGGCTACCAGGTTGCGGGCAAAACGCACGGACTGCTTGGCTTGCTCAAACACCTGATCGGGTGTCATGCGCAGCTTTTTCTCCATGTGCAAGGCCGAAGTTGCAATAAACGTATGGATGCGCGCCCGGGTGGCGCCTTTGAGCGCTTCGGCAGCACGAGAAATATCCCGATCATTGGCGCGCGACAGCGAACAGATCGTCGAATCCTTGATGCTGTTGGCAATAAGTTGCACTGCGTCGAAGTCGCCGTTGGAGCTGGCGGCAAATCCGGCCTCGATCACATCAACCTTCAGGCGTTCCAACTGGCGCGCAATGCGTAGCTTTTCGTCACGGGTCATGGATGCGCCCGGTGATTGCTCACCATCACGCAATGTGGTGTCAAAAATGATCAATTTGTCGGCCATGTCGTAACTCCTGAGGATTTCTAAAAATTGTGCCGAGACTACTTGTGCAGTCCACGCTCATCGGGTTCATCCGTGGACGTGCTGATCACACTGGTCTGCTGGCCACGCGCCCGGCGCCTTGCATAAACGACATATCCACTGAAACCATAGATAACAAAAATACCAAACATCACGATGGGTGGATCAATGGTCACAACGGCAAAGCCCAGAACAATCAGAATCGTCACAGCAAACGGGACGCTGCGCTTCATCTGTATGTCTTTGAAGCTATAGAACGGCACGTTGGTGACCATAGTCAGCCCCGCGTACAAGGCCAAAGCAAACATCATCCACGGCACGGGCAAAGCGAAGACGCCCAGTTCTAAAGTGCTTGTACCCTTGATTCCATTTTCAGTCAGCAACCAAATAAAGCCCGCTATCAGGGCCGCTGCGGCCGGAGAAGGCAGACCCTGGAAGTAACGCTTGTCCACAACCGTCGTGTTGACGTTGAAGCGCGCCAAACGCAAAGCAGCGCAGGCACAGTACACAAAGGCCGCAATCCAGCCCCAGCGCCCCAGACCTTGTAAGGCCCACACATACGAAATCAAGGCGGGCGCGGCGCCGAAAGACACCATGTCCGACAGCGAATCCATTTGTTCGCCAAAGGCGCTCTGCGTATTCGTCATACGTGCTACACGGCCATCCAAACTGTCCAACACCATGGCGCAGAAAATGCCCACAGCGGCCTGGTCAAAACGGCCATTGATTGCCATCACAATCGCGTAAAAACCGCCAAACAGCGCCGCGAGTGTGAACAGGTTTGGCAAAATGTAAATGCCTTTGCGGCGCTTGCGCACCAGGACATTCACGTCATCCGCCGATGCGGAATCCGCGCCATCATGCATAAATTCTCCTAGCAAGACTCAAGCTTACAAGTGTAAGCCAGCGATGGCGAACTTGGCCGTGACCGGCCGCTGCCAAAAATACAAAAAGGCCACCGAAGTGGCCTTTGCACGTAACCCGCAAATGCATCAGTTGCGGGACTGGTCCACCAGCTTGTTTTTTGCAATCCAGGGCATCATGGCGCGCAACTGGCTGCCGACCTTCTCGATGGAGTGGTCAGCGGTGTTGCGGCGGCGGGCCGTCATGCTGGGGTAGTTCAAACGGCCTTCCTGTATGAACATCTTGGCGTATTCGCCGTTCTGGATGCGCTTCAGGGCATTGCGCATGGCTGCACGGGACTGGTCGTTGATGACTTCAGGACCTGTCACGTACTCTCCGTACTCCGCATTGTTGGAGATGGAGTAGTTCATGTTGGCGATGCCGCCTTCGTAGATCAGGTCGACGATGAGCTTCAACTCGTGCAGGCACTCGAAGTAAGCCATTTCAGGGGCGTAACCGGCTTCGGTCAGGGTCTCGTAACCCATCTTGATCAGCTCAACCGCACCGCCGCACAACACGGCTTGCTCGCCGAACAAGTCGGTCTCGGTTTCTTCCTTGAAGTTGGTCTCGATGATGCCAGCCTTGCCGCCACCATTGGCCATGGCGTAGCTCAGGGCCAGATCACGGGCCTTGCCGGACTTGTCCTGGTGGATGGCGATCAGGTGGGGCACGCCGCCGCCCTGGGTGTAGGTGTTGCGCACAGTGTGGCCAGGGGCCTTGGGCGCGACCATCCAAACGTCCAAATCGGCGCGGGGCACGACCTGGTTGTAATGCACATTGAAACCGTGGGCAAACACCAGCGAAGCGCCTTGCTTCAGGCTCGACTCGATCTCTTGGTACACGCCAGCGATGTTTTCGTCAGGCAACAAAATCATGACCACGTCTGCGGAAGCAACCGCCTCATTCACTTCGGCAACTTTCAGGCCCGCCTTGGCAACTTTGTCCCACGATGCGCCACCCTTGCGCAGACCAACCACCACCTTGACGCCGCTGTCGTTCAGGTTCTGCGCGTGTGCGTGGCCTTGGCTTCCGTAACCAATGATGGCAACGGTCTTGCCCTTGATCAAACTCAGGTCGCAATCCTTGTCGTAAAAAACTTTCATTCTCAATCTCCTAAAAAATGGTTTGGTTGGCGAAATGCCCATCGACAGGCTCAGGGCGAACGGTGACCGTTGATCGCCACTAGCCAGGTCCGTTCGCGTTGAGCCTGTCGAAACGCGCGCTCGGACCTACGGAAAATCAGACTCGCAATATACGCTCGCCGCGGCCAATGCCACTGGAGCCGGTTCGCACCGTCTCCAGAATGGCAGCACGCTCCAAAGCCTCCAGGAAGGCATCGTTCTTGGACTGGTCGCCGGTGAGTTCAATGGTGTAGCTCTTGTCGGTGACGTCGATGATGCGGCCGCGGAAGATGTCGGCCATTCGTTTCATCTCCTCGCGCTCCTTGCCGACGGCGCGCACCTTGACCATCATCAGCTCACGCTCGATGTAGGAGCCTTCTGTCAGATCGACGACCTTGACGACTTCGATCAGGCGGTTCAGGTGTTTGGTGATTTGCTCAATGACGTCATCTGAACCGGTGGTCTGAATGGTCATGCGGGAGAGACTCGGGTCCTCCGTGGGAGCCACGGTCAGGGACTCGATGTTGTAACCCCGGGCTGAAAATAGTCCAACGACACGGGACAGTGCGCCCGGCTCGTTTTCCAAAAGAACTGCAATGATGTGTTTCATGAGATGGATTCCTCTTTTCGCCGCCCTCCCCCGCAACCGGTAAGTTGTGGACTTGGCGGACAATAGATTCGTCTTAAAAATGCTAGCCTTTTGATAGCTAGCTACGCATATTCGACGAGGGCTAGAGCCTTATTTGGCTAAAGGTCTTCGCTTCCCAGCAGCATTTCCGTGATGCCCTTGCCGGCCTGCACCATGGGGAACACGTTTTCAGTCGGGTCGGTACGGAAGTCCATGAACACCGTGCGGTCCTTGAGCTTGCGGGCTTCGCGCAGCGCTGGCTCCACGTCCTGCGGCTTTTCGATCAGCATTCCGACGTGGCCATAGGCCTCCGCCAACTTCACAAAATTAGGCAACGCATCCATGTAGCTGTGGCTGTAGCGGCCTTCGTATTCGACCTCTTGCCACTGGCGCACCATGCCCAGGTAGCGGTTGTTCAGGGACACAATCTTGATCGGCGTGTTGTATTGCAGGCAGGTCGACAGTTCCTGAATACACATCTGCACCGAACCTTCGCCGGTGATACAAAACACTTCGCTGTCGGGCTTGGCCAGCTTGATGCCCATGGCGTAGGGAATGCCCACGCCCATGGTGCCCAGACCACCGGAGTTGATCCAGCGGCGTGGCTCGTTGAACTTGTAGTACTGTGCCGCCCACATCTGGTGTTGGCCCACGTCGGACGTGATGTAGGTATCCACGTCCTTGGTCATGTTCCACAGCGTTTCCACCACGTACTGGGGCTTGATGACGTCGCCCTTGCCCATGCTGTATTTCATGCAGTCGCGTTTGCGCCAGCCGTCGATCGTTTCCCACCAGGCACCCAGGGCGCCAGCGTCTGGCCTGACCGAGGTTTCTTTGATCATGGCGATCATTTCCAACAGCACGTCTTTGACGTCTCCGACGATAGGAATATCCACTTTGACGCGTTTGGAAATGCTGGACGGGTCAATGTCGATGTGGATGATCTTGCGTTCGTTCTGTGCAAAGTGTTTCGGGTTGCCAATCACGCGGTCATCAAACCGTGCGCCAACCGCCAGCAAGACATCGCAGTTCTGCATGGCGTTGTTGGCCTCCACCGTGCCGTGCATGCCCAGCATGCCCAGGAACTTGGAATCCGTGGCGGGATAGGCGCCAAGACCCATCAAGGTATTGGTCACCGGGTAACCCAGCATGTCCACCAGGGTGCGCAGTTCGTTGGAGGCATTGCTCAGCAACACGCCACCACCGGTGTAGATATAAGGGCGTTTGGCGGCCAACAGCAGTTGCAGTGCCTTGCGAATCTGGCCGCCATGGCCCTTGCGCACCGGATTGTAGGAACGCATCTCCACCGATGTGGGGTAGCCGGTATAGGGCACCTTTTTAAAGGACACGTCCTTGGGAATATCCACCACGACCGGACCGGGGCGACCGCTGCGGGCAATATGGAAGGCTTTTTTCAACGTCTCTGCCAAGTCGCGGGCGTCCTTGACCAGGAAATTGTGTTTGACGACCGGCCGGGTAATGCCCACCGTGTCGCATTCCTGGAATGCATCCAGACCGATCGCATGGGTGGGCACTTGGCCGGTGATGATCACCATGGGGATGCTGTCCATATAGGCTGTCGCAATGCCGGTCACGGCATTGGTTACGCCGGGACCCGAGGTCACCAGGGCCACGCCTACGTCACCCGTTGCGCGCGCATACCCGTCTGCAGCGTGCACGGCACCCTGCTCGTGGCGCACCAAAACGTGCTGGATCGTGTCTTGTTTGTAGAACGCGTCGTAAATGTGCAGTACCGCACCGCCGGGGTAACCCCAAACGTACTTGACGCCTTCAGCCTGCAGGGCTTTGACCAGAATTTCCGCGCCGCGGAGCTCCAAGGTGCTGGAGGTAGTCCCTTGGGACTTGGTGGAGTGGGATGCAGCCGTAGCCGAAGCGATTTCAGCTTTTGAAATTTCCATGATGAACCTTTGTGAATTTCTCTAACGAAAAACCTTGGGTGCCCCTTCGCAAAGCTCTTGTGGAGCCGCGTCGGAACTTAAGATTTTGGCCATGGACGCATTGAATGCTGCGCCGAACCAAAACCCGTTTGCCTTTTGAATGCAAACCGCATTATCGCACCTGCAGCATGCCATTTGGCACCCGCCGCACAAATGTTGGGCATACAAATGCCATAATTCGCGCCTATTTGCCGTGAATCCAGCCTTTTTGGCCTTCCGGTGTTTGTTATTGTCTTTACCCATTTCCTCGGCTTATTTCTCTTGGCCTCTGAACGCGAACTATCCGATTTTCTGAAAAGCGTGGAAAAACGCGCTTTCAAGCGATCCGTTTATCACGTTCGCAATGACGAATCGGCCCTGGATATTGTTCAAGACAGCATGATGAAGCTGGCGGAACACTATGGACACAAGCCCATTGAAGAGCTGCCCATGCTGTTCCAGCGCATCCTGTCCAACTGCACGCTGGACTGGTTTCGCCGCCAAAAAACACAAAGAGCGCTGTTTTCCACCATGAGTGACTTCGAGTCTGGCAGTGACGACGAGAGTTTTGACCTGCTGGAAACCCTGCACGCGGCCAATGGCGGGGAACAAAATGAAAGTACCGAAACTCAGACCGAAAGGGCACAAACGTTGCGAGAAATTGAAATAGAGGTTCAGCAACTGCCCGCACGTCAACGAGAAGCCTTTTTAATGCGTTACTGGGAAGAGATGGATGTTGCTGAGACTGCTGCAGCTATGGGCTGCTCACAGGGCAGTGTCAAAACACACTGCTCCCGAGCCGTCCAAGCCTTGGGCAAAGCCTTGAGCGCCAAAGGAATACGACTATGACAATACTAGACCCCAATCAGATCACAAGTTACCAGGACCGCCTGGGCCGCAATATTGCCGCCCGCCTGTCCGACACCACCCAAGGCATTCCCAACGACATTTCCGAGCGCCTGAAGGTTGCGCGTATGCAGGCCGTGGCCAAACGCAAAGTCATCAAACTCCAGGCTGCTACGAGCGTTAACGTACAGGGCGGTGCCGCAACTCTGAACGCGGGCGATTTGGATGGCAGTATTTGGAGCCGCCTGGGCGCCGTGATTCCCCTGCTGGCGCTGGTCGCTGGATTGTTGACGATTGCAGTAGTGCAAGAACAACAACGCGCCACCGAAATCGCCGATGTGGATGTAGAACTGCTGGCTGACGACTTGCCGCCCGACGCTTATACAGACCCCGGCTTTGCACACTTCCTCAGCATCAACCGACGCGACTAGCGTTCTACCCGAATCCCATGCCCGTCGACCGTCTGCTAACTCCAATTCGATCGCTTTCTACGCACCACTGGTTGATACTCGTGACTGTGCTGATTGCTGCTGTCGGTATTGCAGTAGGCGTAATGAGGGGTAGCGGCGAGTCCCAGGTTAGCAAACCTGCTTTTGTACCTGCTTCCATGCAAATTGCCCAACCGACGGGCTCACGGTGGCAAGACCTGACCGCCGCACAAAAGCAAATTCTGTTGCCCTTGGCAGGAATCTGGGACACGCTCAACAGTGCGCACAAGGGCAAGTGGATTGCCTTGACACAAAACTATGGGACCCGCTCCCCCGAAGAGCAGAAGAAGATGCAGAGCCGTATGCTGGAATGGGCCGCTCTGAGCCAAAGCCAGCGAGAACAGGCGCGTCTTAATTTTGCGGAGACCAAGAAAGTGTCCCCTTCTGCACGGGCTGCCGATTGGGAGACCTACCAGAGCCTCAGCGCCGAAGAAAAGCAGCAACTGGCTGCCAAAGCCAAAGCCAAGCCCACCGGTGCTGCAGTGGCCGTTACGCCAGTGCCACCCAGCAAGCTGACGGCTGTCCCCATTACTCGCCACACGGTGGTCCAGGACAGCACAATTGCTGCAATCAAGCCCAGAATAGACGCCAACACGCTACTGCCCGTGCAAACACCGCCACCCCTTCCGGTAGCTACGTCTGCACCTGCGGCTCCTAGCCCTTCAGTGCCTTTGGTTACCACCGACACCCTGTCCCCGAACTAAGCCAGACCGCGCATGCGGCTGGTAGCGGCAATTTGGCCGCAGTGGCATCGACCTACAATCCCCGTCGGTTCGAGATCCACATAACAATGCACACTGAAATAAACACCCCCGGTTTGTGGCGCCGCATGGCGTGCTGGCTGTACGAAGGCATGCTGATGTTTGGCGTCGTCTTCTTGGCAGGCTATTTGTTTAGCACCCTCAGCCAGACCCGCAACGCCATGGACAACCGCCACGCCCTGCAAGCCTTCCTATTTGTCATATTCGGCATTTATTTTGTGTGGTTCTGGGCCAAAGGCCAGACCCTGGCCATGAAAACGTGGAACATCCGCGTGGTCGGGCGGGACGGCAAGGCCATTACGCAATTACGCGCGCTGGGGCGCTATGTATTGAGTTGGATATGGTTTCTGCCACCGCTGCTGGGGCTCTGGTTTTTCCAGATCAGTGGTGGAGAGACTGCCGTCATCATCATCGGCTGGGTGATCGTTTGGGCACTGTTGAGCCGATTCCATCCACAGGGCCAGTTCTGGCACGATGCCTTGGCGGGCACCCGCCTGATCACGTCATTGCCGCTGAGCCGCTAAGGGGTCGATACCGTGCAAGTCGAGTCCAAGACAACTTCCGCCGTCAACCCGCAAAAGGGCCGCCGGGGCCTGAACCGCGTGTTGCATGCGGCAGGTTATTCGCTGGCAGGCCTGCGCGCCGGTTGGGGGGAAACGGCCTTTCGCCAGGAAGCGATTGCCTCGTTTTTCTTACTGCCTGCCGCATTCTGGCTGGGTACCAACTGGGTGGAAACCGCCCTGCTGGCCGCCAGTGTGGTGCTGGTGATGGTGGTGGAACTGCTCAACACCGCAGTGGAAACCGCAATTGACCGCATTGGTCCCGAGTGGCACGACTTGTCTAAACGCGCCAAGGATATGGGTAGTGCAGCGGTATTGCTTAGCCTGCTGGTGTGTGCAGGCATCTGGGCGGCGGCGCTGTACCACCGCCTAATTTGATTTTTTATACGGCGGATTCGTCCTGCTCACCGGTGCGGATGCGCACTACACGTTCCACGCTGGTGACAAAAATCTTTCCGTCACCGATCTTGCCGGTGTGGGCGGCCTTCACAATGGCATCCACGCAGCGGTCTACGTCTTCCGTCTTTACGACTACCTCGATCTTGACCTTGGGCAGGAAGTCGACCACGTATTCGGCACCCCGGTAGAGCTCGGTATGGCCTTTTTGGCGGCCGAAGCCTTTAACCTCGGTGACGGTCAGCCCAGTCACACCGCATTCGGCCAGCGCTTCACGCACTTCTTCCAGTTTGAACGGTTTGACGATGGCGGTGATTTGTTTCATATGGTCTTTCAGGCTCTAAATCTATTCGTTATAGGATACCGCCAATCCTTGCCAAAGCTGCGGTGGGTTACCCGAATCCCTACCGGGGACTGGCGGCGCTTGTATTCATTGAGCTTGATCAGGCGCGTCACCTTCTCCACATCGGGGCGGTCAAACCCGGCGGCGATGATGGTTTCTATGCTCTGGTCGTTCTCCATATAACGATCCACGATGGCGTCCAGCACCTCGTAAGGCGGCAGGCTGTCCTGGTCTTTCTGATCCGGGCGCAGCTCGGCGCTAGGCGGGCGGGTGATGATGCGCTCGGGGATGGGGCTGGCGCCCGTGCCATAGGGGTCGTTGGCATTGCGCCAGTGCGCCATCTTGAACACCAGCGTCTTGGCCAGGTCCTTGATGACAGCAAAACCGCCCGCCATGTCGCCGTACAGCGTGCAATAACCAGTGGCCATTTCGGATTTGTTACCTGTGGTCAGCACGATGCTGCCGAACTTGTTGGAGAGTGCCATCAGCAAAGTGCCGCGGATGCGGGCCTGGATGTTCTCCTCGGTCGTGTCTTCGGCGCGCCCAGCGAACTCGGACGCCAGTGACGCCTTGAACGCCTCGAACTGCGGCACGATGGAAATCTCGTCGTAGCGCACGCCCATGCGCTGTGCCATCTCGCGCGCATCGAGCCAGCTGATGTCGGCGGTGTAGGGCGACGGCATCATCACGGCACGCACCTTGTCGGCGCCCAGTGCGTCGACCGCTATCGCCAGCACCAGCGCCGAATCGATACCGCCGGACAGCCCCAGCAGCGCGCCAGGAAAGCCGTTCTTGCCCACATAATCACGCACACCCAGCACCAGGGCGTCCCACAGGTCCTGTTCCGGTGTCCGCACCGGCTCCACCGTTGCTTCAATATTGATAGCGCCTTGTGTAGATTTTACGAGAGCTACGAAGCTATTTTCCTTAAAGCTAGGGGCGCGGCCGGCCAATGTACCGTCGGCGTTCAAGGCAAATGAATGGCCCTCGAAAACCACCTCGTCCTGCCCACCCACCAGGTGTGCGTAGACCAGTGGCAAACCGGTCTCTTGCACGCGCTGACGCATAGTGTCCTCGCGTTCGTAGCCCTTGCCCACATGAAAGGGCGATGCATTGATCACCGCCAGCATCTGTGCACCAGCTTCCTTAGCCAGACGTGCTGGCTGCTCAAACCAGGCGTCTTCACAGATCAGCAGGCCGACGCGGATGCGTTGCCCTTCGGCGCCCGCCTCGAACACACAAACGCCATCGCCCGGCATGAAGTACCGCCGCTCGTCAAACACCTGGTAATTCGGTAGTTCACGCTTGGCGTAGGTGGCAACCACCTGCCCTTCGCGCAGCACGCTGGCAGCGTTGAAGCGGTTTTGCACCGCAGTGGACCGAGTACGACTGTCGCCCCCGGTGGGGTGGCCAACCACCACGGCCATGTCTTTTAACCCGCCCAGAGCCCGGGCCACCGTTTTCACGGCATCATCACAAGCTTGGATAAATGCCGGGCGCAGATACAAATCTTCGGCGGCGTAACCGCAAATCGATAGCTCGGGGGTCAACAACAGGCGTGCGCCGTCGGCATAGGCATCCTTGGCCGCGGTGATGATCTTTTGGGCGTTACCCTCCAGATCACCCACGATGAAATTGAGTTGCGCAACGCACAGTTTGAGAGTCATGTACCAGAGATATTTCGTTAATCGCCGCTTCCGCGCAGCAGGCTCAGCGCACAAGGTGCACCTTGGCTGAGGATTATGTCATTCGGGTGCTGCACTCGCCGCTGGATGTGGACGCTGCCGCCTGGGACGCCCTGCTGCAGACCCAGCCCAACCCCAGTCCCTTCATGCGCCACGCCTACCTGGCAGCGCTACACACGAGCGGTAGCGCCACCCCCGCAACCGGCTGGACGCCACACTTCATCACACTCAGCATTGGCAAGGAGCTGGTCGCCGCTTGTGCGCTATATGAGAAGGCCCACTCCTACGGTGAATACGTGTTCGACTGGGCCTGGGCCAATGCCTACGCCCAGCACGGTCTGCCCTACTACCCCAAAGCGACCGCGGCCGTGCCCTTCACCCCCGTGCCCGGCGCCCGGCTGATGGCGCGTGATGCGGCGGCGCGCGTGGCACTGGCGCAAGCCATGGTTGCTTGGTGCGACCAAAACGGCATGTCGTCCCTGCACCTATTGTTTGCGAACGAGGACGATGCGGCGGCTTGTGCACAGGCGGGGCTGATGCTGCGCCATACCGTGCAATTTCACTGGAAAAATACGGAAGCCGGCTATTCAAGCTTCGATGGCTTTCTGGCGTCGCTGTCCCAGGAGAAACGTAAAAAAATCCGCCAGGAGCGGCGCAAAGTCTCCGAAGCTGGCGTCAGCTTCCGCTGGTCCTGGGGCCGTGACATCAGCCCCGCAGATTGGGACTTCTTCTATCGCTGCTACGAACGCACCTACCTGGAGCACGGCAACGCGCCCTACCTCAACCGTGACTTCTTCACGCGTATTGCCAGCACCATGCCCGAACACTGGCTGTTGTTTATCGCCGAACGGGACGGCAATGCCATTGCTAGTAGTTTGATAGCATTAGATGCATATTCCACGAGGGCTACAGGCGAAAAAAACTTAAGCGACTCGACCAAAGTAGCCTATGGCCGCTACTGGGGTGCGCTGGAGCGTGTGGACTGCCTGCACTTTGAAGCCTGCTACTACCAGCCCTTGCAGTGGTGCATTGAACACGGCTACCACCGCTTTGAAGGCGGCGCCCAGGGCGAACACAAGATGGCCCGCGCCCTGCTCCCCGTCAAAACCACCAGCGCACATTGGCTGGCCCACCCGGCGTTTGCCGATGCGGTGGCGCGGTTTCTGGAGCGCGAGGACCAGGGCATCAGCAATTACCTGGATGACCTAAGGCAGCGCAGCCCCTTCAAGCAAGACGCGTAAGTTGCCTTAACGCCCCGCTTACCCTCTACCCTACAACTTGATTTCAACCCCGATGTTGAAACTGCTGCGGCCACTGCGCAGGCTGTTGGTGGCATAACCATCGCTGGTCTGCGTCAGCGATTCGCCATCCAGTGGTGCCAGGTTGTTGACCGAGACGCGGGTGGACAACTTGGGGTTGATCACCCATTGGGCGAACAGGTCAATGCTGCGGCTGCGCGACTGGTCCAAAGTTTGCGAGAGGGACTGTTGCGTGGTGTAACCGGGCGTGAACGCCAGGCTGCCACCCATGGAGACCGGCATGCCGGTGACCCGGTAGTCAAAGCCAAAGTTGCCGGACCAAGGTTGCTGGCCGTCTAGGCGATTGTTCGGGCCGGGCAGAGCTTCGACCGTCGACTGGTAGACGTTGACTGAACCACGTAAATTGAGCGGCAGTTTTGCATCAAACAGTGCTGGTGCCAGTTCTCCCGCGCGGCCTTTGACTTCCAGCTCCAGACCCCGGGTCATGGCTTTGGAGAAGTTGACCGGTTGCGACACCCAGCGTGGCACACCCGCCCAGGGCACACTTTGCAGACGCGTCACACTGCGAATCAGATCGTCGACTTTGCGGTAGAACACGCCCACGCTGATCAAGCCGCCGGCTGGCAGGTATTTCTCAAATGCAATGTCAAGCCCTGTGGCCAACTCGGGCAGCAACGACGGGTTACCCATGCGGTCGGGCGACAGCTCGGTATTGGTCTTGCTGGTGTCAGAGAACTGGCTGCCGATATAGGGGCGTGCCATCAGCGCCGACAGTTCCGGCGCCTTGTAGCTGCGGGTGACACTGGCGCGTATCAGGTCACGCCCGGCCGGATCCAGTTTGTAGTTGAGATGCACCATAGGTGTTACGACGTTGCTGGTATTGCTCAGCGGCGCAGCGAGACCATCGCTTTCACTGGCGATCTGTTCTGAACGCACACCCAGATAGGTCGACCATTGTTTGCTGATCTCCCATTCATCCTGAACAAACAGTGCCCGCCGTGCGATGCGGGCGGCGAACGGTTGGCCCTCAAAATCCGCCAGCAGGGGAACGCCCCGCTCGGTGATGGCGCGCTTTTCCTCGCGCTGGCGCCATTCCAGATCCCACCCAACCGTGAGGCTGTGTTCAGCGTTGAGCAGACGGCTGTAGTTGCCCGACTGCGTCAGGCTCAGGTCGGCAGTCTCTCCTACGATACGCCGCTGTGGCACTGCCAGGCGCACACTCTGTCCATCAAAACTGCCCTTGGAGGTAGACACGCCAGCCTTGAGCTCAATGCGCTCGGCGCCGCTCAGGTGGTTGACCCACTGCAGGTTGCTGCGCACGTTTTGCCAGCCGCCACGGAACTCACCATCGTCTTCCAGGGTGGGCGTGCCCGCTAACACCCGGCTCTTATAAGTGTTTTCGTTGATCCAAGTGCCCTTTTGGAGAAAGCTCTGCCAGGTCAATGTTTCGTCGTCGCTGATCTTCCAGTTCAGCCGCGGCCCGATGTTGATGCCATGGCCAAACGACAGCGATTCACCCTGTTGGCGCGACAGAGACGCCTGGCCATCCAGACCAGGCGCACTGCGCCACGCCAGCGTGTCGTTGCGATTGCGCCATTGAAACAGCGAGACCGGCAGCGACAGCGAAATGCCGTCCCATTTCTCTCCCAGTGTCAAGCTGCCTGACACGGTGGGGCGGTCCACGCTGTAGCCCATGCCTATGCGCAGATCCCGCTGCGAGACCTTGGGCGCATCTTTAAGGATGATGTTGATCGCACCGGCCACGGCCTGTGCGCTCTGGTTCGCGGTAGGCCCCTTGGTGACTTCAATACGCTCCACCTGTGCCGGGTCCAGTTGGTCTAGCGCAAAGCCGGGTGGTGCCGGGTCGCCGTTGATGAGAATCAGCGTGTAGCCCGAACCCAGGCCCCGCATACGCGGCGAACTGCCCTGCATGGTGATGCCCGGCAGGCGCTTGAGCACGTCGGCCACATTGTTGTCACCGTATTTGTCCAGCTCTTCGCGCCCATAGACCTGTTTGGCGATTTGCGCCCGGCGCCGCAGATCGTTGTCGCTGGAGGGCTTGCCCACAATCTCCACCCGCTCCAGCTTGCCACCCGGCGCACGCGATGTCGGCTCAGCGGCACCACCCGGTACATCTTGTGCCAAGGCGGGTAGCCCAGTGAGACCCAGCAGGGTCAGAATGCGCGTGAATGTGCCAAAGGTCGGTTTCAAAGACAGCTCCCGTATTGATTTGTTGCGATTGTCACGGATTGACATTCCCGCACAGGGTTGTTGGGACAGAACCCGGCAAAATCGCCCCATGCACGCCCCCTCAGACAGCCCAACCCCCATCACCCACTACGAAAACTTTCCCGTCGCATCCTGGTTATGCCCTGCCCACTTGCGTGCACCCATTGCCGCCATCTACCACTTTGCCCGCACCGCCGATGACATTGCAGACGAGGGCGATGCGACTGCCCAGCAGCGCCTGGACGAACTGGAAGCCTATCGCCTGGATCTGACCGCCGCCTGCGCAGGGACCAGCACCAGCACCCGCTGGCCCCATGTTTTTGGCCCGCTGCAGCATGTGCTGCAAACCCACCACCTGCCGCCGCAATTGCTACACGACCTGTTGGACGCCTTTGTGCAAGACACACGTAAGTCCGCAGCCGCCGAAGGTTATGCCACCCACGCTGAGTTGTTGGACTACTGCCGCATGTCGGCCAACCCGGTGGGCCGCCTGCTGCTGCACCTGTATGGCGTGACGGATGCACTGGCCCTGCAACGCAGCGACGCCATTTGCAGCGCCCTGCAGCTGATCAACTTCTGGCAGGACCTGAGTGTGGATATTCCACGCGGCCGCTACTACCTGCCATCTGGAGATAGCGCCCGTTTTGGCGTGGCACAGGCCGACATACTGGAAAGGCGCCAAACGCAAAACGCTACGCAATTGATAGCGCATTGTGCAGTATTGGCGGGGTCTAGCATGGCATTTGGCTCACAGCTAGTCCACCAGATACCGGGGCGCGCCGGTTGGGAACTGCGCTTGGTCGTGCAAGGCGGCCTGCGCATTCTGGACAAGATCAAAGGCCTGGGCTACGCCACGCTGAACCAGCGCCCCACGCTACGCTGGTGGGATGTGCCGGTAATGCTGTGGCGCGCCGTCTGGATGTAGGCCTGCGCCCGGTTAGGGAATGACGGCAATACCCACCAATGCGGCGCCGGTGGCCACATTGCCAAGTGCTTCGGCCTTGCCGGATTCCAGATTGACAAGATAGAGTTTTGTGGGGCCTTGGGCAGTGGTGCGCAGCGCGGCAAAGGCAACACCGCTGACATCGGCAATGTCCAGCGACGCGTCTGCCAGCGCGCCCGTGCCCAGCGCACCCACGGTGAACAGGCGCCCGGTGTTGGGCGACACCACGGGTTGCACACCCTCCACCGAGCCCTGGCGCACCAGCGTGCCGTCACGGCCGTCTATGGCAAAGTTGGTGGTGATTTTTTCGTCTTTCTTGTTGTAGGTGTAGCCCGCCGCCAGTAGCTGTGGCTTCTGGCCCGCCTGGGCGTCACCCGGCTCGTAGGTCACCGGGGTGTCTACTGCCGCCAGCGCACCGGTATCGGGATGCATGCGCAGGCTTTGGCCGGTGTTGCTGATCACCCGGATGCGGTCCGCCGCCGGGTTGAAGTCAAAACCAAAAGCCGCGCCGTCCAGCGCGGTGGCAATCGGCGCGCCACTACCCACCAGGGTCACCGCGCCGTTTTCCGTGTTGACGGTGTAGACCTTGCCGCTGCGCGACAGCGTGAACAACACTCCCCTGGCCACCCGGTAGTCGATGCCTACCAACGTCTCACCGGCGGGCAAACCCTTGATCCCCACCGTCTGCAACACCCGCGTGGGCTGGCCGGCATTGATGGTCAGGAGCTTTAGATCCTGGGTCAGCGCGTGTATGGTTTCCTTGCGCGGCGTACCCTCCACGGTCGGCTGGGTGCTGCAGGCCGCCGCCAGCACCGCAACGGCAACGCTGACCCAACCCACAGGACGTTTCAATGACTTCACCATCAAGCTTCTCCTTCTGTGCAAGGGCCAAGCCCGTGCGCCACACTATACTTCGGCGAACACTTTTTCGCTGCTTTTGCGTCACACTGCGCAGCGCAAACAGGCCAGGCCCACCGTGACTTTCCTTTGATCCCAGCCAACGCCCATGACCCCAGCGCAATACGTACAAGACAAGGCCGCCGCGTCCGGTAGTAGCTTCTACTACGCTTTTCTGTTTTTGCCCGCCCCCAAGCGCGCCGCCATCACCGCCTTCTATGCGTTCTGCCGCGAGGTGGACGACGTGGTGGACGACATGGTCGACCCCAGCGTGGCCCAGACCAAGCTGGCCTGGTGGCAGTCCGAAGTGGCCAAGTCCTTTGCCGGCCAACCCAGCCACCCGGTCACGCAAGCACTGATGCCGCTGGCCGCCGAGTTCAAGATCGAACAACGCCACCTGCAGGCCGTTATCGAAGGCTGCCAGATGGACCTGACACAGACCCGTTACCTGGACTACCCTGGCCTGCAGCGCTACTGCCATTTGGTGGCCGGCATCGTGGGTGAAGTGGCGGCGGGCATCTTCGGCCAGACCCAGGCGCAGACCACGCAATACGCCCACAAGCTCGGCCAGGCACTGCAACTCACCAACATCATCCGGGACGTGGGCGAAGATGCCTTGCGTGGGCGCATCTACCTGCCGGTGAATGAACTCCAGCAGTTTGACGTGAAGGCGCATGAGATCTTGAAGCGCACGTATTCCGACAACTTCACCGCGCTGATGCGCTTCCAGGCCCAGCGTGCACAGGGCCTGTACGACGAAGCAATGGCCCTGCTGCCCGCCGCAGACCTGCGCGCACAAAAGCCCGGCCTGATGATGGCCAGCATCTACCGCGCACTCCTGCGCGAGATAGAGGCCGACAACTTCCAGGTGCTGCACCAACGCATACGCCTCACGCCGCTGCGCAAGATGTGGCTGGCGTGGAAGGTGCAAGCCCTAGGCAAGCTGTGATTCCCTTGCGCGTTGGCATTGTCGGCGGCGGCTGGGCCGGCATGGCCGCAGCGGTTGCCGCTTGCGAACAAGGCTACACCGTCACCGTATTCGAAGCCAGCCGCACGCTCGGCGGCCGGGCGCGGGCGCTGCAAAGCAGCCTGCCCGATGGCACCCCCATCACGCTGGACAACGGCCAACACATCCTGATTGGCGCCTACACCGAGACCCTGCGATTGATGCGCCTGGTTGGCCTAGACCCTGATGCACTGCTGCTGCGCCAGCCCCTGTCCCTGCCCTTCCCTGATGGCACGGGCCTGCAGACGCCGGCCTACGCCACCCACTGGCCCGCACCCTTCGACGCCATTGCGGCCATCGCCACCGCACGTGGCTGGACCTGGGGTGAACGGTTGTCGCTGATTCGTGCATCGCTGGGCTGGCAGTTCAGGCGTTTTACCTGCGCGCCCGAGTTGTCGGTAGCGCAACTGTGCAACCGCATGGCGCCGCGTGTTTTGCACGAGCTGATTGAGCCGTTGTGTGTGTCGGCGCTGAACACGCCAGCCGATCAGGCCAGCGCCCAGGTGTTTTTGAAGGTGATGCAAGATGCCCTGTTCGGCGTGCGCGGCGGCTCGCATCTGCTGTTGCCACGCACTGATTTGAGCGCCCTGTTCCCCGTGGCTGCTGCCAAGTGGATCACGCAACGCGGTGGCCAGGTGCACCTGGGCCAGCGTGTAGGCAGCCTGCGCTGGCAGGCGCCCCACTGGTTGCTGGACGGGCATATGTTTGACCGTGTTATCTGGGCAACATCTTCATCAAATGGGGCTATAGCCCTCTCCGATGCTGCACAGTACGCTCCTGAATCAATAGCGAATTCCTTGCAGACTTGGGCAACCACTGCAGCGGCCCTGCGCTTTGAATCGATAGCCACCGTCTACGCCTGGGCACCGCAAGCCCGCCTGCCCCACCCCATGCTGGCGCTGCGCAATACGCCCACCGCACCGGCGCAGTTTGTGTTTGACCGCGGGCAACTGGGTGGCCCCGCCGGTTTACTGGCTTTTGTTGTCAGCGCCAGCGATGGGGGGCGGGAGGCGATACAAGCCGCTGTGTTGCAACAAGCCATTGACCAGCTTGGGCCATTGGGCGTGCCGATGCTGCAACCCGTGCAAACCGTTGTGGAGAAGCAGGCCACTTTTGCCTGCACGCCGGGGCTGCAGCGGCCGCCACAGCAGATCGCGTCGGGGCTTTGCGCGGCTGGCGACTACGTGGCCGGCCCTTATCCCGCCACCCTGGAGGGGGCGGTGCGCAGTGGTTGGGCGGCTGCCTAGGCGACAACTTCAGGTTTGATACGATTTCGACGGTTTAACCAAACACTTATTGCTGCCCCCCAAACTGAATGATCAAACAAGCCTATGCCAACCTTCTTGCGCAGCTCGCGGAGATGCCTGAATTTCTCGAGCGAACAACAAAATCATTGTCAACAGACTTCCTGTTGAGAACTCCGCCACAAGACAAGTTTCCTCTCGTAGAACACATCTGGCACATCCGAGACTGCGACCCTGATCTTTATGCACTGCGTATCCGCAAAGTGCTTCGAGAAGACCGTCCAACGCTAGAGCCTGTAGATGTGGGTGCATGGTATGCGCAACGCAACTATCGGTCCCGCTCTGGCGACCTGGCGATCGAAGAGTTCGCTGGGCTTAGGTCGGCGCTCATAACTGAGCTACACCATTTGGAAGAGCCGGAGCTGTCGCGCGTCGGGATTCGAGTCGATGGAAGCGAGATCAACGTTCTTGGAATAGTCGAACAACTTGCGGCACATGATAGGGACCATCGTTGGCGCATTGCGGCAATTCTTCGAAGCTTTGCGGAGTCAACAGCCGGCGGCCCTACTCAATAGCTACCCCCACGGCTTTTTGTCACAAATACCCGAAGGTTCCCGCGTGCCAACGTTCTATACCGTCAGCTATCCCGAAGCATCGGCTTTCATGGAGAGCTTCCGGCGTGAGCACGATCCTCCCTACCGCGGTGTAGTCGCAGCACACTTTACGATGGTCTTCGCTTGTAAGCCTAAAGCGCTCGCGGTGAACACGAAGCACGTCGCGGAGAGTTGCCGCACAGCATTCGGATTGAGGGCACTATTCGCGCACTAACAATTGGCACGCTCGAAGATGGAAAGCTCAGAGAAATTTCCACACACGTGCTCAGTGAAACAACAAACCCCTCACGGTGTCCGTCAACGGCGATAAATTTTTATATAGTTGCCAAGGCTGTTGCCGCCATCGTCTGCCACTCATGCCAAACGTCATACATCGCCAGTCAGTCATCTCACGCCAGCAGCTGTCCTCAGAAGCGCATAGAAATCTTCCTCATGCCAATCCGTTGTCGGTCGATCAGATGCACCACTTATTGGAAGTGGGCACTGGCACGGCAACCGCGCACTGTGCTTGAAGTTGGATGTGGTGCTGGAGAGTTCTCGATTGAACTAGCGAGACGGCAAGATGTTCACGTCGTGGCCTTGGATACCAATCCTTTTGCGCTGGAACGTGCTGTCGCGTCTGCATTGTCAGTGCGGCAAATAGGAACCGTCGAGTTTCGCCAAGTCTCAGCGAGCGAGTTCTACGGTGACCCTGTAGATCTTCTGGTGTGCATAGGATCGTCACACGCATTCGGCACCCCGCGCGAAGCACTAAAGGCGCTTTGCCGCCTACTTA
The DNA here is from genome assembly GCA_043738115.1 of Rhodoferax sp. GTDB lineage: Bacteria > Pseudomonadota > Gammaproteobacteria > Burkholderiales > Burkholderiaceae_C > Allorhodoferax. The sequence goes on along the minus strand of JAYSZJ010000001.1, from coordinate 110,577 downwards.
AGCCAAGCGGCACACTGGTCTTTGGTGACCTGAATTGGTCGGCAACGCCGCCATGCAGCTATCTCGAGTACCTGGAAACCCCAGAAAGTGACTATTGGACAGAAGAAGCAGCGGTGCATGCCTTTTCAGAGGCAGGTCTGAAAATCGAAGTAACAATCACTGCGTCAGCGGATTCATGGGCCCGTTACGAAACTGGGGTTTTGGAGGGACGATTAAAGTTTGCTAAAACGTTGCCCCCTGACCAAGCCGTTGAAATTTTAGAAACGGCGACTCGGTGCTATCGAACATTTGAAGAGCAAGGTAGGCACTGCTTGGGGTTTTCGGCTTTTGTGGCTACCCGCACCGATGGCTAATCCCTTGCTCAGGCCGAATCGTTTCGACAGGCAGCGCGTGGGTGGGATACAGATTGGGTGAGCACAGCACACCATTCTCGTCGCGCAGCGACGCTAGCCAACACCCCAAACCCATTGCGTATGATTGTTCCTACTTAGAAAAGAGTGATCCATGCACATCGCAGTGAAAATCGTTGCCGCCACCTTCACCGTTGCTGCATTGGCCGCGGGGGGCGCAGCCGCTTGGCATATCCACACCAAACAGCCGGTGCGCAGCGGCAGCATTGCACTCAAACAACTGCAAGCGCCGGTCACCGTGTCGTACGACGAGCGCGGTGTACCCCACATTCAGGCCGCAAACGAGTCGGACATGTACCGCGCACTCGGCTATGTGCACGCGCAAGACCGGCTGTTCCAGATGGAGATGGTGCGCCGCCTGGCACGTGGTGAGCTGGCCGAGATTCTGGGCCCCAAGCTGCTGGAGACCGACAAATTGTTCCGCACCCTGGGCATTCGCGCCCGCGCCGACGAGGTGGCCGCCAAGATCACCCCAGTCCGGCCTGCAGACTTGGCGCTGATCTCTTACCTGGATGGCATCAACCAGTACCAGAACACCCACCCGGCGCCGTTGGAGTTTGACATCCTCAAGATCCCCAAGCGCCCGTTCACCCCAGCCGACACACTGGCCGTGGCGGGTTACCTGGCCTACAGCTTTGCGCAGGCCTTCAAGGCAGAGCCGGCGCTGACCCATATCCGCGACAAACTGGGCGCAGAGCACCTGAAGATGTTTGACCTGGAATGGCACCCCGAGGGTGTCATCAAAAACAACCAGAGTGCAAGGGCCACTTCTGCCCCAACCAGCCCCGCACTAGCACTGGATGCGAAAGATTGGGCAGGCCTGGGCCGCCTGGCCCAACTAAGCCAGGATGCGCTGGACGCCGCGGGTGTGCCAGCCTTTGAGGGAAGCAATGCCTGGGCCATTTCCGGCAAACGAACCGCCAGTGGCAAACCGCTGCTGGCCGGTGACCCGCACATTGCGTTCTCTGCGCCTTCTGTCTGGTACGAGGCACATCTGACTGCCCCCGGCTTTGACCTGTATGGCCACCACCAGGCGCTGAACCCCTTTGCGCTGCTGGGCCACAACGGCCAGTTCGGCTGGACGCTGACCATGTTCGAAAACGACGACGTGGACCTGATCGCCGAAAAAACCAACCCCGCCAACCCCAACCAGGTTTCCATCAAAGGCCAGTGGGTGGACCTGACAACCCGAGTCGAGACCATCAAGGTCAAGGGCCAAGCCGATGTGCAGCTGGCCCTGCGCCGCTCGCCGCACGGCCCCATCATTAGCGACGTTTTTAAGGAGAGTTTTGGCGCCACCCCTATCGCCATGTGGTGGGCCTTTCTGGAGACCGACAACCCTATCATGGACGCCTTTTACGAGCTCAACCGCGCCAATACGCGCGAAAAAGCCCGCCGCGCGTCGGAAAAGATCCACGCCCCCGGGCTGAACGTGGTCTGGGCCAACACCGCGGGTGATATTGGCTGGTGGGCCGCCGCCAAGCTGCCCATTCGCCCAACGGGGGTGAACCCGGCTTTCATACTGGATGGCAGCAGTGACCAAGCCGACAAGACCGGCTTCTACAACTTCAGCTTCAACCCGCAAGAAGAGAACCCGGCGCGCGGCTACATCGTCTCGGCCAACCACCAGCCAAAACCCTCCAGCGGTGTGCCGGTGCCGGGTTACTACTGTCTGCCGGACCGCGTGCAGAGGCTGGACGATGCTCTGCGTGATACCGATAAAAAGTGGGACACGGCCGCCGCCCAGGCCCTGCAACTAGACGGCATCACCGGCTATGGTCCACGCGTGATGAAGGACCTGTTACCCATACTCAAAAACGTCACCACGGACCCCTATGACAAGGCGTTTCTGGAGCCGCTGCAACTGTGGGACGGTGACTACAGCCGCGACAGCATGGCCGCGTTGCTGTTCACCCAACTGATGTACGAGCTGGCCCATGCGGCCATGGCCGACGAGATGGGTGAGGTGCAGTTCAAGAATCTGCTGCGCACTTTTGTGCTGGATACCGCGCTGCCCCGCCTCTTTGCCGATGCCAATGCCCCCTGGTGGGACAACGTCAACACCAAACAGCTGGAGAACCGCTTTGAAACCGTGCGCATTGCCTGGGTCAACACGCTCAAACACCTGGAATCGGTCAATGGCAAAGACCTGCTGAAGTGGAACTGGGGCACCGTCCACACACTGACCCACGCCCACCCGCTGGGCCAGCAAAAACCGCTGGACAGCATCTTCAATGTTGGCCCCTTCAAGGTGGCCGGCGGCCGCGAGACACCCAACAACATGAACTACCAGTTGGGCCCTGCCCCCTGGCCCGTGCGCTCAGGCCCTTCCACGCGCAGCGTGGTGGACTTTGCCCGCCCCGACAAGGCTGTGGGCATCAACCCCGTAGGGCAAAGCGGCGTGTTGTTTGATACCCATTACTCGGACCAGGCGGCATTTTTTGCCGAAGGCATTTACAAACCGCAACACCTGAGCGCGGCCGATGTAAAGGCCAACACCAGAAGTACGCTCACGATAAACCCAGCGCGCTGAAGCAAGCGTGCGGCATAACAAGCCGCACGGTCATTGTTAGGCCTGTGCCCGCGTTTCCTGCACTTCCGTGGCTTGTGACCATACTGCTTGCCATACCCCCACTCGACTTTCGTAGGCATCGGTGTGCCAGCACGTCACGTCGCGGCCAGACGGGAATGTGAGCCTTGCCTTGTACCTAACAATGGCCATGCTCGGGGAGATTCGAAAGGCCATCTCGCCTACCTCCCACGCTGTGTAAAAAGGTCCACTCTCGATGGCAGCCAGGTAACGCTGGCGGTCGAATACCTTCCCTGCGGGGGTAATGAGCTCGTACTCCGGCGCATGAAGCGCGTCAATGGTCGCCATATCGCACTCCACCAGCGCACGCGTGCGTCTAAGCTCGAGTTGGCGGAAGAACTCTTTTTCGATACATTCAGTCATGAGAATTACGATCAGTCCGCGATTTCCATAGCGCTTGCTTTTGCCAAATGAAGTTCAAGCACCTCGTCACCATGCTGATCGGTGGTACCAGTGCTCACCCAACCCAGGTGGCGGTAAAAGCCGTAGGAACGGACTGCGGGATCGGACGCGCAGCCAAGAAACAGTCGGCCGTGGCCCTGGCTTCGCAGGTCGTCTATGACGAGCTGCAGCAAGCGTTTGCCAAGGCCCCTGCCCTCCTCTTGCGGCAGCAGAGCCAAAACGACGACCTCACCCGTTTCAGCAGCGCCAAAGCAGTAACCGACGATTAAGCCGCCGCTGCGAGCCACCCAGCCCGGCAAGCGGCCGGTCCTGATGTCTTCGGCCCACGATTCAGCGGTGATGCCGTGCGCGCGCAAGCGTTCTTCTGAGACAGCGTTTTCGCGCGTTAGCCCGCGCATGCGCACACACTCGGGTGCATCTGCCGCAACAGCGCGTGTGACTTGGGGTTCGGTGAGTACACTAGACATGACCCAAGCATAACGCTCTGGTTCAGCCGCGTTGTCCCGAAGCAAGCACGTCAGCCGGACCCCCTGCTTGGGCGCCATTTCGGCGCAACATCAAAATGCCGATCGCTGCAAACCAAAAAATTTGCCCAACACCGAAGACTGCGCTCAGATCACGCAGTGGCGGCGCGATGGTGAGGACGCCAGCCAAGCCAACAACTACACCCAGATAATCGAGGAGTTTTGGGAATGTCTTGAACTGGAGTGACGCGACACTGACCAACAGAAGCCAAACGCCCCCCACAATCTCAACGCCTCCTCCCAGCCCATCCTGAATGGCAGCGATAACGGTCCAGGCAGTTATGGCCAACGTGGCATCTTGGGTGTGCAGTTTTGCAACTGCCTCCAACCCCACACTTGCAACCATGCCGCTGGCAATCACCAAGCCAGCCCATATAAGACCAAACGGAGTAGCAATCTGCATCAACGCGCTGGCCTTGGCTTTGATCCGTTCGTGGAGCGCAACTGTCAAAACCACCAACGCCACGCCGAAAACCACGTAGATGAACAGGGTCAACCCCTGGAAAATAGCCTTCCTCTCCAAAACAAAGGACAGCTTCTCGGCCTGACCCCACGACTCAGTGATACCAGGGTTGAGCAATGTTGCCATGACGGTGAAACCGACAACGTAAACCAACGCCTCTAGCAGGGCCGCAATGCCCCCGGCTTTTTGCAAGTTAACCATTCGCAATCTCTCCTTGTGTGAAACGACGCCAGCGCGTCGTCCGGCGAAATGTACTTTGGCAAGCCAGCACGATCTACGCCCATGTGATCAAGGCGGCCGTGGGTGGTACGGACTGCGGCTACAGGCGATTGTTGGGTTTGCCCAATTTGAGAGAATGGCGAATGACTTTTTCCCCCGAACCTCCCTTCAACCACGGCCAGCCTTCCCGCACCGCAGTGCTGTACTGCAACCTGGGCACCCCGGACGAGCCCACGCCCAAAGCGGTGCGCCGTTACCTGGCAGAGTTTTTGAGCGACCACCGCGTCGTCGAGATTCCGCGCCTGCTGTGGCTGCTGATACTGCACGGCATCATCCTGCGCTTTCGGCCGGCCAAGTCGGCCGCCAAATACGCCAGCATCTGGACACCTGAGGGCTCGCCGCTAAAGCTGTGGACCGAGAAACAATCTAAACTTCTACAGGGCTGGCTGGGCCAGCGCAACCATGCCGTCAAGGTGCGTTATGCGATGCGTTACGGCAGCACGTCCATTGCCTCGCAGCTGGATGCGCTCAAGGCAGAAGGCGTGACCCGTGTACTGGTTGTACCGGCCTACCCCCAGTACAGCGCCACCACCACGGCCAGCGTGTTCGATGCGGTCTATGCCTGGGCCGCACGCACCCGCGCCCTGCCCGAGCTGCGGTTTGTCAACCACTACCACGATGACGCGGGCTACATCGGTGCACTGGCCTCCAGCGCGCAGCGCCACTGGAAAGAACATGGCCGCCCCGACCAGTTGGTGATGAGTTTCCACGGTGTGCCGGCCCGCACACTCGAACTGGGCGACCCCTACCACTGCGAATGTATGAAGACGGCGCGCCTGCTGGCCAACAAGCTGAACCTGACCAAGGAACATTACAAGGTAACCTTCCAGTCCCGCCTGGGCCGGGCCAAGTGGCTGGAGCCCTACACCGAGCCAACGCTGATCGCGCTGGGCCGCGCTGGCGTCAAACGGGTGGACGTCATCTGCCCTGGTTTCACCAGCGACTGCCTGGAGACGCTGGAAGAGATCAGCATGGAGGCGCGTGCCGCCTTTCTATTGGCCGGTGGCAAGACCTTCCACTACATCCCCTGCCTCAACGACGACCCGGAATGGATCACCGCGCTGTGCAACCTGAGCGAGCAACACATGGGTGGCTGGAACACACAAGACGAGCCGGATGTGGCGGCGATGGCGACATCGCGCATTGCGGCGCTGGCCATGGGGGCCAAGCAGTAGATGTTGCAATTGGCGACATCTACACACATTCTTCCCTTGTGCGCAGGCCCTGCCCGTGGCGTAATGACTTGAAGGCCTGAAGGAGCCACGACCAGATTAGACGGAGACGATCGATGGAAGTACGCCATTTGCCTGCAGCGAGAGTAATTCCAGCTGTCGTTGCCGTCCTTGGCGTATATGTGCTGTTGGGTTGGGCTACTGGCACAGAACCCATGGTGCGGGTACTGCCCCATTCCGTTGCAATGGGCGTGAATACCGCGCTTCTCTTTGTCGCCGCGGCGGCCGCTTTGTTATGGCCCGTTGCAGGCCTGCGGTCTGGACCATGGGTTCGTGCCCTTGCGTACTTGCTCATCACGCTCCCCATTGCCACTTTGTTTGAGCATATAACGGGGATCGCCATCGGTATCGATTGGGCGTCGCTACACGCGCTTGTGAAAGACGGAAACCCGGACCCCGGCCGCATGGCGCCCAACACCTGTGCTGCATTCCTCCTCATTGGTTATAGCTTGCTTGGTTTGTCGAAAGCGCAGCCGACCAAGCTTCAGGCTGCTGCCATTGTGTTGTGCACCTACGGAGCGCTGGCAATAGGCATCAGCGCCATGATTGGTTATGCCCTCAATCTGGAAGCCATGTACCGTTATGCACACTTCAACCGCATGGCCTTTCCGACCGCCATTGGCCTGACGCTGCTGGGTATCAGCCTGCGGCAGGTGATTCGGACGCGGGCTGACAAAGAAAAAAATCTTCCCATCAACGCAGACATTCGCATTACCAAAACGGCCATTGTTGTGCTGACATTTGTGGTGGCGGTCACCGGCTTCTCCGGGTTCTACATCCTGAAGCGCGGCTTCGACGAGTCCATGTCCGCGACGATGCAGCGCAGTGCCAAAGCTTACGCAGACGCCATCAATATGGCCATTGATCAGCAGCTCAAACTGAGCGATATTATTGCGGCCCGCCCGGGGATTCAGAACGGACTCATCGAACTCGAAAAACGCCCCAGGGATCCCAAGACTCTCGCGTTACTGGGCGAAATCGGCAAGAGCTTTTCGCCGTTTGGCCTGACCGGATTTCAGCTGTTCGACGCCAACGGTGAACTTGTCGCAACGATTGGATCCATGGTGGTCAACCATGCCGTCATGGCCATGCCGCTTGCCCACCCAACGCAACAGGCCCTGCTGCTGTGGAACAACGGCTTTGTCCTGCGCAATACCAATTCTGTCGTGCGTGAGGGCCGCAAACTGGGCTACTTCCATGCTGAACAGCGCATGACGGCGCTGACCGCCACGATGCGAGAAATGCTGGCCGAGTCCGCGTCGACCGACGTTCTGGTCTGTGGCCGCAGACAGGATCATGCGCTGTGTTTTCCCAGCAAGTTCTACCAGGCGAATTTGCGCATACCCATGTACAAGGACGGCAAGCCCCATCTTGCGATCTCGCGGGCCTTGCTGGGCGAAAGAGGTGTGCTGTCGGTAGCTGATCTGCGTGGCGTATCCGTGCTTGCCGGCTTTTCTCCGATTGGCACGCTCGGACTTGGGTTGGTACACAAGGCGGACTCCGTTGAGCTCTACCGTCCGGTGCGTGATCGCCTGAACCTGTACATAGGATTGCTGGCCTTTTTGGTTGCGATGGGAACCTTCCTGCTACGTGCGCAGGTGCAGCCTCTGGCGCACTCGCTCGTAATCGAACAAAAACGCGTTCAGGTCCTGCTGGACAGTTCACACGAGGCATTCGTTGAGATTGATAGTGCTGGTGTGGTCCGGGATTGGAATGCTGAAGCGGTGAACACCTTTGGCTGGACTCGACACGAAGCAGTTGGCAAATTGCTGGCGGACCTGATCATCCCTGAAGCGTTGAGGGAGCAGCACCGCATCGGCATGCAGCGCTTCCTGTCAAGCGGCGTGAAAAAAGTCATCGGTAAACGCCTGGAACTGCCTGCCCTGCACCGCAGTGGCCGCGAATTCACCGTCGAAATTACGATCAGCGTCGTCGAAGACGAAGGTACGTATACCTTCACTGCCTTCATGCACGATATCAGTGACCGCAAGGCAGCAGAAGAGAAGCTGGCACAAAGCGAGAGCCGGCTGGCACAGTTGGCCCGCTTCGATACATTGACAGGCCTGCCCAATCGCTTTCAACTGCACGAGAAGCTGGAGGAGGCGGCCAATCGTCGCAAGCGCCTGGATATACCGCTGGCGGTCATGTTCCTGGATATCGACCACTTCAAACAGATCAATGACACCCTGGGACACGCTGCGGGTGACTTGGTGCTGAAGGAATTCGCTACACGGCTGAAGAACTGCCTGCGCACCACAGACACCGTGGGCCGATTGGCCGGAGACGAGTTTGTCGTCTTCATGGAAACCCCCCATGGTGCGGATCCCGCCGTTGCTGCCCAGAAGATCATTCATGCCATGCAGAAGGAATGGGAAATTGAGGGGCACATATTGCAAGTCTCCACGAGCATAGGCATTGCACATGCTTGCGTAGAAAAATTGTCCGCCGATGCGCTGCTGGCCAAGGCAGATGGTGCCTTGTACAAGGCCAAAGGCGCTGGGCGGAACCAGTTTGCGATCGAAAAGTGTTAAAAAATGCGGCCATGCCCGATCCCGTTTCCCTGCTGCGCTCTGCCGCGCCCCAGCTTTGGCTCAACACCCATCGGATGGGGCTCTGCGCAACTTCCACGGTTGGGGAGACGCGTTTAGGCCGAGCCGACATGCAGGGAGCGCAAGACCGCTTCACGCGTTTTGCTCCGCTGCTGGCGGAGTTGTTCCCCGAGTTGGCCGCGAGCCAAGGCCAGATTGAATCCTCGCTGACGCCCATTCCCCATATGCAACGAGCGTTGGGCGTGCCAGCCGAAGACGGGCGGCTGTGGGTCAAGGCTGACCACAGTCTGCCGATCGCTGGCTCCATCAAGGCCAGGGGCGGCTTCCATGAGGTGCTGGAGTGGGCTGAGAAGTTGGCCGCGCAGCACGGTCTGCTGCCCATTGGCGCCGACTATCGCAATTTGGCCCAGCCCGCAGCGCGCGCGTTGTTCGCACAACACCAGGTGGCCGTAGGCTCCACTGGCAATCTGGGCATGGCCATTGGTGTCATGGCCGCGGCACTGGGCTTTAGCGCCGTGGTGCACATGTCCATGGATGCCAAGGAGTGGAAGAAAGAGCGCCTGCGCCAGCATGGCGTACAGGTCGTGGAGCACACGGGCGACTACGAACAGGCCGTGGCCCGGGGCCGAGAGCTGGCGGCTGCCGACCCGCAATGCCACTTTGTCGATGATGAGCGCTCCCTGTCACTGTTCGTGGGCTACAGCGCCGCGGCTCTGCACCTGCGCGGCCAGTTGCAGGCCCAGGGCGTGGTGGTCGATGCGGAGCACCCGCTGCTGGTCTACATCCCCTGCGGTGTGGGTGGCGCGCCATCTGGCATTGCCTGGGGCCTGCACCAGTTGTTTGGCGCGCATGTGTATTGCTTCTTTGCCGAGCCCGTGCAGTCGCCGTGTTTTCTGCTGCAGATGCTCACCGAGCCGGGTAGCCACCCATCGGTGTACGACTTTGGATTGACCAACCAGACGCAGGCCGACGGCTTGGCCATTCCCCGCGCCTCACTGCTGGCGGCACAGGCCATGCGCAGCGTGCTGGCCGGTGTGTTCACCGTGCGGGACCACACGCTGTTCGAGCACCTGGCACTGCTGCAGGGCAGCGAGGCCATGCGCATCGAGCCATCTGCGGCGGCTGGTTTTAGCGGGCCGCTGCAACTGCGCGGGCATGCGCAGGCCCGCGCGGGGGCCAACCATGTGGTGTGGACCACGGGGGGGCTGCTGGTGCCGCAGGAGCAGTACCAGGGTTTCCTGCAGCAGGCAGCGATACAGCGTTAAACGAGAAATACCGAAATAACGCTATTATTTATATAGCAAAGTATTCATCTTTCCCGGGGGCTAATGGCTATTTTAGCCAACACTAACCTCCCGCAGCGTCGATAAACCCGGTTACACAACCCAACTGCGCAGGCACATTCAACGCTGGCGCGTGACCGCAATCTGGCACCTCTACCGTTTGTAAACGCCCAGCCTGACCGGGTCCGCGGTGGCGCATGGCCTCTATGGTCTCGGCCAGTACCAGATCCGAGTCAGCGCCGCGCAGGCTCAGCACCGGGATCTGCAGGGCGTCGTAGTGGTCCCAGATGGTGTAGTCGTCGGGGTGGCTGATGAACTGCTGCACCATGGCCGGGTCGTAGTGCGGGGTTACACGGCCATCGGGCAGGCGCCGGGTCGATGTCTCGGTCAGGCGGCGCCACTGCGCGTCGCTGAGCCAGCCATAGGGTTGGTAGACCTGGCGGAAAAACGCTTCGAGCTCCAGCACGGTGTCAAAGGCCGGCGGGTTGCCGGCGTAGGCGCGTATACGTGTTATGGCCGGTGCCGCAGGTTCGGGCGCGGTGTCGTTCAGCGTCAGGCTGGTGATGCGCGAGCGCATGGACGGCTCGAACAGGCCCGACGCACACACCATGCCAATCGCACCGCCCATGGAGGTGCCCACCCAGTGGGCACGCGCAATGCCCAACTGGTCAAACAGCTCCGCGGCGATGCGTGCATAAAACGCCAGGCAGTATTCCTGCTCAGGCTTTGGACTCCACTGGCTGAGGCCACGCCCTATCGTGTCCGGGCAGATCACGCGGAAGCGTGGGCTCAGATGGGCGGCCAGTTCGTCCATATCGCGACTCGTTCGCGCCAGGCCATGCCAGGCCACTACCACCGGCGCTTGGGCTGCCCCCCATTGTGTGTAATGAATCTCCCGGCCAGCGCAGGTGATGTAATGCGAGCTGAAGGTCATGGGGAGGTATCTTTCTGGATGCGGGTTGTAGCGCGGTGCTCATCGCAACAACTTGCCCGATGCACCGATCACGGTCACCTCGACAAAGCGTGAGCCGATGCGGTTGGTTGCTGAATAACCCACGCGGGTGCCGCCCAGGTCGAAGTTTTCGATGCTCTCCAGGGCTTTGACCAGCTTGGCCCGAGACGGTGCCGGCCCGGCGCGGCGCAAACCCTCCACCAGCACTTTGGCACCCAAAAACTCTTCAAAGCTGGTGTAGCTGACGGCCTGGCCACCGCCGTACTTCTTCAGCAGGGTCTGGTACTCGCGTACTGCAGGTTTGTTGGCGCCAAAGGGGAATGGCACCACCTGCGAGATGCCCAGGCCGTGCACGGCCTTCACACCGGCCAGCTTGACCAACTCGGCCGGGTCCACCACCGAGATGTTGTACAGCTGCCCGCCACCGCCCCCGGTCCGGTACTGCTTGGCAAAGGCTGCGGTGGAGCGGTTGACCGAGATCATGATGGTGGCCTGGGGTTCTGCGGCCTTGATCTTTTGCACTGCATCCGCTACCTCGTCGGTGTTGCGTTCATACGTCGCAGCCACCAGCATCTTCATGTTGCGCTTGGCAAGGGCTGCCTCCACCCCCGCCAGACCGGCCTTGCCAAAGGCATCGTTCTGGTACATGACCGCAATACGTGTCATACCCAGCGTGGTGGCCTGGTGCACCATGTGTTCGGTCTCGTCCACATAACCGGCACGCACATGGAAGATGTGGGGGTTGAACGGGCTGCGCAGCGCCTCGCCACCGGTGTAGGGCGCTACCAGCGGTGCCCCGCCCACATCCAGCACACCGTCGGTCAACAGCTTGCTGACATTGGCCGTGCCAGCAAAGCCGAACAGTGCGATGACTTCGGGGTTGAGCAGGGCCTCACGGGTCAGGCGTACGGTCTCATCCACCTTGTACCCGTCATCCAACACCGTGTGTTTGATCTTGGCCCCGTGGATACCGCCCTGCGCGTTGACCCAGTCAAAGTAAATTTTTCCACCCAGGACCATTTGCTCGCCGGTGCTGGCCAATACGCCCGTCAGGGGCGCAACTTGCACCACGGTGATCTCCGTGGCTGTAGGGGCCGCACACGCCAAGCCGCTGGCGCCCAGCGCCAGTACTGCCAGCGCGTGCTGACTCTGTCGTATCCATGCAGAAAGATTACGCATGATTGAACCTTCTGGTCTGAAGTGGTTTAGTTGGGCACGTTGACGGATGTGCCGTTGAAACCAATCAGGTCGCCTGCCGCGGGGCTTGCGCTGAAGCCTGGCACGTGGGCTGCAGTAATGGCAGGGGCCGCGCCGGGCGTGCCGCCGCGCACCGTGGTGCGGACCACCTGGCTGGGTGGCAGCGCTGCGCCGTTCTTCAGATGGGCGTACATGGCATTCATGCCCTGCACAAAGTAGGCATGCAGAGGCACAAAACGGGTGTCAAAGCCGGAGAACGCGTTGAAGGCGTCAAAGTGCTGCGCATTCGTCACCTCGATGTAGCCCAGCTTGCTGCCCGCACCTTCCACCGACCGGTTGTACGCCGCATAGGCACGTGCGTTGTTGTTGACCGTCAGCAGCGCATCACTGCGGCCAGCCAGCATCAGTGTGGGTTTGCCGCGCAGGTTGCCATTGAGCAGCACCTCGGCCACACCGACGCGCACGGCGTCGCTTTGGGCCTTGGTCGGCGTGGACGTAGACGTCAGCGCAGCACCGGTGACCACGTTGGTGCCAGTAAACAGTGCACGCTGGCACAGTGCCGCGTCCAGCGAAAAGTCTGCCACACCGGTGCTTGGCGATACACCCAGGTTCCAGGCCTTGGCGCCACCCACCGAGTCGTTGTAGATCACGGTAGCAGGTGTGCCGTTGACGGTACCGTTGCCGGTGGCAAAACTAGCAGCCTTGACATTGGCCGCCATGGCAACCGGGGCACCGGCCGCCACTGCCGCAGCGCTCATGCCACACAGGTTGTCGGCCACCGAGATACGGCCGTAGGCATTGGTGTACATCATGGAAATGATGACCGCATTACCCAGCGCGTAATGCGCGTTGTGCATGGTGTCGTTTTCAGCGGTCCATCCGGCTGCGCGCATCTTGGACAGCGCGTCCGTCGCCTGCTCTGCCGTCGTGCTGCCCGTCACCAAGCCCTTGGCTGCCAGTTGGGTGCAGCGGTTGGTGGCGGTGGTGGTCTGCAGCGTCAGGCCGATGTAGTTGTAGATGGACACTTCGGCCAGTGCAGCAGCTGGCGCCAGAGCGGCACAGGGCTGGTACAGGTTGGCAATGGTGAAGTAGTCCATCAAAGACTTGCCATAACCGGTCGCAGGCACGCCACCCACCTGCACGCCATAACCGGCGGTGGTGCTGGGCTGGGCACTGGGCTCGGCCGCCACCACGCCGTCAATCAGACCGGTGGTGTCTTGCTCTGCAGCGCGCAACACGGCTGCACCACCGTTGGATACAGACCCGGCAATCACCATGGTATTGGCAGCGGTAAAGCGGCGTGTCTTGGCGGTCGTGCTGCCTGTGGCTACGGGTGCGTACTGCTGGTTCAACGCGTACAGCGCATAAGACGCGGCGGCCAGTGTGTCATTGCCCCAGTCCTTTTCAGGGTTCATCTGCGAGTGGGCCTGCTTGAGCGCCACGCGGTTGGGGTGTACCGCGTTGTAGGCGGTGCGCACTGCGTCCGAGATATTGGCGGCGAAGTGCGACAAGCTGCCTGCCACGGTGCGGGTGGCGCGTGTGCCGTCGATGCGGTGCACGGTGTCATCGCCCAGGTCATACAGGCCCATGCCTTTGCCGGCGTCGGTCAATGCCACGGCGCAACCGCGCTTCAGGCCCCAGTCGGAGGCCGTACCAATCGCACCGTACACACCGCGCGAGCCTGACGAGGGGCCGACCACGATACAAGGCGCATTCACGTCAAAGCTGTCCGGAATCTGCACCACCATGGTCACGTGTTTGTTGCCGCTGCCATCGTCCAGCACACCCACATGTTCCAGGCCGGGCACCAGGCCTTCACCCAGGGTACTTTTACCGGCGAGATCAATATTGGGACCATACAACACGCCATAACCGCCATTGGCGGTGTTGTCCACCAGACCGCGGTAGTTGGACTGGATGGCATTGCGGCGCAGTTCGTCGGCGGTGGGGTTGGCGGGGTCTGCGTATATGGTCAACGTCGCGGCGGCCGTGCTGGCGATACCGCTCTTGCCCAGGCCCGCGGTCAGCAAATCCTGGCCGACTGCGGTGTTGGCTGCACCGGTGGCCGTGGCGCGGTATGCCTTGGCGCCGAAGTCTGTCACGCCACTGGGCAGCGCGTTAACGTCCTGTGCGGAGGGAGACGAGGACGAACCTCCACAACCGGACAGCAGTGTGACACCGGCCAGGGCCAGTGATGCGGCCAAGATAGTGAGGGCGCGGGTTTCGTTGGGACTATGCATGGGAACGTCTCCTGTTGTAATTCGAATGGATGGGGAACGGGATTGGATAGGAACGGGGGCATGGCGTGGTCAGGATTGCGCACTGCGGGCGCGCAATCTCCCCACCACACCGGAGGGGAAGTAATAAACGGAGAGAACAAACAACACGCCCAGCCACAACAGCCAGCGGTCGGGAGATAAAAGGGCCGAGAGCCATGGCAAGGCGCTGGCAGCCTCACTGCCCAGGCGCAGCAGGTCCTGCAAATAACTCTGCGCCACCAGGAACAGCGCCGCGCCGACGATGGCGCCATACATGGTGCCCATGCCACCGATGACCACGATGAGCAATACATCCATCATGATTTCGAAAGACAGTGAGGTATCGGGCCCGTTGTAGCGCAGCCAGAGCGCCAACATGGCACCCGCCAGGCAGGCAAACAGCGCCGACAAAATGGCCGATGTAGTGCGGTACACCACGACGCGATAACCAATGGCCTCGGCACGGAATTCGTTCTCACGAATAGCCTGCAGCACACGACCAAACGGTGAATTCACAATGCGCAGCAACGCCAGGAACAACACAACAGCTGTCACAAACAGCAGGTAGTAACACAACAAGCGGCCATCCAGCGACACACCCAGAAACGGCTGGTCACTGAACTCGTAGCTGGGCGACAGAATCTCTGGCACCTTGAACGACAGACCGTCTTCACCGCCCGTGATTTCGTGCAACTGCGAAGCCAGCGTCAAAAATGCCGAGGCCACGGCCAGCGTGATCATCGCAAAGAAGATGGCCCGCACCCGCAGCGAGAACAGCCCCACCAGCAACGCCAGCACAAACGACAGTGCCAGGCTGCCGCCCAGCCCCACAGCCAGCGCCTCCCATGTAGGCCCCAAGCGCGTAGTGGCCACGGCAATGCCATAGGCACCTATGCCAAAAAACATGGTGTGGGCAAAACTGACGATGCCGGTGTAACCCAGCAGCAAGTCAAAGCTGGCCACCAGCACGATAAAGACCAGCACCTTTGCCGCCACGTTAAGCGCCTTGACGCCGGGGAAGATGAAAGGCGTGAGCGCCAATGCCAGCACCAGCAGAACAAGCAGGCCTGCCAGCCAGCGGCTACGGGGCAAATCGTGGGAAAGAAGTCTATGCAACATACGTTCACCTACTCGTCACGGGATAGACACCCTGCGGGCGCCACAGCAAGATGGCAACCATCAACGCGATGTTGGAAAACAGCGCAACCTTAGGTGCCAGGAAACCGGTGTAGTTGGCCATCAGGCCCACCAGCAGCGCACCTATCAAGGCACCGCCGGTGGAGCCCAGGCCGCCGATGATGATGACGATAAAGATCAGCACATTGACCTGTGCACCCATCTGCGGTGTGACAGTCTGCTGATACAGACCCCACATCACGCCGCCCAGGCCGGCCAGTGCACTGCCGACCACAAACACGCCAACAAACAGGCGTTTGATGCGATAGCCGAGGGACTCCACCATCTCACGGTCTTGCACACCCGCGCGTATCAGCAAACCAATCTTGGTGCGGCCCAGCACCCAGGCCAAGGTGGCGAATACCGCCAGCCCCACGACCACAGCCATCAACCGGTATTTCTCGATAGCGGCGTCGCCCAGGTAGAGCGAACCCCGCATGGCATCGGGCAAAGGCAGCGCAATCTGCGCCGGCCCCCAGATGACCTTGATGAGTTCTTCACCAATGATCACGCCGCCCATCGTGATCAGGATTTGTTTCAGGTGCTGACCATAGACCGGGCGCACGATGAAGCGCTCAAACGCCAGCCCCAAAGCGCCTGCCACCGCCATGGCCACCAGCATGGCCGGGAACACCGCCACCAGGTTGCGCCACAGCTGGTCGGACCCGGTCCAGTCACCCATAAGCCCCATCACCGACGTGGCCACAAAGGCACCGAGTGCGATGAAGACCCCGTGACCAAAGTTGAGCACGTCCATCAGGCCAAACACCAGCGTCAGGCCCGAGGCAATGATAAAAATGATCATGCCCATGGCGAGACCCGCCACGGTGAGCGTGACCCAGGTGGACGGTGAGCCAATAAAGGGCAGCACGGAGAGCGCCAGCACCGGCACCAGCGCCAAAGGTTTCCAGTCGAAAGATAAAGTTTTCATATTGCCAACCCCAACAGTGCGTGTTGCAGGTCTTCGTTGTCGGCCAGTTCTTGCATAGAGCCTGCGTGGACAACCTTGCCGTTGTCCATCACCGCCACGTGGTCACCCAGGCGTTTGGCGAAGCTGATGTTTTGCTCCACCAGCAAAATGGTCGTGCCGGTTTGTTTGAGCTGCGCAAACGCGTCGATCATGTTGTTGATGATGGCGGGCGCAAGTCCCTTGCTTGGCTCGTCCACGATGAGCAATTTGCGTGGCTCCACAATGGCGCGGGCCACGGCCAGCATCTGTTTTTGGCCACCGGAAAGTTTGCCTGCCGGATGGTTCCAGAATTTCTCTACCGCAGGGAACAGCTT
This sequence comes from Rhodoferax sp., assembly GCA_043738115.1. Classification (GTDB taxonomy): domain Bacteria; phylum Pseudomonadota; class Gammaproteobacteria; order Burkholderiales; family Burkholderiaceae_C; genus Allorhodoferax. Next base: position 93,978 of record JAYSZJ010000001.1, on the reverse strand, counting down.
GTAGATCCACTCCAGGCGTTTGCTGTCCATCTGCTGCGCGTTCTTGGCGCTTCTCGCTGCAAGCAGCATGTTTTCCTTGACCGTTAGGTCCGCAAAGATGCCCATGTTTTCGGGCACATAAGCAATGTCCAAACCGGCAATGGCAGGCGTCTCCGCAGCCGTGATGTCCTGTCCGTCAAATACCAGCTTGCCTTGGGACGCATGCCATAGGCCCATGATGGTGCGCAGTGTGGTGGTCTTACCCGCGCCATTGCGGCCCAGCAGCATGGTGAGCTGACCGCGCGGCACAGTCAGGTCCACGCCATGCAGGATGTGGTACGCGCCGATGTGGGTGTGAACGCCCGACAGTGTCAGCAATGCATTGGTGCTGTTGGTCTGGCTCATACGCCCTCCTCCACCGCTGCGGCTTTGGGGGCAACCCCAAGATACGCTTCTTGTACGACCGGCGAAGCAATCACCTCTGCCGGATCGCCGTCAGCCACCAACGTGCCGTTGTGCAGCACGATGATGCGGTCTGCCAGCTCGCGCACCACATCCATCTTGTGCTCGACCAGCAGGATGGTCTTGCGTTTGTCGTCCTTGAGTTTGCGTATCAGGTCCAGGATGACGGGTGCCTCGTCGGCCGACATACCGGCGGTGGGTTCGTCGAACATGAATACATCGGGCTCCAGTGCCATCAGCAGCGCCACCTCCAGCTTGCGCTGGTCACCATGCGGCAGGCTGGCCACTGGCGTGTTTTGTTTGTCATTCATGGCCACCGCTGCCAGCACTTCTTCTGCCAGTTGGGTCAATGCTTTATGGTCGCTCCACACACTCCACAGGTTCAGCCCGCGCAAGTGGGCGCCGGAGCGTGCGGCCTGCACAGCCAAGCGCACGTTTTCCAGCACCGACAGATTGGGAAATAAATTGGTCAACTGGAACGCCCGCCCCAGGCCAGCCCGGGTGCGGGCAGACGGGCCTAGGCCCGCCAGGTTGTTGCCCTTGAGCGTGACATCGCCACTGGTGGCCTTGATCTGTCCGGAGATGAGATTAAAAAACGTGGTCTTGCCGGCGCCGTTGGGGCCTACGATGGCCGTCAGCGTGCCGGGTGTGAATGTGCAGCTCACGGCGTTGACCGCCACGTGACCTCCAAATCGCACCGTCAAGTCTTTGGTAACTAACACTCTTGGTTTCTCCAGTTCAGATCAATGCCAGATCAGGGGCAGGTGCCGATGACGTAGTAGTTGGTACCTGTCATCTTCAGGGTTGTAGTCGCATAAATATTCCACAGCCCCATGTATTGGTTGGAGCCATTGGCATGCGTGTAACCATACAGCGCATAGGCGCGCCCTGCCGTGGTGTGTGCATAGTTGGACGACGTGTAGCAGGTCGCAACGGGTGGCGGCGTGCCGGTGGTGGTGCCCGTAGCCGCGGCAGAGGCCGTGCCCTCGGCGCCATTGGCATCGGCAGCTTTCACGGTCCAGCTGTAGGTTGTGCCTGCGGCCAATCCGGTGTCCGTATAGTTCAAAGCCGTCACGGGCAAGGCGTTGGTCTTGTTGTTATTGCGGTAGACGTTGTAGCTGGCAGCACCCGTGACCGCATTCCAGCTGATGGTCATGGCGCTGGCCGATGCATTCGACGTTGCAACATTGGTGGGTGCAGGCAGTGCTACCGGGGGTGGCGTAGTGCCACCAGCGGAAACCTGGTCCACCATGGCCTTGATGGCTGCCATTTGCGGGCCAGTTTTTTTGGCGTAGTTGGCACTGTCATAACCCCACCAGTCCCAGCAGCTGTTGGTTGCTGCCGTGCTGGTCTGTGGGTACAGCATGACCATGTTGTTGGTGTCGGCCCAGCGGTTGTAACCGGTGTTGCGCACATATTTTTGCTGCACCAGGGTCACGTTTTGCTGGCAACCATGCAGCACCACGTGCAGGCGACATTGGGTGCCTGCCGTACAGGCCTGGGGGATGTAGGCCCAGCCCGTAGGCGCCATGCCGTGGTTGGTGATGAACTGGCTCTGGTTGAACTCCACAAAATTGCCTTCGGGCAAGGCGTTGTTATTGCGGGCATTCAACGTGCCGTAGATATGGCCCAGCATGGCGCCAGCCAGATCGAAATTGCAGTCGTTGATATAGGGCGAGGCTTTGGTGGAGCAGGCGCTGCCAAAGTCATCGGTGATCATGGCGTGTTCGGCCGCGATGTCTTTTTTGTAGACCACATTGGCGGCTGGTACAAAGCTGTTGTAGTAGGTCTTCAGTGCGTCCATGACACCGGGTTTGACCGTGCTGTCAATGGAGCCGGAGAATAGATAAACCTTGGAGCTTTGCAGGTTGGCCACAGGGTCAATGCTGCCTGCGCTGGCCCAGCTGTTGGTGGTGTTGACCAAGGTGTTAGTGGGTATTCCGGCCGGGCTGGCCATGCAGCGACCGGTCGCATTGGTGATGGAGCCTTCTGCGCAGTAGAACGGTCCGCCAGCCACAATGCCGGCGCCTTTTTTGAATGTGGCCGAGTGGCCCACGTGTAATTGCACGGCCATGAAGCCGCCAGAAGACAGACCCGACACCGAGGTCTGGGTTTTGTCGATATTGAGTTGCGGCAGGTTCACCGCGGCGATGGCACCGGCGCTGGCCAGCGCGAGTGCGCAGGCGGTCAGGCGAAGAACGGAAAAACGGTTCATACGATTTGTCTCCTGGTTTTTTTTGGGCGAAAAGCATCCCTGGCCCCCGTGTACCCGGGGGTTAAAAAACTGAATCAGAGAAGCGGGACCGCTGGTCCCGCAGGTGGCCGCTTGTGCCGCGCTGTGTTTAGCGCTTGTTCCGGATAGGGATGTTCATCTCTTCCGGTTTGATCTCGCGCACCAGCTCAGGCACACCCCAGGCAAACGCGGGGTCGGCCTTGATCTTGAAGTGGTACATGCTTTGCATGGCCTGGTGGTCTTCCTTGCGGAAGGTCATCTTGCCCTTGGGCGTGTCAAAACTCATGCCTTCCATGGTCTTGATCAGCGTGTTGGCCGATGTGTCGCCCTTGCTGTTGTTCAGCGCGGTGACCACGGCCATGGCTGCGGAGAAACCACCAGCGGTAAAGAAGTCAGGCGGTGCCTTGAACTCTTTGTAGTGACGGGCCACCATAGCTTCATTGACGGGGTTCTTCGGGATGCCGAAGTAGTAATATAGCGCACCTTCCATGCCGGGGAATTGTTTGTAGGCCACCATGGCGGGCAAGATGTTACCGCCGGTTGCCAATTCGATGCCGTAGCGCTTTTTCAGATCCAGATCAGCGATCTTGCTGAAGGGTGCGGGAGCTCCCGACCAGCCCACCGAGATGAATTTGTTACCAGGCTGGTCCTTGAGCTTGTCCACAATGCGCTGCAGGCCGGCAGTGAAGTCGGTGGTGCCTACGGGCAGGTATTCCTCATGGACGATCTTGGCGTTTTTCAGCGCATCGCGGGTGGCCTTGACGCCGTCTCGGCCAAAGGCATTGTCATTGGCCAGTGTGGCCACCACGTTGCCGGGTTTGTCCAGCGCGACGGCGTTCGCTGCGGCGTCCTGGCTTGAATTGCGACCAGTGCGGAAGATGTACTTGTTCCACTTGTCACCAGTAATGGAGTCGGCCACAGCGGGCTCTACCAGCAGGATCTTTTTGTATTCCTCGGCGACTGGCAGCATGGCCAGCGCAACGGGGGAAGCGGTGGGGCCAACCGCTAAATCGACCTTGTCGTCGCCGTACGCAGCGGCCAGCAGGCTTTTGCCAATATCGGGCTTGCCTTGGTCATCTTTCTCGATAACCACAATCTTCTTGCCCGCCACCATCATGGTGCCGCCGGTGGCGTAGTCCAGACCCATCATGAAGCCGACCGCTGTCTGTTTGCCATAGGCTTCCAGCGGGCCGGTCTTGCTGTAGATGTGGGCGATCTTGACTTCCTTGGATTGCGCGAGAGCGCTGGTTCCAAACATCATGGCGGCACACAGCCCGGTAGCCACCATCGTGGCCTTAAGAATCCAGCGACCTTGGTTCATCTGTCTTGTCTCCTGTTGTAATCGTTTAATCCAGATTGGTGCGCAGGAAGCGTGCCAACCGTCTTGGGGCCAATTTGATTAGGGTTTCTACGCACTAAATAGGGGAATACGCGAAAAACTGCCTAAGTTCAATACAACTGTATGTGGCTAAATTTCATACAACTGTACAAACTTTAGTCATCGCCCAAACGAGCATACAGCGTGGCACGCGCGACGCCAAGCATTTTTGCGGCTGCTACCTTGTTGCCCCGGTTGGCTTCCATCGCCGCCCGGATCGCCTTTTGCTCCAGCTCTGCAATCTGCACCGACAGGGGCCGCAACAGGGCGGACAAAGTGTGCGTCTCGGCGTCCGCGGCCGGCGATGTTGCATCGGCGAGCACGCCGGTCTGCGCACGCATGGGCGCAACCTCTACCTGTTGCAGGCCCGATTCGCGCAACACGGCCTCCAACTGCGGCGCCTCGATGCGCTGGGAGTCGCTGCGCATCGCGGCTTGCTCCAGCACATTGCGCAGTTCACGGATATTGCCGCGCCAGGGTTGGGCTTCCAGCAAGGCCAGGGCCTGTGCAGACAGCTCGGGGTGCAGCATGCCGCTGCGCAACGCAACGTCCTCGCCCAGCGCCTCCAGCAGCGCGGCAATGTCTTCCCGGCGCTCGCGCAAGGGCGGCACGCGGATGGGCAACACATTGAGACGGTAAAACAAGTCTTCGCGAAAGCCACCCTCGCGCACCAGGCGCGGTAGGTCGCGCGACGTGGCCGCGATCACCCGCACATCAAATGGAATGAGTTTGTTGGACCCCAGGGGCTCTATCTCGCCCTCTTGCAAGGCGCGCAGCAGTTTGGACTGCAGCGCCACCGGCATGTCGCCAATTTCGTCCAGGAATAAGGTGCCGCCGTCGGCCAGGCGGAACTTGCCGTCGCGCCCCTTGCGGTCGGCACCGGTAAAGGCGCCGGGGGCAAAACCAAAGAACTCTGACTCCAGCAGGGTATCGGGCACGGCCGCAATATTGACACTGATAAACGGCCCACCGGCGCGTGCAGAGGCCGCGTGGATGGCGTGGGCCAGCAGTTCCTTGCCCGTGCCAGTCTCGCCCAGCAACAGCACCGGGCTGGAGGACTGCGCAGCCCGGCGCGCCTGGCGCTTGACCTCGACCGCGGCAGCACTGAGGCCTATGAAACTGGCAAAGGTGTATTTGGACTGGCGCTGCCCGGTTTGCCGCAGGCGTTGCGTGGCCAACTCGCGCCGCACGTCATCCAGATCACGCTGCAGCAGAGAGAACTTTTCGATCAGTGGTTGCAGCGTGGTCTCGGCATGGTCAAACAGCACAATACCCAAGGCTCCGATCACATTGCCCGCGGCGTCGCGCAGCGGAATGCGGCTGACCACAAAGGTCCCGGCCTTGTTGGACAACAGATCAATCAGTATGGGTTTGCCGGTCTCCAGCACCTGGTGCATCTGCGTGTTGTGCACCACGGTCGAAACCGGGTGGCCCACGAAGTCCTCTTCGCGCTCGTAGCCCAGGGCGGGCAGGAAACGTTTGTACTGGTCGTTGATCCAGACCACGCGGGCCGCGCGGTCCACCAGCATCATGCCCTCGCTGGCATTGGCAAAGAGGTCAAACATGGAGCGCGCAGCCAGCTCCAGAATGCTCTGGGCGTCGCGCGGCAGGGTGTCCAACTTGTCCATCCGCGCATATTACCCCCGCATCATCCTATTGGAGTCAGCCAAAACCCCAGCACTCGAATGCTATGAATTAAATAGCATAATAACTATATTCGACGGTGGCTAGAGGCTGACTTTTACCTGACGACCTCAGCCAACGGCCAAGCCGGAGCGCCTGGACAGGCGCTTGACCAGGCGGGGCACCAGCAGGACCAGCACCACGATCACCAACAGCGTCAGCGACATGGGTCGCTGCAGGAAGACCAGCGGACTGCCCTCCCCCATCGCAATGGCGTTGCGCAACTGGGCCTCGGCCAGTGGGCCCAGAATCATGCCCACCACAACCGGCGCCGTAGGGAAGCTGAAGCGCCGCATCACCACCCCCAGCACACCCACGCCATACAGCAGGAACAAATCAAACGCGCTCTGGCGCATGCCATAAGCACCCACCGTGGCGAAGATCAGGATGCCAGCATACAGTTGGGCCTTGGGCACCTTGAGTAGCTTGACCCACAGACCAATCATGGGCAGGTTGAGTACCAGCAACATCACATTGCCTATGTACAGCGACGCAATCAGCGCCCAGACCAGAGCCGACGCACTGCTAAACAGTTGCGGGCCGGGCTGGATGCCGTAGTTCTGGAAGGCGCCCAACAACACGGCCGTTGTGTTGGACACCGGAATGCCCAACGTCAACAAGGGGATCAGCGCAGCAGTGACTGCGGCATTGTTGGCGGCCTCGGGGCCGGCCACACCTTCGATCGCGCCCTGCTTGCCGAACTCGGCCAGGTTTTCACCCTTGGCCAGTTTCTTCTCGGTGGCATAACTCAGGAAGGTCGGTATCTCGGTACCCCCGGCGGGAATACAGCCAAAGGGTGCGCCAATCGCCGTGCCGCGAATCCATGCCGGGATGGAGCGCCGCCAATCCGAGCGGGTCATGCTGACCCGGCTCATCTTGTTCTCCGACTCCTTCATCTTGCCTTCGAACAACACGGCGTGCAGCGCCTCGGCCACCGCAAACAGACCCACGGCCACCAGCACGATGTCAATGCCATCCAGCAGCTCCGGCACATTGCCGGTATACCGCGCCTGGCCGGTGATCTGGTCCATGCCAACCAGGCCAATGGCCAAGCCGACGAACAGCGCCGTCAAACCGCGCAGCGTGCTTTGGCCCAACACCGCACTCACAGTGGTAAACGCCAACAGCATCAGGCAGAAGTATTCGGGCGGCCCCAGCTTGACAGCGAACTCCGCCACCAGGGGCGCGAACAGCGTTACAAAAACGGTCGCCACCGAGCCGGCAAAGAAGGAGCCAATGGCCGCCGTGGCAAGGGCTGCGCCCGCGCGCCCGCTTTTGGCCATCTTGTTGCCCTCCATCGCCGTCACCATGGTGGCAGTTTCCCCCGGCGTGTTGAGCAGGATGGAGGTGGTGGAGCCACCGTACATGGCGCCGTAGTAGATGCCGGAAAAAAAGATCATGGATGCGGTGGCATCCACCTTGGCCGTGATGGGCAGCAGCATGGCCACTGCAGTCGCCGGGCCAATGCCGGGCAATACGCCTACGGCGGTGCCCAGCGCGCAGCCGACAAAGGCCCACATCAGGTTCACCGGTGTACCGGCGGTGGCAAAACCTTGCAGAAGTTGGTTCCAGATTTCCATCAGATCCACCCGCTTTGTGTGAGGCCCGGCAAACTGATGGCCAGAAACTTGGTAAACATCCAGTACACCGGCGCGGCGATCAGCAGGCCAACGACGGCATCGACCAGCCAGGAGCGCGCGCCGTCAGTGGACGGGCCCTTGGCATTGCGCAGGCCGCGTGCGGCGAACACAAAACACAGGGCACAGCTCAGGATAAAACCCAGCGTGGTGATCAGCGCCGCATTGAGCAGCAGGCCGGCAGACATCCACACAAAACCGGGCCAATAGGGTTTGTCGTCCTGGGCCTCTTCCATGTCACGGAAGCCGCCACTGCGTGCCTCGTACACCAAAAAAGCGCCACACAGCAGCAAGGCTGCTGACACCAGCCAGGGCAGAAAGTTGGGGCCAACGCCGGAGTAACCGGCATCCGCCGGAATGCCCACCGCGCCCCAGGCCAAGCCCATCGCCACCAGGCACACACCAGCGCCCACGATGGTCTGGTAGCGGCGGCTTACAGCCGCGTTGGTCATACCATGCCTGCCAAGTGCATGATGCCGCGCAGATTGGAGAATTCCGCATCCACAAAGTCGTCAAAGGCCTTGCCTGTCAGCAGGGCCGGCGTCCAGGCATTCTTCTCCAGCGATTCCGTCCAGGACTTGCTCTTGGTCGCCTTGACGACCAGTTCGGTCAGGGCTGCACGCTGCTCGGGCGTCAGGCCAGGCGCGCCATACAGGCCGCGCCAGTTGCCCAGCACTACGTCATAACCCAACTCCTTCAGCGTGGGCACGTTGATACCGGGCAGACGCTTGTCGGACGTCACACCAATCGGGCGCATCTTGCCGGCGGTGATGTATTCGGCCATCTCGCTGTAGCCGCCACCGCCCACTGTGACATTGCCACCCAGAATGGCTGCAGTGGCTTCGCCGCCGCCACGGAAGGCAACATAGTTGACCTTCTTGGGGTCCACACCCACCTTGGTCGCCAGCATGGAGGCGCAGATGTGCTCGGTAGTGCCGCGTGAACCACCGCCCCATTTCACACTGCCGGGGTCCTTGATCAACTGGTCCACCACTTCTTTCATGGTCTTGATGGGCGACGCTGCAGGCACGACAAACACGTTGTACTCGCTGGTCAGGCGGGCAATCGGCGTGGCCTTGTCCAGGGACACCTGGGGTTTGCCGGTGATGATGCCGCCTAGCATCACGGCGCCCATCACGATCAGCGCATTGGGGTCACCCTTGGCGGAATTAACAAACTGCGCCAGACCGATGACGCCAGCCGCGCCGCCTTTGTTGTCGAACTGCACGTTGTCGGCCACCTTGGCGTCCAGCATGGCCTTGCCGAAGGCGCGGCCCGTGCCGTCCCAGCCGCCACCGGGGTTGGCGGGGATCATCATCTTGATGCTGGCGGCGGCCTGCGCCGACAGCGGAAGGCCTGCAGAAGCAGTCAGGGCGAGCAGGGATTTGAGGAAGGTATCGCGGCGCATGGTGTGTCTCCTTGTTGTGAATTCCCCCCTATGATGCGCGGGCAGCCTGTCAAACCGCTGTCCAAAACCCCTAGGGGAAACCCGCATACCACTACCTCCCGACACCTGCTTGCACCATGCACCTGCTGTTGATTGAAGACGACTTGGCCCTGCGCACGGCACTGCAACGCAGCCTGGTGCGCGCGGCCATGCGGGTCGACGTGTGTGGTGATGGCGCACAGGCATTGGATGTTTGGGGCACCCTTCAACCCGACGTAGTGCTGCTGGACCTGAGCCTGCCGGGCAAAGACGGTCTGGACATCCTGCAACAGGCCCGCAAGGCCGGCCTGAACACGCCCGTGCTGATACTGACCGCGCGGGGCACCGTCGGCGACCGCATTCTGGGGCTCAATGCCGGCGCAGACGACTACCTGCCCAAACCCTTTGACTTGGACGAGCTCGAGGCCCGTGTGCGCGCCCTGCACCGCCGCCGTGCCAGCCCCGCCGCACGCGAAGAGACGCCCGAACAGGGCGTGGTGGGCGCACTGCGTTTTGACCGTGACAGCGGTGCCATCTACCACCAGCACCAGGTGCTGGATCTGACCCCGCGCGAACTGGCACTGATGGGTGCGATGATGGCCAGGCCCGGCCATGCGGTAGCCAAAGAGCGACTGTTTGAAGTGGTGTTTCCCGGTGAGGCGCAGGTGCAGTACGAGGCCATAGAGGTCGTGGTTTACCGCCTGCGCAAGAAGCTGGTGGGAACCGGTGTGACACTGATGACGCTGCGTGGCCTGGGCTATTTGCTCAAGGCCAATGCCTGAGATGACCAGCCCCGCAAACGCCGCGCGACCGATTTCGCTACGCCGCCACTTGCTGGTGGGCATCCTGGTGCCGATTGTTTTGTTTGTGGTGGTGGACACCTACAGCCTGTACCGCCAGGCGTTGGGCGCAGTCAACATCGCCTACGACCGCACGCTGTTGGCATCGGCCAAGGCCATCGGTGAATTGCTGGAGGTGGATGGCGTGGGTGACCAGGCCATCATCCGTGCGCAGATTCCCTACTCGGCGCTGGAAGCTTTTGAGGCCGACAACCGCAGCCGCATGAGTTACCGCGTGTCCGACGCCAAAGGTAACTGGATTGACGGCGTCCAGGACCTGCCGCAGTGGACCGGCACCCTACCCAACCAGGGCCCGTATGCGGCACTTGTCGATTTTTATGACGACAGCTTCCGCGGCGATGCGGTGCGGGTGGCCGTGCTGCTGCAACCGGTGGCCAGCACCCGCGGCCAGGCCATGGCCACCGTGCAGGTGGCGGAAACTTTGGAGCTGCGCCACACGCTGGCCCGTCAAATTCTGTTGGACACGTTATGGCGCCAGATGCTGCTGATCACCGTCATCACCACCGTGGTACTGGTCGTGGTGCACCGAGTGACCCGTCCGGTGCGCCGCCTGAGCGACAGCCTGCGCCAGCGCGCCGAAGACGATTTGACGCCGCTGCAGGCGTCCGACATTCCACGCGAAATCCAGCCGCTGACCGACGCCACCAACCAGGTCATGCAGCGCCTACAACACGTGCTGGACCACCAGAAACGTTTTGTGCGCGACGCCGCCCACCAGTTGCGCACCCCGCTGGCCGTGCTCAAGGTGCAGGTACAGTCCGCCCTGCGCGGTGATGTGGCCGCGCCGTTGGCCTTGCAGGAAATACAGGTCACGGTGGACCGCGCCACCGCACTGGCCAACCAAATGCTGTCGCTGGCCAAGGTGGAGCAGGTACGGCAGATGCAGGATTTTGCGACCATTGACTGGGCCGAGGTGGTGCGTGCCGTGGCGCTGGATGTGTCGCCGCTGATTGCAGAAAAAGACATTGACTTTGAGCTCGTCACCCAGCCCTGCACCATCCACGCCCACGACTGGATGCTGCGCGAGCTGACCCGCAACCTGCTGCACAACGCCGTGCGCCATACGCCTGCGGGTGGACAGTTGTCGGTGCGCATCCAGCCGATGGGCGACGATGCGCAATTGGTGGTAGCAGACACCGGCAGCGGCATCAGCGAAGACATGCGCCAGCGGCTATTCCAGCCCTTCGCCACGGGCGACACCAAATCCGGGACGGGACTAGGGCTAACCATCGCGCGGGAGATTGTGCAGGCGCTGGACGGTAGTATCCAGTTGAACAACCGATGGGAAGGCGGCAAGATTGTGGGCCTGGATGCCTGCATCACGCTGCCCCTCAACAACCCAACCCCTTAAGCGATGGACAAAACCCGAATCGACAAATGGCTGTGGGCCTCGCGTTTCTTCAAGACGCGCTCCCTAGCCACCGAAGCCGTCAACCGCGGCCATGTGCAAATCGACAAGCAGGACGTCAAGCCCGCGCGTGACGTGCGGGTCGGCGATGTGCTGACCATCTGGCAGGCCCAGTTGCAGCGTACGGTAGTGGTCATGGGTATCAGTGAACAGCGCGGCTCTGCACCGGTCGCACAACAGTTGTATGCCGAGACGCCCGAAAGCATGGAGAAACGCGCCAAGGCTGCCGAACAACGGCGCCTGAGCCCCGAGCCTGCGCTGGCGATGGAACACGGCAGGCCAACCAAACGCAACCGCCGTGATCTGGAAAAAACCTGGGGCGAGCGTTGGAGCGCGTCGCTGGATCCCTGAGCCTTAAGTGGCCGTTATCCAGCCCACCCGAACAAGTTGTTGCAAGACAAAGCTGCCCAACAGCCCATGCAGCGCTGGCGTGGGGTGGAAGTCGTCGGAAAAGGCATAACTCTGCCACCAGTTGGGCGAGGTTTCCCCGACCGGGATGCGGGACGACATATTGGATGTGTTGCAAGCCAAGACGGTCGCAGGCTGGCTCAGGCTGGGCAAACCCGCCAGGTCCAGGCCTCCGTCCACCTTGGGACAGGCGGGCGTGGTGGTGTTGGTCAGTCCATACTGCGCGGGTTGGGCCAGGAACTGGGTGAACTGGCTGTTGAGATCCACCACCAGTACACGGCTGGAAGATAAGTTACTGGACAGCGTCGCATTGAAGAGATGGGTCCAAGTTTGGATTGCCGTTTGCACGGCCTTGCGCTGGGCGGAGCCTTGGGTGGCACCCGCCGCATCCATAACGCCGGCGAACAGTGGTGTGGCGGTGATGTCCACCACATTGATGACCACCACCTTGCGCACACCCCTTGCGAGGATTTTGTCGTTGATGGACTGCACCATCAGCTGTGCCAGGGCCTGGACATAGGCCCCCGATGCGGTATTCAGCGTGGCGGTTGTTGGGGTGCTCGTAACCAGCGTGGCCACCGTGGCCGCGGGCAACATTGTGGACAGTTTTCGGGTAAAGGTCGCGAGGCCATCCGGGGTGATGGCGCCCACGTAGCCAGCGCTCAAATCGGCAATGTCATTGGCGCCGCCGTCGACGATCACGATGTCGCTGGGGGCCAAAAACGGGGACCCAACAGCGATCTGGTTCAGGATGGATGCCGGATTGGACGTGTCAATGGCGGCGTTGGTGTCTCCGCGTGTGTTGATGCGCCCACCCGATACGGCATAGTTGGTGCAAACCGGATTGGGCACATACCCCGTGACTGCGAAATTGAAGTACGGACACAGCGTGCTAGCACCCAGGCTGTTGGCGATTTTTTCTGGCAGTATCTCGAACGGACGCGATTTGTCGGAATTCTGGATGGTGACCTTAAAGCCGAATGTTCCGCTGTCCATCAGGCTATCACCGAAGACCTTGATCACGGGTTTGGCCGATATCCCCGGGGTACTCGGTGCACTGTCGTGTGAACCACCGCCACTGCCACCACAAGCGGTGAGCAGCAACGTGCACACAGCAGTCGTGAGGGCTCGCAATGTCGTGGAGTCTCTAAGTTGTTTCATGGTCATCATGTCCGCCTCGGTCGCTTCGTAGAAGGAATGATAGTTAGAAATGAAAAACGCCCCAGAAGAGGGGCGTTTTTACTAAGTCCTGGCGGAAACGGAGGGATTCGAACCCTCGATGAGGCTCTACACCCCATACTCCCTTAGCAGGGGAGCACCTTCGGCCACTCGGTCACGTTTCCTGAACAGCGCGAATTATCTCACGACTTTGCGCAGTTTTTTAGTTTGCGGGCTGGTCCAGATCAAAAGCTTTGTGCAAAGCGCGCACAGCCAACTCCATGTACTTCTCGTCGATAACGACGGAAGTCTTGATTTCAGACGTGGAAATCATCTGGATGTTGATGCCTTCTTCGCTCAGCACGCGGAACATACGGCTGGCCACACCTACGTGGCTGCGCATGCCGATGCCGACGATGGAAACCTTGCAGATCTTGGTGTCACCCACCACTTCTTCGGCGCCCAGCGTAGGCAGCACCACGGTCTTGAGCAGGTCCACGGCCTTGGCGTATTCGCCACGGTTGACCGTGAAACTGAAGTCGGTCTTGCCATCCTTGCTCAAATTCTGGATGATCATGTCCACTTCGATGTTGGCATCGGCCACGGCGCCCAGGATTTGGTACGCAATACCGGGCTTGTCGGGCACGCCCATCACAGAAATCTTGGCTTCATCGCGGTTGAATGCGATGCCCGACACAATGGCTTGTTCCATTTTCTCGTCTTCCTCAAAAGTAATCAGGGTGCCAGACTTGGCTTCCTCGTCGATATCGATATCCCAGTCGGTGAAGCTGCTCAAAACACGCAGCGGCACCTTGTATTTGCCGGCAAATTCCACTGAGCGGATCTGCAGCACCTTGGAGCCCATAGAGGCCATCTCCAGCATTTCTTCAAAGCTGACGGTCTTCAGTCGACGGGCTTCGGCAACCACGCGGGGGTCGGTCGTGTAAACGCCGTCCACATCGGTGTAGATCAGGCATTCGGAGGCCTTCATCGCTGCGGCAACTGCCACAGCTGAGGTGTCCGATCCGCCGCGTCCCAGCGTCGTGATGTGGCCCTGCTCGTCCATGCCCTGGAAGCCGGTGACGATGACAACCTTGCCATTGTCCAGGTCGGCTCGCACGCGGGCGTCGTCAATGGATTCGATGCGGGCTTTGGTGTAGGCGCTGTTGGTTCGGATCGGCACTTGCCAACCCGCATAACTGACCGACTCCATGCCTTCGGCTTGCAGCGCAATGGCCAGCAAGGCGCTGGAAGCCTGCTCACCAGTGGCGGCTAGCATGTCCAGCTCACGGCCATAGGCGTCGCCCTGTTTGGAAGGCGCCAATTCCTTGGCCAGACCTAGCAGGCGGTTGGTCTCACCGCTCATGGCCGAGGGTACGACCACCATCTGATGACCCGCGCGTGCCCATTTGGCGACGCGTTTGGCAACATTGCGGATGCGTTCCGTTGAACCCATCGACGTGCCGCCGTATTTGTGAACAATCAGTGCCATGAAATGAGTAGTTTGTGAAGCAAAACCTAGGGATTGTACCAAGTCAAAACTTCACTGCTGCGCTGCACAAACCCGTTGCCCACTTTGATGTGGATGCGGTGGCCGCGCGTGGTGCAATCGGCTACCTGGTCCAGCAGTTCGGACAACTGCGCGGCACTGGGGATGACCTGCCGACTTTGCTTGAGCCAAAAACGCAAGGCGTTGGCCTGGCGTGGCCGGCTCAGGGCCTGCAGCGCCTTGATACGTGGCAAGCCGTCCGTGTTGCGCGCAACGGTGTGCACATCCTGCGCTGCCACTTCATCCAGCAGCTGTTGGCCCTGCGCCGCATGGCTGGCACTGCGAGCAAAGGTGTCCAGGAACTGCGGGAACGCTCCACGCAATGCCGGCATCAGGCGCGCACGGATGCGGTTGCGGGTGAACTGTTCATCGGTATTGGTCGGGTCTTCCACAAACGGCACGCCGCGCTGCGCCAGCCAGGTGCGGATATCGGCGCCGGCCACGCCCAGCAAAGGCCGGTAGTAATCCAGACCGTCGCGCTGCCAGTGGGTGGGCATGGCGCTCAGACCCGCGAGCCCCGCGCCACGGCTCAGTGCCAGCAACAGCGTCTCCACCTGGTCATCGGCATGTTGGGCAATTGCTATAGATTTAGTAGCTACACCACCAGTTTTCTCGGGGGCTAGCGCCGAAAAAGCCATATACCGTGCCCGGCGGGCGGCTTCTTCGGGGCTTTGTCCCTGCTGCTTGCTGGCGTCCACCGCCTGAACCTGCAGGGGCACGTTTAACCGTTGGCATAACATGCTGCAATGGTCTTCGAACAAGGACGCCGCCGCCTGCAGCCCGTGGTTGATGTGTACGGCTCTCACCTGCCCCGGCCACTTCTCGGCGCAGGCCACGAGCAGCGCTACCGAGTCGGCGCCTCCACTGAGCGCGACGGCCAACGGCAGCGCAGGGTTGAACGCAGCAATGGCTTGGTCAACGGACTGGGTCACTGGAAAACCACACACGCACGACACTTACAACGAGGAGCCTGGGCGGCAGAGCGTTCTGCGTAGGTAAAGGAGGAGCCCGCACAGCGGGCGGGGGACACGGAGCAGAGCGCTCTGCCGCCCAGGCTCCGACCACGCGAGGCGACGAACGCGCCCAGGGACTTAGCGTCCAGCAGTCTTGGTGTCGGTATAACGCCCATAACTTTGCAGGCGCTCGTAGCGGCGGTCCAGTAGCTCCTTAACCTTCAGGTCGCTGATCTGGCGGTAGGCATCGGCCAGTGCACGCTTCAAAAAGGCTGCGGCCTGTTTCATGTCGCGGTGGGCGCCGCCCACGGGTTCGTTGACGATCTTGTCGATGACACCCAATGCTTTCAGGCGGTGGGCTGTGATGCCCATGGCTTCGGCCGCGTCAGACGCCTTGTCCGACGTCTTCCACAAGATAGAGGCACAGCCTTCAGGGCTGATCACTGAGTAGATGGAGTACTGCAACATGATGACCTGGTCGGCCACCGAAATCGCCAATGCGCCACCGGATCCGCCTTCACCAATGATGGTCGTGATGATGGGCACTTCGAGCTGGGCCATCTCGAAAATATTGCGGCCAATGGCCTCGGACTGGCCGCGCTCTTCAGCGTCAATGCCGGGGTAAGCGCCGGGCGTGTCGACAAAGGTGAACACCGGCAGTTTGAATTTTTCGGCCAGCTTCATCAGGCGCAGCGCCTTGCGGTAACCCTCTGGCTTGCTCATGCCAAAGTTGCGCAGACCACGTTCCTTGGTGTCACGGCCTTTTTGCTGACCCAACACCATGCAGGGCGTGCCGTTGAAGCGGGCCAGGCCGCCAACGATGCTCAGGTCATCGGCAAAGTGGCGGTCGCCATGCAGCTCCACGAAATGGGTGAACAGCTCGTTGATGTAGTCCAGTGTGTAGGGGCGCTCGGCGTGGCGGGCAATCTTGGTGATTTGCCACGGCGTCAAATCGCTGTAGATGTCTTTGGTGAGTTGCTGACTTTTCTTGCTGAGTTGCTCGATCTCGGCGGAGATATCAACTGCAGACTCGGTCTGCACGTAGCGCAATTCTTCGATCTTGGATTCGAGTTCCGAAATGGGTTGCTCGAAATCCAGAAATGTCTTTTTGGCCATGGTCACATCCTATTCTGTTGGGGACAGTCTTACTATCTGCCCCGCTTCATCAGTTGCGGACAGAGCAAAAAGCCCGTCCCAAAACGTTTTAGTAGTCCACTTGTACCGGGTCCAACGAGCGCCAAATATACCAAGTTGCCACCGTGCAGTACGGCGCCCAGGCTGCGGCGACCTCGCGGGCATCACTTCGGCTTACTACATCGCCAGAAAAATAATTGTGGCTAATGCCTGTGATCAGACCCACATCGTCCAGTGGCAGCACATTAGGCCGCATCAGGTGAAATATCAAGAACATTTCGGCCGTCCACCGGCCAATACCGCGGATGGCGATCAGTTCGGCGACGATTTCGTCGTCACTCATCGCATCCCAGGATTTGACGTGTAAGGCGCCGTTGTCGAAGTGCAGCGCCAGGTCCACCAGGTATTCAACCTTGCGCGCGCTCAAGCCCGCGGCGCGCATGTCGTCGACCTTGAGCTTCAGCACATTGGCCGGCGTCAACTTGCGCGGCAGCAGTTCAAACCGCTCCCACACGGTTTGCGCGGCCTTGACCGAGATTTGCTGACCTACGATGCTGCGCGCCAGCGTGACGAAAGCATCACCCCGGGTTTCCAGGCACACATCGCCAAACTGGGGGATCAGCCGCTTCATGACCCGGTCTTTCTTGACCAGGTGTTTGCAGGCTTCTTCCCAAAAATACGGCGTCTGTCGCTCAGCCGGCGGCTTCTTGACCGTCGCCATCACTGCACTGCTTCCCAACTCGTTCCGGTAGGTGAGTCCTTGAGCACAATGCCTTGGGCCAGCAGGTCCTTGCGGATGCTGTCAGCCAGTGCGAAATCTTTGGCGGCCTTGGCAGCGGCGCGTTCCTGAATCTTGGACTGGATGGCGACATCGTCCAACCCTGCCCCGGCCTGCAAAAAGGCCTTGGGGCTTTCCTGCAACAGGCCCAGGACACCGCCCAAGGCTTTTAACAAGCCGGACAACTCTGCGGATTGCGTGCGGTTGACTTCACTTGCCAGGTCAAACAGAACGGCTACCGCTTCGGGCGTACCAAAGTCCTCGTCCATCGCAGCTTTGAAACGGGCTGCGTGATCCTGGGTCCAGTCAATGCCGTTGGGCAGTTCCGCAGGGGCCACCAGGTCAAGGGCGGTGTACAGGCGTTTCAGTGCGTTGCGGGCGTCGTTCAGGTGGGCGTCGCTGTAGCCCAAATCCGACCGGTAGTGGCCACGCACCAAGAAGAAACGCACGGTCTCTGCGTCGTATTTAGCCAGCACGTCCCGGATCGTGAAGAAGTTGCCCAAACTCTTGGACATCTTTTCGTTGTCCAGCTGCACCATGCCATTGTGCATCCACACCTGGGCCATAGGCTTGCCGGTCACACCTACGGTCTGCGCCAGCTCGTTTTCATGGTGGGGGAATTGCAAATCCGCTCCGCCGCCGTGGATGTCAAAAGTCTCACCCAGCGTCTGGCAGCTCATGGCCGAGCATTCAATATGCCAGCCCGGTCGGCCCACGCCATAGGCGTGGCCGCTGGCTGCGCTGTCCCATTTGGCATCTGCGGGTTCTTCGGGCTTGGCTGCTTTCCACAGCACAAAATCCAATGGGTCATTCTTGCCATCATCGACAGCCACCCGCTCGCCGGCACGCAGGCTTTCCAGTGACTTACCGGATAACTTGCCATAGCCATCAAACTTGCGCACCGCGTAGTTCACATCGCCCGAACTGGCCTTGTAGGCCAGTCCCTTGCCCTCCAACTGGCGGATCATGTCCAGCATCTGGGGCACGTATTCAGTGGCACGGGGCTCAACGGTAGGCGGCTCTATGCCCAAACGACCGATGTCCTCGTGCATGACGGCGATCATCTCGTCGGTCAGCGCGCGAATGGGGATATTGCGCTCCAGCGCGCGGCGGATGATCTTGTCGTCAATATCCGTGATGTTGCGGACGTAGGTGACGCGGTAGCCGCTGGTTTTCAACCAGCGCTGCACCACATCAAAGGCCATGGCCATACGAGCGTGGCCAATGTGGCACAGGTCATAAATTGTCATGCCGCAAACGTACATGCGGACATGACCGGCTTCGAGGGGGGTAAATGGCTCAAGCCCACGCGACAGCGTGTTGTAAATGCGCAAACTCATGGGTATTTCTATGCCGCCTCCCAGGGACAATGGGCCCGGGCAACAGCGCTAACTCGTTCAGGTCTGGTAAGGGTAAATCTCGGTCTCTCGCCTGAGGGCGCGTCCACCCCCTCAGCTACAATTCAACACAGTATAAAGCCCCTTCTCCGAGGGCTCCTCCACCGTCTGAGAATCTAAAACCGTATGACGCACTCCCGTTTGACTGTACTTGGACCCCTTCGCCTGCTGACCCTTGCTGCGGCAATGTTGTTCTCGGTGGCCCATGCAGACGAATATGCGGATGTTGCCCAACTGGTGCGCGGTGGCAAGCTGCCCGAAGCATTATCCAAGGCCGACCAGTACCTGGCTACCAAGCCGCGCGACCCACAAATGCGTTTCCTCAAGGGTGTGATCCAGCGCGATTCCGGCAAGACCAACGATGCGATCGCCACCTTTACCCGTTTGACCGAAGACTTTCCAGAGCTGCCCGAGCCCTACAACAACCTGGCTGTGCTGTATGCCGGCCAAAGCCAGTTCGACAAGGCCCGCACCGCACTGGAAATGGCCATCCGCACCAACCCCAGCTACGCCACGGCGCATGAAAACCTGGGCGACGTCTACGCCAAATTGGCCAGCCAGGCCTACAACAAGGCTTTGCAACTGGATGGCGCCAATGCCGGCGTGCCACCCAAGCTGGCCCTGATTCGTGAGTTGTTTAGCCCCACGGGTGCCAAGAACCAGCGTCCCGTTGCAGCGCCGGTCGCCACCCCCGCAGTCCCAACACCGGTTGCCGCCAAACCCGCGCCCACCCTGCCCGTTCCAGTCGCTGCTAAGCCTGTGCCCACCCCAACACCGACTGCAGCAACACCTTCGCCCGTTGCAGCGTCCACCCCAGCTCCAGCCATCACCACTGCGACTACTGCGGCAGTGGCCACACCGACACCCGCAGCTACAACGCCAGCCCCCGTTGCCCAGACCAGCAACAACAGCGCCAGAGAAGCTGAGGGTGCAGTCATTGCCTGGGCCAAGGCCTGGGCCGCACGCGACGTGAAGGCTTACTTGGCCGCCTATGGCAAAGACTTCGATCCCCCCGGTTCCATGAGCCGCAGCGCCTGGGAAGAAGAGCGCCGCCAACGCATCAGCGGCAAATCCCAAATCACCGTGAAACTGGAGAACCTGACGGTCACTCTTTCCGCCAACAACACGGCGGTCGCCAAGTTCCGCCAAGACTACAAGGCCAGTGGCTTGGCTGTTTCCAGCCGTAAAACCCTGGATCTGGTCAAAACCGGCGACCGCTGGCAAATTGTCAAAGAATCCACCGGCACATGATGCCGCGATGGTGGGCTGTTGGCATGGATAGATCGCCTCTCAAAAATTGCTTGCTGGCACTGGCTCTTAGCTGCACTGCGCATGCACAGGCGGTAGCACCAAAGCCCGGCCCCAAATCCGCGCGAACAGAGGCTCCGGCCGCCAAGAGCCAGGACGGCGTGGCCGAAGCACGCCTTATCGAGGTCTACAAACTCATTGGTCAGGCCCAGAACCGGGAAGCGCTGGCCAAGGCCGACCGCCTGGTCGAGGAATTCCCTAATTTTCAATTGGCGCAGTTGGTGCATGGTGACCTGTTGGCCGCGCTGACCCGCCCTCTCAAGACGTTCGGCGACGTGCCTGAATCCCTGGCCGTCAGTGCCCGCCCGGCCCTGGCTGAACTACGCGAAGAATCACAACGGCGCGTGCGGGCGCTGCGCGAACGCCCATTGCCCGGAACCATCCCCTCGCAATTTCTGGCCCTGTCACAAAGGTCCAAACATGCGATTGCGGTGGACGCTTCCCGCTCACGCCTGTATTTGTTCGAAAACACGGCCAGCGGCCTGAACCTGGTGGCGGACTATTACATCTCGGTCGGCAAGGCCGGCACCGCAAAAACGACGGAAGGTGACCAGCGCACGCCGCTGGGGGTGTACTACATCACCAGCAACCTGGATCCCAAGTCATTAAAAGACTTTTACGGCTCCGGGGCCCTGCCCATCAACTACCCCAATATGCTGGACAACAAGCGTGGCAAAACCGGCAGCGGCATCTGGTTACACGGCACACCACCCAACCAGTTTTCACGTGCGCCCCAGGCGACCGACGGCTGCGTGGTACTGGCCAACCCGGACCTGCAGCACATCATCCGCACGGTCGAAGTGCGCACCACACCGGTGGTGATTGCTACGCAGCTGGAATGGGTTGCCCCCCACAGCGTGCGAGCCCAAAGCAAACCATTTGAAGACGCGCTGCTGGGCTGGCGCAACGCCAAGACATCGGGCAATCTGCAGCAGGTGTTGACCTATTACACACCCGACTTCAACAGCAACGGCAAAACCCTGGCACAGTGGACGCCGATTCTGAAAACCGAAATCGACCAGAGGCAAGGGCGCACCATTCAACTCAAGGATGTGTCGTTCCTGCGCTGGACCGACGCAGCCGACACCATGGTCGTCACCTTTGGCGAAGTCGCCGATGGGGCGCGGGTCGGATGGACCAAACGGCAGTACTGGATTCGCCAGGAAAACCAATGGAAGATTTTTTTTGAGGGAGTAATTTGATATGACGATGCAATGGAATACTTTGGGTCGCCGCGCCGCTTTGTCGGCACTGGCATTGGTCGCACTAGCCGGCCCTGCGCTGGCAAGCGACGCAGCGCCACAGGTCAAGTTTGAAACCAGCCTGGGTAACTTTGTGGTGGAGGTTTATCCCGACAAAGCCCCCAAGACAGTAGAAAACTTCTTGTTGTACGTAAAGACCAAACATTACGACGGCACCATTTTCCACCGCGTAATCCCCAACTTCATGGTGCAAGGCGGTGGTTACAACGCCAAGTACGACGAAAAGATCGCCCGCCCGCCGGTGCAGTTGGAAGCGCAGAACGGCCTCAAACATGAGACCGGCACCATCGCCATGGCGCGCACCCCTGAGCCCAACTCGGCCCGTGCGCAGTTCTTTGTCAACGTCAAGGACAACCCATCCTTGAATGCCCGAGGCCCATCGGACGGCTATACCGTCTTCGGCCGTGTGGTGTCGGGCATGGAAACCATCAACAAAATCAGGGACGTGCCCACCGGCTCCGGCGGCCCCTTCCCCACCGATGCGCCCAAGACACCGGTTCTTATCAACTCCGCCACTTTGGTGAAATAAATCATGAGCAATCCACAAGTCGAGCTACACGTCCTCAACTACGGCGTCATCACGCTGGAACTGGACCAGGACAAGGCCCCCAAGTCCGTCGAGAACTTCCTGGCTTACGTCAACAAGGGCCACTACAACGGCACCATCTTCCATCGCGTGATCCCGGGCTTCATGGTCCAGGGCGGCGGCATGGAACCCGGCATGACACAAAAGCCGTGTGATGCACCCATTCAGAACGAAGCCAACAACGGCTTGAAAAACGCCAACTACACCGTGGCCATGGCGCGCACCGGTGACCCTCACTCCGCCACCGCGCAGTTCTTCATCAACGTGGCCGACAACGGTTTCCTGAACCACACCGCACCCAGCGCACAGGGCTGGGGTTATGCCGTGTTTGGCAAGGTGGTGTCGGGCTCCGACGTGGTCGACAAAATCAAGGCCGTCAAGACCGGGCGCAAGGGCTTCCATGACGACGTGCCAAAGGAAGACGTCGTCATCGAAAAAGCCGTCGCGCTGTAAAACCGGCCCGTTGCGGGATGGAACTTCTTGCGCCATCCCGCTGGGCCTGTGTTGATTTCATTTCGGACATACACCTGCAGGCGTCCGACGCGCTGACCTTTCAGGCCTGGCGCGAATACCTCCTTCACACTACCGCTGACGCAGTCTTAATACTGGGTGATCTGTTTGAAGTCTGGGTCGGTGACGATGTGTTGTCGCTGCACGGCGGCTTTGAGCAGCAATGTGCCGACGTGCTGCGCAGCGCCGCCGCTGCCCGGGATGTCTACATCCTGCACGGCAACCGTGACTTTCTGATGGGCTCCGCATTGATGGCGGCTTGCGGTTGCACACTGTTGCAAGAACCCTGCGTTCTGGCCTTCGCGGGCCAACGCTGGCTGCTGGTCCATGGTGACGCCCAATGCCTGGGCGATACCGATTACATGCAGTTCAGGGCCCAAGTGCGCAGCCCGGAGTGGCAGCGCGACTTCCTCGCCAAACCCCTTACCGAGCGCATCGCCATCGCACGGAGCATACGTACCCAAAGCGAGGCGCGCAAGAGCAACGACACGGTCTACGCTGATGTGGACTTCGGGGCTGCGAACGAACTGTTGAACACCGCCGACGCGCGTTACATGGTGCACGGCCACACGCACCGCCCTGCCAAACATGGGTTGGATGCGGGCCGCGAACGCCTGGTGCTCAGCGACTGGGACCTGTGTGCCCAGCTCCCGCGCGCCGAAGTGCTGCGTCTGCGCCTGGCCGCGGCCAAAGGTGCAGTAGACAGCTTCACGATTGAACGCATGCCGCCTTCCATGGCAGTTGTCCCAAACCGCCCAGCAACAACGCGCAGTTAGGCCCAGGCCCGCGGGTCCACCGTATCGATCTGCCACGGGTCCAGGAACTGGTGGGCATAACGCAGGTACACGCCTTCGTTGACAAAAATATCGAACAGGTCCGGGTCAATGTGCCCACCGATCTTGAACTTGTGCATGATGCCCATGGCTTGGGACAATCGCATGCCCTGCTTGTACGGTCTGTCCTTCGCAGTCAACGCTTCAAAAATATCGGCAATACCCATGATGCGCGCCTGTACGGACATCTGGTCCCTAGTGAGCCCCTTGGGGTAACCCTTGCCGTCCATACGTTCGTGGTGACCACCCGCGTACTCGGGCACGTTCTTCAGGTGTTTGGGCCATGGCAACTGCTCCAGCATCTTGATCGTGGCCACAATATGGTGGTTGATGGTGTTGCGTTCCCCTGCTGTCAGCGTGCCACCGCGTATCGTCAAGTTCTCGATCTCGTCCGGGGTCAGCAACTCGGCCTCCAGCCCATTCACATCGCGCCAGGTATGGTGATGGCCGATGTCACGCACGCGTTGCAGATCGGCATCTTTCATGCCTTCGGCGCCCAGGTTCACGACCCGTAAAAAAGCGCGGTCAGCCTCCAGGGCAGTGATGTTGTCGCGGCACTGCGTCCACAGCTGCGCCTCGGCTGCAGCATCGGTTTGCGCACGCAGCTCCAGTTGTGCGCGCAGCGCGGCGATTTCCTGGTCGCGCTTCAAGACTTCAAAACGCGTATCCACCAGGTCGATGCGATCAAACAGCGTCTGCAGTTTGGTGGCCTTGTCCACCACGTGTACCGGCGTGGTCACCTTGCCGCAATCGTGCAAGAGGCCGGCAATCTTGAGTTCATAGCGGTCGCGGTCGTCCATGGTGAACGCACCCAGCGGGCCTTCGCGATTGGCGTTGACGGCCTCGGCCAGCATCATGGTCAGCGCAGGCACCCGTTGGCAGTGGCCGCCGGTGTAGTGCGATTTTTCGTCAATGGCCAGATTGATCAGACTGATGAAGGACTCAAACAGCTCCTCCAGCTGCGACATCAGGTTGCGGTTGGTGATGGCAATGGCCGCCTGCGACGCCAATGACTCCGCCAGGCTTTGGTCAGCGGTGGAAAAGGACACCACTTCGCCCGTGCGCCCGCGTTTGGCGTTGATCAGCTGCAAGACACCAATCACATCACCCTCATGGTCCTTCATCGGCACGGCCAGGAAGGACTGGGAACGGTAGCCGGTGCGGGCATCGAACTGCCGGGTGCCTGAGAAATCGAAGTTGGGCTCGGTGTACGCGTCCGAGATGTTGACCGTCTGCCGGTGGATGGCTGCATAGGCCGCGACCAGTGAATCGTTGGGCTGGCCCTTGTCATCGTGCAGCGGCAAATTCGGAAAGTCTATGGGTTTGCCCGAGGTGCCGCCCATGGCGATCTTCAGCGAATCGGTCTTGATGATTTCGAAGCGCAGAGCCTGCCCGTCCTCGGTGACGCGGTACAGGGTGCCTCCGTCGGCATGGGTGATAGTCTTGGCAGCTACTAGGATGCTTTCCAGCAAGCGGGTGATGTCACGCTCTTTGGACAGCGCCGCACCAATGGCATTGAGCTGTTCCAGCCGCCGCAGCAGGTCGTCAATGGAGTCCACAGTTTCCCCTTGTACAAGAAGCCAGTCCACCGCGGTGGACTGCCCATTCTTCCACAATTACCTGCTGCCACACAGGTTTCACCGCCAGGCCTCTGGCGGCGATACCTCGCTATTTTTTCAGCAACACCTTCAGCACATTTTGTACCCGGCGCGCCGCCTGCGAATTGAATGGGCCGGCAAACACGGCTGCCGTGTCTTGGCCCCAGGTTTGTGCCGGTGTGGGGTCGTTGCGGCGGGTCAGCAACTGCAGCTGCAGGCTGCGGCGTGCGTCCAAGTCTTCGGCCGGGGTAGGCACTTCAGCGGCCATCTCCAAACGCAACAGGGCAACATGCGGATCGGCCGCCTTGGCAGTGGCAACGGATGCTTCCCCCAGTGCCTGCACCCATGCATTGCGGGTGGCCGGTGGGGCACGGTTGCCCAGGTCTTGGGCTCCCGGCACCAGGCTGGGGTCGCGTTTTTCCCACGCGGTCAGCAACTGGGTCAGTGCCTCGCCGTGGGCCTGCATGGCCAGCTTCTTCAAGGCGTACTGGGCCTGCTCCAGCGCATCACGTTGGGCGCGGAAAGCTGCGTCGCCCAGGCGGGGAGCCTCGGGCCGTGATTCGTAACCACCACGGGCATCGGAAGCAAAACGGCCACCGGGTCGACCATCGCCACGGGGCGCACCTGGACGGTCATCCGAGCGTGGGCCGGATTTAGCGCCATCGCGCGGGCCGCGTTGATTGCTGTCCTTGCGGTCGCCAAACTTGCCAGCGCCACGTGGCCCGGCGGTGGCAGGTGCTTCTTTCTTCATGCCGGGACGGTCGTCACCCCGCATGGCGATAACCGGCTTGGGTGCAGGCTTGGGAGCCGGTGCAGGCGCGGCCTCCTCAACCGCTGCCTCAGGGGTGGATTCCGCATTAGCTACAACTTCTGTAGCATCTGATGTAGACTCCACGGGGGCTACAGCCATATTTTGCTCAGAGTCATTATCCTGAACAGCGGCTTTTGCCTGGCTTTCCTGGGTGCCAGCATTGGTGACCTCGGCCTGCGCCTGGGCCTGGCCCTGCAAAGCGGCTTCCAGCGCGGCCATCGCGGCGCGGATAGCCTGCGCGTCGCCCGATGCATTGGCAGCGTCCAGCGCCTTGGCCGCCTGCAGCACCATCTTGTCGCGTGCGCCCAGCGAGGCCTCGGCCTTTTCGCGGTCAGCGGTCTTGCGGTTGAAGGCGTCGTCGATCGGCTTGCGGAAGGCATCCCACAATTTTTGTTCCTGGCGGCGGTCCATGGGCACGCGGTGGGCCTGGGCTTGCCAGCGTTGTTGTAGGGCTTTGACTGCGTCGATGCGCAGCTCAGGCGCGGCGCCCAGAATCTTGGCTTCTTCGATCATGGCATGGCGCAGGGCCAGGCTTTCCGCTTGCAGGGCTTCCAGCGGCGCGGCGGCGTTGCCAATGGCGGCCTTCCACAGGGGCTGCAGCTCGGCAAAGGCCTTTTCGCCCAGATGGCCGGCTTCACGCCAGCGGTCACCGAACTGGTGCAGGATGCGGTTGAAGCCTTTCCAGTCGTCATCCAGCGCCGTGCGGTTGGCGGCGGCCCAGGCATTCACCTCTTCGATCAGCGCCAGGCGTTGGGCTTTGTGCTCGGCGGATTCGGCACGCACCTTGTCCAGCCAGGCCTCGACGACCTTGTGGGCTTCGTTGCAGGCTTCGTCAAAACGCTTCCACATGGCGTGGTTGGGGGCACCACCCTGGTCGGTCTGTTTCCACTGGTCGCGCAGCGAACGCAAGGTCTCTTGCATCTTGCGGCCACCAATGGCCTGGCCTTCGGGGCGCTTGAGCAGGCCTTCTGCCTGGGCCACCAGTGCTTCACGCAGTTGGTCGGCACGCCAGCGCTGCCAACCTTCCAGTTCACCGGCCGCAGCCAGCGCAGCATGGGCCTGGTTTTCCAGCTTGTCGTCGATCAGACGGCCAAACTCCTTGAGGGCGTGGCGCAGCGCATTGGCCGCCCCGGCACTGGCTTTGCCATGGCCTTCGGCAATTTCAGATTCCAGCGTCGTCAAGACTTCGCGCACGCTGGCTGTGGCCTTGGCGCGCACCTCCGGGTCGATCTTGGGTTTAGCTTGTTTGGCTGGCGCCTCAATGGGCACGCCGCGCGCCGTGCGCAGCTCGTTGGCCCACATGGGCACGGGTGGCAGCGGTGCTGCGGCATCCAGTGCGGCGGCCACGGCCAGAGCCAGTGCGCCCTGAAAGGCTTCCCACACCACGAGCAATTGACCGTGCGATGCGTCCAGCAAGGGCGGGAACTTGGCGTCCACACTGGCCCAGCTGGTATCCGCAATCAATTGGGCCGCTTGGGCCTGCCATTGGTCAACGTCGACACGCAATGCATCCAGTGCGGCTTGGGCGTCTTGCCAGGACTTGGTGGACAACACCTCGATACGCTGTGCCAGCAAGACGGCAGCTTCGCGCTGCACTTGGACGCGACGTTGCAGGTCTTCGATGACACGCACACGTTCTGCCAATTGGGTCTTGAGTGCGGCCAGCGGCTCGCGGCTCAAAGGTGCGCCGGCCTTGGCGGCATCGCGCTGCCAGGCCAGGGCATCGGCAATATTGAGTTTGACCATGCCCAACAGTGCTTCGGCCTTGCTGGCCCAGTCGGCGGCCAAGGATTCTTGGCCCTTCAGGCGCTTGGCTTCGTCGATCTTTTCACGGACCAGCTTGGCAGCACCCTTGTCCTTGATGCTCAGTTCCTTGAAGACATCGGCCAGCTGCTCGGCGCTGGGTGTGGTCAGCAACCAGTCGCGCACGCGGGCAGCCCGCTCGCCGGAAGTGGGGGCTGTGAAAGCTCCACCGGTCAGACTGTCTAAGTGGGCTATATCGTTGTTTTTGGCGGTAGAAGTCGACGTCACGGTAGGCTCGGGAATAGGTTGAATAGAAATCTGCAACCCTGTATTTTCGCCGCGAAATGGATGCGGGCCAATGGTTTTTGTCCCGGGCGATGCCTGACACGGTGCGGGCTACCCGAATCGTAGGTGGTCAAACATAAAAATCGACCGGTAGCCCCCGCAAAATATGAATATGTAGCTATAAAAAAAGTAGCAAACATTTTTCGAGCCCGTGTCCCACTGCGCTGCGTCACACGTCTCGCACCTGGGGACACCTACACCAACGCACTATATATATAGTGCGCCACCGCACACACTGGGCGCTTTCTGGGGAAACCAACAAAAGAAAGCCCGGCGTCCTAACCATGCGGTTCGACCACCGGGCTCGACGGCTGACCAGAGGTCCATGCCGTCAGGGCTGGCACTGCAGGAGATTGAAGTCCCACATTGCACTAGAAGCAATAGATTGCCTCCTTAACAGTTACCGGGGCCGCTTCATCACAGGTACCAAGGGTACGGACTGGCTACTGCCGGAACATAACCTGAATCAACAGGCAACTGCAGTCTAATGGGCGTCGCAAACGATTTCAAATCGCTTTTTCAATGGAATTTGGGCCTGCGATTGGTAGATTTTTCAGCATGAGGCAACGCCCTGAAATGCCGCGCCCAGCCTAGGATCGGCGCTATTAACGATGAAAAATAGAATAACAAACCTATTTAATATTGTTGACTCGGTATATCCAGGCCCCCTAGAATCCGCCCATTCCTAGTTTTGCCTAGGGATAACCCGCAACCGCTGCCGAATCCGGCATATTCAAATCGCTGCACATGTCGAAACGACGCCGCAGGATATTGATAGCGTACCAACCCAAACGTGGTGGCTGAAGTTATCGCGCTGTTAACAGCGCGAGAAACATAAGACGCCCGCCTAAGAAGGAAGAGCTATGACAGCGACCCAAAAATTCACCGAGGGCTTGGCAACAGTTGCCAGCGATATCGCCCAAGGTTTTTTCGAAATCACGCACAACGGATTTGCCCTCTTGGGCTTGGCCGTGATGTTTGCCGTGATCACCCTGACCGCAAGGCCAGAAATTCGCCAAGCAGGTGAAGTCCATCTGATGGGCTGGCTTCAATCCCGCAACGCCACCGTTACCGGTATTGCCGCTGACACCGAAGCCGTTGAACGCATCACCGCGACCAATCCGCAAAACTTGCCCAAACAGCAAGCCGCCGTGGCCTACTGGCTCAGCAAGAAGTACAACGTTGCGCCCGAACCCATAAGCGCACTGGTGGCCGAAGCATTCGAGACCGGTGCCCGCGTCAAGATCGACCCCACCCTCATATTGGCCATCATGGCTATTGAGTCGGGCTTCAACCCGTTTGCCCAAAGCTCCGTCGGCGCACAAGGTCTGATGCAGGTTATGACCAAGATCCACAGCGACAAGTACATGGGTTTTGGCGGCAAGCTGGCAGCCTTTGATCCCGTGTCCAACCTGCGGGTCGGCGTGAAGGTGCTGCAAGATTGCGTAGCCCGTGCCGGTTCCATCGAGGGGGGCCTCAAGCTCTACGTGGGCGCCGGCAACCTGGAAGACGACGGCGGCTACACCGCCAAGGTGCTTGCCGAGCACAACCGCCTGCTGATGGTGTCCACCGGCCGCAGTGTGCCCGTTGCTGCACCACGGTTGATTCCCGTGAAGCAAGCACCCGTAGAAGCTCCAACAGAAATTGCGCCCGAAGTGGTGGCGAGCATACTGAACTCTTAATGTGTGCCTGCCAGTTTGGCAGGCCGGCTCGGGTAAACTCCACACGGTACGCGACTGGCGATAGGCGCCTGAACCCAAGGGTTTGAGGCGCTGACGTGGGATCACCACTGGGAAGCGTGCCGCAGCATCTGCACAGGTGTTTGCGTTCAGCCGTTCGCCTGGGCAGCCCTTGTTTCATTTCGTTCACTATTGGAATGACAAGGTTCATTGTCTTAAAGGACTGCCATGTACCACCGCAACATCCTCGTCGAACAAGCTGATCCCGAAATCTGGGCCGCCATCGTGGCCGAGAACGCCCGCCAGGAACACCACATCGAGCTGATCGCCAGCGAAAACTATGCCTCGCCCGCCGTCATGGCCGCGCAAGGCAGCCAGATGACCAACAAATACGCCGAAGGCTACCCTGGCAAGCGCTACTACGGTGGTTGCGAACATGTGGACGTGGCCGAGTCGCTGGCGCTGGACCGTATCAAGCGCATTTTTGGCGCTGAGGCGGCCAATGTGCAACCGCATTGCGGCGCGTCTGCCAACGAGGCCGTGTTCCTCGCCTTTTTGAAGCCCGGCGACACCATCATGGGCATGAGCCTGGCCGAAGGCGGCCATCTGACCCACGGCATGCCCCTGAACATCAGCGGCAAATGGTTCAACGTCGTTTCCTACGGCCTGAACGCCCAGGAAGCCATCGACTACGACGCCATGGAGCGCAAAGCCCATGAAACCAAGCCCAAACTCATCATCGCTGGAGCCAGCGCGTATTCACTGGCCATCGACTTTGAACGTTTCGCCAAGGTTGCCAAGGACGTAGGCGCCATCTTCATGGTCGACATGGCCCACTATGCCGGCCTGATCGCTGCGGGCCTCTACCCCAACCCCGTGCCCCACGCCGATGTGGTGACATCCACCACCCACAAGAGCCTGCGCGGCCCGCGGGGCGGCATCATCTTAATGAAGGCCCAGCACGAGAAAGCAATCAACAGCGCGATTTTCCCCGGCCTGCAAGGCGGCCCGCTGATGCACGTGATCGCCGCCAAGGCGGTTGCGTTTAAGGAAGCACTGGACCCTGGCTTCAAGGTTTACCAGCAACAAGTGTTGACCAACGCCCGAATCGTGGCAGAAACATTGACCGAACGTGGCTTGCGCATCGTCAGCGGACGTACCGAGAGCCACGTGATGCTGGTCGACCTGCGCGCCAAAGGCATTACAGGCAAAGAAGCTGAAGCCGTGTTGGGCGACGCCCACATGACCATCAACAAGAACGCCATCCCTAACGACCCAGAAAAGCCCATGGTCACCAGCGGTGTGCGCATCGGCACCCCCGCGATGACCACTCGCGGCTTTAAGGACGAAGAGGCCCGCGCGACAGCCCACTTGATCGCCGACGTGCTGGATAGCCCACGCGACGCAGCCAATATCGACGCCGTGCGGGTCAAGGTACACGCCTTGACTTCGCGCTTCCCCGTCTACGGTTAAGCAAACACCATGCAAAGCGCAGTCACTATAAATTTGATAGCAAACTGCGCTTATTTCACGGGGGCTAGCGACCAATTTGGCTTAAGCGCCTTGGCCCAATCCCTATGAAATGCCCGTTCTGCAGCCATTCAGAAACCCAGGTGGTGGAGACCCGGATATCCGAGGACGGGGATTTCATCCGCCGCCGCCGCCAGTGCGGGTCGTGTGAGAAACGCTTCACCACCTACGAGCGCCCAGACGTCAACTACCCTTCCATCGTCAAGAAAGATGGGCGGCGTATTGAGTACGAACGCGCCAAGCTCTTGGCGTCGTTCAATCTGGCGCTGCGCAAACGCCCGGTCAGCACCGAGCAGATTGACAGTGCGATAGAGCGTATTGAAGAAAAGTTGCTAAACCTGGGCCTGCGCGAAGTCCAGTCGGGCCGTATTGGCGAACTGGTGATGCGTGAGCTGAAAAAGCTCGACAAAGTGGCCTATGTGCGTTTTGCCAGCGTGTACCGGAGTTTTGAGGACATTGACGACTTCAAGACGCTGGTGGATGAGGTGCGGCGGTAGGTCCGAACACTCCATTTGTCGGCAAAAGTTTGCCATTAGTCTGATTCACAAGACATTCTGTCGCAATCAAGCCAAGATAGCATCTATGAGAAGATTCAAAGGATTTACGCTTATTGAGCTTTTGGTTACGCTAACTATATTGGCTATTCTGCTGAAGGTAGCGGCTCCATCGTTCAAGGAGCAAATTCAAAAAAGCACCATGACGAGCAATGTCAATACTTTCTTAGCCGATGTGCGCTTTGCACGTGGCGAGGCGGTGCGCCGTGGCGGTGGGGTTGTGATGTGCCGTAGCGACGATCCAGAAGCAACTAACGCAACATGCGGCAGCGGATCCGGGCCCGGTGGAAACGGCTGGGTCAGTGGATGGATTATTTTCATTGATAAAAACAATAACGGCAGTCGGAACTACAGCACCGACGCGATTTTGGATGACACCATTTTGCGGGTTCAGTCGCCGATAACCTCTATGGACTCCATTTTGGAAAGCGGCGTTGGATCATCGACAAAGTTGGTATTTACAGCGACTGGACGCTTATTGAACCTCAACTCTGCTACCTCTTTGCAGTTTGGCGGATCGAATTATGCCAATACAGTGCAGCGTGTTGTGTGCCTCAGCCTTGGTGGCCGCGCCCGAATCGCTGGTGATGGTTTATCGTCCTGCGGAACCAACAGTCTATGAAGAATCCTCTCACGAAACAGTCTGGAGCGTCTCTGATAGAGGTACTGGTAGCGGTACTAATTCTTTCTTTTGGCATGCTGTCTTTGGCCGCCATGATGTCCTTTTCTATCCAGATGCCTAAATTATCCGGGTATCGCACCACCGCCACCAACATAGCCTCCGACCATATCGAGCGGATCCGGGCCAATCCGGGGGAGTTTGCAGCAGGGACCTATGCATCCACCCTAAGCTATGACGGCACCTTTAACGCCGTTTCTTTATCCGATTGCGCCTACCCCGACTGTACGGCCGCGACCGTTGCGGCGATGGATATCGCGGCAGCTCGTGTTGCGGCCCGCGTCCAACTGCCGGGTGGTGGAATGATCGTTACTTGCGATGCGGCGGGCTGCGCAGTGCCCAATGCCTTTGGGAACTTGTGGATTGTGTGGCAGGAGCCCACCACCAGTGCAGTACTGAATCCAACGTCATCGGACAATTGCCCAGTGCAAGTAACTGGCACCTATACCAACCCGGCGCCGCGTTGCCTTTATGTGAGATTCAACCTATGAAACAGAACTTCACAGTGAGGTGGCGGCGATCAAGGGCGGGCTTGTCTCTGATAGAACTGTTGGTCGCTATGGCTATTGGAATGGTGATTATGGTGGCGGCTATATCTGCCTACTTGGGCTCTGCAGGGGCAGGAAGGATGGCGGAAGCTCAAAGTCGAATGAACGAAGACGGACAGGCTGCATTGAGCATTTTGTCGCAACATATTCGCATGGCGGCAAATAATCCGGATCAACCTAACCGGGTGGACAACACTAACCCGGCATTGTCGAGTTTGCGCAATCCAGTATATGGAACCACTTCATTGGTGCTGGCCGGCACTGCCACCACTACTAATTTTGCCATCCGCGGTTGCGATGGTGCATTCTCCGATGTTACAACTGCGAACCAACTGGACAATTTGACCTGTGTGGCCGGTGGAACAAGTACGGTGCCCGACTCCATAGCTGTTAGCTACGAGGCAGACCGTTTCAATACGATTCCATCCAGTGGCATGCCGACCGACTGTTTGGGGGCCCAGTTGCCCGTGATCACGGCCACGGTGCCCACAATTGTCGGTGGCACTTCCACCAACGCCGATGTGACTTACACCGTGGCGGACAATCGTTTTTATGTCGGCACGTCTACCGTCGTCGTTCAACCCTCGTTGTATTGCAGAGGCAGCGGTGGTGGCGCACCTCAGCCGCTGGTTGAAAATGTTGAAACCCTGCAATTTGCGTACGGAACAATCGCTGCAACATCCACCGCAACAACGGCAACTGTAGCTGGCTACTTGCACGCTACGGAGGTCCTGACGCAGGCCAATTTGGCAGCCTTAGCGGATGACGCTGCGCGGTGGTCAAAAGTCGTGACTGTTCGCATCTGCGTACTGGTCCGCAGTGAGGCCCAAGTTGCGCCGGACGCCGCATCCGCACAATACTTGGATTGTCACGGGCAACTAATCAACAACCCTCCAGACCTTCGGCTGCGGCGTGCCTATACAACAACCGTAGTTCTTCGGAACCGCAGGTTGTAACAATTTTGAACCTGATCTGTCATGACACTGCATAACATTTCCACCCTATTGCCGAACAAACCCCAACCGCGCACGCGTACAGGGCGGGCACAAAATGGTGTTGTCCTGATCATCGCGATGATTATGCTGATTGTGATTTCCGTACTAGCAGTCACCAGCATGCGCAACTCTGCGTCAACAGAGGCCCTTGCCGGCAATGTACGCACCACTGAACTAGCAACGCAGGCCGCAGATATTGCCCTACGTCACTGTGAACAATCGGTGATTGACATTGTTACTGTTGCTGGGGGCGGAACATCTACGGGATATTCGACCTCTATAACAACAGCCAACATTCACGCGGTCGCCTCGCCTCCTAATTGGCAAAACACATCCATTTGGGATGGGACTTCCACAGTGCCCTATGTGTTGCCCGCCACTCTGGTTGGCGGCACCGCAACTTATAAACGCCCCCCAGAATGCATGATAGAAAACCTCCCTATCATTCCAGCCGGCGGCACTATCGTCAACACAACTGCATCCTACGTCATCACGGCACGTGGATTTGGCCCGGAAGTTCCGGCAGCAGATGCGGCCCGTTCGCGCCCGATGGGGACTGAAGTGTGGTTGCAATCTCAAATCGAACTTCAATAACATCAAGAGGTATCACTATGATCCAACGCAAATTGAACGTCCTGTTATTGACGCTTATCTTATCTGCATCGGTCGAATCCACACTGGCGGCCGTTGCACAGGAGCCTTTACTCAACCGCCCCAACACAGTATCACCGAACCTTACGCTGATTCTGGATACATCCGGGTCCATGGATGGTGCATACATTTACCAGCACGGACGCATCGACAACGGTGGCATGGGCCCCCAAGGGCCGGAGCCCACCTCTGGAACTGACTTCGCGTCGTTTTCACCGGATGTCAATCGAATTTACTACGATCCGCGCGTTCGGTACTTGCCTCGGGTCGATTATCTGGGAGTCGATCTGGCACAAGACGCTCCAAGTCCAAAAGACCCTGGCTGGAGGGTTTATATCCGCGACACGACGTCTAGTCCGACGGCCTCCTGCCCCTCGGGTGCCTACACAACAGGCCAGTTGGTAGACATCAGTTGTTACTACAACACGTCGTACACCCCGCCTTCGGCGCTGGTAGTGCCTGGCAGTACCGCCACCTACCCCAATCGGGTTAGAAGCTCTACGTCTAACAGCATCTTGTTTCCTAAGTTCATTGCCCGCACAGATTGCGTCGCATCAACGACCTCTTGCAACCTCACGGAGGAAGGGCAAAACCATTCGAACTGGAAAAAATGGTACTCCACCCGGGGCCGAATGGCTATTACAGGGATGGGGCATGCCTTTTTACCTCTTTTAAATGACTCCGTCCGACTGGGATATGGCACCATCGGAGGCATCAATACCAACAGCACGCTGGATCGCGGTGTTTCGTCGTTTACCTGTATTAACTCCCCTGCGACAACCTGCTCAGCGGCAACGTCGGCAGCCACCAGTAAGAGCTTGTTTTACACTTGGCTCTACAGCCGAACCATGGGTGGCGGAACGCCAAATAGGGTCGCCGTTGACCGTGCGGGCCAATACTACGAACGAACCGATAGCGATGGGCCCTGGTCGACCGTACCCAACCCCGCCTCAACGGGTATCAGCACTGTTGCCGCTACAGGACCAGGAAGCGCAGAGCTTCCAGCCGATCACGCCAGTTGCCGGCGGTCGTTTTCAATGTTGGTAACCGATGGTTACACGAACGGCGGAACGCCTACACGTGGAAATGTTGACAATACTGTCATCAATATACCCAACGCAGTCGGCGTTTTCCCGTACCGCCAACCAGCGACGGGGTCTTTAGCGCTTGCGCCCTATAAGGATACCAGCAGCGATACCATGGCCGATATTGCCATGCACTATTGGGGACGGGATTTGAGAACCATTGCCAACCGCGTTCCAACCATCTCAACATCATCTCTGAGCAATCCATCGACTTGGCAAAATGTTTCATTTTATGCAGTGACATTGGGGATTGACGGCTCCTTGACACGCAATGCTGCAACGCTGGCCAGCATCAACAGTGGATCAACACCCTGGCCCACTCCTACCGACAACACCCCAAGCACCATTGATGACCTGTGGCATGCCACGATTAATGCGCGCGGGGAAATGTTAAACGCGAGTAATAGCTCTGAACTGACGAATGGCTTAAAGCGAATGTTCGAGACTATTGCTGGTACGCCACAAACTTTATCCGGTGTTGCGGTGTCAACGACCTTCCTGAAAAGTGGTACGCGCAAGTACAAGCCAGAATATATTCCTGGCTCTTGGTCGGGAAAACTTTCAGCGATAGAACTCGACCCGATTACCGGGAACGACAAGGTTCCAAGCAATGTTTTTTGGCAAGTGGAAAGTGGTGTGGACGCTATCACCCAAGACCCTATTAGTTTGATTCCGGCGGTCGCAACACGCAGCAGTAGAGTATTTACATGGAGCGGTAGCGCGGGTGTGGCGTTTAATACCGCTAGTTCCGGTCTCACCGCAGATTTGCTCAACTACGTGTTGGGGGATTCTTCCAAAGAGCTCCGCAAAAGCGGAGGCAGCTACCGAAACCGGACTGCAAAATTGGGAGATATCGTTAACTCCAGTCCGACCTATATCCACGATAACGTGGATATGAACTACCAGCTATTAGTAGGGTCGTACGGCAATTACCGAGCGTTTGTAACTGCAAAAGCTGCCCGTCCTGAAGGCGTCCTGTTTGTTGGCGCTAACGACGGTATGTTGCACGGCTTTGGCAACAACAGCGGTACCGAGTACTTTGCCTTCGTCCCCAAGGCTGTGATCCCTAACCTCCACAAGCTGTCACAAACACCCTACACCCATCAGTATTATGTGGATGGGCCCAATATCGAAACAGACGCTTATCTTGACTCAACCTGGAAAAATGTATTGTTGGGCACAACGGGAGCGGGAGCCAAGGCTGTGTACGCCATGGATGTCACAGCACCAACCACAATGGGTGCTGCGAATGTGTTGTGGGAGGTTAATTCCGCAAGTACCGGTTTTGGAAACCTAGGTCATGTACTCAGCGATGTACAAGCCGGAGTTGTCGAGGCACCGGGCTCCGTTGCAAATGACAACTGGGTCGCGGTGTTTGGCAATGGCTTTGACAGTACTTCGGGCGCAGCAAGCTTATTTGTAGTCAATCTTAAAACAGGCGCTTTACTGAAAGAAATTGTTGCAGATACCTCCGGAAATGGCCTGGGTGGAGTGCGCGTGGTTCGCGACGCAACGCAACGCATCATCGGTGCGTATGCTGGCGATCTAAAGGGCAACATGTGGAAATTTGACCTCACTGGGGCCGATAAGTCCAACTGGAAAGTCGGCTTGGGTACTGCGGCCCTGTACACGGCTGGCATCACACAACCCATCACCGCCACACCATCGGTCGTGCCACACCCCTCTGGGGGTTATGTCGTGGCTTTTGGAACGGGTAAGTTTTTCGAGCCCTCTGATAAAGACAGTCCCTATCAACTCCAGCGGCTGTACGGCATATGGGACAAGCAGGCCTTTGGTTCAATCACGACTCCCTTGGGCGCAGCGCCGGTGTCCGGAACGGTGTCCTTGCAGATGCAAGAAATCACCACGATACCTGTTGCGGGTGTAAATTATTACGGTGTTACTGCCAACCCTGTTACGTGGGGCGATGGTTTATCGTCAGGTAAACGAGGTTGGTACATTGACTTACCAAACAGTGGTCAAAGGGTGGCCTACCCGGTTGAGAGGCTATTTGCACAGAGTGGTAGTACCTTCTTGTTGGCCAGCACTATTTCACCGGTTAGTTCAGCTGCCACCGACCTGTGCGTGCAAACAGGAAGCGGATCGGGCTGGGTGTATCTAATCGATGGTGTGACCGGGTCCGGGCCCACCAAGCCCGCCTTTGATACCAATAATGATGGAGTAGTCAATACATCCGACACGGTTGTTGCCGGCTACCAGGATCCCGTTGATGGTCGCCCCACTGCCATTAGCACCGGGTCTACCGGCGGTGACGAAAAGGGATGCATTGTGACGGCACAAAACACATGTGTTAAGTTCGAACTGAAGTGCGGACAGGCTGGTATGCCTCCATGCACGCCTATCCCGAGTTCTTCGTTGACTGTGAAAAAACGCGAGTGGCGTCAACTATTCGTTCGCTAGCATGCCCAACTAAATCCAATGGAACAAGAAAATATGGAAACGCGCTTTTCAACGGACACGGGTGTAAAGCAATCTCGCGGCTTCACACTCATCGAGGTAATGATCACAGTCGCTATTATTGGGATACTCGCTGCAATCGCACTGCCTTCGTACGCAAAATTCGTGGCAAGGGCCAAAAGAGCAGATGCGAGGACTCAACTTGTGCAGGTGGCCCAGTTCATGCAACGGTTCTATGCCGCTAATGATCATTATGGGACTGATAGATCCGCCAATGCCATACAGATTCCTACCTCGTTGACGGTCTCTCCTGCCGACGGAACGAAAGCCTATGACCTTTCGGTAACTACAGCCAACGCGACGGAATACGAGATTCGTATGGTTCCGTGGTCCGCCGGGTCAATGGCTACTGATTCTTGCGGGACCTTTACGTTGACCTCCAAGGGTGTTCGTGGTGTGATAGTCGGTGGCGTAGCTGGTTCCGCAGCACTTAGGGATACTTGTTGGAAATAGTAATAGCCATCCCTTGGGCTTATAGTGAGTTTATTACCTAACGGGGGCCCAACACCTCCCCCTTCGTCACCAATGTGGCA
This sequence comes from Rhodoferax sp., assembly GCA_043738115.1. GTDB lineage: Bacteria > Pseudomonadota > Gammaproteobacteria > Burkholderiales > Burkholderiaceae_C > Allorhodoferax. The sequence continues at coordinate 55,807 of JAYSZJ010000001.1, read as the reverse complement.
AGCGCTGGACCAAGCAAAAAGCTGCGGCAATTTTTGCGCGCCCAATCCGCGTGTAGGCTGTGTCTTAGTCTCTCCACAGGGCCAGATGTTAGGCGCAGGCCATACACAAAAAGTTGGTGAAGCGCACGCAGAAATAATGGCCTTGCGCGATGCCAAACAACGTGGCAACTCAGTTCGTGGCGCTACAGCGTATGTCACATTGGAGCCATGTTCTCACCATGGACGCACAGGCCCGTGTTGCGAAGCGCTGAGCGCAGCTGGAATTGCGAAAGTAATTGCAGCTATTGCAGACCCCAATCCATTAGTAGCAGGTAGGGGGTTTGACAGATTGCGGGCTGCCGGTATTGCGGTGGAAGTGGGTTTGGGTGCCCACGAAGCACGGGAACTGAACATTGGGTTTTTCAGCCGCATGATCCGGAAAAAGCCGTGGGTAAGGATGAAGATTGCCGCATCGCTTGACGGTAGGACAGCTCTGGAGAATGGCGCTAGCCAATGGATCACCTCCGAGTCCGCTCGTACAGACGGGCATGTTTGGCGTGCACGAGCTTGTGCAGTTTTGACTGGTATTGGTACGATCCTAAAAGACAACCCGCGGTTGGACGTAAGACTGATGAACTCGTCACGTCAGCCTCAATTGGTCGTAGTTGACAGCAACCTTGCAACGCCGCTGGACGCGCATATTTTTATGGCTGACCGCGCGCTGTATATATATACCGCAGTTGAAAATGACTTGAAGAAAGCTGCCCTTGAAAAGCGCGGTGCGACCGTCGTTTATTTGCCAGGTGAAGATGGCCAGGTCAACTTATCCGGCATGTTGCTTGATCTTGGAAGGCGTGAGATTAATGAACTGCATGTGGAGGCTGGGCAGCGACTTAATGGATCTCTATTTGATCTAGACCTTGTCGACGAGATGGTGGTTTATCTCGCGCCAAAATTGATAGGTCAAGGCTACGGTATTGCTAATATTGCGCCGCTAATTGATCTCTCACAGGCGATTTCCCTGGAGTTCATGTCTATTGCTAACGTAGGCCCAGACCTTCAAGTCATTACCCGAGTCCTCGGTCACAATGAGTTTTAAGCCAGTTTGGTCAACCCAAAAAATACCATTGAATGACGCCGATCTGAACACCAGTCAGATCGGCATCGTGGTGCTTATCGCAACCATGATGGTGTTAGTACCTGCCCTAGGCTGGCCAAATGAAGAACTACTGCAAGACACATTGAAGTCAATGTTAGTTTCGTTGTTTGTTTTATCGGCAGCAATTGTGTATTTTTGGAATATACGCAATCAAACAATCAATGTGAAATTACACGGACTATTATGGTTGCCGGTTAGTTTAATGTTATACGCACTCGGCAGCACTGCTTGGTCACACGCGTATCTTGGCAGTGTCGAAGCCATCCGCTGGTTTGTTTTTAGCTTGCTTGTTTTTTTGGGCATGAATACGCTGACATTGCCAAGAATAGTCTATCTTGCATGGGGAATTCATGTTGGAGCAGTGGCGGCATCCTTCTGGACAGCATTGCAGTTTTGGTTTGATTTTCAATTTTTCCCGCAGGGACCTAACCCTGGTTCCACATTCGTAAATAGAAATTTTTTTGCGGAATTCATTGTTTGTACATTGCCATTCAGCGTTCTGCTTTCAATGCGGTTGAAAGACAAATCAACCGTTTTTCTGATTGTCTTTTCTCTGGGTTTCAATATAACTGCACTACTAATGACCGGCACACGTTCCGCGATTTTGAGCCTCTTGCTGCTATTTCCGCTAATGATCGGAATAGTGTTTCTATTCAGAAATGGGGTGATTTCCAAAGGATGGCGGCCCGGTCATTGCATAAGCCTCGCAGCACTGCTACTCGTAACAGTGTTGGCTCTGGGTTCATTGGAAACTCGCAACACTAATCTTCTGTCAATCTCCCCAGAGACGACCGCCCTCAAGCGCACAGTTTCGCGTACGGCGCAATTGATGGACCCCTTGGAATATACGCAGGGTTCGTTTTCCCTTAGAACCACGATGTGGCTGGCAACAAAACGAATGATCGCAGCCAACCCTGTGATGGGAGTTGGTGCCGGAGCGTGGGAGGCACACATTCCAATTTACCAAGCGGCTGGAAGTCAACTGGAAATCGATTACTACGCACACAATGAGTTTTTACAACTGGGTGCTGAATACGGAATTGTTGGCTGGCTGTTTATTGCAAGTCTTCTGCTTTACCTTGCGAGAGCAATCTATCACACGTGGCCCAATCCAAGAAATGAAACAAATCAAGAAATGCCAATTAGAGCTTTGGTGTTGTCCACTTTGTTTGTCCTTTTTATCGTCAGCAACGCTGGATTTCCTTGGCATATGGCAGGTACAGGAGTCTTGTTTGCCCTGAGCTTGGCAGTGCTTGCTGCATCTGATATACGTCTGTATGGCGGTCGCACCACCACATCATTCACCTTATTCTGGAGAAGAGAATACTCGCTGTTTGCCTTGGCACTATCGTTTACCCTTTTTGTAGTTGCAGCTTACATATCGCATCTAGCAGTTGAATGCGAAAGCAAACTGATACGCGCAGTAAAAACGGCGGCTACCATCACGCAATCCGGCAGGCCACATGACCCTCGTTGGGGTCGAGCTAAGGCTGATATGCTGGAATTAACCCGTCAGAGTATTGCGATAAATCCGCATTACAGAAAACTGACTCCAATCGTAGCGGACGCCTTGGCAGGGTGGGGTGATTGGAGCAACGCAATCTGGATTTGGGATTCAGTACTTAAATCACGCCCCAACGTAGTTGGCATGATCAGCAATGTTGCAAAGGGGCATTTGCAAGTTGGTAACTTTTCACTTGCTCAAGAATACCTCAATAGAGCCAAAGCAATACAACCAACCGCCGCATCCTTGGCCACTTTGGAGGTTATGCTTTGGAGCCGTACGGGAAGAGAGCTTGAGGCAGTACAACGCTCAAAAGAGTTGTTGCGCAATGGAGTGGTGGACCGTGACTTGGTTCAAACAGGGTTCTTTCTAGGAACACGACACGGCAATGCTGAACTGGCCATTCAGGCTCTAGAACGGGGAATAGAGACTTGGCCTGGACGCGCCGTCGACGGATGGCTAAAACTTGGAGCCATTTACGCCTCGGCAGAAGCGAAGGATGAACACAAGGCGGTAGAAAGCTTCAGGGCAGCCCTTGACGCAGCACCGGCCCTTTACAAGCCCGCAGTGCTAGCAAAAATACCACCCGCATACAGAGAGAGAGTCCAATAAACGGAGAGAAGGCGGTCTCATAGACTACGCCGGTTTGATGAAAGGGCATTGAAGCCCTCTCTGTTGTTGACATTTCCATGGTTACGGGAGCCCTCTTCCAATTACCTGCGAAAATCCTTCCATGTTTACAGGAATCATCACCGGCGTAGGGCGCATTGAGGCCGTTCAATCCCTCGGCACCTCACCCACACACGGCAAACGTCTGACCATAGCCTGCCCAGAGCATTACCTCGATGACGTGGCCCTGGGAGACAGCATTGCGCTGAACGGTGCCTGCATGACCGTCACCACTTGGGACACAGTTGCACAGCAGTTCACCATCGACATATCCGCCGAATCCCTTGCCAAAACGGCTAGTTTGGACGCGCTGGGCCCCATCAATCTGGAAAAAGCGCTGCGCGCCAATGATCGACTTGGCGGACATCTGGTGTCCGGCCATGTAGACGGCGTTGGCACCATCACCCACTTCGCACAAGTAGGTGAGAGCTGGGAGCTGCGCGTGCTTGCACCGCAGGCGCTGGCAAAGTACTTGGCCTACAAGGGCTCCATCACCATCAACGGTGTAAGTCTCACGGTTAATCGTATTGCCGACTTGACCGAGGGTTGCGAGGCCAGCATCAACCTGATTCCACACACTGTAGAAAATACTGCCTTGGGCAACCTGCAGGCGGGCTCCCGGGTGAATCTGGAAATTGATTTGATCGCGCGTTATGTGGAACGCATGCTGAGCAGCAGTTCCGCCGCGTCAATCTGACATATTTTTGCGCTATACCGACATATAAATCCTACAAGGAAGACAATGAAACGAGTCGATGATTTCCGCTTGAAATTTGGCAAGAAAGAGTATGTGCCCCTGATGATTGGTGGCATGGGCGTCGATATTTCTACAGCGGAGTTGGCACTAGAAGCCGTGCGTTTGGGTGGAATTGGCCACATTTCCGATGCAATGGTGCCCGATGTGTCCGACCGGCGGTTTGATACAGGCTTTGTCAAAGAAAAGACCAAGTTTTACAAGTACAACATTGCCAATTCCGATAAAAGCGACATCAAGTTCGATTTGGGTCGCTTGGCGGAAGCCACCAGACTCCATGTGGGCAGGACCATGGAAGCCAAAAAAGGCGAAGGCATGATCTTCGTCAACTGCATGGAAAAGCTGACCATGAACGCGCCACGGGAGACGTTGCAGGTGCGACTGAATTCAGCGCTGGATGCAGGCATTGACGGCATTACCCTAAGCGCAGGCCTACATTTGGGATCCTTTGCGCTGATGGCCGACCACCCCCGCTTCAGAGACGCCAAGTTGGGCATCATCGTGTCATCGGTACGTGCCCTGCAGCTATTTCTGCGAAAAACATCCCGCCTGGGACGGTTGCCGGACTACATCATCATCGAAGGCCCGCTTGCCGGTGGTCACCTGGGTTTTGGCATGGATTGGGCCCAGTACGACTTGGCCACCATCGTGGCAGAAATCGCCCAGTTCATGAAGACCGAGCAGCTTGATATCCCCCTGATTGCAGCGGGCGGTATCTTCACCGGCAGCGACGCCGTATCGTTTCTGGAAAATGGCGCCGCCGGCCTGCAGGTGGCGACCCGCTTTACCGTGGCCAACGAATGTGGTTTGCCTGCCAAGATCAAGCAAGAGTATTTCAGGGCCAGCGAAGAAGACATCATTGTCAACACCATCTCCCCCACCGGCTATCCCATGCGCATGCTGCGCAGCACGCCGGCCATTGGCGCGGGCATTCGCCCCAATTGCGAAGCCTATGGCTACCTGCTCGATGGCAACGGGAGTTGTGCCTACATCACTGCGTATAACGAACAAATCGTGATCCACCCGGATGGCAAAAACATCTCGGTGATGGACAAAACCTGCTTGTGCACCCATATGCGCAATTTCAACTGCTGGACCTGTGGCAGCATGACCTACCGCCTTAAAGACACGACGCGCAAATTGGCAGACGGCAGTTACCAAACCCTGAGCGCCGAACACATCTTCAAGGACTACCAGTTCAGCGTTGACAACCAGATCGCCTTGCCGGATTGATGACAAGGCGCCGCATCGCGGCAGTTGTCCGCCACCTGAAAATGGGATTCCCTTCGGGGCCATCCCCCATCTGGGACAATAGCGGGTATTCCCTGCCATACCATTGACACCATGAAGCCCCAGAATCCCGTCCCCATTTCCCCTGTAGAAGAAATCGTGGCCGACATGCGCGCCGGGCGCATCGTCATTTTGGTGGACGAGGAAGACCGCGAAAACGAGGGCGATCTCGTCTTGGCCGCCGACCACGTAACCGCAGACGCCATCAATTTCATGGCCCGTTTTGGCCGGGGGCTGATATGCCTGACACTGTCGCGAGAGCGTTGCGAAGCATTGCAGTTGCCTCCCATGACGGTGCGCAATGGCGACAAAAAAGGTACGGCTTTTACGGTGTCCATTGAAGCAGCGGAAGGCGTCACAACCGGCATCTCGGCTGCTGACCGTGCCCGCACCGTGCAAGCGGCGGTGGCAAAGGGCGCAGTGCCGGATGATCTGGTGCAGCCCGGCCACATCTTCCCCTTGCAAGCAGTGGATGGTGGTGTATTGATGCGCGCAGGCCATACCGAGGCGGGTTGCGACCTGGCGATGATGGCAGGGTGCTCCCCCGCGTCAGTGATTTGCGAAATCATGAAAGACGATGGCACGATGGCGCGCCTGCCCGACCTGCAGTTGTTTGCCGGCGAGCATGGTCTGAAAATTGGCACGATTGCCGATCTGATTGCCTACCGCAGCCGGGTAGAGTCGTTAATCGAGAAGATGGGAACCCACACCATCAACACCGCGTTTGGAGAGTTCACGGCCCATGCGTTCCGCGACACCACAGGTAAAGGCGTGCACCTGGCCCTGGTTAGAGGCGAGTGGGATGCATCCGAGACCATCCCCGTCCGCGTGCACGAGCCGCTGTCGATACTGGACGCCCTACAAATAGGGCGCACCATGCATTCCTGGAGCCTGGATGCCACGCTGTCGCATATCGCGACAGAGGGAAAAGGCGTTGTTGTGCTGCTCAACTGCGGTGAAAGTGGTGAACAGCTACTGGCACAGTTTGAAGGAACCGCGCGTCCAGCCCATGCGCCCGAACGCGGCCGTATGGACCTGCGTACCTACGGCATTGGCGCGCAGATACTGCGCCAGTGCGGCGTCCACAAAATGTGTTTGATGGGCAGCCCGAGGCGCATGCCCAGCATGACCGGCTACGGTCTTGAAATCACGGGTTACATCAACAAATAAAAAGACTGGGGGCTCGCCGCAGTGCGGTCCCCCACTGAAAGGGAAACTATGTTTGGCGCAGACAAAGGCAACGTTGCCTCCACCGATGACCGTATGAACGGCAAGGGCCTCAAGATCGGCATTGTGCAGGCCCGCTTCAATGCAGGCATTACAGATGCGCTCACGCAGGCCTGTAAAGCCGAATTGGTGGCGCTTGGCGTTGCTGACAAGGACATTGAACACCTGACCGTTCCCGGTGCTTTGGAAGTGCCGGTGGCCCTGCAAGCCATGGCCGAAAAAGCCAACTACGATGCGCTGGTTGCGATTGGATGCATCATCCGGGGTGAAACCTACCATTTCGAACTGGTCGCCAACGAGGCAGGTGCCGGTGTGACACGTATTTCCCTGGACTACCAATTGCCCATTGCCAACGCCATTTTGACTACCGAAGACATGCCTCAAGCCATCGCCCGCCAAGTCGAAAAAGGGCGCGATGCTGCCCGCGTGGCCGTAGAAATGGCTAACCTGCTGGAGGCTCTTTAATGAGTGATATGAATACCCCTGCCGCGGCCAAGCGCCCTCCCCGCCAGGCCCGCACCGGCGTGACCAGCACCGGCGCTCGCAAGGCTGGCAGCAAGTCCGACCGGAGCCGATCACGCGAATTCGCGCTGCAAGGCTTGTACCAGCACCTAGTAGGCGGCAACGCTGTCGACGACATCGACACCTTTACCCGCGATCTAGCCGGTTTTAACAAAGCCGACGCCGTCCACTTTGATGCGCTATTGCAAGGTTGTGTTGCCGAGGCTGCGCAGTTGGACGAGTTGATTACACGATTGCTCGACCGTCCGATGGCAGAGATCTCCCCCATCGAGCACGCCATCATGTGGATTGGTGTTTATGAGCTGAGCCACTGCCTGGACGTGCCCTGGCGTGTGGTGCTCAATGAATGCGTAGAACTGGCCAAGGAGTTTGGCGGTACGGACGGACACAAGTATGTCAACGCCGTGCTCAATGGCATAGCGCCGACACTGCGCGCAGCCGAAGTGGAGTCCGACCGCGGCAACACCAAGAAGCCCCGGGCCTGAGAGCGCTGCCAGTACCCATGCAGATTTCGTCGCGCGCACAAAAAATAGAACCGTTTTACGTCATGGAGGTGGCCAAGGCCGCCGCCAGCCTGGGCCAGGAAGTTGCGCACACTGATGCGCCCATGATTTTCCTGAACATTGGTGAGCCCGACTTCACGGCCCCGCCCCTGGTACAAAGAGCCGCTGAACGGGCCATCCACGACGGCCGCACGCAATACACCCCGGCCACCGGCCTACCGCTGCTGCGCGAGCGTATCAGCCATTGGTACAAACAACGCTTTGCAGTTGATGTGCCCGCCCATCGCATTGTCGTGACTGCCGGTGCATCGGCCGCCCTGCATCTGGCTTGCATGGCCTTGATAGAACCGGGCGATCAGATTTTGATGCCCGACCCCAGCTACCCGTGCAACCGGCACTTTGTCAGCGCCGCGGAAGGCTGCGCAGTGCTGGTACCAACCACAGCCGAAGACCGCTTTCAACTCAGCGCTGACGCGGTACGTTCCGAATGGGGACCGCGCACCCGTGGCGTGTTATTGGCCTCCCCTTCCAACCCCACCGGCACGTCGATTGACCCCGGCGCGCTAAGCGACATCCACCGCGTCGTGCAGATGCATGGCGGCATCACCATCGTGGACGAGATTTACCTTGGCTTGAGCTTCGAGGCCCAGTATGGGCAAACCGCACTGGCGCTGGACGACGACATCATCAGCATCAACAGCTTCAGCAAATATTTCAATATGACGGGCTGGCGTCTGGGCTGGATGGTCGTGCCTGAAAAGCTGGTGCCTGTCATTGAACGCCTGGCACAAAATCTGTTCATCTGCCCCAGCACCATTGCCCAACATGCCGCTCTGGCCTGTTTCGAACCTGAAAGCCTGGCGCTGTATGAACAGCGGCGCAACGAGTTCAAGGCCAGGCGGGATTACTTCATACCGCAGCTCAATGCCATGGGCCTGACCGTGCCGGTGATGCCTGACGGAGCCTTCTACGCCTGGGCCGACTGCACTGCCGCCTGTGCCAAGCTGGGTGTGAAGGACAGCTGGGATTTTGCGTTTGAAGTCATGAACAAAGCCCATGTTGCCATCACCCCGGGGCGCGATTTCGGATCTGCACAAACACACAATTTTGTGCGCTTTTCAACCGCCAGTTCCATGGAGCATTTGCAGCAGGCGGTAGCCCGCCTGCGAACTCTGCTGCTTTAATCCCCACATCTTCGCCGCAATGAACCAAGATCTGTCCATTCTCCACCTGGTACTCAACGCCAGTTTCGTCGTACAGGGCGTGATGCTGTTACTCATGGTGGTATCCATCTCCAGTTGGGCCGCCATATTCCGCAAGTACTTTGCGCTGAACCGCGTGAAATCACTCAACGAGTCGTTTGAGCGCGAGTTCTGGTCCGGTTCCAGCTTGAATGACCTGTTTGCGGACGCATCCAAAAATGCGGGCAATGGTGGCCCCATGGAACGTATCTTCGCCAGTGGCATGCGCGAATTTCAAAAATTGCGCGAGCGCCGCATTACCGATGTCGGCACCCTGATGGACGGTGCCCGCCGCGCGATGCGGGCCAGCTTCCAGCGCGAGATGGATGTGATTGAAACCAACCTGTCTTTCCTGGCGTCGGTTGGTTCGGTATCGCCCTATGTGGGCCTGTTTGGAACGGTGTGGGGCATCATGCACGCGTTTGTGGGCCTTGCAGCCTTGACCCAGGTGACATTGGCCACTGTAGCCCCGGGCATCGCTGAAGCGCTGGTAGCCACCGCCATCGGCCTGTTTGCCGCCATTCCTGCGGTGGTCGCCTACAACCGGTTCGCCCGTGATATCGACCGCATCGCCACACACCAGGAAACCTTCATCGAAGAGTTCTCCAACATCCTGCAGCGCAATGTGGGCGCCCAGCCCAGCGCCGTGCACTGACCATGCCAGCCGTCTCTCACCGCGGCCGCGGCCGACGCACTATCAATGAGATCAACATGGTGCCCTTCATCGATGTGATGCTGGTGCTGTTGATCATCTTCATGGTGACCGCACCGCTGATCACACCCAGCATGATTGACCTGCCCAGCGTGGGCAAGGCGTCGCGTCAACCCGACCAGATCATCCAGATCGTACTGGGCAAGAACGACAGCCTGGAGATGAAAATCAAGGAAAAAACTACAAGCCTGACGCTCAAAGACCTGGCCACCGCGGTCAAGACCGCACAAGGCCCCCGCGACAGCACCGCAGCGGCCAGCTCGGCAGTGGTCATCAGCGCCGACAAAAACGTGAAGTACGAAAGTGTGGTCAAGGTCATGGATACCCTGCAGCGCGCGGGTATTCAGCGGGTGGGCCTGTCGGTGCAATTGGCCAACTGAGACCGCCTACGATTCACAAGACCCAGAGCCAGCCAACCATGAACGCCAACGTAGCACGCATGGAGTTTGCACCACCGCCCACCCAGGGCTTGGTGCGCGCGTTGGCGCTGGCCATAGTGGCCCACGCCTTGCTGCTGGCCGGCCTGGCCCTCAGCGTGCAATGGAAACGGGACGCCACGCCCGTCACCGTGGAAGCTGAACTGTGGTCGGCACTGCCAGTACAAGCCGCACCGAAACCGCCAGACCCGGTCCCTCCGCCACCCGAACCCGTCGTAAAGCCTCCGGTAGCCAAAGAGGTCGTCGCGCCACCCCCGGTCCCCGTTCCCCTGGGGCCTGATCCCAGCATTGCCATTGCCAGGGAAAAGGCCAAGCTGCAAAAGGAGAGGCTGCTGGAGCAGGAGCGCCTCGAGCGCGACAAACGCGAAAAAGACGCCACCAAGGCCAAGAAACTGAAAGACGAGAAGGAAGCCCGCGACACCGAGCTGCGCGAAAAGCTGGCGCGTGACAAGAAGCTGCAACAGGAACTGCAAAAGACGCAATCCGCCAAAACCGACGCGGATGCCAAAAAAGTGGCAGAGCTGCGCAAACTGCAAATCGAACGCATGAACCGGATGGCAGATCAAGCCACGGGCTCCGGCGATGCCAATGCCACGGGTTCTGCCAAGCAATCGTCCGGGCCGTCAGCCAGTTATGCCGGGCGCATCGTCGCCCGCATCAAACCCAATATCACCTACACCGAATCCCTGGCCGGCAATCCGGTGGCCGATGTGGAAGTGCGCACCTCACCCGACGGGACCATCATCAGCCGAAAGCTCATCAAATCGAGTGGCGTGAAATCTTGGGACGACGCGGTGATCAACGCCATCGACAAAACGGAAAAGTTGCCACCTGATGTGGACGGCAAGGTGATTCCCTCGCTGACGCTCGGGTTTCGCCCCAAGGACTGATTGCGCAGTTCGGTATACGGCGATTGCTACTATTTTTATAGCGATATATTGATATTTTTCGGGGGCTAGGGGCCGTTTCTTCAAAAACGCATCCGTGTAGGCAGCCTCAGGCCTGCACCAGTGTCGTCACCCGCCTTCTGCTACGCTCACGCAGGGAACACTCCCGCAGCGTGTCGGCCAGTGCCTCAAGATCGGGAACTCCAAAAATCACCACGGTCGAAAAATTGGTATCGCTGGACCGCAGTTCAAGCCGGCAGTGCCCGACCAGCCGCATGCCTAAAGGTTTGAGAACATCAAAGTGGTCGATGCGGAACAGCTCCACGCTTTCCTTGGCCTTGGAGAAGAGACCCTCTTCAACACGCACCCGCTGGGTGGTGATTTCGTACCGGGTCGACAGGCCCTGTACCCAATAGTAGAGAAAGGCAATGCCCAGAGTGCACACCACCACAAGCCATTGCCACATAGAGGAAATCACAGCGGGATGGCCAGCAAACAAGACCCGCTCCGCCTCCATCTCCTTGGCGGCGGCATGTGCCAGCAAGTCCGTGTTGCAGAAACGGCACTTGATCGCAGCGGCCTTGATGGTCTCGGCACAGACTGGGCAGGCTTTGGTGTCATCGCTCATGGGCATCTTCCTTGTACGCTGGTGGCAACTTCACAATGAAAAAAGCCTGCTATCTTTAGAATAGCAGGCTTCTTATGAATCAGTTGGGGTGGCTGATGGGGCTCGAACCCACGACAACAGGAATCACAATCCTGGACTCTACCAACTGAGCTACAGCCACCGCGAGTCTTAAATTATAACCGCTGTTTTGGACTATTCCGCGGCAAGTGTTTGCCCCAAAGCGCCGGGGGCTGGGCGCGGTGCCTTGATCGCCACCTTGAAACGCTGGCTCAGCATTTTGTAATAAGCCTTGTTTTCGGCGCTTGCCAACCACTGCGCATACTGCTTGCGCTCTTGCTCGGCAGTGGCAGGTACGGGGGCTGTACGTGGCAACACTTTGTTGACGCGCACCACTGCATAACCTTGCGCACCCAAGTCTATTCCAGACCACGCCGGCAGGGTGGTGGTGTCGGCCTTCAATACGGCTTCCAGCACCGGGCCCGGAAGGTTAGCCGCACCACCACGGGAAACGGTGACCGCTGCAGGCAGGCTATCTGGCGCCGCAGTCTTCCATGCAGCAAGCTTCTCAGCGCCATCTTTTGCGGCCATCTCGGCAGCCTGTTTGGCAACCAGGCGCTCTTTCACATTGGCCTGCACTTCCGTCAGCGGAGGTGTGCTGGCTGCGGTGTACTGGGTGATACGCGCAGCTGCCAACTGGTTCACGCCGACTTCAACGGCCTCTGTATTGCGTTTTTTATCCAGTGAGTCGGCGCTGAATACCGCTGCCAGAAACTTGGGATTGGCAAGCACACCCGTAGCCCCGGAAACCGGTTTGCGCTGCAGATTGGCGACCGTCTTGACTTCCAGTTTGAGGCGTTCTGCGACGCCCTTCAGGCTGTCTGATTCTTCGTACACACCATTGGTAAACAACTCTGCCGTTTCAGCAAATTTGCGCTGCGCCTGCTGCGTTTTCAAATCTATCTCGATCTGGGGGCGCAATTCTTCGAAACTGCGCTGCTTAGGTGCCTTCACGTCTGTCACCTTGATGATATGGAAGCCAAAATCAGACTCGACCACATCGCTGATATCACCCTTCTTCAGGGTAAATGCCGCCTCTTCAAATGGTTTGACCATGGCGCCGCGCGCGAAGAAGTCCAGATCACCACCGTTGGGTGCCGAGCCGGGGTCTTGCGAGTTCTTGCGGGCCAAGTCCGCAAAGCTGTCGGGCGCCTTGCGCACCTGCGCCAACAGCGACTCGGCGCGCTCACGGGCCTTGGTACGCTCTTCGGCAGACATCTCTTTAGGCGCGGTGATCAGAATGTGGCTTGCACGGCGCTCTTCCTTGCCGCTGAGGCGACTCACGTTCTGCTCGTAATAGGTTTTGACATCTGCCTCGTTGAGGGTGATGGAGTTTCTGACCACACCCAGGTCCAGGACCACATATTCAATGCTGGCAGACTCAGGCGCCTGAAATAGCGGCAAGTTGGCCTTGTAGAACGTCTCAATCTCTGCATCCGTGGGATTGATCTTGCCCACATAGTCCGCCGGATTGAAACGGGTAATCTGTGCCTCACGCTGTTCGTAGAAAGCGTTCAGGGAAACATCGGACAACATGGCGGGCGAAAACGCAGTGCCCAACAGACCAGCTTCTACTTGGCGCTGTGAGAGCTGGCTGCGCACACGCGCCTCGAAGCCGTCTGTGGTCAAACCCTGGCTGGCCGCCAATTGGCGGTAGCGCTCGATATCCAAAGATCCATCTGGCTTGCGCAGCGATGCAATGGTTGGGTCTTGTTGCAGCTCACGTGCCAATCGCGCATCAGATGTACTCAAGCGTGAGTCCTGTACGGCTTCTGCCAGCACACGCTCACGCACCAGGCGTTCGAGCGTGACATAACGCGCTTCGGGAGAGTCCAGCAGTTTGGCGTCCAACGTCGGCATTTGCGCGCGCAGGCGGTCTACCTCGGCCTTATGGGCTGCATCCCATTCAGCCTGATCGATGCTCTGGCTGCCCACCGTAGCCACGGCTTCACCACCTGCATTAATGTTCTGAAAGCCATCCACACCAACCAACACAAACGCGGGAATGATCATCAAGAACATGAGCGTCATCATGATTTTTGTGTGCTTGCGAACAAATTCAAACATGCGCTATCTCTCCATCAAAAAAACAAAAAGGCGAACATCGTGTTCGCCTTTGCTGTGTGGGGGTGGTGAGTGATGACGGGCTCGAACCGCCGACCTACGCCGTGTAAAGGCGCCGCTCTACCAACTGAGCTAATCACCCCACATAAACAACTACTAAATCAATTCAGGGCATCTTTCAATGCTTTGCCTGGACGGAACTTGGGAACCTTGGCAGCCTTGATTTTAATCGCAGCGCCAGTGCGTGGATTACGACCGGTGCGCGCTGCACGTTTGCCTACCGCAAATGTACCAAAACCTACCAGTGACACCGAGCCACCTTTTTTCAAGGTGGTTTTGACCGCTCCGATAGTCGATTCCAATGCGCGCGTAGCAGCAGCCTTGGAAATATCTGCATGTTTCGCAATGTGCTCAATCAGTTCGGTTTTATTCACAAAGACCCCTTGTAGGAAGCAGAGTTAATCGAATTGTCTCTTCAAATATTGTTATCACCGGACTCAGTTCTTGGGTTCTCTGCACATTGCGCAAGCGGGCCTGAGGCTGGTCTGGATCACATCAGTAGCAACCGAGGCTGCTGCATCCCATTAAAGCCACGGGGCATTTCCATGTCAATACGCCATGCAGCTTTACAACGGTGCGGAGGCAGATTCTAGTCGCATTTGTTCCACAAGTTTGAGCCAATAATCAAGAAAAAATATGGTGGTTGTAAGCCCGGATTCAGCATGGATGGTGTAGGCAAGTGGCCTAGTGGGCGGCGCGCTTTAGCGTGCTCTAGCGCGAATTTCCGGTATGGCTTTTTGCAGGTAATACACCATGGACCAGATGGTCAACACCGCGGCAGCCCAGATCAGCCAGACACCCCACTGGCGGGTGTTGATCAGACCAAACAAGATTCCATCAAACAACAAAAAAGGAATTGCGACCATTTGTGCCACAGTTTTCAGTTTGCCAATCATGTGTACCGCCACACTCTTGGATGCACCAATCTGGGCCATCCATTCACGCAGCGCGGAGATCGCGATTTCGCGCCCGATGATGATGAGTGCCACAAACACATCGGCACGCTGCAAATGCACCAGCACCAGCACGCAGGCACACACCAGAAATTTGTCGGCAACGGGGTCGAGGAAAGCACCAAACGAAGACGTCTGATTCAGCTTGCGTGCCAGGTAACCGTCGAGCCAGTCGGTGGCGGCGAACACCACAAACATGACCGTCGCAATCAGATTTTTCTCAGCCACCGACCCCATGGACTCGGGCAAATAAAAGATGCCAACAATCAGAGGGATCGCGAAAATTCGCGTCCACGTCATGATGGTCGGTATGGTCATAAACATGGCTTGATTGTGGCACGGCTTGTGCGCCGCAGGGCCGCTCCCAGACGCGATGGCCCCAAAAGAGGGCAGCGACCTGTGCAAGGGCGCAACACGGGTGTAACTAGTGCAGCGCCCGGTAGATTTCTTCGGCCAATTCTTTGGAAATGCCATCAACGGTTGCGATGTCAGCAGCACTGGCCAAAGCCACGCCACGCACGCCGCCGAAACGCTGCAGTAGCTTGGCCCGGCGTTTGGGGCCAACGCCAGGGATTTCTTCCAGCTTGCCGCCACCAACCCGCACCTTGGCGCGTTGGGCGCGCATGCCGGTGATGGCAAAGCGGTGGGCCTCGTCGCGTATCTGTGCCACCAGCATCAGCGCCGCGGAGTCGGCGCCCAGGTAAACCTTGTCGCGACCATCGGCGAACACCAGCTCCTCCAGACCCACCTTGCGGCCCGCGCCTTTTTCCACACCAACGATCAAGGACAAATCCAGCCCCAATTGCTCGAACACTTCACGCGCCATGGATACCTGGCCCTTGCCACCGTCCACCAGCACCAGGTCCGGCAAGCGGCCAGTGCCGGCGGGCGTCTGCCCCGCATGTTTGGCCTCTTTCAGGGCTTCGGCCACCTTGCTGTAACGGCGCGTGAGCACCTGGCGCATGGCGGCGTAATCGTCACCCGGTGTGATGCCTTCGATGTTGAAACGCCGGTATTCGGTGTTCTGCATTTTGTGGTGGTGGAACACCACGCAGGATGCCTGGGTCGACTCACCCGCTGTGTGCGAAATGTCAAAACACTCCACCCGCAGCGTATCCAGATTGTCCAGTGTCAAATCCAGCGCCTCGGCCAACGCGCGGGTACGTGCTTGCTGCGAGCCTTCTTCGGCCAGCAACCGTGCGAGTTGCAAACCGGCATTGGTCTGCGCCATGTCCAGCCAGGCACGGCGCTGCTCGCGCGGCTGGTGGATGGCGCTGACCTTGAAACCCACCTGTTCCGACAGCGCCTTGAGCAGGCTCTTGCTGACCGCATCGCTGACGATCAGCGTGGGCGGCATGGGCACATCAATATAGTGCTGCGCCAAAAATGCTTCGAGAACCTGTACTTCCACCGATTCGAATCGCGCCCTGCTGCCAGCAGGTGCTACCCCCCCGTCCTCTGCATCCGTACTGAGCTCCGCTTCCGCGGCTGTCTCGTCCGACAAACCCACAGCGTCTTCCACATGCACCGGAAAATACGGTCGGTCACCCAAATGCCGACCGCCACGCACCATGGCCAGATTGACACAGGCTTTGCCGCCCTGCACTTTCACCGCCAGGATGTCCACGTCGCGGTCCTCCACGTTGTCCATGGCCTGCTGGTGCAGCACATTGGACAAGGCGGCCACCTGGTTGCGCAACTCGGCGGCCTGTTCAAACTCCAGCTTGTCGGAGTGCGCCATCATGCGCGACTCCAAATGGCGCAATACCTCCTTGGCATCACCGCGCAAAAACTTCTCGGCATTGGCAACGTCCTCGGCATAGTCTTGCGCCGAGATGTGACCCACGCAGGGCGCAGAGCAGCGCTTGATCTGGTACAGCAAACACGGCCGGCTGCGGTTGCTGAACACCGGGTCTTCACAGGTGCGCAGGCGAAACACCTTTTGCATCAGCAAAATCGTTTCCTTCACCGCCCAGGCGCTGGGGTAGGGGCCAAAGTAGCGGTGCTTCTTCTCAACGCCACCGCGGTAGTAGGACATGCGGGCGAAGTCGGCGGGCACTGAGGCTGCAGCTTTGGGCGCCGCGCCAGGAACCGACGCATCTGCCGGCACCTCGGACACCACACTGCGCTTGGGGGCCGATGGCACACCGGTCATCTTCAAATACGGGTAACTCTTGTCGTCCCTGAACAGGATGTTGTATTTGGGATTCTTGGTCTTGATGAGGTTGTTTTCCAGCAGCAAGGCCTCGGCCTCGGATCGCACCACCGTGGTCTCCATGCGCACAATCTTGCTGACCATATGGCCGGTGCGGGTGCCGCCGTGGTTCTTCTGAAAATAGCTGGACACCCGCTTCTTCAGACTGATGGCTTTGCCCACGTACAACAACTGGTCCTGCGCATCAAAGTAGCGGTATACGCCGGGCAGGGACGGCAGCGAAGCCACTTCGCGCAGCAGCTCTTCAGAGTGACCCGAGGGCGCGGGTGATGCAGGAGCAATGGGGGTATCGGCGGTCATGGGCCGCTATTGTCATTCTTTTCATTCGGCGCTTTGGCCGGCGTGGACAATGGGACCATGGTATCCATTGCAAGCATTCAGACCCCACGCACCGTCGCCCAGCCCCTCTTGCTGTGGGACGTGTTCTGCCGCGTCATCGACAACTTTGGCGACCTGGGCGTGTGCTGGCGCCTGTGTGCAGACCTGGCCACCCGCGGACACGGTGTACGCCTGTGGGTGGATGACGCATCTGCGTTGCAGTGGATGGCGCCGGGTGCACAGGATGGAAGCTGGGCGGGTGTGCAGGTGCTGCCCTGGAACCTGTCACAAGACCCTGCCTACTTGGCCAGTCTGCCCCCGGCAGATATATGGATAGAAGGCTTTGGCTGCGAATTTGCTCCTGAATTTATAGCGCACCGTGCATATCCGACGGGGGCTACAGGCCAATTTTCCATAAGCCATCCGGTGTGGATCAACCTGGAGTACCTTTCGGCCGAGCCCTTTGTGGAGCGCTCCCATGGCCTGCCCTCCCCCATCATGGGCGGTCCGGCCAAGGGTTGGAGCAAACATTTCTTCTACCCCGGCTTCACAGCGCGCACTGGCGGCCTGCTGCGTGAACCGGACCTGTTGCAACGCCAGCAGGCATTTGCTGCGCAGCACACATCCTGGCTGGCGCAATGGGCCATCGATGCGGCTGATGGTGAAACCCTGGTGTCGCTGTTTTGTTATGAGCCTGCCGCCTTGCCCACGCTGCTGGCCCAGCTAGACGCGCTGGCGGCGCCAACCCGCCTGCTGGTCACCGCGGGGCGGGCGAGCGCGGCGGTACAAAACGCGATTGAGAGCGGGGCCGCATTGCGCCGCTTGCGCATCAGCTATCTGCCCATGCTGACCCAGGTCGATTTTGACCATTTGCTGTGGGCCTGCGACCTGAATTGTGTGCGGGGCGAAGACTCGGTGGTGCGCGCCATCTGGGCCGGCAAACCGCTGGTCTGGCAGATCTACACACAAGAGGATGCGGCCCACGTTCCCAAACTGGATGCCTTTCTGGACATGCTGGATGCCAGCCCCAGCCTTCGGGCATTCCACCATGCATGGAATGCGGATCAAGCGGGTACGCTCCCCCCGGCTTTGCCCGGCATCGACCTTGGCTCTTGGTCACAAACCTTGCAAGCGGCACGCCAGCGCCTGCTGCAACTGGATGATTTGGCCACCCAACTCATTCAGTTCACGTTGAAAAAACGGTAAAATTCGAGGCTTTGCTGAATTTGCCCCGAAGAATCGGATGGCAAACCATGCTCCGCCGCCAGTTACTAGACGGCGTCTTCGCCGCCATGAGCGGCCTATCACGCTGACAGCACAGGCTGGCAGTGACAACCGCGTAAAGCACATGAAAATCGCACAAGAAATCCGCGCCGGCAACGTCATCATGCACGGCAAAGACCCCATGGTCGTTCTGAAGACCGAATACAGCCGCGGCGGCCGCAATTCCGCCACCGTGCGCATGAAGCTCAAGAGCCTGATCGCCAACTTCGGCACCGAAGTGGTGTTCAAGGCCGACGACAAGATGGACCAGGTCATCTTGGACAAGAAGGAATGCACCTATTCCTACTTTGCAGACCCCATGTATGTCTGCATGGACGAAGAGTTCAACCAGTACGAAGTCGAAGCCGAAAACATGGGTGATTCGCTGAACTACCTGGAAGACGGCATGACCGTTGAAGTGGTGTTCTATGACGGCAAGGCCATCTCCGTCGAACTGCCCACCAGCGTCGTGCGCGAAATCACCTGGACCGAACCCGCCGTCAAGGGCGACACATCGGGCAAGGTTCTGAAGCCTGCCAAGATCGCCACCGGTTTCGAAATCGGCGTGCCAATTTTTGTGGCCCAAGGCGACAAGGTTGAAATCGACACCCGTACAGGCGAGTACCGCAAGCGCGTCTAATCACGCCCTCGGTTCTTCCGCCAAAAAGGCCTCTTCGGAGGCCTTTTTTTTCATGGTCACTGCGCAAACAACCTCTCCTGCAGGAATGCCACAAAGGTCGCCGTTTTGAGTGCCAGCCACGGCCGTGCCGGGTACACCACATACACGGGCAGCCCGGGCCGCAAGTTGTAGTCGGTCAACAGCTCGACCAACTCCCCGCGGGCCAGCTCCGGCGCGACGATCAACCGATCCATCAGCGACAGACCGCCACCCGCACAGGCGGCTGCGGCGAGCGACATGCCATCGTTGATCTGTATCTTGCCCTGCACCTTGACAACGGTGGTCTGCCCGTCCTGGATAAAGCCCCATTCGTCATAGGTGCGTGCACCGCTGGTGTAGACCAGACAGTCATGCTGCGCCAGATCGGCCGGCGTGGCGGGTGTGCCGCGGCGCTGCAAATAACTGGGGGCAGCCACCAGCACACGCGAACTGTCGGTCAGCTTGCGGGCCACCAGCGTGGAGTCCTCCAGATGGGCCACGCGGATCGCCACGTCGATGTGTTCGGCAATCAGGTCCACCATGCGGTCTTCTACCGACAGCACGATGTCCACCTGCGGGTAGCGCTGTGTGAACTCCACCAGCAGTGGCACCAGGTGACGCTGGCCCAGCGGCATGGGGCAGCTGACGCGCAAGCGGCCCTTGACTTCGCTCTGGTATTGCCCCGTCAACTGTTCGATATTGGACATCGCGCGGTCAATCTGCTGGGCCTGGGCATAGACCTGCTCGCCAATCTCGGTCAGCGTCAGGCGCCGGGTCGAGCGCTGGATCAGGCGCGCACCGAGCTCGGCCTCCAGCTTGGCGAGTTGCCGCGATAACACCGATTTGCCACAGCCCAACCCCAAGGCAGCCTTGCTGATGCTGCCGGCTTGCACGATGGCGGAGAAGTTGGCCAGGCGTTGGGGGTTCATGATTGTTTTTGCCATATTGTTGCTCTATAGACAACAATATTATGCAATTCTTGAGTCTATTCAGCCAACTTAATGCTTTCTACACTTCAGCCCATGGTTTCTGCAATCCCGTTGGAAACCAAAGAAACCCTTGTTTTCACACCCGGAGATCACCATGAGCACTGCAGTCAACAACCAATTCAAACTCGCCGCCCGCCCTGTGGGCACCGTCAAGGCCAGCGACTGGAACCGCACGCAAGAGACACTGCGCGACCCGGTCGAAGGCGAAGTCGTCATCCAGGTGCTGTACATCTCGCTGGACCCCGCCATGCGCGGTTGGATGAACGAGAGCAAAGCCTCCTACATCCCACCCGTGGGCCTGGGTGAAGTCATGCGCGCCCTGGCTGTGGGCCGTGTCACCGCCTCCAAGAACCCCAAGTTCGCTGTTGGCGACCACGTGAGCGGTCTGCTGGGCGTGCAGGACTATGCCTACTCCAACGGCCAAGGCCTGACCAAGGTCGATCCCAAGCTGGCACCGCTGCCGGTCTACCTGAGCACCTTGGGCATGCCCGGCATGACTGGTTACTTTGGTCTGCTGGAAGTAGGCCAGCCCAAGGCCGGTGACACGGTTGTGGTCTCCGGCGCCGCCGGCGCCGTGGGCATGGTCGTCGGCCAGGTCGCCAAGATCAAGGGTGCACGGGTCATCGGCATTGCTGGTGGTGCCGACAAGTGCCGCTACCTGGTCGAAGAGCTGGGCTTTGATGCCGCCATCGACTACAAGTCCGAAGACGTGGCAGCCGCACTGGCCAAACATGCGCCCCAGGGCGTGAACGTGTATTTTGACAATGTGGGTGGCGACATCCTGGACGCCGTGCTGACGCGTTTGGCACGGGGTGCGCGCATCGTCATCTGCGGTGCGATCTCGCAGTACAACAACACCACACCGGTCAAGGGACCGGCCAACTACCTGGCGCTCTTGGTGACGCGCTCCACGATGACCGGCATCGTTGTGTCCGACTACTACGACCGTGCCATGGAAGCCGCCATGGTGATGGCCGGCTGGATCGCTTCGGGCAAGCTCAAGACACGTGAAGACGTGGTTGAAGGCCTGGACAACTTCCCCAAGGCTTTTGACATGTTGTTCACCGGTGCGAACAACGGCAAACTGGTGCTCAAACTGAACGCGGACTGAGCACCACAAAACGGGGTGCATTCGGGTGTACCCTCGGGCCTGTGACGTTTATCAAAAAGAACTTAGGACACCGCCCCTTGGATACCCTGAAAGCACCCGCACCCCGCAGCCTGGCCGACGCCTGGAGTGACCTCAAAGCCCATGCCGATGCCGGCACCCCGTTGGAAGCCAACGCCTACCGCCTGGCTTTTGCCGACCCCGAATTCCTGCTCCGCCGCGAGACACGCGGCATTCGCATGCAGCTGGAAATGCTGAAGCCCGATCTGGCACAACATGAGCAGGGCATCGAAAACACCGTCGTCGTTTTTGGCAGCGCGCGTTTCCCGTCCCTGGAGGACGCCCAGCGTTTTATGGAACAAGCCCGTGCCCAGGGAGACGCAGCCGGCGTCACCGTGGCCCAGCGCCACTTGCGCAACGCGCACTACTACGAACAGGCCCGCGCCTTTGGCCACATCGTCGCCACGCACGGGGCCAACGTGCCGCCGCGCGAGCGCCTCTACGTGTGCACTGGTGGTGGCCCGGGCATCATGGAAGCCGCCAACCGCGGCGCGTCGGAAGCCGGTGCACCCACCGTGGGCCTGAACATCGCGTTGCCACACGAACAGTCGGGCAACCCCTACCTGACACCGTCGCTGAGCTTCAAGTTCCACTACTTTGCGCTGCGCAAAATGCACTTCATGATGCGCGCCAAGGCCATGGTGGCCTTCCCTGGCGGCTTTGGCACGCTGGACGAATTGTTTGAAGTCATGACGCTGGTGCAGACCCGCAAGTCCCACCCCATCCCCATCATCCTGTTTGGCTCCGAATACTGGAAGCGCTTGTTGAATTTTGATGTGTTGGTGGAAGAAGGCGCCATCTCGCAAGAGGACCTAGACCTGTTCCAGTACTGCGACGACCCGCAGCAAGCCTGGGACTTGATCCAGACGTTTTACAAGAACTAAGTTGTACAAGGGCCAAGTTTCACCGCCGGGCCGCCCCAAGGTGCGGACTTGGGGTTTTGCCAAACGCGGCCCCCTCGGGGGGCAGCGACCCACACACAGTGGGGGAGCGTGGGGGCAATTTAGGGCCTCAGGCGCCAAGCCAGGGGGGCACCTGCCCCCACCATGCAGCCCACGGTCCAGAACACGACCGACACGCCGACCACCAGCCCGGCCGTGCCAAATAGCATGGGCATCAGCACACTGGACAGGTTCAGCGTCATCAGGCGCAGTCCAATGGCCTGGCCATGCATGGCATGCGGCGTGATCTGGTGCAGCGTGCTCAACAGCATGGGCTGGACCGAGCCCAGCGACAGACCCAGCAACACCGAACACAAACCCATGGTCCAGGGCGACACCATCAGCGGGTAGATCGCAAACAGCAGCGCCGTGGCCACCATGGCACCCGTCACCACCACCCATTCGCGCAGGTGTGCGGCCACCAGCGGCATCAGCACCCGCACGAAGGCGCCCGACACCGCCATGGAGCCAAGGATGGTGCCAATGACCGATGCGCTAAAGCCGCGCTCATGGCCCAGCATGGGCACGACAAAGGTGTGCACATCCCAGCAGGACGAAAGCAGCCAGTTGACCATTAGCAGGCGCCGCATTTGCGGGTCACGCAGCAGGTGCCAGACCCCGGCGGTCGTGGAGCCTGCCGGCTGCACCACTGGCGGCAACTCCTGCGTGTGGCGCACCCAGCACCAGGTCAGCAGCGGCATCAGCGCCATCAGCAAAAATGCCGCCCGAAAACCATTGGTGTCACCCACCGTGCCACCCACCCACACGCCGGCATGGTCGATCAGCAAACCCGCGGCCACCGGCCCCAGAAAATTCGAAATTGCAGGGCCAATGGCCAGCCAGCTGAATACCTGCTTGAGCTCGGTTGCATCCTGCGCGGCCCGCCCCACGTGGCGCTGCAAGGCGACGATGGCCACACCGGTGGCGCCGCCCATCAGCAGTGCGCTAAGGCACAGCATCGGGAAATGCGGCACGGCGGCCGCCAGCGCCCCGCCCAGCATCGCGGCAGCCACACCCAGGCCCATGGGTTTGAGCAGGCCATGGCGGTCCGCATACCGCCCGGCCGGTATGGCCAGGAACACCTGGGTCAGCGAAAACAGTGCGAGCAATATGCCCACTGCCAGGGCGCTGTAGCCTTCGCGCAGCGCCAGCAGCGGTGCGGCCATGCGCATGCCGGCCATGGCACCATGCAGAAAGATCTGGCCGAGTATCAGCCGGGCCAAGGCCCAGGCGCGGGAGGGTTCAGCGCGGGGCGCAGGACTCATGCGCTGGTGTCGGCGTCCGCCTCACCACTGGCGCCGTCAAAGTCTTTGTCGAAAGGGATCAGGGCTTGTGCCTGTGTATCCGGCAGGGCATCGACCTTTTTCAGCACGCGGCTCATGGCGCGGCTACGGGTCTCGGCGTTGTCCAGCGTGTTGAGCACGGTTTGGGTTTGCAACTTGACCTTGGCCAGCACACCGCCAAATTTTTCGAACTCGGTCTTTACCGCACCCAGCACCTGCCAGACCTCGCTGGAGCGCTTTTCCAGCGCCAGCGTTCTGAAGCCCATCTGCAGCGAGCTGAGCATGGCCAGCAAGGTGGTCGGCCCGGCCAGAGTGACACGGTGGTCGCGCTGCAGGCTTTCCATCAGGCCCGGGCGGCGCAGCACCTCGGCGTACAGCCCTTCGGTGGGCAGGAACAGAATCGCAAAGTCGGTGGTGTACGGCGGCTCCACGTATTTTTCGACCATGGACTTGGCCTCCAGCCGTATGCGCAATTCCAATGCCTTGCCTGCAGCCTCGGCACCCAGCACGTCCGCCCTGCCCTGCGCGTCCAGCAGACGTTCGTAATCTTCGTTGGGGAACTTGGCGTCTATGGGCAGCCATAGCGGCGCGCCGGAATCCGACTTGCCGGGCAGCTTGATTGCAAAGTCGACGACATTTTTGCTGCCAGGTCGGGTTGCGATCTGCATCGCGTACTGGTCGGGCACAAAGACCTGCTCCAGCAGGCTGGCCAGTTGGGCCTCGCCAAAGATGCCGCGGGTCTTGACATTGGTCAGCAGGTGCTTGAGGTCACCCACGCCCTGGGCCAGCGTCTGCATTTCGCCCAGGCCCTTGTGCACCTGCTCCAGCCGGTCGGCGACTTGTTTGAAGCTTTCGCCCAGGCGGGCTTGCAGCGTGGTCTGCAGTTTCTCGTCTACCGTGGCGCGCATTTCGTCCAGCTTGGCGGAGTTGGTGGTTTGCAGTTGCGCCATTTGCTGGTTCAAGGCATCGCGCACCGCCGTCATGCTGCGCGTGTTGGTGTCGCTCATCTCGGCCAGGCGGCGGGCGGTGGATTCACCCACGCTGGAGAGTTGGGTGTGCAAGGTGTCCGCCAGGGTCTTTTGCATCAGCGCCAATTGCTGACCAAAGGCGTCGATCTGTGTGTTTTGTGTGCGGGTGGCCTCGGCCCCCTGCTGTGTCAGTGCTTGCTGGAAGGTGGCCAGGTTTTGCGACAGCTCACGGCGTGCGCCCTGGGATGACTCCGCAATCTCACGGCGCAGTTCACGCTCCATACGTTCGTTGCCCGTTTGCAGCAGGCTGCGCAGGTCTTGCAGCTCCTTGCGTTGCAGTTGTGCATCCAGCCCGGCTTGTGCATCACCGGCACGCAGACGGCCCAGCGCCAAGGCGGTCCACGCCGCCACCAGCAGCGTTACCAACGTCAGCGCCAGCAGCGCCCAAACCAATCCATCATTCACCGTGTAACCGCCTTTAAAACCAGAGTCATATAAGAAATTGGCCTATAGCCCCCGTCGGGCATCACTAATATGCTATCGAATTAGTAGCACCAGGTCAGGACTATGTGGTGCCTTGCTGCACCAGCCGGTCTGCATTGAGCGGCGTCACCGCCTTGCCGTGCACCAGATACCCGATCAGATTGTCCACTGCCAGCATGGCCATCGCGCGGCGGGTGCCGATCGTGGCACTGGCGATGTGGGGCGTCAGCACCACGTTGGGCACAGTCAGCAGGTCCGGGTGGACCTTGGGTTCACCTTCGAACACATCCAGCCCCGCAGCGGCAATGCGCCCGTCGCGCAGCGCGGCAGCCAGCGCGGCGTCGTCCACAATGCCGCCGCGGGCGATATTGGTCAGTGTGGCGGTGGGTTTCATCAGCGCCAGCTCGGACGCGCCTATGGTGTGGTGCGACGCGGCGGAATAGGGCACGACCAGCACCACGTGGTCCGCCGTCTGCAGCAACTCCTGTTTGCTGATGTAGCGGGCCTTGCATTCGGCCTCGGTGGCAGCATCCAGCCGGCTGCGGTTGTGGTACACGACCTGCATGCCAAAGCCCAAGGCGCCACGGCGTGCAATGCCCTGGCCTATACGACCCATGCCAATGATGCCCAGTGTGGTGCCATGGACTTCGGCGCCGGCAAACATGTCGTAGCGCCAGTGCGTCCATTTACCGGCGCGCAGAAAGTGTTCGCTCTCTGTCACGCGGCGTGCGGCGGCCATCATCAGCGCAAAGCCGAAGTCGGCCGTGGTCTCGGTCAACACGTCGGGCGCATTGCTGCCCAACACGCCAGCCGCGCTCATCGCGTCCAGGTCGAAGTTGTTGTAACCCACGGCCATGTTCGCGCAGATCTTCAGGTCCGGGCACTGGGCCAGCAGCGCGGCGTTGATGGCGACCGAGCCGGTGGTGAAGGCGCCAGCCTTGCCCTGCAAGCGTTGTACCAATTCAGCAGGGCTCCAATTGGCGTCCGCCTGGTTGGACTCGACATCGAAGTGTTCGGATAGGTGGTTTATCACCTCAGGGAAGACGGCGCGGGTGACCAGTACACGGGGGCGGGGTGTTGGGATCGTCATGGTGTTGGTCTGGCGTGTTATTCCAGCCAGGTCGTGAAGTCTTGCGCGGGCACGCGCGGCGTGTGGAAGCCGTTGACCAGTGCAGCTTCATCTGCATAACCTAGCGACATGCCGCAGACCAGCATCTCGTCCGGCCCTGCGCCTATGTGCGGGAGGATGATCTTGGCAAAGCCATTCCAAGCAGCCTGCGGGCAGGTGTGCAGCCCATGGCCGCGCGCGGCAACCATGATGTTTTGCAGGAAAGCGCCATAGTCGACCAGCGAGCCCCGGCCCAGCACGCGGTCCACGGTAAACATCAAGCCCACCGGCGCGTCGAAGAATTTGTAATTGCGCTGGTGCTGCGCGTGCATCTTGTCCTTGTCGGCCTTGCCAATGCCCAGCAGCCCGTACAGGCCCCAGCCGTTTTCGCGGCGCCGGTCGATGTAGGGGCTGACCCATTTCTGCGGGTAGTAGTCGTACTCTTCCACGTACTCCCCGGCCAGTGCCGGGTTGGCGCGGATGGCGTCATGGGCGGCGCAGACCTTCTCCACGAGTTGGGCCTGCTTGGCACCTTGCAGCACGTAGACACGCCAGGGCTGGCAATTAGTACCCGACGGTGCGCGGCTGGCCACCTGCAGGATGTGTTCTATGGCGGCGCGGTCCACCGGCTGCTCGGTAAAGGCCCGCACCGACATGCGGGAGGTGATAGCGGCGTCTACGGCAGCGGATGATGGTGAATGGGTCATAACAAGGCTTCCAGAACTGTTTTGAGTCGGGGTGGCAGGGGTACGGGCCTACGGGATTCTTTATCAACATAGACGTGCACAAAATGGCCTTTGGCGGCGGTGGTATCTGCGTCGCCAAAAATGCCTACCTCGTAGCGCACGCTGGATGTGCCCAGGTGCGCCACCCGAATGCCAACCTGCACGGTCTGCGGAAACGCCAGCGACGCAAAGTAGTTGCAATGGGTCTCTATCACCAACCCTATCGTTTCGCCAGCATGGATGTCCAGCGCACCGTGCTCAATCAGGTAGGCATTAACGGCGGTGTCAAACCAGCTGTAGTACACCACGTTGTTGACATGCCCATAGGCATCGTTGTCCATCCAGCGGGTGGAAATGGGTCTGAAGGCCCGGTAGGCCTCACGGGGTTCGGGTGTGGGTTTGGGTGGATTGGTATTCGGCATGGCTTGATTCTGCCAGTCCCCTACCTGCCAAATCTGGTAGCTTGCGCAGCGATCCATCCGCACTGACACTTGTGTGACCCGGCTATGACAAACACCGGATATAGAGAAATTGTTCTAAATTGTTGCAATGCAGCAAAAATGACTTGCGTTGCGGTGCAGCATCTCTATAATTCATACCATGCTGCACTGCAACATAAGGTCCATCAGGGCAGTTACGGAGCAGATAGTAAATTTTTTACCGCAACTCTAGGAGATATAGACATGATGACTGTTGAACAACTGATGGCTTCCCACAAATCCAATATCGAAACCCTGTTTGGCCTGACCAGCAAGGCTTTCGAAGGCGTCGAGAAGATCGTCGAACTGAACCTGACCGCCTCCAAGGCTGCCTTGGCCGAAGCCAACACCCACACCCAGTCCCTGCTGAGCGTGAAAGACGCACAAGAACTGTTGGCCCTGCAATCTGGCCTGTTCCAGCCTTTGGCTGAAAAGACTGCCGCTTACAGCCGCCACCTGTACGACATCGCGACCAGCACCACGGCCGAATTCGGCAAGAACTTTGAAGGCCAAGCCGCAGAAGCCCAGAAGAAATTCATGGGTCTGGTGGACAGCGCAGCTAAGAACGCACCTGCTGGCTCTGAGTCCGCTGTTGCCATCATGAAGAGCTCGGTTTCTGCCGCCAACAACGCACTGGAATCCGTGCAAAAGGCTGTGAAACAAGCTACTGAAATGGCGGAAGCTAACTTCAACGCCGTGGCCGCTACAGCAACCAATGCTACGAAGCAAGCCACAGCCAAGAAGCGTTAATTTGTGCTGAGAGAATGGGCGCCCTCTGTTTTGGAGCGCCTTCTCTAGCAGTCAAGGGAAAACCCTGACATAATTAATCCAACTCGGAAACACATGTGTTTCCTACCGGTTGTCTCCTCGGGTCCTTTCGAAACCATCAGGTTCAGGGATCCCTTCAAGGCCTCGTTGTAAAACGGGGCCTTTTTTTGTCCCTACTTTTGCTGCTGGCGACTTCAGTGTGTTTTAGCCGCTATCGCTGCCCGTAATTGGGGCATCAGTTGCAACATCGCTTTGCGCCCCGCTTCGATGTACTTTTTCCGTGAGCCAAAGTCTGCACTGGCTACACCCACCAGAGCAGGCTTGACCACGATGTCCGCTTCCTTGAGCTCAAAGTAATTGATGCTTTTGCCCATGATGGCAAAGGTCTGCAACAACACTTCCAGCGTTCCGCCGGACAGGTTGCCCTCCGGCGCGCTGGAGATGTCTACCGCAATCACCAGTTCGGCACCCATCTGGCGCGCGGCGCGCACGGGTACGGGGGACACCAAGCCACCGTCCACATATTCACGCCCGGAAATCCTTACAGGCTGGAAAACCGCGGGCACAGCGCTGGACGCCCGCACGGCTGTGCCGGTGTCGCCCCGCTGGAACAACATGCTCTGGCCGCTGTTAAGGTCGGTGGCAACAATACCCAATGGCAAAACCATATCTTCGATCAGCCGCGAACCGACTTGGCCGTTGACATAGCGCGCCAGCGCATCGCCGCGCAGCATGCCCCGGTTGAACAGCGGTAGCGTCCAGTCGGCAAAAGTGGCCTCCTCCATCGTTTCTGCGACATTTTGCAATTGCTTGCCGGTTTTGCCGCTGGCATAAAACGCCGCCACTAGGCTGCCTGCGGATGTACCTGACACCAGGGACGGGCGGATGCCGGCCTCTTCCAGGACCTGGATCACACCAACGTGGGCAAAGCCACGGGCAGCACCACCGCCCAAGGCCAAACCGATACGGGGTGGAATTTTCGGCACTACGGTGACGACGGGCGGGACAACCGGGGTGACAACAACCTCGGGCACCGGAACCTCCTTGGGCGGCGATGCGCACCCTAGCATGGCGACAACAGCGATAAGCGGAAAGAAATATTTCATGAAGACTGGAATCCAGGAATGTGCATGGTTTTGCGAATGATTCGCGTTTGTAATATGATTGAAGCGGCCCAGCCATTCAACTGACACCAAGACTTCAACATGAAAACACGTATTGCCCTCGCCTGTTTGCTCAGCGTGGTTGCGACAACCGCTATGGCGCAAGAACAGGTCCTGAACATTTATTCAGCACGCCACTACCCGACAGACGAAGCACTCTACGCCAACTTTACCAAAAGCACCGGCATCAAACTCAACCGCGTCGACGCTGATGACGCCGGCATCCTGGCACGTTTAAAGGCTGAAGGTACAGCCTCCCCCGCCGACATCATTTTGCTGGTGGACGCCAGCCGGCTGTGGCGCGGTGAAACGGATGGTTTGTTCCAACCCGTGAAATCCAAGGTGCTAGATGATGCCATCCCCGCCCAATACCGCGGCAAGGCAAACGCCAATGGAGAGACACCATGGTTTGGTTTTTCAACACGCGCACGTGTCATCGTTTATGACAAGCTCAAGGTGAAAAAAGAAGATGTGGACACCTATGAGGAACTGGGTGACCCCAAGAACGCCGGCAAATTGTGCATACGCTCCGGTTCGCACCCCTACAACCTGTCCTTGTTTGGATCCGTAACCGAGCACCTGGGCGAAGCCGCCGCTGAACAGTGGCTCAAAGGCATGGTTTCCAATATGGCACGCGCACCCAAGGGCGGTGATACGGACCAGGTCAAGGCCGTCGCGTCGGGTGAATGTGGCATCGCAGTCAGTAATTCATACTACCTGGCGCGCCTGATGCGCTCCAACAAACCTGAAGACCAAGCCGTTATAGAGCGTGTAGGCGTGGTTTTCCCCAACCAGGCAACATGGGGTACCCATGTCAATATCGCGGGCGGTGCAGTAGCCAAAAACGCCAAGAATGCTGCCAACGCCGTCAAGTTCTTGGAGTACCTGGCTAGTGTATCGGCACAGGATCACTTTGCCAACGGAAACAATGAGTGGCCTGCAGCAAAAGGGGTCAAGATCAACAACCCCGCCCTGCAAGCCATGAGCGGTGGTAGCTTCAAGAGTGAGACGATTCCCATCAGCGTTGTGGGCATGAACCAGGTCAAGGTGCAACAGATGCTGGACCGCGTCGGCTTCAAATAAGCCCAAAGAGAGCCGAAAAAAAGCCCCATTCGCATTGAATGGGGCCTTTTTTTTGGTTTTAGAGGTCTGGATCAACCCGCTGTAGCTTCTTCAGGTTTGGATTTCCCCTTCTTTTCGGGCAGAGGTTGAATGTCCAACAACACTTCTGTTTTGCTGGGATCCGTCTCGTCCAAGTCCACCGTCAGGCGTCCACCTTCGGTCAAACGACCAAACAGCAACTCGTCTGCCAGCGCACGGCGGATCGTGTCCTGAATCAGGCGTTGCATGGGTCGTGCGCCCATCAGCGGATCAAAGCCCTTCTTCGCCAAGTGTTTGCGCAGCTTGTCGGTAAAGGTGACGTCGACCTTCTTCTCAGCCAACTGGGTTTCGAGTTGCAGCAGGAATTTGTCGACCACGCGCAGGATGATGTTCTCGTCCAGCGACTTGAAGCTGACGATGGCATCCAAGCGGTTGCGGAACTCTGGTGTGAACAGGCGTTTGATGTCCGCTGCTTCGTCCCCAGCCTCACGCGGATTGGTGAACCCGATGCTAGCCTTGTTCATGGTCTCCGCACCTGCATTCGTGGTCATCACAATGATCACGTTGCGGAAGTCGGCCTTGCGCCCGTTGTTGTCGGTCAAGGTGCCATGGTCCATGACCTGCAACAGCACATTGAAAATCGCTGGGTGGGCCTTTTCGATTTCATCGAGCAGCAACACACAATGCGGTTTCTTGGTGATGGCCTCAGTCAACAAACCACCCTGGTCAAAGCCCACATAACCGGGGGGCGCACCGATCAAACGGCTCACTGCGTGCTGCTCCATGTACTCGCTCATGTCAAAGCGAATCAGGTCAATGCCCATGATGTAGGCCAACTGCTTGGCAGCCTCGGTCTTGCCAACGCCAGTGGGACCGCTGAAAAGGAACGAGCCGATCGGCTTGTCGCCTTTGCCAATGCCGGAGCGTGCCATCTTGACAGCAGAGGACAACACGTCCAAGGCCTTGTCCTGGCCAAACACCACATTACGCAAATCACGTTCCAGCGTCTTCAGCTTGCTGCGGTCGTCGTTGGACACATTGGCTGCGGGTATACGCGCGATCTTGGCCACAATCTCTTCCACCTCAGCCTTGCTGATGGTTTTCTTGCGTTTGCTTGCCGGCAGAATGCGCTGCGCTGCGCCGGCCTCGTCGATGACGTCAATCGCCTTGTCGGGTAAATGACGGTCATTGATGTACTTGGCGCTCAGCTCCGCGGCAGCCTGCAAAGCGGCCACCGCGTACTTCACATTGTGGTGCTCTTCAAAACGCGACTTGAGTCCCTTGAGGATCTCGACAGTCTGCTCAACAGTTGGCTCGACGACGTCCACTTTCTGGAAGCGACGTGACAGGGCCGCATCTTTTTCAAAGATGCCACGGTATTCGGTAAACGTGGTTGCGCCAATGCACTTCAAGGCACCGGAACTCAAACCTGGCTTGAGCAAGTTGGAAGCGTCCAGCGTTCCGCCAGAGGCCGCACCCGCGCCAATCAGCGTATGGATTTCGTCGATGAACAATACAGCATTCGGCTTGTCTTTCAGCGCTTTCAACACACCTTTGAGACGTTGCTCGAAATCACCGCGGTATTTGGTGCCGGCCAGCAAGGCCCCCATATCCAGTGAATACACGATGGCTTCGGCCAGAATTTCAGGTACATCGCCCTGCGTAATGCGCCAGGCCAGGCCCTCGGCAATAGCTGTTTTGCCAACACCAGCTTCACCCACCAACAAAGGGTTGTTCTTGCGCCGGCGGCACAGGATCTGGATCACGCGTTCGACTTCGTATTCACGACCAATTAAAGGGTCGATCTTGCCGTCTTTGGCGAGCTGGTTCAGATTGACCGTGAACTGCTCCAAGGGCGACGATTTTTCGTTCTTTTCGCCGTTGCCCTCTTCGTTCTCGACCGGGCTTTCATTCGCCTTGGCCGCGGACTCGGGCGGATCATTCTTCTTGATCCCATGGGCTATGAAATTCACCACATCCAGGCGTGTCACACCCTGCTGGTGCAGGTAATAAACCGCGTGGGAGTCCTTCTCACCAAAGATGGCGACCAGCACATTCGCACCGGTCACTTCTTTCTTGCCGCTGCCCGTGGATTGCACGTGCATGATTGCGCGCTGAATAACACGTTGAAAGCCCAGAGTAGGTTGCGTGTCGACATCGTCGGCACCCGCTACCTGCGGGGTGTTGTCTTTGATGAAATTCGACAGCGACTTTCGCAGGTCGTCGATGTTGGCAGAGCAGGCGCGCAACACTTCGGCGGCGCTAGGATTGTCCAATAGGGCGAGCAACAGGTGCTCCACGGTAATGAACTCGTGGCGCTGCTGGCGTGCCTCAACAAACGCCATGTGCAGGCTGACTTCCAATTCTTGGGCAATCATGTGATTTCCTTTAGCCTTGCGTTGATGATTAACTGTAAACCGTTTCCCGGTTCACTGTTCACTAGTTTTGAATCACTTTACAAATCCACGGGTTCGCAAACACATTGCAGCGGATGACCTGCCTTGTGCGCTGCGTCCAGGACCTGGTCCACTTTGGTGACCGCGACATCCTTGGAATAGACCCCACACACTGCTTTGCCATCCAAATGTATCTTCAGCATGATGCGGGTCGCTGACTCCAGATCCTTGCCAAAAAATTCCTGTATCACGACAACGACGAACTCCATCGGTGTGTAGTCATCGTTGAGCATGAGCACTTGGTACATCTGCGGCGGTTTGACCTTTTGGGTTCGGCGCTCCAACACAACAGAGCCACCTTCGTCAGGGTTAGGTGGCTGAACGGGGGGTTCTGGTGGTTTGGATGGGATATTTGTAGCCATGAAATCGATTCTATCGGTCACCCCGAAGGATTGCACCGCTCAGTTGAATTGGAGCCATTGCGGCCCAATTCAAGCCACAGGCATAAAAAAACCGCCTGGCCCCCAAAAGGCCCAGGCGGTTCCGCGCAACAAGCATGCCTGGCGGCCCCATAGACCACCGGGTACGTGATTACATATTGTCAATCATGACCTGTCCGAAGCCGGAGCAGCTGACCTGGGTCGCGCCGTCCATCAAACGCGCGAAATCGTAAGTTACTTTCTTGCTCTTGATCGATTTTTCCATGGAACTGATGATGATGTCAGCGGCTTCCAGCCAACCCATGTGGCGCAGCATCATTTCTGCAGATAGGATTTCAGAGCCAGGATTCACATAGTCCTTGCCAGCGTATTTGGGCGCAGTGCCGTGGGTGGCTTCGAAGCACGCCACCGAGTCCGACAGGTTGGCGCCAGGGGCGATGCCGATGCCACCGACCTGCGCGGCCAAGGCGTCAGACACGTAATCACCGTTCAGATTGAGCGTGGCGATGACGCTGTACTCAGCAGGGCGCAACAGAATTTGCTGCAAGAATGCGTCGGCAATGCTGTCCTTCACCACAACGTCTTTGCCAGACTTTGGATTCTTGAACTTGCACCAAGGTCCGCCGTCGATGAGTTCAGCACCAAACTCTTTTTGTGCCAGTGCGTAAGCCCAGTCACGGAAGCCACCTTCGGTGTACTTCATGATGTTGCCCTTGTGCACGATAGTCACGCTGGGCTTGTCATTGTCAATAGCGTACTGAATGGCCTTGCGCACCAGGCGCTCAGTGCCTTCACGCGACACGGGCTTGATACCGATACCCGAGGTGTTGGGGAAGCGGATCTTCTTGACCCCCATCTCCTCTTGCAAGAACTTGATGATCTTCTTGGCCTTGTCGCTCTCGGCTTCAAACTCGATACCCGCGTAGATGTCTTCCGAGTTTTCGCGGAAGATCACCATATTGGTCTTGTGGGGTTCTTTGACCGGGCTGGGCACGCCGTCAAAGTACTGGATGGGGCGCAGGCAAACGTACAGGTCCAGCTCTTGGCGCAAAGCCACATTCAGAGAGCGGATACCGCCGCCCACGGGCGTGGTCAACGGGCCCTTGATAGACACCACGTATTCACGCAGGGCTTGCAGGGTTTCTTCAGGCAACCACACATCGGGGCCGTACACATTGGTGGACTTTTCGCCTGCGTAGACTTCCATCCAATGGATCTTCTTTTTGCCGCCGTAGGCTTTCGCAACTGCTGCATCCACCACTTTCAGCATCACGGGTGTGATATCCAGCCCTGTGCCGTCGCCTTCGATGAATGGAATGATGGGCTGATCGGGCACGTTCAGGGACATGTCCGCATTAACGGTGATTTTTTTGCCTTCGGCTGGGACTTTGATGTGCTGGTACATGGAAAAATGGTCTCCGTTGAATTGTGGGATCGCAATTACCTGAGAAGTTGTGCTTCAGACAGTGGACAAATTCTATTCCTAAAAATTTACTGCTAACTGTCAGGTAGCTGGCTTGCTAGCCGCGGGCCAGAAACCCGGTTGCAATACACACAAATTACATGCTGTTACCGCGCCATATTTTCACCAGCGGTCTGCAGCTCTCATCCGGGTTACGCCACAATAGCTGCATGAAAAACCTTGCCTCTACCGCGTTGTTAACTCTGCTTGTATGCCAGGGTTTAGCCTGCGCACAAGACATGCCACAAACCCATTTACCACGCACCAAACTGTCGGTGGGCATGTACCAGATCGATGCACAAGTGGCCACGAGTTCTGAGCAACGCGAAATTGGACTCATGTTTCGCAAGGATATGCCCCAGCACGAGGGCATGCTTTTCATCTTCGACAGCCCCAGCCGCCTGTGCTTCTGGATGAAGAACACACCGCTGCCGTTGACTGCCGCGTTCGTTGCGGACGACGGCGCCATCGTCAATCTGGAAGACATGAAGCCGCTTTCTCCCGAATCCCACTGCTCCACCAAACCCGTGCGTTACGTTCTGGAGATGAACCAGGGATGGTTTGCCAAAAAGGGCATAAAGCCCGGTGCAAAACTCTCAGGACGACCGTTCAGCCCATAAAAAAGCCGACCCAAGGTCGGCTTTTTCAAAGGTGCATGGTACTCAGGCGAAATTGGCTTCGGCAAAGCCCCAGTTCACTAGTTTGTCGAGGTAGGTTTCGACAAACTTGGGACGCATGTTGCGGTAGTCGATGTAGTAAGCGTGTTCCCACACGTCCACAGTCAACAAAGCCTTGTCAGCCGTGGTCAGGGGCGTACCAGCTGCACCCATGTTCACGATGTCCACCGAACCATCGGGCTTCTTAACCAGCCAGGTCCAGCCAGAGCCGAAATTGCCCACGGCGGACTTGACGAAGGCTTCCTTGAAGGCTGTGTAGCTGCCCCACTTGGCATTGATGGCTGTGGCCAGCGCACCCGAAGGCTCACCGCCACCAGCGGGCTTCATGCAGTTCCAGAAGAAGGTGTGGTTCCAGATCTGCGCCGAGTTGTTGTAGATACCGCCGCTGGACTTCTTGATGATCTCTTCCAGAGACATGTTTTCGAACTCGGTTCCCTTTTGCAGGTTGTTCAGGTTCACCACATAGGCGTTGTGGTGCTTGCCATGGTGAAACTCCAGCGTTTCTTTGGAATAGGCGGGGGCCAGAGCGTCGATCGCATACGGCAAAGCGGGCAGGGTGTGTTCCATGGAATCCTCTCTTGGTTGGCAAAAACGCTGATTGTAGGAATTAATTGTGACCCCGGTCGTTGACGGTCAAGTCAACCGCGCCATCGGTAAGGGTGGCGCGAACATGCTGCCCGGGCTCAGCCTGCGAAACATGGGTCAGTGTCTGGCCGTTTTCCAACGTCAGCCACGCGTAGCCCCGCTGCAGCACCAGCGAGGGGTCCAGCAGCCCCAGCCGGACCTCTGCATGCCGGTTTCGCTCCCGCAAACCATGCAAGGCTCTTTGGATGCGTGGCACCCATTCTTGCTGTTTACGGGCCACATCCGACCGTCGGATCTGCAAAGCCATGCGTGTCGCATGCTGCATGCGCTGCTCCAGTCCAGAGAGCAGCAGGCGCTGGCGGTGTGCCAGCGACGACGGACGGCCCAAGCGTGATGTTGCCAGGTCCACCCGTTGGGCCTGCCGATCCAGATAACGCCCCACCGCGTCGTCCATGCGCGCTTCTAAAGCGTCCACTAAGCCCAACCATGCAGAGGTCGGTTCCGACACCAACTCGGCCGCGGCGGTGGGAGTGGGAGCCCTGACATCGGCGACAAAGTCGGCGATCGTGAAGTCCGTTTCGTGGCCCACGCCGCACACAACCGGTACCGGGCTACGTGCCAACATCCGGGCCAGTTCCTCATCATTGAAGGCCCACAGGTCTTCCATGGCGCCACCACCACGCACCATCAGAATTACATCAATGGCAACTCCGCGCGGCTCGGCAGACGCGTGGGCCAACGTGTACAGCCTGGACAGCGCCTGCACCAGTTCCCGCGGCGCGTTGTCACCCTGTACCGCAGCCGCGACCAGCACCACCGGTATGTGGGGCACCCGGCGTTGCAGGGCTGTCACCACGTCGTGCAGTGCTGCCGCGCCCAAAGATGTGACCAGACCGATGCCGCGTGGCATGGCAGGCAGCGGCCGTTTGCGTGCGCTGTCGAATAGGCCCTCTTGCTCCAGCTTGGCCTTGAGTTTGAAAAACTGCTCAAACAGCGTCCCCTGGCCTGCGGGCCGCATGCTCTCCACGACCAACTGCAACTCGCCCCGCGCTTCGTACACACCCAAGCGCCCGCGCACCTCCACACGGTCGCCGTCGCGGGGGCTGAAGTTGAGCAAACCCGCCGCACGCCGAAACATGGCGCAGCGGATCTGTCCCGTTTCGTCTTTCAGCGACAAGTAGCAGTGGCCACTGGCCGCACGGGTGAACCCGCTGATCTCGCCGGCCACGGTGACCGGGTTGAAGCGCGCATCCATGGCGTCGGCGATGGCGCGGCACAGGGCTCCCACCTGCCACACATGGGCGGTCGACGCTGTAGCTTGCGGTAATTCAAACATCGTGGATTCCGAGCGCCCCAAGCCCGCAGTGCGCGCTAACACTCCACAGATGCAGGTCTAGCCTGCTGTCGGGTGACGCACCTTGCGCACAACACGGCGCGGCGTAATAAGTTGTTGATTTCATTGAATTTTTTATTGCTGAATTTGTCATCAATTTGTCAAAACCACGATTTGGTGCGGCTTCGCGCCCCGCCGAGCAAGAGTTTTGCACAAACTTATCCACATGTTCTGTGGGTCACTGGCGTACGCCATAATCGCAAGGCATTGCATCTGTACGGAGTGACCATTTGTTTTCCATCATACAAGCCGCTGGCTGGCCCATCTGGCCCCTCATTGCCTGCTCCGTATTGGCCCTGGCCATCGTTATTGACCGTTTCATCAGCCTCAAGGGCAGCAAGGTAGCGCCCCCGCGCCTGTTGGACGAAGTACTGAGTGTTACGCGCACTGCCATCCCCGGGCCTGATGTGGTGACCCAGCTGGAAAAGAACTCTGCCTTGGGCGAAGTATTGGCCAGCGGACTGCGCGCCATCAACTCTGACCCGCGCTGCACCGAAGACGATCTGCGCGCCACCATGGAGAGTACAGGCCGCATCGTGGCCCACCGCCTGGAGCTGCGCCTGAGTGCACTGGCCACCATTGCATCGGCGGCGCCGCTGATGGGGCTGTTTGGCACCGTGGTCGGCATGATTGAGATTTTCGGCTCGCAAGCTCCCGGCGGCTCCACTGGGGGCAACCCAGCCCAACTGGCCCACGGCATTTCGATCGCGCTCTACAACACGGCCTTCGGTTTACTGGTGGCCATTCCTTCCCTGATTTTCTGGCGTTACTTCCGCGGACAGGTCGATGCCTACCTGCTGACGCTGGAAACCTCTGCTGAACACCTGGCCCGCCACCTCAAGGTGTTCCGTAAAAGCAAGCCATGAACTTCCGCGCCCGAACCACTGAAGAGCCCGAGATCAACCTGATCCCGTTCATTGATGTGTTGCTGGTGGTGCTGATCTTTTTGATGCTTTCCACCACGTACAGCAAGTTCACCGAGATGCAGCTCAAGTTGCCAGTGGCCGACACCGACGCCCAACGCGACTACGCCAAGGAACTGATCGTGGCCGTGGGTGCCGACGGTGCTTACAGCGTGAACCGCGTGGCCGTAGTCGGGCGCACGCTGGAAAACGTGTCCCTCGCCATCACAGAAGCCGCCAAGGCAGGCAAGGACACCGTAGTCATCATCAGTGCGGACGCCAGTGCCAAACACCAGTCGGTGGTGACGGTCATGGAAGCCGCGCGCCGCTCGGGCCTACACCAGATCACCTTCGCCACCCAGTCCTCAGCTCAGGCGGGTGGCCGCTAGAACCATGGCCGGTGCCTTCCGGCCGGCGCTGCAAAGGATTCTGCTGCGTGCCTGGACCGGGCGATCCTGGGTGGCTTGCCTGTTGTGGCCGGTATCGCTGGTTTTTCAGTCCCTGGTCTGGCTGCGGCGCCAGCTTTACCAGCGCGGCATTTTCAACACCCAACGCGTGGATGCCATCACCATCGTGGTCGGCAATGTGATTGCCGGTGGCGCTGGCAAAACGCCTACCGTCATGGCCCTGGTACAGCATTTACACGCACAGGGCTTGCGAGTGGGTGTGATCTCACGTGGTTATGGGCGCGAAAACAGCTCGGCCTGCATCGAAGTACAAGATGACTCCCGCCCGGAGGACGTAGGGGACGAGCCGCTGCTGATCCGGCGCAGTTCCCAAGTACCGGTTTTTGTGGGGCCTACACGCTTTGAGGCCGCCACTGCACTGCTTGCGCGCTTTCCCCACACCCGCATCATCGTTTGCGACGACGGCCTGCAGCACTACGGCCTGCACCGCGATTTGGAGGTCTGCGTGTTCGATGACCACGGCTGCGGCAATGGCTGGCACTTGCCGGCCGGGCCCTTGCGCGAAAGTTGGCCCCGCCATACCGTGGCCCGCGTGGGCCAGCGCGCGGATCGCCTGCTGGTACTGCACACCGGGGGCCAACCCGCCTTTGCCGGCTACACCGCTCAACGCAATCTCGCGCCATTTGCCGTCGGACGCGATGGCAAACGTGTTCCGCTGGAGGCTTTGCGTGCGCCGGGCGGCAAACCGCTGATGGCCCTGGCCGGCATCGCGCAGCCCGAAGCCTTCTTCGCCATGCTGCGCGCGCTAGACCTGCCATTGGCGCAGACGCTTGCACTACCGGATCACTATGCATTTGATAGCAAATCAATCATATTGGACGGGGGCTACAGGCTGATTTGCACAGAGAAGGATGCTGCAAAGTTATGGGCTGTAGCTCCCGACGCCCTGGCTATCCCACTGGTGTTTGCACCAGAACCTGCTTTCTTCTTGGCGCTGGATACGGCGCTAGCTCCTCTACTTTCCACAAAGTTATCATCTGCCTATGGACACCCGACTACTTGAACTCATCGTTTGCCCCGTGACCAAGGGCCCCCTGGAATATGACCGCGAAAAGCAGGAACTGTGGTCGCGCAGCGCACGCCTGGCCTATCCGGTGCGCGACGGCATTCCGATCCTGCTGGAAAACGAAGCGCGTACGCTGAGCGACGACGAACTCGGCTTGTAACCACCGCCAGCATGGGCTACACCGTACTCATACCGGCGCGGCTGGCCTCGACCCGTTTGCCGAACAAACCGCTGGCTGACATTGGCGGCGTGCCCATGGTGGTCCGTGTGGCGCAGCGGGTTCGCAGCGGCGTGCCTGCCAACGCCCGCATCGTGGTCGCCGCTGACCATGCGTCCATCATCCAGGCCTGCCAGGATCACGGCATTGAAGCGATCCTGACGCGGCAAGACCATGCCTCCGGCAGCGACCGCCTGGCCGAGGCCTGCGAGATACTGGCGCTGCGGGAGGACGACATCGTTGTTAATGTGCAGGGTGACGAGCCGCTGATAGACCCCACCTTGGTGCAAGCGGTCGCCGATGTGCTGCAAGCCCAGCCAATGGCCAGCATGGGCACTGCGGCGCACGCGATCCACAGCGTGGCCGATTTCACCAACCCCAATGTGGTCAAAGTGGTGCTGGACGCCGCGGGACTGGCCCTGTATTTCAGCCGAGCGCCGATTGCCTGGTGGCGTGATGGTTTTGCTGAAGGTGTGCAGACCCTGCCGCAGCCAGCGCCGCTGCGCCACATTGGCATCTATTCCTACCGGGTCGGGTTCTTGCGGCTGTTCCCGCAACTGCCACAATCCCCTATCGAAGTCACGGAGGCGTTGGAGCAATTACGCGCCATGTGGCACGGCCACCGCATCGCTGTGCATGTGAGCGCGCATGCGCCCGGGCCTGGCGTCGACACACTGGAAGATCTGGAGCGTGTGCGCGCCCTATTTCAGGCCAACACGGGTTTGTCTGTAAGTTAGCCGAGCGGTGGTCCATGCTATTCTCGGGAGGCAGCCGTGTGCCGTTGCGCCCCATTCGGGTGCAGCCTGCCGCGCTAAAGGTTTTTGTTCTATCCGAGGGTATCCATGAGACTTATTTTGTTGGGCGCGCCAGGCGCAGGCAAAGGCACGCAGGCCACGTTCATTTGCCAGAAATACGGCATTCCACAAATCTCCACCGGCGACATGTTACGCGCCGCCGTCAAGGCCGGCACCCCGCTGGGCCTGGAAGCCAAGGCCGTCATGGATTCGGGCGGGCTGGTCAGCGACGATCTCATCATCAACCTCGTCAAGGAACGTTTGACGCAGGCAGATTGCACCAACGGTTTCCTGTTTGACGGCTTTCCCCGCACCATCCCCCAAGCCGACGCCATGAAGGCGGCCGGTGTGGCGCTGGACTATGTGGTCGAAATCGACGTGCCCTTTGATGCCATCGTGGAACGCATGAGCGGACGCCGTTCGCACCCCGCATCGGGTCGCACCTACCACGTCAAGTTCAACCCACCAAAGGCGGAAGGCAAAGACGATGTAACCGGCGAGCCCCTGGTTCAACGCCCAGACGACCAGGAAGAGACCGTCAAGAAACGCCTGGATGTGTACAGCGCGCAGACCCGCCCCCTGGTGGAGTACTACTCCAGCTGGGCTGCCAAAGACCCCGCTGGCGCCCCCCAGTACCGCGCCATCAGCGGCATGGGTGATGTGGACGTCATCAAGAGCCGTGTTTTTGAGGTTTTGGGCGGCTGATCCAGCTATTGCCCCCTGCAAAGGCTGCTATTGCGGCCTTTTTTATGCCGCCATCAGCTCTAGCATCAAGGCTATACGGGCCTTGACCGGTGGCAAACCCGCTGAGTCGGGGAACGTATCGGCCGCAGTACCGGTCACTACGACACCGTAAGCACAGCGGGTGGAGCGCGCCACACGCACGCCCTGAGCCCGCGCCTCGCGCAGGGCCAAATCCAAATCCTGGTGGATGGTGCCATTGCCCGTACCGGCCACCACAATGCCCTGCACCGCCTGGGCCGAACCTACAGGCGCAGCACACAAAGCCCGTACCGTCGCGCCGGTCGCGCCAGCATAACTGGTGATGATTTCGACGCGCGGCCAGACATCGTTTGCCAAGGCGGCCAACGGAAACTCTGGCGTTGCCACATCGCTGACAGGGCATACCTGCAACCAACGCACCCCCCCCTCCTCTACATAGGCCAGCGGCCCGGCATCACCGGAGTCAAAGGCGTTGAGCCGATAGGGATGAATTTTCTGGACATGTCGCGCCGCGTGCACTGAGCCTGCGCACACCACCGACACCCCACGGGACTCTGGCGCGCGCGCCATTGCCACTGCATCCAGCACGTTCTGAGGGCCATCGGGTGCCAGGGACGACGCCGGGCGCATGGCGCAGGTGAGCACGACCGGCTTGTGTGCCAACAGCTTGGGCGGCAAGACCCGTGACAGAAAAAACGCCGTCTCCTCCAGTGTGTCGGTCCCGTGGGTCACCACAATGGATTGCACCTCGGGCTGCGCCAGATAGTGCTGGATGCGTTCAGCCAAAACACGCCAGACTGCCCAAGCCATGTCCTTACTGTCAACCTGCGCTACCTGCTCAGACAAAAAAGCATGCTCCCCCAAAGCCTGTTGCAGGCTGGGTATGGCCTGCAGCAATTGCCCCACGCCCACCTGGGCTGCGGTGTAGCCCACGTTGTCGTTTGAATTTGCCGCAGTGCCGGCAATCGTGCCGCCAGTGCCCAAAAAAACCATCTTTTTCAACATATTTGCGCTTTCCACTTGCAAACAAAATAAAACTGGTTAAAAATACAGTCACTGGATGCCGAAACAGTGTGTATAGACCAACAGCTCACCCGGCCCAGAACCAAGGAGTCAGCATGCTTGAAAGTCCCAAACTCACCGCACGGCAACAACAGATTCTGGAACTGATCCAGGACGCCATCGCACGCACCGGGGCTCCACCCACCCGTGCAGAAATTGCGAGCGAACTCGGCTTCAAGTCTGCCAATGCGGCCGAAGAACACCTCCAAGCCCTGGCGCGCAAGGGTGTAATCGAGCTGGTCAGCGGCACATCCCGCGGTATCCGCCTCAAAAGCGACACCCTGCGCTCCATCAACGAATCCCGACTCAAGCAATTCTCCCTGCCACTGCCCGGCCTGGCCCAACTGGCCTTGCCACTGGTGGGCCGGGTCGCAGCCGGCTCGCCCATTCTCGCCCAGGAACATGTAGACAAGACCTACTACGTGGAAAACAGCCTGTTCCAGCGCCAGCCTGATTACCTGCTGAAAGTACGCGGCATGTCCATGCGCGACGCCGGCATCATGGACGGCGATCTGCTGGCCGTGCAAGCCACCAAAGATGCCAAGAATGGCCAGATTGTGGTGGCCCGCCTGGGTGACGAAGTCACGGTCAAGCGCTTTCGGCGCAACAAACACCTGATCGAACTGCACCCTGAAAACCCGGACTACCAAACCATTGTGGTAGAGCCCGGTGAGCCCTTCGAGATCGAAGGTCTGGCAGTCGGTTTGATCCGCAACACCATGCTCATGTAATTCCGCACGAAAGTCACTCCCATGAACACCGCTCGATTTGCCAATTCGGATTTCTTTGGACCACTGCAGGGCCTGATGCGCTGGTGGTCGGCCAGCCGTATGCCGGCTGTGGGTGTGCCGCTGCCCCAGCGGCAAGTGCACCGTTTTACTCCTAAATCAATAGCAGCAAATGACCTGCTGGCAGGGGCTACAGGCCAAAATCGCATAAGCCCCATGCCGCTACGGGTGCTGCGTGTGGTCGAAACCGGGCAAGCCCGTTCCAGCGTGGGCCGCATGGTCATCTCTGGGCGCATGGCCGATGTGTGCGCCGAGTTGGACCGTCTGGCCGCGCGCGAGGCAGCACTGTCATAACTTGATACCTTCCTGAGCGCGGCATGGCCCTATGACAGGGCACAATTGCATCCATGAATATTGTGATTCTGGATGACTACCAAGATGCCGTGCGCAAACTGGAATGCGCTGAGAGGTTGGAGGCCTACCAGGCCAAGGTGTACACCAATACGGTCAAGGGCATTGGCCAACTCTCGGTACGGCTCAAGGATGCGGATGTCATCGTTCTGATCCGTGAACGCACCCACATCAACCGCCAGCTCATCGAAAAGCTGCCCAAGCTCAAGATGATTTCCCAAACCGGCCGCGTCGGCCCACACCTGGATGTGCAGGCCTGCACGGAGCGGGGAATTGCAGTGGCCGAGGGTCTCGGCTCGGGCGTGG
This sequence comes from Rhodoferax sp., assembly GCA_043738115.1. Taxonomy (GTDB): domain Bacteria; phylum Pseudomonadota; class Gammaproteobacteria; order Burkholderiales; family Burkholderiaceae_C; genus Allorhodoferax. The sequence goes on along the minus strand of JAYSZJ010000001.1, from coordinate 11,962 downwards.
CACCGGCTGAGCTGACCTGGGCCCTGGTCATGGCGGCCATGCGCAGACTGCCGCATTACATTGGCAACCTCAAACACGGCGCCTGGCAACAGTCCGGGCTGAAGTCCGGCTCCATGCCGGCCAACTTTGGCATTGGCGCCGAACTGCAGGGCAAGGTGCTGGGCATCTGGGGCTACGGAAAGATTGGCCAAATGGTCGCCGGCTACGGCCGGGCGTTCGGCATGAAAGTCATGGTCTGGGGCAGCGAAGCCTCACGCGAGAAAGCGCTGCAGGACGGTTATGGCGCTTCCCCCAGCCGCGAAGCCTTTTTTGAACACTGCGACGTGTTGTCGCTGCATCTGCGGCTCAGCGACAGCACACACCACCTGGTGGACCACGCCGACCTGGCCCGCATGAAACCCACGGCTCTGCTGGTCAACACCGCACGCGCGGAATTGATCGAGACCAACACCCTGATCAGCGCGCTGAACCGGGGGCGTCCGGGCATGGCGGCGGTTGACGTTTTCGACACCGAACCCGTGCTGCAGGGGCATGCACTGCTGCGCCTGGAAAACTGTATCTGCACACCACACATTGGTTATGTGGAGCAAAACAACTACGAAAAGCTGTTTGGTGCCGCTTTTGACAACGTGACCAATTTCATCAAGGGCACGCCCACCAATATCGTCAACCCCGGCGCTCTACAAGTCAGGCGCTGACGCTTTTTTTTCAGCGTCCCTTGCCTTGGTTGTCTCCAGGTGCCGATGGCGGCCAGCTACTGCTGTCAAAGTCGATCAGGTTGCCGTCATGTGGTTCCGACAGATCCAGATCAACCCCCACATCGGTTGTGACGGGCGACATCGGAATGGGCGCGGTCTTCGCGGCACTGAAGGCCATAAACCCCGAATCAAACGACGACGACGCAATACGGCCGGCCACGCCATGCAGTAGCAGCAGGTCACGGAAGGCCTCCAGGTCAAATTCCTGGCCGCCGCTCTCCCTGCGTGTGCGCACCAGACAGTTTTCGATAAACGATACCGCCTCCTCCGTCGGCCACAACGCCACGATGCGCTGGCACACCGGGGGATAGGCCTCCAGTCCGCTTCCCGGCAGGCTGAATTCAGCGTACACCGGCACATGGCCATTGAAGATGGCGTTGAATGCCGTGCGGTAGTGGTCGTAGTCTGCTTTGCGCCCCAGCGTTTGCAAGACTTTCAGCAACTCAAGAAAGACCAGAGGATTGGCATCCGCGCAGGCCTCCACGCTGTCACGCAACAGGGCAACGGCCTCGTCGTGCTGCCCCAGTGTCATGAAGAATTCGGCCTGCTGGCGCACATCCAGCATCTCCTTGGAATTAACAGAACGCAACAGGGTGGCCGACATGCTGTGGCCAAAGTCCACGTGCCCCGATGCACGAGACACTGTCCGACTGGGCGTTGCAAGCGCAGCGTCCTTTGCAAGTTTCGCCACTACCGGCTGAGGCCGACTGGGGGCCACGGCATCGGCCACAGGCAGATCGATGTCAACATCCGCAACGCTGGGGTGGCGTGGCGCTGGGCTGGCGGGCCGCGCCTCGGGCCCCACGCTGGCAGCATAGTCCACAGTTTCTGATTTATGCCCCACGCTTTCGTCACTCCACCAAGGGGAGCCGGACAGTGCATCCCGCTTCGAACGGCTCCAAAGGAAAGCGATGCCCAAGCCACATGCGAGCAGGCCAGCCAACAGTCCATAGACCAGCGGGTTGGAGTAACGTCCAGCCTCTGCCTTGCCAAGGCGTAGCGTCATGTCATCCAGAAGTTGGCGGTTCTTGAGCGTGATGGCATGCAGGCCCTTGAGATCAGACTCAAGGGCTTGCCGTCGGCTCTCTGCGCCCAGAACTTCTTGTGGTGTCGCGTTCAGCGAACGCCAAAGCGCTACTGCTCGCGCCCGCTCTTGCGGGTCTTCGCCCTCTCCCACCGTCAGTTCAGTGCTGAGTTTCAAAGTGGGGTCGCGTTCTATCGACAAGTCCAGCGGTGCCAGCTTCAGGTGCGCGCGCCGGCCCTCAGCCTTGGAAGGTTGGGGCGCAGGCCGAACCGCAGGAGCAGGCCGAGACCCGGGCGATGCTGCGTCCAACATGGGCACATTGGCACGACTGGTACTGCGTGGCACCGTGGCCGGGGTTTTATCGGGTTGCGGTGCCCGGGTCGCTGCCTGCGCGGCGCCGACACCCGTCGACGGTGGTACCACGGTGGCCGCCAACTCGGCCAACATCACATACCGGCGAGTGGTTTTGTTCTCACACCCGGCGCGCATATACACGGTGACCACAGGCTCATCCACGGGTACCTGGGACATCACGGTCACTTGGACCGATTGCGTCGGTGACTGCACCGTGCTGGTGACGCTCACCCGCCCGCCATCCTGGCGAACATCCCCATAAAAAACATCTGCGTCAAAACACAGTGCAGAGGGGGTATCCCCCCCATCCATCTGCACAGGCACCGTTAGTGTCAGCGCCTGCCCCAAAAACACAGCCCCCTTGGCCCGACCCAAGGTCAGCGCCGAACTGCCCATCGCAATACAAAAAGTTGCAACGCCCAGCAGAGTGAATAAATATTTTCTATGGGGTTTCATCTAAGGGAAGATTTTCGCATACGGGCCTTTAAACCATGAGACCTTGGCGCCCGGTCGCCCGTCCATTTCGAAGCAGTGCGGCGTGAACACGGCCCTTTTGAACAGTTTCAAGCCCTTACGGTAATGCCACAAGCCCAGACGCACGCGCGACAAATGCAAACACAGGAGCCTGCCCCGCAGGTGACAATGGTGTCGTCATTTCCGACACATGCAGTCACCCAAAAGACAAGCTATGGACGAACCCATCCTTACTATCGACGAACGCTCAGCGATCAATGGCGGTCGCTGGTTTTCCACGCTGTCCCCTTCACTCAAACACGACATTCTTCGATGCGCCTACGTCAAACGTTTCAAAGACGGCGACCTGATTGCGGCCCGCGGCGAACCGCCGGAGGAATGGATCGCGTGCGCGAGGGGAGCCGTGCGTGTGAGTTCGACGTCCATTTCCGGCAAGCAGATCACGCTGGCCTACGTGGAGCCTGGCATCTGGTTCGGGGATGTTGCGATCTTCGACGGGGACCGGCGTACCCACGATGCCTATGCACATGCCGACACGACGATTCTGTGCGTGGCCAAGGCCGACTTCAAAAAGATACTGGCCCTGCACGTCGAGTTGTACGAAGCCCTGTTGCGACTGCATGCGCGCCGCATCCGTCAACTGTACGGTTTGGTGGAAGACCTCAACACGTTGCCACTGCGTGCGCGGCTGGCCAAACAGTTGCTGCACCTGGTCCGCAGCTACGGTGTGCCGTCGCTCAGCGATGCCACGGAAGTGCGCATAGGCCTTCAACTGGCCCAAGAAGAGCTGGCGCAACTGCTGGGTGCTTCGCGTCAGCGGGTCAACCAGGAGTTGAAGTCCATGGAGCGGGACGGCGCCATCCGCATAGAACAAGGTGGCTTGGTGGTACGCGACCGCGCGGCGCTGATGCACATCATTGATGCTGACAACTGACCTCTAAACAACTTTACTGCCCCCACACCCCCATGAGTGAATTTGACCATTTCTTAGGTACCCGACCCGTCAGCGACCAGCATGCGTTTGACGTCGCGGCACTGAGCGCCTGGCTGGAGAAGAACCTGCCCGGATATGCCGGCCCGATGGGCGTGGAGATGTTCAAGGGCGGGCAATCCAACCCCACCTACAAACTCATTACACCCAGCAAGAGCTACGTGATGCGGGCCAAGCCCGGCCCAGTCTCAAAATTGCTGCCATCGGCCCACGCCGTGGAGCGTGAATTTGCCGTCATGCACGGGTTGCAGGACACCGGCGTGCCGGTGCCCCACATGTATTGCCTGTGTGAGGATGAATCCGTCATAGGCCGTGCCTTCTATGTCATGGAGTGCATGCAAGGGCGTGTGTTGTGGGACCAATCCCTTCCCGGCATGGACCGCAGCCAGCGGGGTGCCATCTATAACGAAATGAACCGCGTCATTGCGGCCTTGCACAAGGTGGATTTCAACGCCAGGGGCTTGGCGAACTATGGCAAGCCCGGCAACTACTTTGAACGCCAGATCGGCCGTTGGAGCAAACAGTACACCGCGTCCATCACCCAACCCATTGCCGAGATGGACCAGTTGATGGAATGGCTGCCCAAAAACATTCCGGCCATGGCCCGTGATGACAGCATGGTCAGCATCGTCCACGGTGACTACCGCTTGGACAACCTGATGTTTGACGCTGAACACCCCCGCGTGGTTGCGGTGCTGGATTGGGAGCTGTCCACGCTGGGCCATCCTCTGGCGGACTTCAGCTACCACTGCATGGCCTGGCACATTCCGCCCGGTTCGTTCCGCGGTATTGCAGGGCTGGATTTTGAGGCGCTGGGCATTCCCAGCGAAGCGGAGTACATACGCCTGTACTGCGAACGCACGGGCCTGGCCACGCCGGAGCAACTCAAGGCGGACTGGAACTTCTACATGGCCTACAACATGTTCCGCATAGCGGCCATCTTGCAGGGCATTGCCAAGCGGGTCGAAGCGGGCACAGCCTCTAGCGCCCAGGCGGTCAGCTCGGCGGCCGGCGCAAGGCCGCTGGCCCAGATGGCGTGGAAATTCGCCTGTGCTGCTTAAGCAATCCATCCACTTTTAGACGAAACACAAACGGAGATCCCATGGACTTTGACTATTCCCCCAAAACAAAAGACCTGCAGGAACGCGTGCTGCGGTTCATGGACGAACATATCTATCCGTCCGAAGCGGCATACCACGCCGAAATCGCTGCCAACACTGCAGCAGGCAAACGCTGGACGCCCCTGCAAACCATTGAAAAACTCAAGCCCAAGGCACAGGCTGCTGGCTTGTGGAACCTGTTCCTGCCGGTGGATAGTGCCCAGGCATCGGGCTACCACGGTGCCGGCCTGACCAACCAAGAATACGCCCCGCTAGCCGAGATCATGGGCCGCGTCATGTGGTCCAGCGAAGTCTTCAATTGCTCGGCACCCGATACCGGCAATATGGAAACCATTGCGCGTTATGGTTCCGAGGAAAACAAGGCCCGCTGGCTCAAGCCCCTATTGGAAGGCCAGATCCGCTCCGCCTTTGCGATGACGGAACCCGATGTGGCATCCAGCGACGCCACCAACATCGAAACCCGCATCGAACGCCAAGGCGACGAATACGTCATCAATGGCCGCAAGTGGTGGACATCGGGTGCAGGTGACCCGCGTTGCTCCGTCTACATCACCATGGGCAAGACCGACCCAGAGGCGCCCCGCCATTCGCAGCAAAGCATGGTGCTGGTGCCGGCCGACACCAAGGGCATTACAGTTGTGCGCCCTCTGAATGTGTTTGGCTATGACGACGCGCCCCACGGCCACATGGAAGTGCTGTTCGAAAACGTTCGCGTACCGGTCAGCAACATATTACTGGGCGAAGGCCGCGGTTTTGAAATCGCCCAAGGCCGCCTTGGCCCCGGCCGTATTCACCACTGCATGCGCCTGATTGGCCTGGCAGAACGCGCACTGGAGCTGATGTGCAAACGGGCTTCATCACGCATCGCTTTCGGCAAACCTATCGCTGCGCAAACTGTGACGCAAGAGCGCATTGCCGAAGCACGCTGCAAAATCGATATGGCGCGCCTGCTCACACTGAAGGCAGCGTGGATGATGGATATTGCTGGCAATAAATTTGCGAAGAACGAAATCGCCATGATCAAGGTGGTGGCGCCGACAATGGCTTGTGACGTGATCGACTGGGCCATGCAAGTGCACGGTGGTGCAGGCATGTGTGATGACTTCCCACTGGCGTACAGCTACACAAATGCACGCACCTTGCGCTTTGCGGATGGTCCAGATGAAGTGCACCGCAACGCCATTGCGAAAGCCGAATTGGGCAAGTACGCAGTGAAGACACAGGCGGCCTGAGCCTTTTCCAGAGCCGCGCACCCAGCGCGGTTCTGGCACGGCTGGGAGAGAGCTTTATTAAGTCTGGACCATAATTTAGCTCAGGCCTGCAGACCCTATTTAGCCGGATCCAGACTTAGCCACCTCAGGTTCAGATCAATGCAGGTGCCGCGGCTTGCGGCCGCCACCGTGGCCACCGCCGTGGTTGCCACCGGAGCCGCTGGGAGGTTTGCCCAAAGCCAGGGAACTCACCAAGGCGTCAAAACGCTGTGTGAACAGCTTGTCCACCTCGCCGACTACCCCACTCAACTCGGCACCATCAAAATGGCGCTCCATCAGACTGATGACGTCCTGCACTAGCAGGTCACGTTGCACCTGCATGATGGCAGCGGGATTGGGGCCTACAAAAAGCATGAGGAAATCATCACGCGACTCGCTTCCCGGGGGACTGTCTTCTTCATCAAAGTCGGCGTCGTAAAACGTGACTTCAATGGCAGCGCCAACATCCGCAACCTCGTTCAGGTTCATGCAAAGCTCGTCCAGCGTCTGGCGAAAATCGTGGTCTCCCGCGACCGTCCAGCACATTTGCAGCACGTGGTCCTGGGCGTCGAATTTGATGCCCGGTTCGTCCTCATAGGAGCTGTTCGCGCCATCCGACAACGAACGCGCTCCTGCGTACTTCCAGAGTGGTTTGAGCGCATCCTGCAATTGCTCAAACTGGACATCCGTGCGCAAGGCGACCTGCCCATGGACATGGATTTCAAAGGGGGCGTTGTAGCGTGGCATAGGCTGAAGTGTAGTGCTGAAACCACTGGATGACTTGATTGGTGCCGAGACCGGAACCCCACTCTAGCCCGTAGACCGCATGGGTATTCACCTTCTCGCTGGCATTCTAAAAAAGTACCATCAAAAGTACCATCAATAGTAAAAGTGCCCCACTGTTGGAGTTTGGATACGTTTGAATTGATTGTGCCACGCCGATGTACACCGGTACACAGCACTTACCAAGAAAACAACCGGCGGGCATACGGGCGGATAATCGCTTGCACAGAGGGTCGGGGGCACGACTCGGTGTCAGAACAATTTTTAGATAAAAGCCCAGATGGGGAAACTGCGTGAAAGCACAAGCCTACTTTGACGAGAGCGGGACAGGCGAAGAGTCACAGTTCCTATGCATCGGCGGTTACATATTTGAGAACGACAATGCCACAAACTTGGATACCGAATGGCAGAAGTTGCTCAAAAAGTACCAACTTCCCTACTTCCATATGTCCGAATGCAATGCCCATAAGGGTGTTTATGCGCATTTATCAAAAAAGGAATGTGACGACTCCGCGCGAGAAGCAAGCGAATTGATTAAGACCTATGCCAGCCACGGCATTGCTATGTCGCTCGACAAGTCTGCCGCCCACCTCCTGCCACCTGATCGAGGTTTATATAAGGGCCAATATGCGTTGATTTGTTGTCAGGTTTTATATGCAGTGCGCGATTGGGCGGACATGTCAAATTTCTCAGGTGAGGTTGCATACTTTTTTGAAAGCGGCGCAGATGGTGCTGGGCAAGCTACTGACGCCATGGGAAAAATTAAGGAAATTCCTAGATGGGAATCCACCTTTAGATTGGCGTCGTTCTCCTTTGTTGATAAACGTTATAGCGGAGCGGTTCAGGCTGCCGACATGCTTGTTTGGCACTGGTTGAAAGAAAATCGTAGAAATGTCGAGGGGAAGAAAATTCGCCCGGACTTCCGAAACTTACTCAGTGTTAAGACGAACTGCCGTCACTATGACGAAATTGCGATCAATAAATACAACGCGTTCGTCAAAACGCAAGGCCCCAATTGGCCACTGACTGAAGACGGCACGCTGCCACCGTAATTGCCTCCTGCCCGTTTATAGCCTTGAGCTGCAACCATTCAATCGCGGGCGTGATCACTCGGGCAAACTTTTCCACCCCGCTGCGGCTGAACAACTTCACCCCCGCGGCCTGGTTCATTGGCTAATTCTTCGCGTGCCTCGGGCTGCATTCGGTAGGCTGCCGCGCCGCGGTGCAATGGGCGCGGTGCCGTTGGTTGGGTGAATAACGCAAAACCATACATTCATCACAGGCTCACACGATGAGCAAAATCCCTGAGTATTTTGATACCGGCATCAGCGTTGAAAACAACCCAAAGACGGGTTATGTCGACTTCACCTTCGCCCATCCTGAGCAAGGTACTGCAACCATGGGCCTGCATCCGATGTCGGCCATCTTCTTGGTAAATGTCGCCGTCGGTCGATTAATTGCGTATGCCGGAAATCACTGACCATCGTTCCGGAAATTGCTGACCAGGAAGCCTGAACTGACCAGGGGGTTGAACCAAGGGACCGTTAGAACTTGACTCGACTCGACCCTTTGACGAGTTCTGCGTACAGCCGCTTCCGACCCAAAGCGGGCGTAGACCAGCGAAAAATCGACTTCCCAAAGCAGACATTGAGCGTCCTAAAACGGACTAGCCGGTGAGACATCTCAAATGGGGCGGGAGCCGTCGTTCAATTGTCCAATTTTGGGTGAAACTGTGGACGCCGACGCGAAATTGACCAAGTGGCCAGTTTCAGAGTGACCAAGGTTTTCTCAATGTAACAACTGGTCAGTTCATCATCGGCAAAAATTACAGAAGTGATCAAACTGGAGCGGCAACAACACCTGTACCTCACGGTACTGGGCTTACCTGGTGCTTCGAGGTGATTGATGCTGACTTTTTGTGCCGCCAGTGTGTGTGGGCGCGCCCTATCTTCCGTGAAGTCCTCGGTAAGCATTACAGGGTGTGAATTAGCTCCCATGCCCAAGCCCCAAAAGCTATCGCACCCGCAAAGTAGGCCGCAATAGAAGAATTGACCCCTGGCTCCAGCAGCGAAATATGGGGGTCTCTAGGCAGGTACCTCACCCGAACTGACGCGCCTACCGGGTATTTGTTGGTCACGCGCTCAGCACCTCGCAAAAATCCCCACGAAGGGAGGCCACCGGCCTGCACATCGTTCCCAGAGAGCTCCCGCCCTCCAATGCTGTACCGGTAAGTGACTTTGGCGGTGTGGGTGACTCCGTCGTCGTTGTCCTCATCGACGAACGAGCGGGTGATCGTACCTTTGGCGGTTGGCCAGGATCGGCTGGCAAGTGCACGCGACAGGCTAAAAATCGCGTAAACGAGCATTACCATACCCGACAACACGATGACGAGAGCAAACAATTTTTGCGTGAACATCATTGAATCATCGAATTGGATTATCCATGGCTTTACCTCCACTTTGGGATGCCCGACTGGGCGCACGGCCTTTGCGGAAGAGTCCCCCCCGCCGCCTGCGACTCAACCGACTGCGTTGACCACGAACTCCATCTTTAGCATGAATAAATCATTGACCTTTCGCTGAAAAATAGTCCTTGGGAGGTTTATCAGCTAAGTCATTAGAGAAAAATTCAACGTAAGCAGCGGTAGATTTTCCATTCTTTTGTTTATTGCAGTTCTTATACCAAACCCGCATCGAAACTCCAGCTTTCAGTTCCTCCATAGCAATGTCGCCGCCATACGCTGAATACGCCGCCTTCAATCCGGCGAGCTCAATCTGAACTATATTTTTTGTTTTATATTCTTTTATCAAAATAGCATTGTTTTCTATCCCTGCAAAAAACCCTGCAATATTTCTATTCGATACAACTTTTTCCGTTCCATCAGCTACTGGTAGAACACATCCTGCATAAGAGGACTTACATAACGCAATCCAAATAAGAGAAAAAACAAGAAACGAAATTTTTCTTACGGCAAAACCCATCGCCTTAGTATGGAGAGTATTCACCACATCGCCCCAGGTGTCGGGGTGACCATCCAGCATTTTTTCGTCGTTGTTCCTGGCCTCAAATCGCGTACCTAGGTTGTCGGTGTGCAGTTGGTGTGGTTTGCAGTCATGGAGTTGCGCCAGCAGCACGAAGCTGTCTGACTGGTAGATGGTCTGGGCCTCGTTACGCCCGCGCTGCGCTAGCACCATTTGGTTGTCGTCCCAGGCGAAAGTTGTTGTGCCGAAGGTGTCGGTCTTGGTGACTCTTCGGCCCACGTCACAGCTATGTGTTGTCGTGGTGCAAATAGGCTTTTGAAAAGTCCCGGTCGCGCAGCGCTTGAGGCGCTATGAAAATATGCCCCGTTCCTGCATGAAACGCTTCTCTGAAACCATCAATTTGCAGCACCAGGACGTCATCATGTTGGGTTGCTACGCCCAAACCAAATCGGTCTTGTTCGCATTCCCTCGGATCCCTCTGGGTGAAGTCCGCATAGCCGCCAATTTTCTCGCCTCTTCCACCCAATAATTCCTGTTGAATCAGGGTCTGTTGCTCAGGCGAAAACTGTTCTAAAAACTCTTCATAGAGCTCTGGATCTATCCCGGTCCCAAGCAGATGATCCAAAAACTCTTGCAGTTCTGGCTCGTCATCCCCTGTATTGTCACAGCACGCACTGAAAGTAAAGTTGAAATCGTTGACTCCCCCGTATTCAACGCGCTTGTAAAAAGCCAATGCGGCTTCCGTTACGACGGGACTATCCTGAAACAGGTGCGGTGTTAAAAACGAAAAGTCGAGGAGACAATCTTCGTCGATCTTCTCGTGGAAGATGATGCGGTGGTTGCCTTTTTTGCGCCCCCAATCCAAAAAATCATCGTCACCTGCGCAAACAAACAATTGCAACACTCCCGAGCGGGGAAAGTCCTCAAGCGGAGGCACCTCGGAGAAATTGATTTGGGCCACCAAAATCATGGGGCGGCCATCACGGGCGCGTCTAGGGTAGTCCATGGCTTTGGGCCAATACGGTTTGCCCAAAAATTTGCTGACGTGAACATCCAACACGGCTCGCTCGATGTGATAGTCATCATGGTTGTTGCTGGGATCGACCTCTGTCGGCTCGATGTGGATGTACTCACGCCTGAATGATTCAAGTTCTTGGCTGAACGGGGCAAGAAAATCAGGCACGCTCATCCTGGATTGGGCGTTAGACGCCAGCTGCCCCAATACTTGCTCTGCATGCTCCAGGTAATCTGATGGCATGGGCTGCCAATGCTTAGCTTCGGGGTGCGCCAGCCAGCTGTTGAATGTGTCGTACAACGCGTATGAGGGGTCCGGCCTCATGCTGGGTTTGAGTTCGTGATTGAATAAGCTATAGGCCGTGATCCGTTTGAGACCGGAGGCGTCCAAGAGCGTGCGCAGGCGTTCGTTGTTGGGGTGTGTCATTCTGTGTGGTGGACGTGTCGATGGTCTATTCTATTTAGAGGTGCCCTCAAGAAAGGGCGATTTCTGTACGTTGGGCCGATCAGGCCAAGCGGCCACAGCCAAGGCCGGCGGTGTCTCGGGCTTGAGCCAATACACGCACCAGCCCATGGCCCGATCCCCCGGCGGCCAGGCCAGGCCAGGGCGGCAGACTCCCGAGCCTCACTTGTTGCCATACTGCCGATACAGCTCTGGCAGATCAACCGGGTTGACCCATTCCTTGCCGTTGTGCATGGCCGCGCCGTATGTGCCCGCCATCACCATGATGGCGCAGGTGCCGCTGGAGTGTGTGATTTAGTGGGCTTGGCCATGCATCAATATCGCTCAGGGCTTCTTGGTATTCATGTGCGCCCGGTCACTGGTCCGCACCATGGGCTGGCCGTTGATGTAGACCGCAATGGATAAGCGTCAGCATACCGATTTTGGGGTCGGGTGACCGCATTCAGAGGTGCTCATGCACCAAATCGGCCTCGAGCCCCCGTCTAATATGCGAGAGTAGCTACTAAATGCATAGCTAATGCATTCCTTCATTTGGCCGCTAGCGATGGGCAGCAACGATATTGGCGTGCAAGACTGGGCCAGTGAAATCGCGGCATGTGGATCAAAAATGCGTCAGCATCAACACAGCTTCGCGCTAACGAGCACTCTTATCGAGAGCGTGCTATTTCACTTTGTGGCGGATGGTGCTCGCTCTTTTTGAGCCATTTCTTCGTAGCGTGCATACGCCTTTTGTAAGGTTTTCACCAGGC